>CAJTRL010000133.1 GCA_910578715.1 uncultured Lachnospiraceae bacterium | reverse complement strand
GCGGCGGCTTTCTCTTTCAGTTCCTTTTGCTCGGCTTCGTAGTCTGCCGAAAGCTCCGTGAAACGCTCGTCCGATATGCGCCCGGTCACGCTGTCCTCATACAGCCGCTTGAAGATGGCGGAGAGTTCCGCAATCCGTTTTTCTGCCGCTTCCAGCTCTTTCTTCTTGGCGGCGTTGCGGCGTTTGCTCCCGTCCTCGGTCTGGTCGGTCAACAGCTTCATAAACCGGGCTTCATGCTTGGCGGCGTAGCTGGTGACTTTCCGTAAATTCTCGGTCACTCCGGCGGTCAACAGGTCGGTGCGGATAAAGTGCGCCGTACAGTCTGCCGTGCGCTTCTTGTAGCTGCCGCAGATGTAGCAGTCCTGCCGCCGCTTGTCCGTCTGATACCTCTGCTGGTACATGACGCTGCCGCAGTCCGCACAAAAGAGTATGCCGGAGAACAAGCCCACTTCATCATAGCGGTTCGGGCGTTTGCGCTGCTTGCGTAGCTCCTGCACACGCTCCCATGTGTC
>CAJTRL010000132.1 GCA_910578715.1 uncultured Lachnospiraceae bacterium | reverse complement strand
TCTTCGCCGCTTAACCTTTACTGGTACTATTATGTATCAAGCTATTACGGATACCGGAAAAACCCGGTCACAGGGAACGAGGAATTTCACCGGGGCGTGGATATAGCAGTCCCCACAGGCACAACCGTATATGCTGCCCATGACGGTATGGTGACAGCGGCGGCATATGACAGCCACTATGGGAATTATGTGGTGATTGAGATTGACGGTTACACAACCAAGTATGCCCATATGGATACGCTCAGTGTGGGTGCGGGGCAGACAGTGGAAAAAGGTACAATTATCGGTACAACGGGCAATACCGGGAGCAGCACAGGAAGCCATTTGCATATCGAATGTTTGTATGACGGGGAGTATTATAACCCGTTATTTTATTTCGATGTGGGCGAGGGTACGCTTTACGGGGAAACACCGGGCGGTCTGCCGGGGAACGCCATACCGCCGGATGCCTACGATGACGCATCGGTGCAGGCTCTTATGGAGGAAGCCGCTAAATATTTGGGATTCCCGTATGTATGGGGCGGCTC
>CAJTRL010000131.1 GCA_910578715.1 uncultured Lachnospiraceae bacterium | reverse complement strand
CAAAGGACTTTATCGCCCCGTCCTCTTTCCGTTTTGGCGAGGGGCGGTATTTCCGCATGGGGCGCAAAATCGGCGCGGTTTCATTCCTTGAAATCCTTGCGCCGGAATTAAACGACCGTATCTTATCGGACATTCTGGACTTGGAAACGGGCGTTATCGTCAATCTGCATATCCACAGTATCGACCAGACCGAAGCCATAAAGACAATCAAGCGGAAAATCACCGACCTTGACAAAATGAAAATCGAGGAACAGAAAAAAGCGGTACGCAGCGGCTACGACATGGATATAATCCCGTCCGACCTTGCCACGTTCGGCAGCGAAGCGAAGAACCTCTTACAGGACTTGCAGAGCCGGAATGAAAGAATGTTCCTCTTGACGTTCCTTGTGGTGAACATGGCGGACACGAAGCGGAAACTGGAAAATGACGTATTCGCGGCGGCGGGCATTGCACAGAAGAACAACTGCGCCTTAACCCGCCTTGACTACCAACAGGAAGCGGGGCTTATGTCCTCTGTACCGCTTGGGGAG
>CAJTRL010000130.1 GCA_910578715.1 uncultured Lachnospiraceae bacterium | reverse complement strand
TGCAGTTGCCATGATAACGGGAATCCTGCAAGTGTCAGGGCTGTCTTTTAAAAATTTCAGCAGTTCCACGCCATCCTCTCCGGGCAGCATAATATCAAGGATTATCAAATCCGGCTTTTCCATAGATAAAGCGTCACGAAAGGCTATTGCATCCAAAAATCCTTTTGCTTCAAAATCAGTGGAATTAAGCGTATATACCTCAATATCCCGGATACTGTCATCATCTTCCACACACCATACTTTCATAATCATGCTCCTTTATGTTCTCCTGTCACGGAAAAAGCCACCCACTCTGCAATATTTACCGCATGATCCCCGATACGCTCAAAATATTTGGCAATCATCAGTAAATCCAGCGCATATCCTCCGTCTGTCGGTTTTTCTGCTATCAGCTTAATCAGAGATGACTTGACCTGTAAAAACAAATCGTCAACCACATCATCACGGTCAATCGCCGCACTAGCCAATACTACATCCTGTTTTACAAAAGCGTCAATGCTTTCTGTAACCATCTGGCTCGCCGCATCTGCCATAAACCGGATC
>CAJTRL010000129.1 GCA_910578715.1 uncultured Lachnospiraceae bacterium | reverse complement strand
ATGATTCCATAGCCTGTTATGCACATTTCCATAATGCTTGTCTTTTGGTCTTTGGTTTCTTTGGTTCGGAATAGTGTGGTGCTGGCGGTCTATCTCTTGTTTTCGGTTGCTTGCTTCTTTACCGTACATGAGCATTTGCACCCGGGTTGTCATTGCCATAACCTTCCAGGAGGTTGACAACACCCATACTGCCACACCTGTCCCAAGTGCTGTTACTACTGTTTTTAAAGTTGTTATTGTTGTTGTAAAAAATGCCATTGTTCTACCTCTTTCTTTCTCATCAAATGTTTTGGTTTCTGAAAGAGTTTTTCGTGTAAAATGCCCTGCCTTATGGTAAGATAAAGACAGGGCAATCCTTTAGGAAGAACCCTGCGGGCATCCGGCATATTCAGTTTGGCGATTGGCTATGCCGGACGCTTTGTTTTGTCCTTTCCCAAGTACATTCAAAACTCCGTTTCCGCAGCTTTTCCCTTTCAGAATATGGGCAGCTTCCATTATGTTGGTATAATTTCCCCCTGCACACCCTGCAATAATTCCCTGCTGCA
>CAJTRL010000128.1 GCA_910578715.1 uncultured Lachnospiraceae bacterium | reverse complement strand
TCCAGAAGGTGGACATATTCGAATGCAAGGCGGAAGAATTCCTGCAGGGATTTGACTTCGGAGGCCAGGAAGAGCATATCGACTTAGAATCCAGCGTGGAAGAAATCGAAACCCGGAGCAGGGAAAAGGAAGAAGGAGCGAAAGAGGCGCCGAAGGAGGAGGCAAAGAAGCCGGAGAAGCCGAAGATAGCACCTGGAGACTTTGTAATCAAGTCCAAGGAGCCAGGAAAACAGAAGAAGCTGGCGAAGGATAAGCCGAAGACGGAGAAGGCGTCCTTTATCAGCGTAAACGTAAGCAAGATGGACCAGCTGATGGAGCTGATCGGAGAGCTTGTAATCTCTGAGTCGGTGGTGCTGCAGAACCCGGACCTTAAAGTGCCGGGCTTAAACCTGAACAGCTTCAACAAGGCGGCGGCGCAGCTGGCGAAGATATCGACTGACCTTCAGAATGTAATCATGTCGATGAGAATGGTGCCGCTGACCAATACCTTCCAGAAGATGAACAGAATCGTGTTCGACATATCAAGGAAGCTGGGAAAAGACATAGAGT
>CAJTRL010000127.1 GCA_910578715.1 uncultured Lachnospiraceae bacterium | reverse complement strand
CAAAATTCCTCTGCACATAATCCCTCACGACTTCCTCCGCAAGTTCGTAACTCCATTCGTTGGGGAGTGACGCTTTTAACATTCTCGCAAGCTGTGATTTCTGCCCTTTCTCTGACAGTTCAACAGCGTTCCATATCGGGGCAGTTGCCAACGCTTTAGAACGCAAGGGCATACAGACCGAGAGGGGCAACATCAATCGGGAAATCATCAAGAACAATATGCTGTTGGAACAGGCAAAGGAAATGCTCATGCTTGCCAAGCAGGAACTTCACAGCGCACAGTACGCCAAGATTAAGAGTACGGCGGTCAGCGTGAAGAATGAAGTCATGGAAATGATTGCAAAAGTGAGGGAGCGCAAAGGCAGACTTGACTTGCCGATTGTCAGCGGAAAGCACCTAAGAAAAATATCCGACCGAACCGCCTTGCAGTCAGCCGACAATGCGGAGAAATTCATCACGACAAGGAAGATAGACAGCTTTGAGAGCCTTGCGAAATTCACAGCGGACAGGGAACAGAGATACCAACAGTTGGAAACGGTACATCTTTCAAAGGGGCAGAAACTAAACCGATTAAAGGAACT
>CAJTRL010000126.1 GCA_910578715.1 uncultured Lachnospiraceae bacterium | reverse complement strand
AAGCATATCCGCAACCTGGATATTTACATTCCACCATGTATCTATTTCAACCAGAATGGCGGTGACAACTTTGACTTTGAAACGAATTTACATTCCACCATGTATCTATTTCAACATAAATGTAATGCTATACGAGTTTACAACAAACCACATTTACATTCCACCATGTATCTATTTCAACTTCCGTGACGTACAGGAAATACTTCAAAATGCCTAATTTACATTCCACCATGTATCTATTTCAACGAACGTTGGACAATACAGAGGAAACGTTTATATAGAATTTACATTCCACCATGTATCTATTTCAACGGCAGAGCCCCCAACCCTGTGCCGTCCGTTCTGACATTTACATTCCACCATGTATCTATTTCAACAGCTGTACATCTGAAGCGTATGACAAAGCAGAGGTATTTACATTCCACCATGTATCTATTTCAACCTTTCCTGTACAATCAGTTCAAAAGGAGCATGCCAATTTACATTCCACCATGTATCTATTTCAACAACTGGGCAAAGTGCATCGACCTTCTGCACGAAAACATTTACATTCCACCATGTATCTATTTCAACGAGAAACG
>CAJTRL010000125.1 GCA_910578715.1 uncultured Lachnospiraceae bacterium | reverse complement strand
GGTTGCAAGAGGTGGGTTGAAATAGATACATGGTGGAATGTAAATATATGAATGGGAACACAGATGCGTAAACAACTACGTTGAAATAGATACATGGTGGAATGTAAATCATTCTCCTAAAAAAAATGTCAGCGAACTTGCCGCCGTTGAAATAGATACATGGTGGAATGTAAATTCCGTCGCTAATGCAACGAAAAGATAATACCGTGCTTGTTGAAATAGATACATGGTGGAATGTAAATATTTTTATTTTTGCAACACTTTGGGGGATTGTTGTCGTTGAAATAGATACATGGTGGAATGTAAATTCAACCTGTTCGGTTTTGGCGTAACCTTATGGCAAGGTTGAAATAGATACATGGTGGAATGTAAATCATATTTCTCCGCGCCGCATCATGCAGAACGCCCCAGTTGAAATAGATACATGGTGGAATGTAAATACTCCTTCAAAATGGTATAAAAATAACAGCTTGCAGTTGAAATAGATACATGGTGGAATGTAAATAAAAGTTTCCACGGGACGAGATTGCGGCAAGAAACCGTTGAAATAGATACATGGTGGAATGTAAATAAAACATAATATCAAAAAAAGTTAGTTTAGTCAACGTTGAAATAGATACATGGTGGAATGTAAATCGGCCTTTTCTTCCGGCCGGAAGGTATGA
>CAJTRL010000124.1 GCA_910578715.1 uncultured Lachnospiraceae bacterium | reverse complement strand
CCTGCATCAAACATATCTATGACAGGTATTTTGCAGAGCCAAAACCGGAGAATATGCCAATACTGGAGGATTTATATAATGCCCTGTTAAAGTATGAGCCGAAGGACGTAGCCCCGGAGATGCAGAAGGAAGCGAAGCAGAAAGCGGTGCGTATCGCAAACAGCCTTGTTTTGTATGTGCATGGTTCGCAGAATTATTTCAACCACCGTACAAACGTGGATTCACAGAACAGGATTATGTGCTTTGACATCAGGGATTTGGGCAACCAGCTCAAAGAGCTTGGGATGTTAATCGTGCAGGATGCAGTCTGGAACCGTGTTTCGCAGAACAGAGAGCGTAAGATTGCCACAAGGTACTACTGTGATGAGTTCCACCGTGTAGCGACACGTTGTCGCATATAAACTCTGCGTAGGATTTTCCTGCAAAGAGGTAAAAGTGACGGAAAGGCAACAGCCTTCCTAACTGATATTCCGAGGAGTGGAATGACGGGGTAACGCCCTGAAACGCTTCCCTTGATACTGCGTTGGAAGAAACGGGACGTATTTCCCACAACTGACACAGCACGCTGAAGTCGGCTGTCTGCACCTGCGACTGTCCCTTTTGGGGATAAAGCAAAACCGAGCCAGAGGTGGCCGGGGGTGTTAGGCCGGAGGTCTATAAAGTACCTATGTC
>CAJTRL010000123.1 GCA_910578715.1 uncultured Lachnospiraceae bacterium | reverse complement strand
GCTGACCGCATTATTTACATTCCATTATGTATCTATTTCAACGCGGCTTCTGATTGTTGCAATCAGAATCTTAAATCCATTTACATTTCACCATGTATCTATTTCAACAAGTTGCTAATATGTGTTGTCGTTCTTTTTTCCCAAATTTACATTCCACCATGTATCTATTTCAACAGAGAGGGACGGAAACATAATAGAATTGGAAATATATTTACATTCCACCATGTATCTATTTCAACTCTTATACACAGCTGGCGCAGACCGGAAACATCCGTATTTACATTCCACCATGTATCTATTTCAACACGCTTCTTTTTCCGTCATCACTTCTTTTAGTTTGATTTACATTCCACCATGTATCTATTTCAACCTCGGATTCCGGGATTTAAATAAAGAGGTTCTCGGATTCATTTACATTCCACCATGTATCTATTTCAACAAAGCCAAGTGCAATCGCTATTTCCCGTAACGTCAAATTTACATTCCACCATGTATCTATTTCAACCCCGGTATTGCGTCAAAACTTTACCGGGTGTTCGGATTTACATTCCACCATGTATCTATTTCAACAAAAAACAGAATCTACAACATAGCGCGTTCAAACAAAATTTACATTCCACCATGTATCTATTTCAACAAAATATCTTATTCCCGCATGTATATCCTTCGCTATTTACATTCCACCATGTATCTATTTCAACACAAAAAAGGAAATCCGGTTTTCAACGTCCTTGATATTTACATTCCACCATGTATCTATTTCAACCTGGATGCACTTGAGGAAGGACAGGAA
>CAJTRL010000122.1 GCA_910578715.1 uncultured Lachnospiraceae bacterium | reverse complement strand
CTTGCGTCAATAACTCAAAAAAGCACTTGACAAAACGCTTCATGGGGAACAGCCGACGACATAAAGCCGTACACAGACCCGGTATTTGAGAACAATATCCCCTTAACACAGACGGAACGGCTCACCATGAACAGCCGCCCGAAGCAGCCGAAATATGCAAGAAACAAAAATATCCTTGTAATCGGCGGTTCCGGCAGCGGCAAGACCCGGTTCTTTGTGAAACCGTCGCTCATGCAATGTACGTCAAAGGATTTTCCAACGTCGTATATCGTCACTGACCCGAAAGGAACACTGATTTTGGAAACCGGGAAAATGTTACAGCGGTACAAATACCGTATCAAAGTGCTAAATACGATTAACTTCAAAAAATCCATGAAATACAATCCCTTTGCCTATCTGCGGAGCGAAAAGGACATTTTGAAGTTAGTCAATACCATTATCGCCAACACCAAAGGCGACGGGGAAAAATCCGGCGAGGATTTCTGGGTGAAAGCGGAAAAGCTCTACTACACCGCGCTAATCGGCTACATCTGGTATGAAGCCCCGGAGGACGAGAAGAACTTCACGACGCTGCTTGAAATGATAAATGCGTCGGAAGCCCGCGAGGACGACGAGGACTTCCAGAACCCGGTTGACCTCATGTTTGAACGTCTGGAAGAAAAAGACCCGGAGCATTTTGCGGTCAAGCAGTACCGCAAATACAAACTTGCGGCGGGCAAAACGGCGAAGTCGATTTTAATTAGCTGCGGTGCGAGGTTATCCCCATTCGACATTAAGGAACTGCGGGAGCTTATGGAAACCGACGAAATGGAGCTTGACACCATCCCCAAACGG
>CAJTRL010000121.1 GCA_910578715.1 uncultured Lachnospiraceae bacterium | reverse complement strand
TACATTCCACCATGTATCTATTTCAACCTGGATGCACTTGAGGAAGGACAGGAAGTAAACACATTTACATTCCACCATGTATCTATTTCAACGAGCATCTGTAACAACATTATACTTTCCAGACACAAACATTTACATTCCACCATGTATCTATTTCAACGCAAGGAAAATCAGACAGGTAAATAAGTTGCTTTGATTTACATTCCACCATGTATCTATTTCAACAAGCAAGCGAATCAGGGCGCAAGTAGGTATAAAAATTTACATTCCACCATGTATCTATTTCAACTTGTTCTGCCTTCCCCGGAGCTTCCGCCTATTTACATTTACATTCCACCATGTATCTATTTCAACAAACGCACGCGAAAAAAAACTTGACAGGTGTATCACATTTACATTCCACCATGTATCTATTTCAACGACGAGGACATGTCCTCCTACAAGGTGGACCTCCACAATTTACATTCCACCATGTATCTATTTCAACAGAAATCCCATGACGGCTCATAACTCCACGTGACAGTATTTACATTCCACCATGTATCTATTTCAACTTAATCCCCTTTATTATATCTTTACACTAAAAAAACATTTACATTCCACCATGTATCTATTTCAACTCTGGCATGCCGTCTGAAAAAATATGTCCAATTTGATTTACATTCCACCATGTATCTATTTCAACGCCGTAATTTATATCAGAACAATACATATCATAATCAATTTACATTCCACCATGTATCTATTTCAACGAACCCGTTTCCGGCACGGACACAATACAGGAGACAAATTTACATTCCACCATGTATCTATTTCAACCAATTCGCATTATATCCTCATATTTTC
>CAJTRL010000120.1 GCA_910578715.1 uncultured Lachnospiraceae bacterium | reverse complement strand
GAACAGAAAAAAGCGGTACGCAGCGGCTACGACATGGATATAAGTGCGACTCGTTCCTGAACAAAGCCTTCGTAGTTGAAGGACAAAATCAGGCACTAACAAAAGAACGAAAATTTCAAATGTTAGGAGAACTAACAATCCGAGAGGTGGAATGACGGGGTAACGCCCTGAAACGCCCCCTTAATACTCCGACTGGCGGGTGAAAATGAAAACTGACCTGTCAGAAGCTCGGTGAAGTCGGCTGAGAGCAGCCGTATGGATTGCTGGATAATTACCAGCCCCACGAAAGCTGTCCAGAGGTGGACGGTGCTGCCTATAGGCCGGAGGTCTACAAAATACCCAAGGTCAGAATGTTTGAAATATGACTGACGAAAACCGCGAATGTAAGGGTCTATACCATGACGGCATAGAAATGTGCCGGTAGCGTTAATCGCTAGTCAGTGTGGTGGAGTAAAAATTGATGTTATGAAACACCATAGCACGTTACAGGCGTGTTCAAGCTGACAGGCTTAAAGCGGAGACCTAAAGGTATATGTAAAGATAGGATTGTTGGAACGAGGAAAGGCAGTAGGCTTCTATCATTGGGAAGTAAGCAGGCGAATCATATAAGCTGCTGCACTACTGCTGAAAAGCAGAGGTCGAACCGATGATGTTTTCTGCGAAAAAGAGGAAAACGGAGGGATGGCCTCAAGTCAGTTAGACAGGCAACTTAGCGCTTAGTCGCAATTAGGATTGCGAGTATGACAAAAAGAAGTCACCCACCATAAAGGAGAGTGATGCCTGATGCCAAATGAGAAGAAAGCAAAAACCAAATGCGTGGAATATCTCCGCCACGCTGAATACTACGATATGCAGACTACCTTTGATGAACTGTATGCCAGAAGTCAGGCCGGAGAAATCTTTGACGGTCTGATGGAAGTGATACTTTCGAGAGAAAATATCCTGCTGGCCTATCGGAATATCAAATCTAATACCGGGAGTTTTACGCCAGGAACGGACAAGCTGAAAATTTCTGATGTTGGTAAACTTACCGCTGATGAAGTGACAGCGAGGGTATGTAAAATCGTAAAGGGAGGTAAAAACGGCTACACCCCAAGAAGCGTGAGACGCAAAGAAATCCCAAAGCCCAATGGGAGTACCAGACCACTGGGAATCCCTTGTATCTGGGATAGACTGATTCAGCAGTGTATCAAGCAGGTCATGGAGCCTGTCTGCGAAGCCAGATTCAGCAATAACAGCTATGGATTCCGCCCGAACCGGTCGGTTGAAAATGCGATAGCCGCAATCTACAGGCTTATGCAGAGGTCAGGACTTTACTATGTTGTAGAGTTTGACATTAAAGGCTTCTTTGACAATGTAGACCACTCAAAGCTGATAAAACAGTTATGGTCGCTGAATATCCGGGATAAAGAACTGCTCTATGTAATCCGCAGGATTCTCAAAGCACCAATCCTCATGCCGGACGGCCACACAGAACACCCAACCAAGGGAACGCCGCAGGGCGGCATTATTTCCCCTCTGCTGGCAAATGTGGTTCTGAATGAACTTGACCATTGGATAGAAAGCCAGTGGCAGTGCAATCCGGTAACGGAAAACTATTCTCACAGAGAAAATGCGGCGGGCTGTCCGATACAAAGCCATGCGTATCGGGCAATGCGGAACACGGGTCTGAAAGAAATGTATATCGTCAGGTATGCAGATGATTTTCGGATTCTTTGCAGGACAAAAGAGCAGGCAGACCGGACGCTGATTGCAGTAACGCATTGGCTGAAAGAACGCTTACGTCTTGATGTTTCGCCAGAGAAAACGAGAGTTGTTGATACCAGACGAAGCTATTCCGAATTTCTCGGTTTCAAAATCAGGTTACGCAAAAAGGGGAAAAAGTACGTCGTTCAATCACATATGTGTGACAAAGCATACAAAAAGGTCAAGGCCAATCTGACAAAGCAGGTCGAGAATATTAAATTTCCAAGAAAAGGCCGAGGGGAAGCCGGAGAAGTCCGGCTGTTCAACTCAATGGTCATGGGAATCCAGAATTATTACCAGTTAGCTACTGACATCAGCATTGATTGCGGTGATATTGTCAGGGCTGTTAATACTGTCCTTAAAAACAGGCTGAAATCTGGAAAAACACACCGACTAAAAGAAAAAGGCCGGGACCTTACAAAAATGGAAATCCAAAGATATGGGAAATCGGAACAGCTAAAATATATCGCACAATCCAAAGAGCCGATTTATCCGATAAGCTATGTTCAATGTAAAAATCCAATGAGCCAGCGGCGGAAAGTATGCGCTTATACAGCGGCAGGCAGAAGTGAAATCCATGATAATTTACGGATAAACACTTTCTTACTGTTACAGCTAATGCGGGCGCCTACATACAGCCGCAGTACGGAATATGCGGACAACCGTATCTCACTTTTCTCCGCACAATGGGGAAAGTGTGCAGTAACCGGAAAGGAATTTCAGTGTATATCAGAAATTCACTGTCATCACAAAAAGCCAAAAAGCATTGGCGGCAGTGATAAGTATGAGAATCTTGTATTGGTGCTTGCGCCAGTACATGAACTAATACACGCAGTTGGTGAGGACACTATTTCTTCTTATCTCTCCGCTCTTAAATTGGACGCTTCACAACTTGCGAAGCTAAATAAACTGCGAATACTGGCAAATCGGAAACCTATTAACTTGGAGAACCTGCATCTTACAAATAATTCTCATAATGGTATGACTAAGGAGACTAAGAAAACTGTTTGATTGATGGAACGCCGGATGCGGTGAAAGTCGCATGTCCGGTGTGAAGCGGGGGAAAAGCTGGAGATAATTTCAAAGGCTTACCTATCGCTATTCCCTTCCGACCTTGCCACGTTCGGCAGCGAAGCGAAGAACCTCTTACAGGACTT
>CAJTRL010000119.1 GCA_910578715.1 uncultured Lachnospiraceae bacterium | reverse complement strand
CACTTAGTGAAAAAGGCGCTTTGCGTCTTTTGAACTTAGTACCGCTACATTTTTAGCGGAGCAAAAGCGTGCCCCCAAAGAGGACAATGTACCAGCCCGCCCCGGAGGGGAACGGCCCACGGCAGACACATCAATTCAAAAAAAGATTGCGTAAAATGTAAAAATGTGTCATAGTTATAAGTACAAACTTTAACATAAGGTCAGAGTTTCAAAACGATTGACCTGTATTTCGGAAAACATAAGGAGTATCACCCGTGAATCAGTATTTATCCATCGGTAAAGTTTCCAAATTGAAAAATGTCAGCATCAAATCCCTCCGGTACTATGACAAAATCGGCATCCTGAGGCCCGCTTTCGTCAACACCGAAACAAATTACCGCTATTATACGGAAGAACAGCTCTATCTTCTGGACGCCATCACGCTTTGCATCAGACTGGGAATACCTTTGAAGGATTTGAACCGCTATGTGGAGAACGATTCCATTAATCTGCAGAAACTGCTTTATGATGGCAAAATCCTTGCCGAAGAAAAGATACTGGAAATTCATCAATGCCTGGAAGCCTTACAGGACACCCTGCGGCAGCTTTCCGTTTCCGAAAGCGGCATGGCTAAGATTCCGGAAAGCAAATCCGGTCTGCTGCTGCCGGACGGCTTTTATCAAAGCGCTCTGGAAGCGCGCATGATATTGACCGTACCGCTGGAAGAAATCGACACGCCCAAATATTACGGCCAGCATATTCTGAAACTTTTTGTCACCGCACAGCAGATGGGCATTAACGTTTCCTATCCTTCCGGCGTACTGCACGAATACCAGGACGGCCAGCTTTCCAGATACATGTTTCTGCTCGTCAGCGCGGAAGACAGGGAATCCCTCTCCGGCCAGACCCTGAATCCCGCCATTCGTACTCTTCCCGCGGGAAACTATATATGCCGCAAAATCTCTACCCATATGTCAGACTCTGTACAGAAAGAGATGAAAGAAGTGTTAAAAGGCAATTCCTTTTCCATTATCGAGACCGATACTTCCTCCGCCCGGAACAAAAAGAGCGGCTATCCTTTTGAACTGCAGTATCTGGCAGACTGACAAGAGTCTGGCCGTCCGGGAAAAAAGAAGCGGCGGCATCGGGGCCGCATCAGTCCTCGAACGGCCTGATGCGGTACGTTACGCCCAGTTTCCCGCAGATTTCTCTGCATTGTGCCTCTTCCTCTTCCGTGATTGTCGTTGCCACGGTGGACAAAATGACGTTTGGAACATATTTACTGACATTTCCGGCAAAACGAAGCATCGCCTCATGGGACTGTATGCCAAATTTACTCCGGGTCAGTTTCAGATATTCTTCCTTATCGGGCGTATTCAGGCTGATAGAGATTGTATCGACCAGTCCTTCATACATGGGCGCCGTGTCTTTTCCCCAAATCAGGTCGGATAATCCGTTTGTATTCAGCCGAATCGGAATCCCGAACGTCTTTTTGGCATAGGAAGCCACTTCGAGCATATCCTCCAGCCGCTCTGTCGGTTCGCCAAAGCCGCAGAATACCAGCTCCCGGTATTTGGTCATATCAAATCCGGCAAATTCCGCAATGACCTCTTCCACTGTCGGTTCCCGCTCCAGCCACAGACTGCCGGAATTGTTCATCTCGTCCCTCGTCTGGCGCAGACAGAACGTGCATGCGCACGGGCATCTGTTCGTCATATTTACATATAAATTCTCGTACACTTCATATAAAATCACCATTGCTGTTTCTCCTGTCCTGTTTGTATACTATTTATTTATCCCGTGACCTTTGGAGTCCTGACTCCCATTTGTCAGCCGGCTCTAATCCCTTTTAAGCTGATATAAAATCTCTTCAAAGCATACCCCGTCCGTTTTCGGAATATCCAGCTCAATTGATTTCACGATACACTTTTTCACAAAACCGGAAGCCTTTTTTACCGATTTGTCAAAAGCGATTCCGTTTACGGCGTCCGCCGCGATAATGGATGCAAAAACATCTCCTGTGCCCGAACGTTCCGTTCCCGCTTTATGCGTGCGAATCCACCGCGGTTCCCGCACAAATGCCTGATTTTTCCCGGCTCTTTCATATACATAATTGGCAATAAACTCCCCCTGTTTAATTCCCGTAATGACGACCTTCTCAGGTCCCCGTTCGGAAAGCGCCTCCGCCATCCGGTACAGCTCCTTTTTCTTCCATCCCGCGTCCTTATATCCGGTATCGGTCAGTTTACAGCATTCCGTCAGGTTTGGCGTTATAATATCCGCATGGGAAATCAGTTTTTTCATCTCCTGACACATCGCTTCATTATAAGTGGAATACAGTTTCCCGTTATCCCCCATCACCGGGTCAATGACAATCTGCGTCCCTTCGTCCGCAAATTCACGGATAAATTCCCTGACTATCTGAATCTGCTTCGCGGAACCGAGAAATCCCGTGGCAATGCCGTCAAAACGAAGTCCGAGCCTTTTCCAGTTATCAATATACTCCGGCATTCTGTCCGTATAATCATCAAAGAAAAAATGCGGAAATCCCGTATGATTGGAGAAAATAGAGGTCGGAACAGGGCAGCACTGGATGCCGAGATAGGAAATAATGGGCAGGGAAACGCTGATGGAACATCTGCCAAACCCGGATATATCGTTTATGACCGCTATCTTTTTCTGCATGATGCCGCTCCTTTTGCCAGAATCATTTCCTTAACCATGCCTTTCTCTCTGTCCGCGAAAATCTCTGATTTTTCAACCCATCCTACTGTATCACGAAAAAGGGGCGGCCGCAACTAATTTCAATTCCGCCACAGTCCGGGCAGAGCATCGTTCTCTGGCGGAGGCCCTTGAAAAACGTCGGTACTTGGTGAAAAAGGCGCTTTGGCGTCTTTTGAACTTAGTACCGCTACGATTTTTCGCG
>CAJTRL010000118.1 GCA_910578715.1 uncultured Lachnospiraceae bacterium | reverse complement strand
AACTTATTGTATAAGACTCGCAATTAAGGCGTAGGTTCTCTCCTTTCCAAACAGAAAGGAGTAGCGTATGGCAAAGTCAAGAAAAGACAGTAAGGGACGGGTATTGCGAAAGGGGGAAACGATTCGTAGTTCAAATGGGATGTACCAATATGCTTATACAGATGAATTTGGTAAGCGGCAGTATTTATATGCTAATGATTTGGTAACACTCCGTCAGAAGGAAGAGGAATTATTGCGTGACAGATTTGATGGGATTGATAGCCAGACTGCTAAAAACCAGATTTTGAATGATGTGTTTGATAAGTATATGGCTACCCGGAAAGATTTGGCGGCAAGAACTTATGCGGGATATATGTATCAATACGATGCGTATGTCAGACCAACTTTAGGAAGGCGGAAAATCAAAGATATAAAGTATTCGGATATCTTGTACTTTTACAAGGTACTTATGGAGGAACACAATTTAAGCTATGGAACAGTCGAACATCTGCAGAGGGAGTTACACCCGGCTTTTGAAATGGCATTAAGAGATTGTGTTATTCGGACGAACCCGACACACAATGTTTTGGGGCAGCTAAAGAAGCAGACAGGGGCAAAAAGAGGTGTGAGAAATGCCCTGACACCAGAACAGCAGCGAGCCTTTTTGGAGTTTATGGACGGACACCCAGTATATGACCATTGGAAACCAATCTACACATTCTTCATTGGAACAGGTGTCAGAGTGGGTGAGTTAAGTGGATTGACTTGGAAAGATATTGATTTTGACAATGGCTTTATCACAATAGACCATGCGGCGGTTTACTTCGCTGGCAAGTTGAATAAGACAGATAAGAGAATCTATATATCTACGCCAAAGACAGAAGCGGGTATTCGCAAAATCCCGATGGTAAAGGAAGTGCGGGAGGCACTTGATGAAATCAAGCAATATCAGCATGAAAATGGTATTTATTGCAAGGCAGAGATTGACGGTTATAGTGACTTTGTGTTTCTTAATCGTTTTGGCAATGTATTTTTACAGCAGGATTTAGATAGGTCGTTAGGCAGAATCATAGATGCTTATAATGATGATGCACTTCATAAGGCAGCATTAAAAAGTAAGGAAGCATTAATTTTACCTCATTTTACCTGTCATAGTCTTCGCCACACTTTTTGTGCCAGATTTTGTGAGAATGAAACAAATCTGAAAGTGATTCAATCTGTAATGGGGCATATTGATATAGGAACTACGATGAACATTTATGCGGAGGTTTCAGAAGCTAAGAAAAAGCAATCAATGGAAGCATTAGCAGCAAAGTTAGATTTATTTTAGAAATAGTGTATGTTATTGGAGAGTCCTTTAGGACGTTCCAGTACATCAAAATAGTTGACAGTACATCAAAAGTACATCAATCATATAAGAATAATACCCGATAATACGGTGTTTTCCACGAAACGGAAAAGAGGAAATACTTGATAATACCGTATGATAAGTGATAATACGGGGAAAGGGGTTGATTATGGAGGAAGTGCAGAGTATCGTTGCGCTCGGCGCCGGAACCGTTACGAAGAGAGTTTATCCGGACGGCCTGATTGAGCGGTGTGATACGGTGAAGGATGTGGGTCTTTATATCGAGAGAATCGACGAGATGATTGAGAGGAAACGGAGACTTCTTGAGGAGGAAAACCTGAATTTGAAAAGAGTATACTGACTGTTTTTTTGCCGCATCCGGTCTATGCGTGGATGGGCTGCATGTAAAGGACAGAAAATGCCGGGGAGGCATTTTTCGGTCCTTTTTTTATGGAATGTTTTTCCCATTTGTGTGGGAAAGTGGTTGTGGAAGTGATTGACATGACGATAAATTGTTTGTATAATAGTTATTGTCTCGTAGTCAATAACTATGAAAGGAGGAGGGAGAAATATGGCAAGGCCAGTGAAAAAACAGCCGGAACAATGGAAGAAAGAGATTTTGGATGCGGCAAAGGAGTTGTTTTTATCGAAAGGTTATGAGGAAACTGCCATTACGGATATTATGGAGCTGGCAGGCGGCGCAAAGGGGATGTTTTACCGGTTTTTCCGAAGTAAGGAAGAGGTCATGCATGCTTTAGGAGATAGGATGTTTTTGGAGAATAATCCTTTTGAAGCGGTCAGGGGGCGCTCGGACCTGAACGGGCTGCAGAAGATTCGGGAAGTGCTTGCTTTTGACAGGGCTGATGGAGAACGGGAAGAAATAAGTACGCAGGCAATACCCATCCTGAAAGACCCGCGCATTCTGGCGGCCGCGGTGGAGGCGAACCGGCGTGTGCTGACTCCTCTATGGCTGGAACTGATTGAGGAAGGACGGCGTGACGGTTCAATACGGACGGAATATGCAAAAGAGCTTTCCGAACTGCTGTCCCTTGTCAATTTCTGGCTGCTGCCGTCCGTGTTCCCGGCGGATGCGGAAGAAATCCGGCATAAGTGCAGGTTTGTTGCGGAGGTTCTTTCGGCAATGGGGCTTCCGATTATAGAGGATGAGATGGTTGGACGGACAGAGCGGATACTGGGAGGTTACAGGGAAGAAAGGAAGGAGTAGCGTATGGAGCAGAAACTGTTTACGAAAAATTTTACACTCCTTGTACTGGGGCAGGCAAGCTCTTTGTTTGGCAATTATATCCTGCGTCTGGCGTTGTCCATGTATGTGCTGGAAGTGACGGGTTCGGCGGCTGTGTTCGCGGGGATTTTATCTTTAGCGACAATCCCGACAATCCTTTTATCGCCCATTGGAGGAATCCTGGCTGACAGGGCGGACCGGAGGAATATCATGGTGGCGCTGGATGCACTGACGGGAATATCTGTCTTATGCGCGGCGGTCTTTTTGTCCGGGGACAATGCTGTTGTAGTGATTAGTGTGCTGCTGGTGATACTCTCTGTTCTTGGGGCATTTGAAACGCCTACGGTGCAGGCGTGTATCCCGCAGATGCTGGCGGGCGAT
>CAJTRL010000117.1 GCA_910578715.1 uncultured Lachnospiraceae bacterium | reverse complement strand
CGCTCTTTTAGTCGATTTGGTTTTATTTTATAATGCCTTTGACCAGAAACAGGATAGAGATATTGTTATCGGCGAACTGTTACATCTGGATTCCGTGTATGATGAAAAGAATGCGGTTTATCATATAGATTTCTGGTCACCCGCCGCACTGAACAAACTGCAAAAGGTCAGCGATGGTATTGCGGTCTTTTTTCGACAGATTGCGGAGAATAAAAACGCGGAAAACAGATGGATGCAGGAGATATATAAGCATATACTGCTGATTAAGGCGCAGCATAATTTCCGCTGGTATATCCCGGGAGAAAACTGGGAGCTTATGCACGCGGCAATAGCGCCTTATGTGGAAGACAGTTCATTCGGTCTGAAATTTGAAGTGATTGCGCGCGGTCTGGAGCAATGCAACAGCTATGAAGGAATCGGGGAATTACGTCTGGGGGAAAAAATCATCTATGAATATGAACTGGCCCAAAAGACGGTAGGCGACCGGTTTAAAGTTGCGATTATGGGAGATTTACATGCAAAGCCCGTTGAAGAGCTGTACGATTATGTCTATCGGAAGGCCGGGAAGCAAAGCGGAAACTTTCAACTGGACTTTAATATTTATACGAAGAATAAATGGAAAGTGTCTGAAAATCCTCATATTATTTATCAGGGATGCCCTGAAGCGGCGTTGCTGGGCCGGGAAAAGCTGGACGAGGTAATTAGTACGAATAACGTTGTGTTTATTCTCGACTGCGTCGAACTGTATAAGTCGCCGGCGCCGGAAAAGGAAACGTATGAGTTTATAAAACATAAATTTGCTTTCAGGTCTTATGATGAATATAACAGCGGGACGGAAAAACCGGATATCTGTGACAGGAACATGCTGGAAGAGCTGTATGAGATATTGACGTGTGAGCAGATTTTTAACCAGTTTGGAAGAATTTCAAAGCGGGCAAATGGGCAATTGCTCGAATTTTGTGAAGAAAAACAAAGAGAAGCGGGGCCGAAATCAACCATCTATGTTTATGTTTCAGATATGAAAGCATTTGATAATATCTATCATGACGACCAGTATTATATAAGGACGGAGCGCTATAATCAGAAAGAAATCGGAATTATCCGTTATTCTTCAGAGAAAGTAAACGCCTTGCCTGTAACCGGCAAGGCTAGTAAAATGCTGGTATTTAACGTATGGCAGTTTATTAAGAATGTTGCCATTAACGAGAGAAATATGCTTCTTTCCGGTATCAATGAATCGGAAGATGCTTATATGGATTTGGATAAAATAAACATCGGAATTGATTATAAGGAGTGGCCTCATCGGCTGGTAGTGCATTACTACTGTGAGGAAAACAGATATGAGCAGGCTGCCATGAAGTTTATAAACGATATTTTGCTTCCGGCGTTAAACAATCGTACACAGGATATGTTCAATGACTATATCCGAAAGGCAATGCATTCCTTTTTCTTCAGCGCGGCGAAAAGCGTAAACGATATGCTGTTTATCCATTTGTTTCAGGATAAGGAAAACTTGCTGGGGAAAGTCGTTCCGGCGGATAGTAATGACCCGGAAGCAGTAAAGAAGAATATAAATATAAAGTTTAAGTATTCCAGCAAACGTTTTTATGACATGATTATGCAGAATTATGATATGAGCTCCAATATCTATGTCGGTCAGATTAGAACATCTCATATTATACAGAAAAATGAAGGAAAGGGAAGCCGGATTAATAAAAAAGAGATTTATCAGAATGTAATTGACGCATGCAGAAACTTGTCATATAAAGATGGATATCTGGCGAAGAATTGTGAACTGGAAGTAAATGGGAGGTATGGCGGTGGCGACATATAATCTGATTAATTCTGTAAAGGGAGGCTGCGGCAAAACGACATTTTCTCTGTGGCTTGCATATTATCTGGATAAGTCGCTGCTCATCGACATGGATTTATTGGGAACCTCCATGCAGATTTTATTTTATGGGAATACTGATGTATGTAAGACGGCGTATACGAATGACGTTTTTCAGGGAGTAAGAAACAGCAGGAAAAGGTTTGTCGAAAAGGTAAAATTAAGTACCGGGCGATGTATGAATGTTATTTTTGCCAGCATGGACTATAAGGAGAAAGACCAGTTTAAAGCGGGAAAATACTCAGGTTATACACCGGTTGTAAAGCACAGTATTTTCCGCCTGGGCTTACGGGAGCTGTTAAAACACAACAGGACGATTGAAGGAGAGGATGTGGAGCATTTCATTTTTGATATGCCGCCCAATTCCGACGGTTTTTCGGACGCCGCCATGGAGTGTATTTTTAATTCCAGATATTCGGATTTAAAAAGAGAAGACAGAAAAAATCTGTTTATCATGATTGGAACTGACTTGGGGCAGACAATAGCGACAATTCAGCAGTTGAAGACTTTGCTGGTGCAAAGCGACGAGAATGAGCCGGACGGGATTTTTCTGGTTATAAATCATAATCTGGGCGTTGATTTTGGAGAGAATGATTATGAAAACAGAAAGAAAAAAATTGAAGAAGCGCTTTTGGAATGGCCGCTGACGGAGAAGCTGACTAAGAAAATTTATTTCCTGAAAATGGGCCACAGCGAATACTATACCAAACTGGGAATAGAAGGAAAAGGCCTGGAGACCGCCAGCGCGGATAAGATTCATAATGCTTTTCTGCCAGGTGTTATATCGGCTTATGCGGAATATCAAAAGCCGTTTAAAGATATTGCGACAGATACAAATGGAGAAGACAGATTGCGAGAGCTGATTTTAGGAAAAAGGGCTGACAACTAGAAATTTTCAACTAATGATTTGAGGGTCAAATGAACATGCGGGCATGTTCGCTTGACCCATGGAGACAAAGATGAGAAGAATGGACAAGCCTGATGCCCGGATGAATCGGGAAAGGATGCTTACATATTATCGGCAGTTTGACCCGATTGAAAAAAAGTACGGCAGATATTTTGATTTACACAAAGAGAGTGAATATGACGAGCTTTATGGCAGATGTTACCAATATGAAGGCTGCCGGCAGCTTTCCGACCTGACGAAGAAAGAGTTCGGAGATATCTATGCGAATCT
>CAJTRL010000116.1 GCA_910578715.1 uncultured Lachnospiraceae bacterium | reverse complement strand
CGCCAAAAAGTATATTAAAAAAACTGACATGAGTCGTTAAAATCATGGCATAATTCAGGAACTGTCTGTTCAGCAGGGCCTTTTCATAATAGGCGTTTGTCTCCTCCTCTTCATCTTTCTTTCGTCCATTTAAAACGCATTTAATCGGCGTAATAGAATTGATAACAACAATCTCATCCAGAACCCCCGGATAATCTTGGAACATATTCTGGAATATCTCCTGATTCTGCTCAACTAACGTATTAAACGGATATACATAATATATTTTTTTAATCTGTTCATCTTCTTTGGCAAGCCGCATACTCAGATTTACAGCAATATTACTTTTTCCGCTGCCTGTCGGCGCCTCTAAATAAAATATATTTTTATCCTGTTCCTTTAACAGCTGTCTCTCAGCATCCAGAAAAATTTCATTCCGCAATATATTAATCTGTGTATTTTCTTTTAATTGTTCCGGGTTCATTGGATATGTTTCTGACTCATATTTTCGAATAGACTGATTGATTTGCGTCTGACTATGGATTTTTTCAAAACGCGTCAGATAATTTGATTCAGGAACCGCTTCCATTATTACGCCTGACATATATTCAGAAGTCGCATAATAATCGGATGCGACCAGCATAGAATAAACAAGTTTTTCATAAAAATACAATCCGATTCCCTGTCTTTGTGTCTGTACCTTCTGCATATTATCGAGCAGTCTGGAAAACATTTCCATCCTGTTCTTATTTAGCGTAAAGCATTCTGTATATGCCTGTACGGACTCCCGCCTAAAAATTCCCGGAATTTCCCGGTAACTGCCACTTTTCAAACTTTCTATAAAACTTTTCACAGAAACCAGACTGCTGTGGTGTCTTGCGATGGCATAAGCATTGCACAGCATAAGCGCGCACAATTTTTTCTCCGCTTTTCCTCCGGTTTCTCTGATTTTACTGTCGTAATAGTCCAGATAAAGAACGGCCGACAAAATAGAATGTTCATTCTTTGCCGACCGGTAAGCCGGGTCCTTTCTTATATCTTTTCTTTCCATGACATTTCTTTGAAAATTGGGATTGTGCTTGCCGACGTCGTGAAATGTTACCACATTATACAGCATTTCTTTCATCAACGCTTCTGCATCCTTTTCCACGTCAGACAGATATTTTTTCCCAAAAAATTCTATCTGCCTGTCGATATTTTTCCCTTCATAAATCTGTCTGAAATATTTCTGGCAGAGAACGGTGTGCTCTTCTAACGTTTCCCATTCCCTCGTCTTCCCGCCCTTATGCGCATAATAAAATTCCGGGTTCTTGATAATCTGGCCGACTTTTATAAAGCCATCCTGCCCACAGGTATCTTTCATATTTCCTCTCGTTCCACCGCGCTACACACGGTATTTAAATTGATATGCGCTTTGAAGAGCGCAGCGTCATTTTCAATAAAACATAATTATTCTGTCGTTTATGCGATATGCTTTCTGATTTTCCCATGCGGCTGCCGCATCCGTATAAATAAAACTCTGTAAAATATAGTTATTGGTCAGGGCATCCAATTTCACGGGCAGTTTTTCTTCATACTTAAAAGTCATCCCTTCTTCGGACCAGAAATCATCGTTTATCTGCAATTTCCCGCTTTCTTTCGGAAACAGGGAATCAATTCTTGCCTGTCCGCATCTTAATTCCCCGGCTTCTTCTAGCTTTATCCGGGAAATATCCGCAAAATGGTCATTTTTCCCAAGATAAGGTATATAGACGCATTTTCGCTCCTGAATGGCCTTGCAGAGTTTTTCCGCCTCATCGCAGTCGAGCAGCACATAGATTTCCCAGGCCGGTTCTTCCAGCCATTGTTCCTTTACGATTAAATTTCCCCCCTGTTCGCCCGAAGCATAGCCGACCGAATTGTTAAATGTCTGAATTTTTTTTCGTATAAAACCGTTTTCCGCTCGAGGAATGACTGACACTTTCAGGGACGATAATTTTTCATAAAATTCCGGAAAACTTTCTTCTGTTGTTTTCGTTTTTTTCGTCTGGGCGAATTTCTGCGTATGTCCTCCATAGCCAAGAATTGCTCCGAAAATACCGAGCAGCGCTATTTTATGAATATTCCCATAAGTAAAATAGACATAAGTATTGACTTCCGGTTTTTTAAAAAAGGCCGTTTTCCCGCTCAACGTAAAATGTAAGGCATTCATCGTTCTTCCCTCAATTTCTATATTTCTTTCTGCGTCAGGATATTCAATATTTTCGCGGACTCCGTATTCTGGTTCAGAATCGTTGTATCCGGATTATAGTATATTTCTACCGATAAAATATTTTCTGCCAATTCTTTTAATAATTCCCCACAGAATACGGAAATGGTATTCTTTTCCTCTCCTTTCCGAAAATCAATATAAGAGGTCAGACTGGGCAGATATACATCCTGTTTTGTCTCGACAAATAAAGCAAATTCGTTTTCGCACCCCGCCTTTGCGTTCGTTGCAAAAGAAGTCGCACAGACTAAAGCGGTACGTTTAAAATTGCAATAGTCCGCTTCCGTATATCCTTCGGTCACGCCCAATTCCATCAATTCCTTATAGGCCGCCGGATTAATAACAAACGGATATAAGTAATGAGCTTCATCGCTGACAATTTTCGTACCGAGCGTGGAATTTCTGGCCTCCTCTCCGCTTTCCCCTTCTTTGGAGGAATCCCGGAAAGGTGACAAAATCTGCTGTTCCTGTGGTTCTGTCATATCATAAACGTTAAACCCCTGGCCGATTTGTACTGCACCTGTAATTGCAATATTATTTCCTGACTCCGCATAGGTGGCCCCGAAATTCTTCACATCCACCGCCGTCATCAGATTCGTCAGCACTTTTCTACTGTCTTTTGCCTCATCCTTAGCGGATTCCCCAAACAAAAATTCATACCGCTCTTTCAGGGAACGCGGTACGAGTGATACGTCACCCTTCTTTTCCACAAATTTCATCGACTTAATGTACAATACTTTTTTTCCTTCATTCTCCCACATTTTTTTCATCGGATATTTCAGCGCCTTATCGCTTCCGAATGTCCTTCCGTCAGAAATTGTTTTGGGATATCCCGAAAAATCAGCATTCCAGTTTGCCATAATCGATGAGATGCCAATCACACCATATACACGTTTATTCATCCTCTTTATCCTCCCTACCTCAAAATTTGAAATTTGTCAATATATCTCCCGATATATTTTTA
>CAJTRL010000115.1 GCA_910578715.1 uncultured Lachnospiraceae bacterium | reverse complement strand
TAATGCACACGCCGATTTTGCCGTTTTCCACGTCCTCAATCATGCGGGAGTAGGCGGAACGGTCAAAAAATCTGCCGCTTTCGTCATCATCAATGTAGTGCCGGATATTGGTTAATTTTAACTGTCTGGCATAGCTTTCCAGAAATTTCTTCTGGTTCTGTATGGAGTTGCTTTCGCCGCCGTCCCTGTCCTCGTCCCCCACGGATAGGCGGGAGTAAAGGGCTGTGATTTTGCTGTAATCATTCATGTGCATACCCTCCTGCGTCAATATAGGTGTTGCTTACAGTTAAGATTATGCACCCCAACGTGCAGAGCCGTATTCTTCTCCATGCCGGAACTTTTTCGCGTTCTTCCTTTTACAGTACACTATCAGGAAAAAAGCAAATCCGCTGACAACCCCCACGGCAATATCCACAAGATTCAGACTCGGAAGCGGATTATGGAATGCTTTTCCCATGCCGCCCAATGTATACAACGCCTTTTCCCATACATTCGCGCCGCTTTCATGGCGGTATAACCAGGACAGCTTATTGAAAACATAACCGAATATCACATATGGGGCGCATTTCAGCAGCATTTTTTTTACGTCAGCACCCTTTGTTTTTTCCTTTAAAGTTTTCGGAACCGCCGACAGGTCATTCTTGATGCCCTCTGCTATTTTGTTCATAGGCTCTGCCCCCTGTCTTTGTTCTTTTCTCTGGAACGTTCCCTGTCCTTGCTCTGTGCAATGTTTTTCTGGAACTGCTTTATTTTTGCCCGGATGGAAACACGCTGCTTTTTCTTTTCATTTACTTTGACAAACTCCTTAAATGCCTGTGTTATCACGTCCGCATCTTTTCCCTTGAAGAATACGAGATATTTCGGCGGCTGTACCGTTTTGTCCTTTTTTACGGAAAAATCCACGTCATACTTCCTTGCGACGCGGCTAAAGGACTTGATATTTTCATCCGTAATCTCAATCGACTTCGCCCCCTGTCCCTGACCGATGAGTTTCTTTACGGGAATCTTCCCATGAGGAGGCGGCTTATGCTTTCTGCCCTCCAGATAGGCTTTCATTGCTTTTTGCAGCGCATCGGCACTCAGTCTGGAAGTCTTAAAGACCAAAGCGATTGTTTTCTGGGTAACTTCTTCCTGCATGGCATCCCTCTTTTCTTTCTTTTTTCTGGACGCTGTGGCTGTCCTCCGCTTCACCGTATCTGTAATCAAGGGCAAGGGAAAAAACTGTCCCTTGCCCTTGCCATATTTTACGGTGTTGAACCGCGTCAAGGCCGGGTAGTATTTTGCTTCGCAAAATCTCCACCCTTTCCCTTGACCCGGATTCAGGCTGTGTCTTTCTCCTTACAAAAAAAGATTTCAGTTACGGCGGAACGTACAGGCGGTGTAGGTTCCGGATGTTTGGTGTTCTGGGTAGAATGTACATATTTCTTCCTTTCTGCTTGTGGACACAATGTCCACAAGTTGTTTTTTGATAAAAAACAGCGGTAAAGCTATGACAGATTTACCGCTGTTTTATTAGTAACAATTATTTAGTTTTGTTTTGTGTCAGCAAAAAACTATCTGTAAGTAACCTCTTCCTGAACCGCTGGTCTGATTGTGTATTCATTCAGGGTAACAATATACCCGCTTGGCTCCATATCATGAATCTTTTTTTCAAACCCCTTTACCCTGTCAGCCTCAACTGTTTCTCCGCTGACAGGAACCAAAAGACGGGAATCTTCTGCTGATGGCGTATATTTTTCGTACAGAATTTTAATTTGTTCAACTTTTCCTTCTAAAACAAGCAGATTCTGCCAGTCGGAACTATGCGCTTCATAATAATAATTTATTTCTCCGACATCGACAGGCGAATTTATCTGTTCTGTCTGATGAACGAGCCATTTCACCGTATCGCCTGTGGAAAATGCCGTTCCGCAGCATTCCATCTGCCAGCTTTCGTAAAATACAATACATTTCATGATGTAACCTCACCTCATCAAGTCCGGGATTTGTCTTTATGAATGACATTAAAATTGTATCATACGCCCGGATGAAGCACAATGGAATCGCTGCTCTGCCCGGTCAGATAATCTCTTTCATCTTGTTTTTATAATAATTTTTGAAGAAGTCCCGGTTATTATCATATTCCTGTATGGCTTCCTGCCGTTCTTCTTCCGTAAGGGAATCGTACCATTCAATAAAATCATCCCGTATCTTGCGCATCTTCTGTCTTACCCGGATGGCTTCTTCTAGGCTATGACAGGCTTTCTGTGCATAGTAACCCTGGAAGCGGCAGTATGCAACAAAAACACGGCGGGTCGTGAGATAGGTTACGCCCTGGTAACCGGAAGTGTTGGCTTTTGTTGGATTATCGTCTTTTCTTCTGATTTCCGCCACGTTGGTTCCCATGACGTAATTGTTTTCAAGGTTGGAGTATTGTTTCTTCCCATGTTCGGAATTGCCGATGAACCACGCTTTACTGCATCCGCACGATTGTGTGGGATTTTTTTTCCTTGTGACTTCTGAAATTGGTTTTTCAATGATTTTCCCGCAGTCGCAGCGAAACCTCCAGATTCTCTGTTTGTCTTTGTTTGATTTTCCGGTCGGTTCCATCGCCACGAGGCTTCCGAAGCGCTGTTTTGAAATATCCCGGCGTTGCTTTTTATGCTGGATTTTAGCATAGCATCCGCAGCTGCACATCCGGTCTTTGCTTAAATAACTTGTGGATTTATAAACGATTTTGCCGCAGTCGCATTTACATTTCCAGATGACGTTGCCGAAATCACGTTTGTCGGTTGCTTCGATGGCTACAAGCATACCGAAGCGTTCGTCTTTTATATTGACTTTGTTCATATGTTCTCCTTTCCGCTTGTGGTCAGTGTGTCCACAAGTTTTTAATAACAAAAGAAAACAGATACAAAACTGTTTTAGTTTCGTATCTGCTCTGGCGCTGTTGTTTTCATTTTTGATTTTTTTGTAGCATTTCTTCTTTCCTTCTTTTTATTTCCTCCCTCTCATAATACGCATTAAATTTATAGGCATATATTGAAATTTTTGCAATAGTATCTTTTTCATAATAACCAGGTGACTTATCCAGTCTGCAAACAATTTCTGCAAGTTCCAATAGTAGCTTGGCGATTTCTTTTTTCTTATTGCCAAGCCACGCCGGATTCTCTTCATACTGTATGACGGCTCGATTTGCCAATGCCAGCAATGGATAAGAACAATCCGACTCATAATGATTTCCTATGGATAAATAAAATAATTTCAATGCTTGTAACGCTTCAAGCAAATCAAAAACATCAATAAATGCCTTTTCGCGAAGTCTATATCCTTCCTCTAACATAAAATATTTTTTTAATACTAAGCTATTTTTGTCTTTCTCTCTATCATTAATTGTATATTCTATATCATCCCAAAATTCACAAATAGAAAAAATAGTTTTAATGGTAGAAAATAAGTCATTTATTTCGGATTTAATTCTATGATACTTTTCATTTTTTAATTCTATTTCCAGATTCCAGAAATATGTTCTTATACTCAATAATTTATTCACTTCATCTTCGAGGCCTTTATATCCGGATTCTTTATTGATTCTCTCAAGCACACTATAAAACTCATCTATGTTCGAAACCGACAATGTCCCCCACGCAT
>CAJTRL010000114.1 GCA_910578715.1 uncultured Lachnospiraceae bacterium | reverse complement strand
CCTCCATTTCTTTGTGCAGAAGCTGTAAAGTCCTGCGGATTTGATACCCGGTGGTACTCCGGCAGCGTCCGTACATTTCCCCGATTTCCTGTTGTGTATAATCCCCGAAAAAGTAAAGGAAAATGATTTCCCGGTTCTTCTCCGGCAGAGATAACAGGGCGGCGGCAAGCTCCCCATTGGTGAGGATAACTGTCTGACCGCATATCGTAACGGGGTATTCTTCATAGGGTGCTTCAAAATATTCGTCTGTTGTGCCTAAAGGGTAAAACTTTTCTTCTGTGAGGTATTCAAGGGATATTTCTTTTTGCCGCCGTCTGCTCCTGTCACGCCATGCGTTGATAGCCGCAAAGCGTATGACGGTCTTGCAATAGCCGTTGAAAGTATACATGATGTGTTCTTTGTATGCTTCTGTACAAGGCATAGTTGATTCCCCCTTTCTCCCACATAGGGTTTTTATAATTTGCAATTAGTAGGTGTGCCAAAATATATTGGATTCTGGATAAATAAAATGCAGTATAAGTGTAACTATTATGATTAGGCATAGAAATATAAAGCTACCCACTATAAACCATTTTATCCCTCTTAAAATATCTTTGAGAGTTTTATTTTGAATAATAGAATCCACGTCTTGGGAAACTCGATAAATTGAATCGACTTTTTCATTTATAAAAGAATTTTCCCTTACTTCCTGCACGTCAATATCCTTTACAAGTTCATCTAAAGTCATATCAAAGAAATCACTTAACATGACTAATCTAGTAAAATCCGGGTATGATTGCCCTGCTTCCCACTTTGAGACAGTCTGTCTTGATACCTGCATTTCCATTCCCAATTCTTCTTGTGAGAGTCCTTTTTCTTTACGAAGTTTTAATAATTTTTCGTTAAATTTCATTTCACATTTCCTCCTTTTTTTCTAGCCTACAATATTATTTATTTGGCTTCAAGCAATTTAGGTTGTCAATTTGTCAATTTTAACACACATTTCATAAGTTTCTGAAAATTAACATTGTGTCAATAATCTTTAACACACCTTTTAGATACTCCAATCCTAATTGTTCATTGTCAATAACACCAAAATTATGCTATATTCCTGACTGGTTCACAATGATGAAGAATAAGAAAGGGATTTCGTAGTAGTCGGCATTCGTGGAAATGTGTATAACTGGCTGCCTTTCGGAATTGTGGGTAACTCTGTTTGCAGGACGTGGGAAAGCTGCTCTTTAGCTTTTCAATGTCCTGTGAATAGAGTTATCCATGATTCCATAGCCTGTTATGCACATTTCCACAATGCTTGTCTTTTGGTCTTTGGTTTCTGTGGTTCGGAATAGTGTGGTGCTGGTGGTCTATCTCTTGTTTTCGGTTGCTTGCTTCTTTACCGTACATGAGCATTTGCCGCGGGATTATCATTGCCATACCCCTCCAAAAGATTTATGACGCCCCATACCGCCACGCCCGCGCCGATGGCTGTCACCACTGTTGTAAGGCCTGTTACTGCCGTTGTAAAAAATGCCATTTTCTCTACCTCTCTCTTTCTCAAAATTTGTTTTATCCAGTGAAGAGAGTTTTTCGTGTAAAATGCCCCGTCCTGTGCTAAAATAAGGGCGGGGCATTCCTTTATGGAAAGTCCTGTCTGTATCCGGTGCATTACGTTTGACGACATGGCGCGCCGGATACTCCTTTGTTTATTCCATAAAAATACGTTGAAAACTCCTTTCGGATGCTGATTTTCTTTGCTCCGTATTCTTTTTTCTGCTTGTAGCCACTATGTCCACAAGTCTGCTTTTTTACTTGTGGTCACAATGTCCACAAGTTCCGTCCATGCTTTCCACATCATTTATCAAACAGAATCTCTATCTGCCTGTATGCGTCCGCAATCTTCTGATACTGCCGCAGTTCCCTCTCCGCGCGGTAACGGAACATCCCTACGCCCGCCGCACAGATGAGCGCGACCAGAAACCACGCAATGACTTTCCCGGCAAGCCGTTTCCTCTTCTTTTCTTCCATATCGGGGAAAAGTTTCCCGCCGAGTTTTTCTTCCGCCGTATCAACGGCTTCCCTTACTTTTTTAAGTTCCATATTTTTCTTCCTTTCCATCTGTTTTTGTTATTCTGCAACCACTCCGGCATCAAACACATCATCCACCATATCCGTATCGCGTATCTTCGCGCGCCCAAGATTTTTCATATACTTTTCAATATCGAAAACGTTCTTCGGGTCATAGTCGGACAGCATCGGGTACTGCTTATGCTTCGTTATATCAAATTTATTGGAAAAAAAAGGCCTTACGCCCCTAAGCTGCATGATACACTTGCTGCCGTCCATGACTGCTATTTCATCCTGGCTCATCAACTCCTTTCCCGTTTTCTGATAGTTCAGGCCGTAGGACTGGCTCGTGCCTCTCGTGTCCGAGGCATTATAAAGGTCAATCGTTTCCCTGCCGAGTATTTCCGCCAAATCTTTTAAAGTCGTTTTCTCTTTTCCCCCCAGAAACAGGGTCGTGTCGCAGTTGCCCTCGACGGTATCGGCGTTGTCCTTATAAATTGCCTTTAGCTGGCTTTTTGACTGCAAAATAATAGAAGCAGAGATTTCCCTGCTCCTGATGGTCGCAATCAGTTTTTCAAACTGCGGAATCTGTCCGATGTTCGCAAATTCGTCCAATAAACAGCGGACGTGAATGGGCAGCCTTCCGCCGTACACATCATCCGCCTTATCACAAAGCAGATTGAAAAGTTGTGTGTACATGATACTGACAAGAAAATTGAATGTCGAATCCGTATCAGAAATAATAACGAACAATGCCGTTTTTCTCTCTCCGAGCGTATCAAGCTCCAGTTCGTCATAACTCGTCAGCTCCCTTAACTCCTTAATGTCAAACGGTGCAAGCCTTGCCCCGCAGCTAACTAATATCGACTTCGCCGTTTTGCCCGCCGCGAGCTTAAATTTTGCATACTGGCGGACAGCGAAATGCTCCGGGTCTTTTTCTTTCAGTTCGTCGAACAGTAAATCAATCGCATTTTTGAAGTTCTCGTCATCCTCCCGCACCTCACTTGCATCCACCATATCAATCAGCATGGAAAAATTCTGGTCTTCTTCCGGCGCCTCGTACCAGATATAAGCAATCAGCGCGGTATAATAAAGCCGCTCCGCCTTAATCCAGAAATCCTCGCCGGATTGCTGCCCTTCTCCCTTTGTATTCATGATAATGGTATTTACCAGCTTTAAGATATCCTTTTCGCTGCGTATGTAGGCGAACGGGTTATAGTGCATCGACTTTGCAAAATTAATCGTATTGAGCGCCTTTATCCGATATCCGTTCTTTTCCAGCATCTTTCCCGTTTCCAGAATCAGTGTTCCTTTCGGGTCAGTGACGCAAAGGGAACTGTTCATCTGCATGATGTTAGGCTTGACAAAAAACCTCGTCTTGCCGGAGCCGGAACCGCCGATGACAAGGATATTTTTATTTCTTGCATACTTTGGCGATTTCGGTCTGCCGGACATCATGAGCCTTTCCGTTTCGGTGAGAATCACGTTATTCTCAAATACCGGGTCGATATATGGTGCGATATCTTTCGCTGTCCCCCATGAAGCGTTTTGTCAAGTGCTTTTTTGAGTTATTGACGCAAGCCCTTGTTAGTGCGGTGGGAAACGGGGCAGGAAAAAGGGCGCAAAACGCGCCTGTGGACATTTAGAAGCCGTTTTCGCGGGTGGGT
>CAJTRL010000113.1 GCA_910578715.1 uncultured Lachnospiraceae bacterium | reverse complement strand
TTTGAACTGATCAATGATTTCATTAATTCTTTCTATTTTTGGAACCTTTTTCTCTCTTTTTTTTATTTTTATTTCCACAATTTTTTCTTCCATCCCCGTATAAGGATAAACGCTGTTCTTCAATTCTATATTGAGCTTTAGACCACACCGCATCCTTTTTTCCAACAAATCCAGCACTTCCCCGATTGTCGGAATCTTCTGGCCGGGATTCTCATCCGCATAAATATGTAACTGCTTTAATTCAGAAAGGGTATAATCCTTTACCAATCCGATTCCTTCCGTCGTCCTGTCCACCCTCTCATCATGAATCACGACCAACTCGCCATCCCGTGTGAGCTGTATATCCAGTTCTATCCCTGTCAGTCCGTTTAATTCCGCTGCCTTTTCAAAAGCTAACAGCGTATTCTCCGGATATCTCTGACTGCATCCTCTGTGTGCCCAAATCTTCATGAAAAACTCCTTTGATGTCCTGTGCCTTCAAACGGATATTCTGTCTGTTCTCCGCTTTCAGAAATTGCTCCATCATATCGGCCAGCGCCACCGATTCACTTCTGGTTAATTTAAATTCACTACTGTTTCTTCCGTTAATCATAGAAAGAAAATCACTGATTTCATAGCGCAGCCCGTCACCGAGAAACCGCTCCGAATACTTCTCCACTTCCAACGGATTTTCATAATGCACTTCAAAATAAGAGGTCTTCCACCACGGCGCTTCCGCAACCAGATACCCTTTTGTCCCGGCAATCAGAAGCCGTCCTTCTGACTTAACTCCTAAACCGCATGTAGCTGTCGCCATTCCGTTAGGATAGACCAGAGAAATTTTCGTAAAAATATCCAGTCCATTTTCTCCACGGCTCACATCAAAGCGAATTTCCTCGTATTTTTCTCCAAAAAGTTTCAAAATTGGCAGCATCACATAACTTCCAAGTTCTGTCAGACTGCCCCCGTATCGCAAATCTGTCAGCTCTCTGCTTTTCGGATTTTCCAGTTTCGTAAAGCAGACTTCCACATTTCTGATATTGCCAATCGTACCGCTGCATGCCACGCCCAGCAGTTTGCTGAACCCAGGGCAGTAAGCCGTCTTAATTCCCTCAAACAAAATAAGCTCATGCGCCCTCGCATACTGAAATAATTCCTCCGCCTGCGCTTTCTCCAGCACCATTGGCTTTTCGCATAGAACATGCCTTCCATGCTCCAGCGCAGATTTGATATATCCATAGTGGGTTTCATGAGGTGCCGCAATATAAACTGCATCCACCGCTTCATAGAATTTTTCAATATCCTGATACGCCTCAATCTCCCATTTATCCGCAAACTTTTCCGCACTCTCCAAGTGAGGATTATATACTCCCTGAACGCTGACACCGCTGACCAGTCTGGCTTCCGGGATAAACCGCTTTGCAATCCGCCCCGAACCGATAATGCCGATTCTCTGAATCCGCTTATTCTGTACCCGTAGCAAAGTGCTGGAAATATTTTTCGTCCGTTCCAGATAAATGACCTGACAATAGTCCTTCATATATTCAAACGAACCTGTCCAGTCGGAGCCGACCGTAAAAATATCCACATGATATTTTTGCGCATCCTGTACCTTTTGGCCCGGCGTTTCCTCCACGATAATTTCATCCGCAAATCCTGTTTTGCGGACATTCTCTATCCGGGTCGCCAGCGAATCCACCACATTCAGTTTTCCTCTCGCCTTGTCATAGGCTTCCGAAGTCACGCCGACGATTAAATAATCTCCGAGTGCTTTCGCCCTTTCCAGCAGGCGGTAATGGCCTTCATGCAACAAGTCAAAAGTACCGTATGTAATCACTTTCGTCATGAAATCTTACCTTTCACAAACTCATAGATATTTTTTCCGCATGTCCCGTCCGTATTGACATTGACTTTGGAAAATGCCCGCAGCTGTCTTTCCCTGTCGAACTGATTCCCGGTAATCCGGTCATCCAGAAGGTCTTTCAGCGAATTAAACGCATTTTCCATCAGACAGTACTGCATCCATTCCGATTCTTCCATAAATCCCGGTTCATGCTCCAACAAGTCATCATAATCGAACTCTATCTCTACTTCTTTATATTCTTTTGTAAAAACATTTATATCATAGAGCTTCCGCTCCGGCGCATACCAGATACGACATTCCGGCCCGCCGAGCTGCTGCCATGTAATGACAAATCCCCCCATACTGCCTGTCCGAAAATATTCACTTTTTTCTGTCGTTTTCATCCCTTCTGGCAGCTCCCACTCTGCCATTTCCCCTGTTTCCGTATCAAAGGACAAATACATATTTCCCCAGTTTGGCGAAACAATAACCTTTTTTCGGTTATCCTTCTCAAAAAAAGCAATGGTTCCAAAAGGATGCTCCTCACATTCATATCCGAACGGCCATTGCGTAATTCTGAACTGCTCCGGCATTTTTGCTCCGCTGTACTCCCGCATATCTCCTGTTTTAGGATTCCAGCGAATAATCGTCATACCTTTCATAGGCAATAGCCATAAATCCTCATCATTAAGCACCAGACCCTGAATCCCTCCATTATCTGAAGAATGAATGCTGCATATTTTTTTCTCCAGCGTATCCATATCCATAAAAAGAACCTGATTATCCTCCGGCGACGCGAAAAGCAGTTCATTTTCGTACAATCCAATCCCGCCCGTCCGCCATTCGTTTTCAACCAGTCTCACATAAAACGACTGGACACCATCTATATAATCAATTTTTCCTGTATCTAACTGATACCGAATCACATACGGATACTGATTCGGAAACAAATACAGATATCGACAATCCTTATCATGCCAATAGCTTAGAAAAGCCGCTCCCGAAATGACAAACTTCTGAAATTCCACCTTTCGGATTATTCTGTTTTCAATAATCAGCATATTCTGAGCATTTCGAGGAATCACATAAAGTATGCCCTCCAGTTCCACCGCCCGCATGTAATAACCGCTGCCGGAATAGCCAGTCTCTAAGTCCATATAAAATTTATAATGATAATCATTCTTCTCCGAAAACCACAGCTGATTGTTGTCCGTGACCTGATACCGGTCGTCCCCCCATACATCAAACTGTGGGCGAATCCTTTCCCCACGCCAGTCATCCTTCTTCGGAAGCGTATGAAGATAATTATTCAAAATAAAAAGCGGCTTCCCGGCAACGCCGAAAAGAGAAGTAACGCTCGTTCCCGCATCGCCGATATAGACATCCGAAAGTGCAATGGTGTCTTCAATATTCGGCGTCTCATCCAAGATTCCAATCTCTTCAGCGATAAACCACTTCTTCAGCGTATCATAAACCGGCTTATACTCTTTCCGCATCGAATCGAAAGTCGATTCCAGAAGCGGATGCGGCCGCCATAAAAGACAGGCGTCCTCTCTTCCCTGAAAAATTTCAAAAACATATTTCATTTTTTGGAGAAAAGCACGCACATTTCCAAGCATTCCGCTGATACTCGTATTATAAAAGTATACTTTTCGCCCTTTCATTTTTTCTTTCCATGCTTCCGGATATTCCGGCGGATTCTGACACTTATAAATTACACTGTCGAACTTAGGAGAACCGAGAATAAGGAATTTATCATCCGGTATTTCTTTCGCAAAATACTCCCTGAATTTCTCCGCCTGAATAACGATATAGTCCATATTTTTATACGTCGGACACCACCCCTGTGCCGCATTCATACCGCCTGCCGTGGCATAGTAAGGAATATATACTAAACATTCCGTAAACTTTC
>CAJTRL010000112.1 GCA_910578715.1 uncultured Lachnospiraceae bacterium | reverse complement strand
CTATCAACAAATCTTATATCAGTTTTTGAGTTTACACAAAACTTGAAACAGCCTCTTAAAATCAATGGCACGGCAGTGTTGTCAACAGTTCCGGCGGCAGAAACAAAATAACAGAATGCTTTAAAGGGAGTTGCCTGTATCAGCGCAGGCAATTCCCTTTTTCATTTACATATGCAAATCAAACAGGATAGAAAGAACCTGTTAGAAACACCCACATACAGCGGCCTTTTATTTTAGAATGGTTTTTCTTCACAGCAGCCTTTCAACCACGCTCGGATATCTATACAATCCGCTTACAGAATCAGAGACATACAATCTCATAAAAGAGGCTTTATAGACTGTCTTCAACTGTCTTCAAATTTGTAGACACAAAAAAATACGGAAATGCCGTATTTATCAGCATTCCCGCTTCATGAAAAAGAGCGCGAGACGGGACTCGAACCCGCGACCCCGACCTTGGCAAGGTCGTGCTCCACCAACTGAGCCACTCGCGCATATCACTTGCCTGAGCAAGAATGACACATCTCTTTCAGACAAGTAATATCATACTATACTTCTCATTCTTTGTCAACGCTAAAATTTAAGTTTGCTTAATTCAATCAATTATATATAATTTTCGGACAATTTCTGACAATATCAAAAATCAAACGGCTATTGCACATCATCTCTGCGTTTAATACGATAAATTCTTTTCAGGGATTCATCAATTCGCTCCTCGGATATTCTTCCTTCCTGCACCGCCGTCAGCAATCCAGTATACGCCGCTTCAAAATCTTCCGGCATCAGAAGCATATCGGCTCCCGCTTCAATAGCAAGTACCGCCGCTTCCTCCGGCGTATAATATTCCGTTATTGCACTCATATTCAGGGCATCTGTTATCACTACCCCGTTAAAGCCTAATTCCCCACGAAGGGTATTCGTGATGACTGCTCCTGACAGAGAACTCGGCAGCCCTTCCGAATCAATTGCAGGCACGGTGACATGGCTCACCATAACAAAATCCGCTCCCGCCTCAATACCTTTTTGGAAGGGAATAAAATCCGACGCCCTCATTTCGTCCGCCGTTTTGGAAATTTCAACTCTTCCGTCGTGGGTATCTTCCTCCGCAGAACCGAGTCCCGGGAAATGTTTCAAACACGCACTTACTCCGGTGCTCTGCATACCGCTTACCACATTGGAAGCCATATCAGCGCATACATTTGCATCCATGCCAAAGGTTCTGCTTCCCAGTACACCCCCGTCTTCCGCTGTCGCAACATCCGCCACCGGCGCAAAATTTAAATTAAATCCAAGTGCGCTTAAATAAGAGCCAATCGTTACGCCCGTTTCATAAGCCACTGACGAATCTCCGCCCGCTCCGATGGAAGCCATATCGTCCACCTGAATTACCTCAATACCGCTGTCTGCCACACGGCTGACACTCCCGCCTTCTTCATCAACGGCCAGAAAAATCGGGTATTTGCTCATTGGTACGGTATTCGCCAGCATCTCTGTCAGCTGGTCTTTATCCACAATATTTTTGTCAAAGTAAATCAGCCCGCCGACCGCATACTGTTCCAGCGCCTTCTGCGTTCCTTCGCCCGCTTTTGTGACTGTCTGCACCCCTGTCAGAGATTCCGGTGTCACAATAAAGAGTCCCGCCACTTTGTCTTCCAGCGGCATCGTAGAAATGCTGTTTACGACAATTTCCTCGAGCTGTTCCTCTTTGGTTGGCACTACAACTTCAGGCGGTGCTTCCACAATCATATCCTCCGGCGGCAATTCCGGTTCCGGCTCCGCCTGCACTTCTTCCAGCTCCTTCGCCTGTTGTTTCTCTTTGACAACATCCATGATTCTGCGTCCCGCTACAATAGCCCCCGCTACCAGACCGGCAAAAAACAGAATTACGACCAGATAAGCAATAATCTGGTTCCGGATACGCCGTTTACGTCTGTATGCTCTTCTCCTCTCAGCTCTGGTCTCTTCGTCATCTTCATCGTCTACGTCTTCGTCGTCATCTTCATCGTCTTCATCGTCTACGTCGTCATCTTCATCGTCTTCATCGTCATCGTCTTCATCGTCTTCATCGTCTTCATCGTCTACGTCGTCATCTTCATCGTCTTCGTCATCTTCATCGTCTTCGTCATCTTCATCGTCTTCGTCGTCTTCATCTTCGTCTACGTCATCTTCATCGTCTTCGTCATCAATATCCTCGTCATCATCTATCTCGTCATCGTCCAGTTCGTCCTCCTGGAAAAGATGTTTTTTGCGATTAAATAATTTTCCCATTCTGATACCATGCCTTTCTTTCAGCTGCAAACTTTGGTATATGATTGTACCGGCATATTCGCGTTTCAAACAACCTGATACCAGTGTGCCATTTACCGGTCAGCTATATTTTTTGCTTACCAGATTTCCCTCTGACATACTAGATATAGTATATCATAACCTATTTTCCTACATTTTACCACATAATTTTTATATTTATAACCAATTACGACTATTTTTCTCCGAGGTGAAATTTCAGCATGGGCATCTGATTAATCTGTCATAGTAAGTTTTCCAAAACCAGTCCAGACCGCCGGCCCGTTGGATATATTGAAATATAACAGGCAACGAGGAAGCGGGCATTAATCTTTCTGATTAACACCCGCTTCTAAACTGTACTATCCAATGGCCTGTACCTCCACTTTTCTCCTTCGTACTCTTTCCATTTCTCTTTCGTATGAATATACTGTAACGGTCTCTTCTCTCTTCTTTTGTCCTTCGTTACTTTCTCTTCTGTACTCGATTACGATTTTTATAGAATCAGCCTTCCGGCCTCCTCTATCCGCCTTGTCTTTAGTTCCTTATTCATTTGTACTTTAAATGGATTCAGGTTAAGTTTTTGGTGGTCCGTACCTCGCTTTCTTTTATGATATCTATATGAATTTGTTTGTTTATGGTTTTATTATACCATGCGATTTTAATTTGTCAACACATTTTGCGAAAAAACTTTTAATTTTTTCATTTTTCTTCCTTTTTTTACATATTATCACTCTATTGTCAGTTTTTTCCTATTTTTACAGTTATATTATAGGGCACAAAGCTGATAAAATGAAACTATAAGGCCTGCTGTCCGGAACGTTTTCCGGAAACCTTCGGGCAGGCGGAACGGAGGGTTATGATGTCTCACAAGACAGAGGCTTTTGCCGCTATGGCGAAAACCATCATTGAAAATTTGAAAAAAAGAAATATGGAAGGCTGTTTTTTTGAGAACAGCGCCGACTGTGTAAAGGCAGTCATTGATTCTATTCCCCAGGGCAGCGTCATCAGCTGGGGAGGCAGCGAAACGATTAAGGAAATTGGCCTGATGGATGCGGTACGAAGCGGCTCCTATGAATTAATCGACAGAGCCGCCGCCAGGAACCCGGAAGAAGCAAGGCAGCTTTATGCCAGAACAGTTATGGCGGATTATTATCTGATGAGCAGCAATGCGGTAACAATTGACGGCGAATTAATCAATATCGACGGCAACGGTAACCGCGTTGCCTGTCTGATTCAGGGGCCGTCCCATGTCATTATCGTTGTCGGAATGAACAAAATCGTCACGGACTTAAAAAGCGGCGTCGCCAGAGTCCGGAACATGGCTTCTCCCGCCAACGCCATCCGGCTTGGCCGGAAACTCCCCTGTGCCGTTACCGGGCACTGTCATGACTGTCTTTCGCCGGAATGTTTCTGCAATCAAATCGTTGTCACGAGAAGAAGCGGGCATGCGGGAAGAATCAGGGTATATCTGGTTGCGGAAGACCTGGGATATTGACGGCTTCCGGGCAGCAGCTTTCAGGCAGCGGCCTTCGTAGAATAAAAAGACTTTACCATCAAAGCGGGCTTTCTGCCGGGCGTATCATCCCCGGCAGAAA
>CAJTRL010000111.1 GCA_910578715.1 uncultured Lachnospiraceae bacterium | reverse complement strand
CGTCATTGTAAATTCCTCCATTTCTCGCTATAATAAAGCTGATTTCAGCTTGGGGAAAAGGTGGTCTTTTCAAAAACTCACACTTTTTCCGTCCTCTTTAAATATACCCCTTCGGCTCCGTTTATACAGATAAAACGGTTATCCGCGAGAAGACGTTCTTCAACCATAATCTGCCCCATCAGCTGTGCCACAGTCGTCTTGGCCGTTCCGGGAGCCCCCAGCATCACATGGACATTGTGATATTTGCCGCCTGCAATCCCCATCCTTTCTCTGATTCGGTTATACTTCATAACATTTACGATATCCAGCACCTGCTCCTTCACATCTTTCATGCCGATTAGCTCTTGCATCATCCTGTCCTTTGCTGTTTTATGCTCCGCCGCTTTTCCTTTTGAAACTATCGGCGCAGTTCTGCAGAAACGGTCCATAAAGTTAAAATCCTTATTTTCAATCGGTCGTTCCTCCGGCGTCTTCCAGTCTTTCACCGCATATTTTACAATATTTTCAACCAGACTGCATTTCTCTGTCTCCATAATTGCCGAAACAATATTGGCAAGGCGGTCATAGGAAAAACCTTTCTTCGCGGTTATATTCCTTATGGCAAAATTTCCCCGGAACAGCAGCTTATAATATTTTATTTCCATATCTTTTTTCAGATTTATGGAGACTTCATCTGCCGAAAGGCCAAGCACAAGATGATTACACCCTTCTCTTACCGGGTCTGTTATATAATCCATATCGTCTTCTTTGCAAGCACCCTCTCCACGCTCTGACTCTTCATTGAAAATTTTGATGTCGTCCTTCTGATACGAATCTACATATAGAATATAAACCTTGTTGTTTTCGGAAAAGTAATTCAATCCGTCCATCAGATAATCTTCTTTTTCAAAACAGTGCGTTCCCATACTGAATATATCCGAAAATCCTATATTACCAAACGGATTATGGCCGCTTAATACGATACAGACAGACTCCCTGATACAGTCCATCCAATAGGGTGTATATCCTACTCCTGCCCGGATGCCTTGCATAAACATATCCTGACCCGCAAAGATATCGCTCCCACAGTCCGTTCTCATCGTCTGTTCCAGTTCCCGTCCGATAATCAGCGGAATCTTCAAAGGACTTTCTTCCCACTCTTCCAGAGCCGCATTTCCCGGTTCGGATTCCCCATCCGCTTCTGCATACACGCCTTCTCCGCCTTTTCGGTAAAAACCCGCCGCCAGATAGGTTACCGCAAGATAACCCTGTTCCAAATTATGCGCCTTTATCAATATATACTTTGGCTCGTTTTCTTTTTCAATCAGTTTATCCAAATCCGAAAACTGTGCGGCGCCGAGCTTTATGTCTTTCTTCAAAGCCTGCAGACTCAGTTCCGCGGGAATCTGCAGATAAGTTACTTTCTCTTTCACCTCATTGTTAATGACCGTTCTACGAACATGTGGTTTTAAAATTGATAATTGTCTCATTATAAAACCTCCTTCTGTAATCGCTTTTTTATTTCTATCAGCATATTAACAGTAGGAGGTATGCAATATTGCGCCATTTACAGACGCCGGATTAACGGTAATGTGCCATTCCTGCATCCAGGCGTTCTTTTACTCTGTTACGGGATTCTTCCGGTGAAATAATCAGGCAGTCATTACAATACTGCGTTGCCCACAATTCCACACCGCCCGGCGCGGACTCCATGGAAACCCGAAGCCATATAATTCCCTGCTCTTCATAATATTTACGGTTGTGCTTTAAATATCTTTCAAGCAACTCATCCGATGCCTGCGTCACTTTCACGTTTTTCCCAAATACATCCACAATCGTATTCATCATATAATTTTTTCCGGTCTCCCGGCACAGCATGACAATGGTTTCTTTTTTTCCGCCGAACATAACCGGATGTTCATAGCGATATTGCACCGGATTAAACTTTTCTCCCCGGTACGCATTTTTTGTCCGTATTTCCTCAATATCCGTAATCCTGTCAATACGCATACTGACAATATTCCCGTATTTTTCATTATATGCAAGCAGATAATAGTAACCGTTGCTCCACATCAGATGAACGGGGTCTATGATTTTGGGATATCCCGGACGGGGCACCAGCTTTTTGTCCATATTATAATAACAATAAGTTATCTTCGCACGATTCCTGTTATTGATAATCCGGTTTAAAGCCTCAATATTCATAAGCAGCAGCGAATCCTCATCCCTTGTTTCTCCCGCTACGTCAAAATATCTGCTGTCCGGAAAAGACTGCGGTCTGAGCCTTACAAGTTTTCGCACAATATCCGTAATGTCTTCCTCGCTGAAATAACTGTAAGTTTCTATTGCATCTTTTAAAGTCAGCAGTTCGGCCGTCCCCAGGCTGTTCTCATAATAATAATATTTTTTGGGAGCCTGTGCGTTCTGGGCCGCACGATAGGTCCGGTATCCGGCATCCGTTTTCATGAGACAGGAAATATAATATCCATAGCGGCAAAGCGCTTCATGATAATCAATGCCCGGTGGAAAAATCCGGTCCGTCAAATCGTCAAGCGTGCGTTTAACCGTGTCCAGACTTATCACCGAACCGTTTGAAGAAAGCCAGCCAAATTCAGCATTGACCTTATCCCTGATTTCAGAGGCGGACATTGGATGGTCTTCGTCCGTATAATTGGACAATATCTGTAAAATATAAAACAAATTCAAACGGGAACTTTCCGGTTTGCTGCCGTTTGCCATAATGTCACTCCTTTATCCAGTCATGGATTGGCCTTATTCCAGTCCGTGAACGCCTTAAAAATGCCATTGATTGCCGCAGGCGTATAATTCTGGCCTTCCAGTCTGATTTTTATCTTTTTCTTTAAGTCCGCTTTCCATGCCTTTTTAATCCACTGGGTAACGTTCGGGTTCGGTTCCACAAGAAACCAGCCTGTGCTGTTGTACCACGCATCATAAAACGCGTTTAAAAGATTCTGCCTGTATTCATACTTTGACCGATTGAGATAATAGTTATTAAAATCCGTGTTATTAAAATATGACATTTGCTTTTTCTCCCCGTCTGTTATATAAAATCAAATCACTTTATTTTCTATGACGATAATCGCAAGTTCAAGTAAACTCACCATATCGCCTTTGTCTCCACGTAGCCGATACTTTCAGTTCAATCGTAAAATCCTCCGGTGAAAAGCCCAGTTCTGCTATTCTGTCCTGCAGAACTTTTAGCCAGTCCGACTGGCTGTAATCACAGCACATGGACCATTCCGGGAACTCGTCCACAATCCTGTAATATGCGGAAATCTGATGAGTTCGCTTTCCTGTACAGTAGTCCTCCGTTTTCATAAAGAAAGGATTCCGGTCCTCGCTTTTCGCCGCCAGTTCCTGAATACACGCTTCTCCGCGTTCCTCTATAACCTTCATCATAAAACGCCAGACAAGCGCAGAGGTACTGTACTCATTCAAAACACAATATTTACCACAATCGCCTTTTCCGATAACAGAAATAACATCAAAACTATCTTCATTGAAATTTCCCGTAGTAATCTTTTGGACTAATTCCGGTAAAATGAATGTTTCTATATTTGTCCTATACATTTTCGATTCAAAAGTTTGAGCGGTCAGATTTTGGGGGCTGATAATATCCGCCCCGCTTGTGGAACAGCCTTTTATAAATTTGGCCGCCGCTGAGATTGTATTAAATTCCACATTTTTCAACAGAATGCAATCCGCGCCTACTTTATCGCTCTTTTCGGCAATATCTTTGCGTTCAATTAATTCCTGCCAGTTCTCGGCAACCTTACTTCCTTTCCGCACAATATATTGATTATTTTCTGTCACCGTCAGAAACGCGTCGTATCTGTTACCTTTCACACGGTATGTTCTTTCTTCCGCCGCAGATTCCTTCTCTTCTTTTCTTACCACATGAGGACTCTGCACTTTTTCCGCCGCAGATACGATATCCCGATACAGGAATGTCTCGCTTTCTGACAGAATATCATACGAATCTTCCCACCTTTCGGCCATTTCCTGGTCGAGATGGTCATACCATTTAATATACTTGTTCTCATAGTTTTTCCGAAGGCCAAGATACGCATAGGCGGTCAGTTTTCCGTTTTCATATTCAAAACGAAGGATATTCTTTTTATCGCCAACTGCATAGATATTGCCGTTTTTATGCCAGTAGCGCACACCCTCGTTCCGTCTGGCAAAAAAAATCCCTTCCTCCGCTACAAGGTAAGCAGTAAGATTATCGAGCATTTCAAATACCGCTTCACTGCTCCTTCTACAAGGGTCCTCCCAGGTGGAACGCGGCCTCGTCG
>CAJTRL010000110.1 GCA_910578715.1 uncultured Lachnospiraceae bacterium | reverse complement strand
CATTCACTTGATTATTTACATTTGTTACAATTTTAGTTTTATTAGGATAATCTGCAAAAGCTGTGCCGTTAGTAGCAAAAGTTACTTGAACACCCAGATAATCGATATATGTTGTTTGCATTTTTGTCTTTTGTCAGTATGCACATAAAGCGCATACCGTCCTTTCTTTTGTTTTTTAATTTATCTAACCGGCTATGAAAAGAATGGATGACATTCATTGCTGATTGCTTCGCCCCCTTTCTGCTCCATCTTTTCATTGGCCGTGTTATTCAGAATTGTTAATCGTCAATCTCTGCTTCCGTCGAGATGCCTTCCGCCGCTGTTGCCTTCATACAGTCCGCGTCCGGGACCGGGTGGTTGCATATGCGCATTATCTTCGATTATATGGGCCCATCCCGCCCAAGAATCGGGTGAGTTATCTATTAGCGCTTTTATGTCAGAGGGTTTGGTATCATAAAGTTCTTTTGCTTCAGGAGATAAGTTTTTATAATAATCTGAATCCTTAAAACTTGAACCGGGTTGTGCCTGTGCTTGTTCCTGTACCTGTGCTTGTTCCTGTACCTGTGGCTGTTCCTGTACTTGTGGCTGTGCCTGTACCTGTGCAACGGGTTCTTCGGATGATAAATATTTTCCGGAGATATATCCTTCGCTTTCCGCATCCACGCGATACCAGTTTTCGCCGGAAACAATTCCCGTAACATGAACTTTCGTTCCATACGGTACAACCTTGACGACTTCGGTATCTGTCGTATACCCTTCACGCATATTGACGTTCGCCGTTGTGTACATATAGGTGTCTAATGCGTCTACGCTTTTTACTTCCAGTGCTTCGGGTTCGGGCATTTCAGTTTCCGCTTCGGACTTTTCTTCTTTTTCCGGCTCATTTTCTGCTTCCTGTTCGGGTCCTTTCGTGCTTTCCGAATCCGTTGGCTGTGATTCTTCCGGTTTTGTTTCCGTTTCGGCATCAGTTTCCATTTTGGCATCCTGTTCTTCCTGTGCCGTTTCTGCCCCGGTATCCGTTTTTTCCTCCGGGAGCGGCTCCGGGGTGTTATTTTCTTCCGGGGCGGGAGTTTCCGCTTCCGCAACAGTTGTACTGTTTTCGGCCATTGTTTCGACTGCTTCGGTATCGCTATGTATCAGAGAATAACCTGTTATACAGGCTATGACAACGATAATGGCGGTTACGAGCGTCACTAAGGTTTTCTTTTTCATTTTCCTGATTCCTTTCCTGATTGTATTTTTTGATGTCTTTCTATAATAGAGTATTAAATTTTGACAAAGACTGCACATTTTGAAAAATTTCTTTTATTTAAGGGAGCAGAGTTATCAAAAAGTGACAGGTCAATACAAAATGAACTATATAGAAAGCAGATATATTTTTTATTATTATATTCTTTTTTGCGAAGATATTCAAGATAGAGAAGATAAATTATGCTTGTCATACAAATCAGGAAGGAAAAGAGGTTTTTGTATGATTAGTTATTCTCCGTTTTGGAATACGCTTGAGCAGTCAAATGAAAATTGGTATACCCTGACCAATAAATACAATATGTCGCATAGCACATTGCACCGTTTAAAACATAATAAAGATATAACGACAAGAACGATAAATGATTTGTGCCGGATATTGGACTGTCAGGTTCAGGACATTATGCAATATTTCCCGGATGACAAAGACCAGTCGTTGTAAAACATTTTGTACAGATGAAAGGTTCATCTTTTTTTTATTTCTGCCTTTTTACGTGCCGAAAAAGTATCAGTCGGGGTACCATGTCAGGAAAATTTTTGGAAAAACTGCTGAAACAGAATGGAAAAGATGTGTAAACGCTTTTTTTAAATAAAAGAAATTTTTACTGCAATTCTATCAAATCTATGATAAACGGGTGTATACTTTTGAAAGGGGTTTTCGACTGTTATGCGATTACTATCGGTCAGAGGGAATTGTCAGCGAATGGCTTTTTGTATACAAAGACGGCACGAGAATACATAACAGGGCAATGGAAAGCCATTAATCAGGAGCGCCTATATTTCACTGTTGCGTGATGTGGGAATGTCTTTTGAGAAAATCGCGGAAGAGGTAGGTCATCAATCGGTAGTTACCACGATGAACAACAATTCTTTTGATGTTAATTCCGATGAAGAAAACAGACAGATTTTAAACAGAGGACTTAACTTTATATCACAAAGTATGTGAAAGTATGCAGCCTTTTTTCGGAATTTCCGGCATACAAAAACAACGGAAACCGCTCTTCTAATAAACGTTTCCGTTGCACATAAAAACGTGCTGTGACGCACACAAAACGTGCTAATACGCACATAAAGACGTGCGTTAGAGGATTCGAACCCCCGACCTTTTGGTCCGTAGCCAAACGCTCTATCCAGCTGAGCTAAGCGCACATTCGTGAGATAAAAACCTCACAACATAAGACATTATATATATTTTAATAAGAAATGTCAAGCCTTTTTATCGGGGACGTTTTTCAGACGCGTTTTTCAGAGTTTAAAAAACGATACGCTGTCATTCAGCTGTTCGATAACGGCTTTCAGTTCGTCGGCTTCCTGCGCGACTTCTTCCATATTGTTCCGGAGATTTTCCGTAGAGGCGTTGGCTTCTTCGGCAGAAGCGGCGTTTTCTTCGGAAATGCCGGATAAATCACTGATGGAATCTACGACGCTGGCTTTATTTTTATCGACAGCACTCACGATTTCCGTAATCTTATTTACGGCAGCGGCGGCTTCCGCGATGTGATTTTCCACGTCATCAAAGCTGCTGTTTACGCTTCGGAGCGCATCCGCTTCTTTTCCGACAGCATCCTGAATCTGGCCGGAGATTTTACTGCATTCTTCGGTTTTGGTGGTAATTTCCTCGATAATGGACTGTATCTGCTGCGCGGAAGAATTGGACTGTTCCGCCAGTTTCTGGATTTCTCCAGCCACGACAGCAAAGCCCCGTCCGGCTTCTCCGGCCCTAGCGGCTTCAATGCTTGCGTTTAAGGACAGCAGATTGGTCTGGTCCGAGATATCCATAATCATCTGTGCCGCGGTCGTAATCTGGTCTACGGCGCTGCTGACGCTGGAAATGCTGGAAATAACATTTTCCGCGCTTGCAGTCGTATAGGAATTGGCCTGTAACAGTTCTTCGAGACTGTTTTTGGCGGTCCGGCTGACCGTGGTAATTTTTTCCGTAACTTCTTTGGTTGCCCTCGAACTTTCGGCGATATTGGTAATGCCCTCGGAAATTTCGTTCATGTCGAAGGCTTCTTTTTCGACGGAGCTTGCCATGCTCTGGGCGCCGTAAGCAAGTTCGTTCATGGTATTGCTAAGACCCGATACAGCCTGTGTGCAGCTGCCAAGAGAGGCATCCACGCGGGACACGGAAGTATCTACCGTGCCGGAGCAGTTCTGTATCATCTGTACGACATTCACAAGCTGCGAGCGGAGTTTTTCGGCCGCTTCCGCCGCTTCGTGGATTTCACGAATGTTGTTTTTCTGGCGGCTCTGGAAATTCAGGCTGCCCTCCGAAAGCATAACCATGTCGTTGCGGAGCACCTGGATTCGCTTTGCGATAATCCGGCCTACCATAAAGACGAGAACAACGATGATGATGAGCAGAACGCTGCAGACTGCCAGAATGTAAAAAAGAAACTGGCTCGTCGTCGCGCTCAGGGAAGTGCTTGGCTTTCCGGTGAAAATCATGCCGGCGATTTTACCTTCCTGTTCGATTGGGATATAGTAGCCGTAATAATCGTGGCCGCCGATATCTATATTTTTGGCAAAATAGTTCTGGCCCTGATTCAGGACGATTTCCTTCACTTCGTCGGAGCATTGTGTCTGAAGCATACGATTGCCGCTTTCGTCAAGGACGGTTGTCATATAACGGGTATCTCCATAGAAAAGCGTACATTCGATATCGGTTTTTCCCTTGATGGAGTCGATAACGGAGAGATTTTCGGTCAGATTGGTTCCGCCTTTGTAGAGCAGTTTGCCGGAAAGCCAGAACTTGCCGCTGTCAATGGCATTAAAGGCTTCTAACAGTGTATATCCGGCGGCCTGTAACGTGCCCTCGATTTCGTTTTCTGCCGCAGAATTCATATAATCATAAGAAGTAACGACGTTGACAGCGATGGAAAGCATGGAAGGTATCAGACAAAATAAGAGTAAAATAGTGATAATACTTGCTTTTTTCTTCATACGTTTTTCTCCTGGATGTTGTTTTTGGCATTCATGCGAAACGATATGATGCTAAGATGTTAAGTTGTATTATGTTCAGTATAAGGGGTATTTGCAAAGATAGCAAGCCAAAAAGAGGCGAATTGCAGTAACCGGGTATCAGTTCCGCCACAGTCCGGACAGAGCATCGTTCTCTTTGGAGGCACGTTTGCGCTCCGCGAAAAATCGTAGCGGTACTAAGTTCAAAAGACGCCAAAGCGCCTTTTTCA
>CAJTRL010000109.1 GCA_910578715.1 uncultured Lachnospiraceae bacterium | reverse complement strand
AAAAAGTGGATTGCGAACGGTGCACAGCCTACGGAAGTTGTCAATAAGATTTTCAAGAATGCAGGAATTATGTAAACGTAAGAGAGGGAACCTGTTTTATCGTACTTCTGGAGGTAGATTATGAAGGAATTGGTAGAAGTAATTGCAAAATCGCTTGTGGATAATCCGGATGAGGTTGTTGTAACACAGAAGGAAGAGGGAAAAAATATTACAATAGAGCTTCATGTTGCGGCATCCGATATGGGTAAGGTCATCGGAAAGCAGGGACGAATTGCAAAGGCAATCCGCTCGGTCGTGAAAGCGGCATCATCGAAAGATAATAAAAGAGTGGATGTAGAAATTGTTTAAAGTCTGACAGCCTCATGAGCGCTTCGTGAGGCTGTTTTGCACTGCGTCTGCATCGCGTTTTGGCGTTTTATCCGGCATTCGGGGCCGGAAAGTGACAGAAAGAAAGGCATGGTATTTGACAGAAAATGATATCGGAATTACAGGTGGGCGTCATCACACAGACCCATGGCATCCGGGGAGAAGTAAAGGTTTTTCCGACAACGGACGATATAAAACGCTTTCAGAAACTGAAAGAAGTGATTCTGGAGACGGAAAAAGAACGGCTGACGTTGGAAATTGAGGGCGTTAAATTTTTTAAACAATTTGTTATTCTGAAATTTAAAAATTACGATTCCATCAACGATATGGAAAAATACAAAAGGGCCAGACTGCTCATACCGCGGGAAAAAGCAGTAAAATTGAAAAAGGACGAATACTTTGTTGCCGACCTGATTGGAATGAAAGTCATTACGGAAGACGGAGAACATTTCGGCACACTGAAAAATGTGCTGCAGACAGGTGCGAATGACGTTTATGTGGTGGAAACAGAGGAAGGAAAGGAAGTACTGCTTCCGGCAATCAAAGAGTGTGTTTTAAAAATCGACATGGAGGAAGCGGTCATTACGGTTCATATTATGGACGGACTGCTGGCATAGTGTGCTGACGTGTCAGTACACCGGCCCGGATAGGAGAAGTTCGTGGTAAATTTTCATATACTGACGCTTTTTCCGGAAATGGTCATACAGGGACTGCATACCAGCATTCTGGGGAGAGCGGTGGAAAAACAGCATATTTCCATTGAGGCAGTAAATATCAGAGACTATACGACGGATAAGCATGGAAAAGTGGACGGTTATACTTACGGAGGAGGCGCCGGCATGCTAATGCAGGCACAGCCTGTCTATGATGCGTGGCTGTCGGTGGCGCAGAAAATTGGGAAAGGGGCGAGAGTTATCTATGTGACGCCCCAGGGAAAAACTTTTCATCAGGAAATGGCAAAAGAGCTGGCAGAAGAGGAAAACCTGATTTTCCTATGCGGTCACTATGAAGGAATTGACGAGCGCGTTCTGGAAGAAATCGTTACGGATTATGTTTCCATCGGGGACTATGTGCTGACGGGCGGCGAGCTGCCGGCAATGGTGATGATAGACGCCATCGCGCGTCTTGTTCCGGGCGTACTGCACAATGACGAATCGGCGGCGACGGAGTCCTTTCACAATGATTTGCTGGAATATCCCCAGTACTCCAGGCCGGAAGTCTGGCGGGACAAGAGAGTGCCGGAGATACTGCTTTCTGGGAATCATGCGAAAGTGGACGAATGGCGGCTGATACAGTCCATCGAGCGTACGAAGCGGCTGCGGCCGGATTTGTATGAGAAATGGGCGGCACGTCAGGGCGAGGATGCCTGAAAAATGGGAAATAGAATGATAAATAGGAACAGAGGAATGTATTTGAACATGCTTTAGATTATTGTATGTTTATGAGTCGATAAACCATAACACAAGGTGTATTATAAAAGAATATTATATATACATTTGAAATCAATGCTTTAGATTATAGTAGTATATAATTAAGGCTTGACAAGCTATATAATGGGATTTATAATCAATTAAAGATATTAAATGACATATTTAACCAGTTATAAAATTATTCTGACAATTATGTATGTGTATAACTGACCAGAGGGAATGCTGAGATAAGTACATGGTAACTGGCATGCGGGGTATACAGTACATCATTTGGCGGACAAAGGGCCGAACACATGGATTTGGAAAAGGCTTTGGAAAATGATGGATAGGAGAATTTTATGGTAAATGTAATGCAGATTAGAATCAGACTTTATCTTTTAAGTGATATTCCTGCATCCAAAATCCAGATGGAAACGGCAGCTTTTCTTGATAAACAGCTGGTGCAGGATGAGGAATTTGCAAAGTTACATAGTGCAAATCAATTTAAGAATTACTGCTACGATTCACTTTATCCTGTTGAGCCGGATAGAATTTATCGTAAAGACAAAATATATACGCTGACAATTCGTACAATGGACAGGAATCTTGCCGTTTTTTTTGAAAAACAGGCAGTAAACGGTTATACGGAAGCCATGAAAGCACTGACGGCAGAGGTAAGGCTGATTCCGAAAAAGCAGATTGCTTTGATTTGGCCCCTGACCCCTGTAATATTGAAATGTGAGAGCGGATATTGGAGAGATTCTCTTTCCATTGGACAATATGAAGAACGATTGAAAATTAATCTGCTGAAAAAATGGAAACAGCTTTACGGGGAAAAACTGGAAGAAGATTTTGAGCTGTTTACCGGAATCGAGTTTTTGAATAAAGCTCCGATAGCAATTGAATACAAAGGAATCAGACTTCTTGGAGATAAACCGCGGCTGCATATTGCGGAAAATCAGACAGCGCAGAGATTAGCATATCTGGCTGTTGGCGGGGGTATTGGTGAGATGAATGCGAGGGGGTACGGTTTCTGCAGTTATCGGTGGATGTAAGAAAAAGAAAGCGCAAATGAAGAATGGCAGCATAAATTCCAGGAGCAGCAACCACGATAATTTGGAGGTGGGTTATGTTAGGTGAATGCCTTGAAATATTTGGAAATTATACACAGGAAGAACGGGAAAAACGTATTTTAGGGGACTATATTCCCAAAGACGGAACTTACATACTGGTTGGAAAGGACGGTAAGATAAGAGAAGTCACCGAATTTCGGCTGGACAAGAAGACCGGAGAAATAAACAGAAACGCCGAATATTTACAGGATTTTCTTTACTATGATTATCATAGTGATTTGATTTCCATGAATAAGCCGCTGGATGCAGAGAAAATCATACATTCCAATAATTACCTTTCTTTCTGGGTCAAAAAGGAAAGTTTCCTGAACGGAAAGCTGACACCAGCTGTAATTGAAGGATATTATGATGTTCTGGAGCACCCGGAAAGAAAATGCGAGAAAACAAAGTCCCTTTCCATTTACCGGAAGCTGGAAGAAGAAATCGGACCGGTGGATGCGGAGGCTCTTCGTAGAAATAAGGAATGGATAGAAAAGAATATTTTTGTTCTGGAAGAATATGTAATGACAGAATGGAATATTCAGATTGATTTTCAGAAGAAAGACTATTTGAAAATTTTTTTTGAAGCGGATAGAGAAATATATCAAAAAGAAGGGGACAGATATTTTATACCAAACATTTATAATAGCAATCAATATAATGTCACGATTGAAGATGAGGTATTTGGACTGCCGGATAACAATCAGGGAATGAATGCCAAAAAGCCTTTTTTGTCGATAAAAACGCGTAAAAGCACAGCACCCTATCTTCTGAACAGGGAAGAAGTTATGCTGCAGAAACAGTTTTTCGATTATCTGATGAACTTTGCAACGGTAAGAAAATACAATGTTTATGTGGATATGAAGCATAATGATTTTCTGGCTTATAAAGACACGGAATATCCGCCGGATGAAATCAGTGGATTTTTCCTAAGAATCAAAAAGGGGAAAGAAGTTGAGATACATGACCAGGATGTGGTTCCCTTTTATGATAACCGCTTAAAAAAGCCTTTTGAATATGAGAATAAATTAGCGATAGAGGATAATAAAAATCCGGAATATGAGTTTGGCAAGACCTGTGAGACGCTTCAGGAACTGGAAGGGATGATAGATGACATTTTCTTTTCCCGTGCTTTGATACCAAATTATTTTTCGGAAGAAGAGAAAATAAAGATTACCGATGAAATCCTGAAAAGGATGCTTCTGGTATCGAGAAGAAAATTATTCGGCTGGCTGCGTCTCGGAAATGACGTGGATATGAGAGAATTGCTGGATAAAGTGTCCCTTGAATTAATAAAATCTTCCATTCTGAATGAATATATGCTGAAAGCGGCGAAACAACTTAACCTGAGATTATCATTGATGCAGTATTTTGCAAAAGGAGGAGAGAATATGGCAGATTTTTCCGTGGAGATAAGAGAAAATCTGAAAACCAAAATTGTATCGGATGAGTATGTGGGGATTCAAAATGACCGGGAATATTATTTCGCGGTCGGGCAGCTGGCAAGATATTTTGTCTATCTTAGTAAAGCCGGGAAAAAGAAGCAGTCTCTGATTAATCCGTTTTTGAATGCGCGGACGGATAAGAAGCTGAAAGAACTGCTCGGACGATATTATAAAAAGTATAACTATGCGATTTCGGCGGGAGCAAGGCGGGTGAGCAGATTGTATGGA
>CAJTRL010000108.1 GCA_910578715.1 uncultured Lachnospiraceae bacterium | reverse complement strand
AACAACAAAAAAGATTAGTTTAAAATCATAATCTCTTATGCGATAATGCTTTATCAAATGTCCATTCTCCTTTTTCCTATTGTTTTAAATCGAGTATCGGAATATTGGCGTACAAAGTAGGATTTTTGAGCGTCCGTCCCTTAATATTCGTCTTCGTTATCTGAATTTCCATGCTTTCCGTATCGATTTTCATATATTTGGAGATAACCTTTGCAATGTCGTTTTTAATCATCTCCATCATTTCCGACGAACAGTTGACCCTGTCGGAAATGAGCAGTATTTTCAACCTGTCTTTGGCAATTTCTCTGGAACTTTTACGTCTTAAAATATTTTTAAACAATCCCCTTACCCCCTAACTGCGATGAAAAATACCTGTTATTTTGGTCCAGAAAGAAATGCCTCTTTCAAAATCCAGAAAAGGAACTTCTTTTCCATAAACTCTGTAACAGATATTCTGATACGCCTGTCCCGCAAGGGTATTGCTCCCGACTAACGGTTCTCCCTGATTTGTAGCAATAACAACATTCTCATCATCCGGCACAAGGCCGATGAGCGGAATGGATAAAATATCGACCACATCATCGGAAGACATCATGTCACCCCGCTTAATCATATCGTAACGAATCCGGTTGATAATCAAATCAATCTTCTGTATCTCGTTTGCTTCCAGCAGTCCGATAATACGGTCCGCGTCCCGGATAGCGGAAACTTCCGGTGTCGTAACGACAAGCGCCCTGTCCGCGCCTGCGATAGCGTTCTGAAATCCCTGTTCAATGCCTGCCGGACAGTCCAGAATAATATAATCGAACTGTTCTTTCAAATGGCTAATCATTTTGACCATCTGTGCAGGATTTACCGCACTTTTATCCCTTGTCTGCGCGGATGGGAGCAAAAACAGGGTCGGATAACGCTTGTCCCTTACAAGCGCCTGTTTGATACGGCAGTTTCCCTCTACGACATCCACCAGATTATAAACAATCCGGCTTTCCAGACCCATGACGACATCGAGATTCCGCAGTCCGATATCCGTATCGATTAAAATAACTTTTTTGCCCATGGCAGCCAGACCTGTGCCGACGTTTGCTGAAGTAGTGGTCTTTCCTACTCCGCCTTTCCCTGATGTGACGACAATTACTTCACTCATACTTAAGACCTCCCAAATGAATCGTTATCGTCCCCTGAATATGCCCTTATACGGGCAGCGCATTCAGTAATTCTTTGGTAATGGCATCCATCACGACTCGGCTGTCTTTTACATAAGCAATTTTAGGCTGAATTTTCGGTTTTATCGACCATTTGCTTTGTTTCTCTGAAGTTTTATATTTGAAGTCACCTATTTTGAGCTTTTCAGGTGACATTTCAAGCGCAACGACGAAATGATTTTCCAGGCCGTTTCCGCCCGCATAGGCCTGTCCATACAATCCGCCCAGGACAATAATATCCTTTTTGGAAATAATACAGGCGCCGGGATAAACGTCCCCCATGACGATAATGCTGTTTTCCGTCTCCAGTATCTGACCTTCTTTCAGGGTTCCCTTATAGAACTGTCCTACATTTTCCATTTCATGCTGATGAAATTCAAGCTGCTGTACGGCGCGGATATAATTCTGATTTGTCTCGTCATCCTTGCCGATAACGCAGATGATGTTCAGCGAAGAATTCTCGGAAATAACATCCAGAATTACCCGTTCCTCTTCTTCCGTCAGCTTTCTTCCTTCAAAAGAAATTCCCATATGGGCATCTTTAAAAAACTGCGCGGATTCTTTGAACTTTACCGCAATCTCTTCAAGCAGTCTGTCAAAGGGCATTGCGTCATCCAGATACAGAGACAGCCCGTTTGGAAAACTTTTGATAATAACCGGATTTTTCATGATATCCTCCATTCAATCAGGCCGGCGGCTTTAATCACCGTTTATCTGGCCGCTTTCCAGTGTGCCGGCCGTACCCGTGATAATTTCACTTTCCTCTGCAAGTCCGTAATAATACTTGTAAATTTCTCTTCCGATTTGCGCTGCATAGTCGGAAGTATAACCGTTTGCCACACGCACAACAACGCAGATTTCCGGGTCCTCATAAGGTGCATAGCTGACAAAAAGCGCATGGTTCGGATGAGAAGTACTCTCCTGTGCGGTACCTGTCTTGCCTGCAACATTAACGCCCAAATCCGAATAATAGCTTTTTCCCTCCACCACTCTGCGCATGCCGAGATGAATCGAATCCCAGTAAGAGGCATCCATATCAATCTGGTTGCGCACCTGTGCATGGTTCTCCTGAACATTCTCGCCGCTGTGGTCTGTAATTTTATCTATTAATGTTAAATTATAGCATGTTCCGCTGTTGGCAACAGTTGTAACATATCGCGCCAGGCCGACGGTCGTATAGTTGTTCGTACCCTGGCCGATTGCGGAACGGACGGAATCCAAATCGGAAATCTGCGGCTCATACTCTTCTATCTCCACGCCGGAAGGCTCCGAAAGGCCATACATATCCGCATATTTTGCCAGCATATTCAGACCGACTTCACTATTATAAATGTTTCCAACCATTCCTAATCTGTAACCGACTTCATAGAAATACCAGTTACAGGAATGCTGAATGCCTCCCGTGACATTCAAAGCGCCGTGGGCTCCTCCGCTTGCAGCAATCCAGCAGCGGGGCGGCTCTGTAATCTTGTCGTAAGTGCCGATACAGGTAATGGTCTCCGTTGTATCGATGACATTTTCCATCAGGCCCGCCGTTGCGGATACCATTTTAAAAGTAGAACCGGGAGCCGTTCTCTGCTGTGTCGCATAATTAAGCATCGGCCGTGATAAATCGTTTTGCAGACGCGCAAAATAATCCGCATCTACGCCGTTTGCCATTTTATTGTTATCATAACTCGGGTAGGAAACGAGCGCCAGCACGTCTCCGGTATTGACATCTGTTACGACAATCGAGCCGGAATAGGGCTCCAGCGCCAATTGCGCCGGCGTAATATCCAGATGTTCGATACGGTTCCGCATAAACGCATAAGGCGTCAGAGAACCTTTTTCAAACTGTTCCAGTTCGTCATCTTCTACATGTACAATATTCTGTTCCAGCAAAAGAGAGCAAATCTGACGGCCGCTCAGCTCGTCATTGTTAATCATGTAACGATATATTTTTTTGTCAAACTCCGCGTTCACATCCAGTTTTTCAAAGATATAACTGATGAGTCTGGAATAAATTTCCTGGGAATCCGAATATTGGGCCACAATATCCAGTCTGGACACATCTATCCAGTTTTTGGAAATAACATAATTCAGATATTCGCTTAAACTGATGACTTCCTCTTTGGTCCACGCAATATAAGTCGCGTCTTCTTTGTCTATTTCATTCTGCATGATAATGTTATTATCATACAGCATGGAAACGATGAAACTCTCATATACCTGATATTCTTTGGTCAAATCCAGATAAGGCGTATCGCCCTGCACAAGCTCCGTCCGCAGACGTTCGAAAATCTCCGCCTTTTTGTCCAGATAAGCCTGGGCAACGGCGCTTTCCGTTTCACCGGCCATTTTGGAAAAGAAATGTTTTGTATCAATGACGTTATTTTCGATACAGGCATAATATACATCATATATCGGAATAATAATATTGCTGCTTCCGGAATTTTCCGCCGGAATATACTCTTTGATATTCTGAATTTTGGCTAACAGAATACTGGCAATTTTCGCTTCCAGAATATGATAGGCCGCTTTCTGAAGGTCCGGGTCGATTGTCAGCCAGACGTCATTGCCGGCAACAGGTTCCACTCTGTCGCTGGTCTCAATGACTTTTCCGACATTATCAACATAGACAATTTCGGAACCCTTTGTTCCCTGAAGCTGCATCTCCATAGATGCTTCAATTCCCGATTTGCCGACCGTATCGTTCAAATCGTAATTGGGATTTTCCTGCTGAAGCGCTTCCAGCTCTTCATTGGATATCTTGCCCGTATAACCGAGAATCTGCGCAAAATAAATGCTGTCGTTATATTTTCGGATGGTTCCTTCTGCAATTGAAACGCCGTCGAGCACGTCCGCGTTTTCCATGATGACGGCAACGGTTTTTTCCGAAACATTATTTGCGACAGTCGTTGCAATATACTTCTGGTAACTGTTGGCGCTCATGGCATAACGAATGGTCAGAATTTTTAAAACTTCTTCTTTCGTATAGCCCAGACCGACTTCAAAACTGTCCTTGTCATCTTCGTCGGCATAATCGCCGATTCCATAACGGGAAGTGCCGCACAAATAATCCATCACCTCGTCCGGCGTAGCGGTCCGTTCTTTTTCCTGAAGGTCATCTATCAGGGCATGTCCATAAATATCGGCAAGAAAACGAAGCTGCTGTGTTCCTTCCAGATTAAACTGGTAGTTGCCGCTTCCGTCCAGTACAATATGAAAATCATTGATGATATGGTCACCGTTTCTTTCTATCATCTGAATCAGTTTATAAATCGTACTGTTCAGATTCGCATTTTTACTGCGCCCGGATTCATAAACATCTTCAATGGTAACGGAATAAGCCGCAGGTGCAGGGGAGCAGGCATGGCTCCACATGTTCCATGAGATCATCGTAAGATTTTTGGGAGAAGGGGTTGCT
>CAJTRL010000107.1 GCA_910578715.1 uncultured Lachnospiraceae bacterium | reverse complement strand
CTTCACATATATAAAAACGGATTTTATTAGCCGTAAGTGTTACAAAAATGCTTGACCACTACATTATTCCTATCTATGTAGGCAAGCAATGCGACAAGAAACGTTCCGAATAAAATTAACAATGTTAAAACTTCGTAGGTACTCATCTGCACCACCTCCCTTCTTTTTCGAGTTAGGGAGGCTACCACCTTACAACACGATTACTCCTTTGCCAAATTATAACATGGACTATTCTTTTCGACAACTTATATTCAAATTTTTATCATTCTATTTTCTCTCTGAAATATTCCCCTACCGAGCTCACTATAAATTGTCTGCAATTTGAAATTTTTGGGTGCTATAGTTGGGTGCTACGCGGGTGCTACGAACTCAAATTATCTTAAACGCCATAAACACGAAAACCCCAGAACCCGCGCAGTTTCAAGCTATTTCCCCTTCTCGTCATGGTGGGGGCGCAAAATGTCTCTACATTGCACCAACCACCATTTTTCAGCAAAAACGCGCCGATATTGTGTATAAAAACGCCGCAATTCATATGAATCACGGCGTTTTATCTGTCTTTTGTATGCTATTTTTGTAATTTTTAGCTCAATTCAATCAAAATTTGCCTGCTTTGCTGGCCTCCTCAATCGAAACAGCCACAGCCACCGTAGCGCCTACCATCGGGTTGTTGCCCATACCAATCAGGCCCATCATCTCAACATGCGCCGGTACGGAAGAAGAACCCGCAAACTGTGCATCGGAGTGCATACGGCCAAGCGTATCGGTAAAGCCGTAGGAAGCGGGACCAGCCGCCATATTGTCCGGATGAAGCGTACGGCCTGTACCGCCGCCGGATGCTACGGAGAAGTACTTCTTTCCGGCTTCCGTTCTTTCTTTCTTATATGTACCCGCTACCGGATGCTGGAATCTTGTAGGGTTCGTAGAGTTTCCTGTGATGGAAACATCAACGTTTTCTTTCCACATAATCGCAACGCCTTCCGGAACGGAGTTTGCACCATAGCAGTTTACTTTGGAACGAAGTCCTTCGGAATATGCGATTCTTTCAATTTCCTTTACTTCGTTCGTGTACGGGTCATACTCTGTTTCAACGAAAGTAAACCCGTTGATTCTGGAAATAATCTTTGCAGCGTCTTTGCCGAGACCGTTCAGGATAACACGAAGCGGTTTCTGGCGTACTTTATTGGCTTTCTCAGCGATGCCGATTGCGCCTTCCGCGGCCGCAAAGGACTCATGGCCTGCAAGGAATGCAAAGCAGTCCGTCTCTTCTTCCAGCAGCATCTTGCCCAGATTGCCGTGTCCAAGACCTACTTTTCTCGTGTCCGCAACAGAACCGGGAATACAGAATGCCTGAAGTCCCTCACCGATTGCCGCCGCCGCATCAGCTGCTTTTTTGCAGCCTTTCTTAATTGCAATCGCAGCGCCTACCGTATAAGCCCAGCATGCGTTTTCAAAGCAGATAGGCTGGATTTTCTTAACCTGCTCATAAACATCCAGGCCAGCGTCTTTTGTAATTTTCTCAGCTTCTTCGATAGAAGAAATGCCGTAAGTATTTAATACTGAATTGATTTTGTCAATTCTTCTTTCATATGATTCAAATAAAGCCATCTTATCTTATTCCTCCTGTTTATTTTTCGTACGAATCCCTCACTTCATTCCTTTTATTCGCATCTTGGGTCGATAATTCTGACAGCATCATCAACGCGGCCATACTGTCCGCATGCCTTTTCATATGCGGTATTCGGGTCGTCGCCTTTTTTGATGAAGTCTGTCATCTTGCCGAGACTTACAAATTTATAACCGATAATTTCATCGTTTGCATCGAGTGCAATTCCAGTTACATAACCTTCTGCCATTTCCAGGTAGCGGGGGCCTTTTTTCAAAGTACCATACATCGTACCTACCTGGCTTCTTAATCCCTTGCCGAGGTCTTCAAGGCCTGCTCCTACCGGAAGCCCTTCCTCAGAAAAAGCGGACTGTGTACGGCCATAAACAATCTGTAAAAACAGCTCTCTCATCGCCGTATTGATTGCATCGCATACAAGGTCTGTATTCAGCGCTTCCATAACGGTAAGACCGGGTAAAATTTCAGATGCCATAGCCGCGGAATGCGTCATGCCGGAACATCCGATTGTTTCTACCAGAGCTTCCTGAATGATGCCTTCTTTGACATTCAGGGTGAGCTTACATGCGCCCTGCTGAGGAGCACACCAGCCTACACCGTGTGTTAAACCGGAAATATCTTTCACTTCTTTTGCCTGAACCCATTTTGCTTCTTCTGGGATTGGAGCACAGCCATGATGTACGCCCTGTGCTACGGTACACATTTCTTCAACTTCTTTTGAATAAATCATGTGATAACTCCTTTCGATTATGTAATAATATTTGATAACAGATTATGCCGGAAACCTTCCATAATCTGTCATAACCGCTGCTCTTATTTTCGCATATTACGACTAAAAAATCCAGTCCTTTCTAAAGTTTCCCTTCTACTATTTTCCAACCGGTGCCGCCCTGTTACCCGATAAAGTATTCCGATATATCAATGGCATTGACAAGCCCCAGTTTATTCTCTTCCTTGCATTCCAGCCAGCTTGCGCTGCTCCGGCACCAGGAACGCAGAGAATAGTTGAACATTTCCTGTGTGCATCTGGCATGGGGGTCCTGTTTATTCATCCGGTTAAAAATACAGTCCTCACAGGGAGAATCCCTGTGCTGAATCGCCTGATAGCAGACATCGCCGATTTTTACTTCCGGGGTCTGCATCAGCACTCTTTTATTGACAAAACCAATCTCATAGGTATCGGCATTGATAATATAAGCATAGCTGTCCAGATTATCCAGCATTTCTATCTGCGTGGCAAAGTCATGCAGACGGTCCATCAGACCAATCTGTAAAACATGTGCCTCTATAATGCGGAACAGGGAGCGCAGTTCTTCCATCACATTGTTTTCAAATTCCAGCTGCACGTCCACATGATTCTCGAAAATAATCGCTCCCAGGAACTCTCCTTTGGAAGTAATCGGATAATACAGCATACTCTTAATGCCTTCCGACTGGAGGTAATACCGCAGTTCATCCACGACCATATCGTATTCATGAATAATACTGCAGTTTTTGAAGGAATCATACAACACTTCATATACGACCCGCCGCAGCTCGTAGTGTTCCTTGCTCTCTTCCTTCAGCTCATAGCCATGCACGGAAAACTGCACCTGTCTGGCAAGAGGAAGACTCCCTCTTTCGTTTCCGCAGATAAATCCTCTGTGGAACTTGTAGTGAACCGTAATCAGTTCGATTGCGGACTGCAGCGCTGACTCCAGCAGATTTCCTTCAAAAAGGATATTCATGACCATATCTTCGGTATTCCATCCAAGTTCCATCCCCTTTTCCGGGTCATAGGCGATATTTTCATTTTTCCGAAGCGCGTGATACGCCATCGTAACAGCCGCATCATAAATACGATATCCGCTGCGCCCTCTCGCTTTTACTCTTCGGACGGCCCGGTTCGCTTTCGAATAGAGTTCCTCATAGGACATGCCGTGATAAGGTAAAATCGATATACCGACACGGCACCTTACCTGAATTTCTCCATCTTTATGCGGCAGCCTGAAACGGACATTCTCCACAAGGTAAGTGCCTACTTTGTCCGCATCGGAAAGGGCATCGAGCTTGCTGATATACAATATAAATCTGTCCTCCGCAAGTCTTCCGATAACATCGCTTCCTTTTACGATATTATTCAGACAGGTACCCGTTTCCGCAAGTATTCGTCCGCACTGCGCAACGCCGAGCAGTTCGCTCACTTCTTTAAAATTATCCAAATCCACGATGAACAGCGCGCTTAAATCCTCTCCCGCCTTTTCTTCTCTCAAAGCATTTCGAATCAGCTGTACTGCCGCTTCTTTTTCGTTCAGGTTCGTCTGCGCATCGCGTTGCGCGCGGAGCTGCAGATTGAGTTCCTGTATTTTTTTCTCATGAATGTTGATGAGCCGGCCGACGATTCTCGTGACATATCCTTCCGCCCCGAGCAGAGAAGTCAGATTCATCTGATACCATGTATAATCCCCATCAAATTTTTTTGTCCTTACTTCTATCGTATCATGCCTGGGAGAACGCAGAAGTCCGTTCCAGATTGCCCGGTAATTTTCCACATCTTCGCCGAAAATGGTATTATCGCCGTTCTCCTCTCCAAAAAGCATATTGTCGTCGATATTGCCCCCTAAAAAGTCCGTTTCGTCGAACTGCTGCATGTATCTGTTGACAATAAGCTCCCCGGTAGACGCATAATCCCCGGAGTTTTTGATAATGAGCACATCCGTCTTGGCATTATAATCGATAATTCTTTCGCCTTCGGATTCCAGAAGAATATGTAAGCGCTCCGCCTGCTGATGCAGCTCTTCTTCCACGTTCTTCTTCTCCGTAATATCCTGTATGACAGAAACGATAATGTATCTTGCGCCTTCCCTCGCATACAGGTTTCCCCGCACCTGAAGCCACCTTAAGCTCCCGTTTGCCGTTACGGTACGAAATTCTACTTCGATAGAACCGTCATCTTTCAAAACATCTTCAATACCCTGTTCAAAAATCGGCAAATCTTCCGGAATAATGCTCATTCTGACATTTTTCAGATACTGCATGCCTTTCATTCTGGAATACCCAAGCATACGGAAAAAACCATCATTGACAAAAATCGGCGTCAGTTCTCTGTTCTCATATTCAAAAAAACAGATGCCGGCAATGATATTGTTTATCATTGAGCCAAAATTTTCAACATTCATTTCTTCTATTGCCATACTCTTTTATCCCCAATACTTTTTTATCCCTGATACTCTTTTCTAAT
>CAJTRL010000106.1 GCA_910578715.1 uncultured Lachnospiraceae bacterium | reverse complement strand
TGGAAGACGAAGAGTCGCATACTTTCCTTCCTTTGCCATTAACTGTGCACTGTTTCCTGCCGAACGAACTAACTGACCGCCTCTTCCCGGCATTAATTCAATATTGTGAATCTCTGTACCAATTGGAATATTCGCAAGCGGCAGACAATTTCCTACTCTGATTTCTGCATTTTCTCCGCTTTCTACTATCATTCCATCTGTCAGTCCCAAAGGTGCAAGAATATAAGACTTTGTACCATCTTTATAACAAATTAATGCAATATTTGCTGTCCGGTTTGGATCGTATTCTATCCCTATTACCTTTGCTGGTATTCCGTCTTTTGCATTTCTCTTAAAATCAATGATTCTATATTTTCTTCTCGATCCGCCGCCGCGGTGTCTTACTGTAATCTTACCCTGATTATTCCGTCCAGAATTCTTATTTAAAGAAACCAATAATGACTTCTCTGGTGTCTTCTTGGTAATTTCCTGAAAATCAGAACCTGTCATATGTCTTCTGGAAGGTGTATATGGGTTATATTTTTTAATTCCCATTAGGTTCACTCCTTTCAACTACTATGCGCATATTTTGCGTATCTTGTAATCTTTCTACGGCATCAATAGTGTTCTGATGCCTGCTATAATCATCTGTCTGTTATTCTTTTATAAAAAGCCTACAGACTGCCAAATACTTCAATTTCTTTGCTGTCTTCTGTTAATTTTACGATTGCTTTCTTTCTCTTAGCAGTTTTTCCAACTGTTCTGCCACGTCTTTTGGACTTTCCGTCCATATTCATCGTATTGACACGTTCTACCTTTGTTCCTTCGAACATTTTTTCTACTGCTTCTTTAATCATTGTTTTATTTGCTTCTGGATGAACAAGGAATGTATACTCCCGATCCGCCATAGCATTCATACTTTTTTCAGTAATCACTGGTTTGAGGATAACATCATAATACTGAATATTTGCCATTATGCATACACCTCCTCAATTTTCTTAACGGCATCCTTTGTTACAATCATAGTATTGTACTTTAAAATATCATATACATTGATTGTATTGGTTAATGCAGTCCGCACATTTGGAATGTTTCTTGCAGACAAAATAACATTTTCATTCTTTTCACTTAATACCACTAAAGCTTTGTTTACTTTTAAATTATTTAAAACATTCTGCATTTTTTTCGTTTTAATTTCATCAAACTTTAACTCATCCAACACAATCAGCTTATTTTCTAACACTCTGGATGTTAAAACGGACTTTAATGCGCCTGCCTTTTCTTTCCGATTCATCTTAAAGGAATAATCTCTTGGCTTTGGAGCAAATACCACTCCGCCTCCTGTCCACTGCGGTGCTCGTGTTGAACCCTGTCTTGCATGACCTGTTCCTTTCTGTCTCCACGGCTTCTTTCCGCCGCCACGCACTTCTGCACGAGTTTTTGCACTCTGTGTACCCTGACGCTTATTTGCAAGCTGGTTTACCACTGCCATATGCACAAGATGTTCATTTACTTTTACACCAAATACAGAATCATCCAACTCGATTTCGCCAACCTGATTTCCTTCCATATTGTAAACAGATACTTTTGCCATCTGTGTGTTCCTCCTTCCTTTGTAAAAGCATTAGTTCGCCTTTACTGACTCTTTTAATGTTACTAAACATTTCTTAGGTCCGGGTACTGCCCCTTTCACTAAGATTAAATTATTTGCTGCATCTACTCTAACGATTTCAAGATTTTGAATTGTCACCTTCTTGCCACCCATATGACCCGGCATCCCTTTTCCTTTGAATACACGACCCGGTGTTGTAGCAGGACCGTTAGAACCTTGATGACGATGGAATTTGGAACCATGAGTCATAGGTCCTCTGTGCTGACCATGTCTTTTGATTGCTTAATTCCCGGAAAAGATTCCTTCCGTTGTCTGCTCCGTTTCTGTTGCGCATGACAGAAGAATTGTCTCTCTGACCGCGGCGGCTGTTTTCGGACGTTCTCCGCCCGGCGGCCGGTCTGTTTATACCGGAATCGTAACCGGGAACAATGGGCCTAATGGTGCCAAATGCAATATGGTCCTCGAACCATTCTTCAAACGGATAATCCCTGTCCACATTCATTCTGTGGAACTTAATTAAATCATTGAAAGACTTGCACTCGCCGTCAAAATAATAGTTCATATCCCATGGCTGCATAATCGATTTCCTCTCTCAGCATTTTCTTCTTTCCTTATTTTTCTTTTAACATTTTTTCTTTTGGCATTTTTCTTTTAGCATTCATAAACCCGCGTTTACTATGATTATACCATTCAGATAACTCCCAAATTATGCTTTTTTTGCGGCTTTTTCTGCAAATTTTGCCTTCTTATTGAAATCACTATATAAAATTATTTAGAATAATATAACGAAACAAAAATGCAGGCCCGGCGGCCCGCAAAAGAAGGAGGATTTCTTATGATGTATTTCAATGCTTATGACAAAAACGGCACTTCCTGCAGAGTGGAAGAATATGGAAATGATATAGGTCTGGTTATAACCAGCGAAAGAGCATATCAGGCCGTCCGGCTCGCCTCATCCACTTATATGGGCACTAACGGTCAGGTTTATGCCGCAAACCGAAACAACTGTTTTACTTATATGACGCCCGAATGGGTCGGCTGGGCACGGCGTAAAATGTACTCTGTTGGGTATCTGCCGGAGTTTTAAGGGGTTTCCCTTTTTCATTATGTGTTTTCATTAGCCAATTTTTTCAGAAAAATGTGTGAAATCAGAATTGCGAAATCGATTTTGCCCTGCAATACGGCACTGAAATTATCCCCATTGAAGTAAAAGGCGGAGAAGAAAAATCCGCTCCGTCTTTCAAAAAATATGTTGCTGACCACCGCCCCGAATACGCGCTCCGCTTTTCAAAACGCGATTATCGGAAAACAAGGGAGCTGCTGGAGTAAATAATTTATAAATTTCTCCTTAATTATTAGACCCTATGTATGGAATTTTAGACTGCCTAACTCTCACATTACTAAGCCAGTATTTACTTTTACAGAACCGCTCCACCTGTTCCGCTATCCTCTCCCTGTCATATGTTGGTGCAACAATAATTTCTTGTACAGGTAAATGCCCTTTGCAATAGATATCAACATTACCCTTCTTTGAATGCTCTTCTTTTAACTTTTGAATACGGGTAAGAAGCTCAAAGTATTTCTTTTCCTGGTTCAGTCCCTCTTCAAGCCATATTTCTCCCTGGTCGTCCAGCTTCTGCAAAAGCTCTTCGTTCGTATAGTTGTTTACGTCCATCGTTTTTCTGCGATTCATTTTCCCGATGTCACCGCTTTTTACAATCATGTAAGGTACTTTTACTCCATTTTCCAGTTTTCTGAACCTTATACATTCAGAAAGATTTCCTTTGATATTCGCAAAAACCAGCCTGGATTCTTTTTCTTCATAAAACATTTCATTTTTTAGATATGGTACGACATCTTCAAAAGTGATACTTGCTGCCTGCTTTTGAATGGTCTTCTGAATCTCATTTTTTCTCATACCGGTATCTGCTTCCGTATTCGTATACAATACAGGTATTGGCGTATTTTCATAAATCTCGTATTTCCCGGTTGTTTCGTAATCTGCGTGCAATATACTATATTCTTTAGGTCCGTTCAATTTGAATTTAATTGAAGCACCGCCTGCATGGCAGTATCCTCTCCATTGGCTGAGCGCATCGCCTTCACTGCAGAAGCAAATAATATAGTCATCCCGCATATGCGGGTCTTTTGACATTAAAATCCGTTCCTCCATTGCATCATTGGAAAACCGGACATTTGCAGCCCAGATTGAATCACCATCCAATATGCTGAACAAAACTTCCAATGAGGTATAATGGTAAAATCGGAACTTTTCATTTATTTTATCTTCCCGCTTCATTTCCTGTTTTATTACTTTCCAAATGTTGTCCCATGTGTTACCCGCCATATCCTTTGTCCCTCATTTCTTATAATTCTCTATCCTTATTCTGTTTGTATGCCACTGCCTTATTTCATCATTTTCTCTATTTCTCTCAAGGCTGCGTCATCACCTTTTTTCATCATATCATTACGAATATAAATCTTAATTTCAGACATGCTCTCCGTATCATACAGTCTGCTGTATACCTCATTCCAGCTTTTTGTAATAGAATCATAATCTGCTTCTGTTGAATATAGAAAACACTTATAATTGCTACTCTTTAACTGATGATATAGTTCCATGGACAAAATTCTTTTCGTTACCCTGTTATCTCTGAAGTCCCCATTGATTAACTCTAAATCAATCCCAACACCGGCTCCGGTCGGAATTTGCATTTTCGTTATCAATTCGCGGACAAGCCCCTGCGCTTTTTTATATTCTTCGGAACCGCTGTCTTTTAATTCGCCTTTTCCCCAAATCTCTAACGTTTTTTGGTAAAATTCCTTTTCTTCTGCGGAACATTCCTGTTTATATAATATTTGAACCGGCTCTTTTATTAATTCCTTATTTTTATTATATGTTTCTTGTGAAGGATTCGTACCATCTATATCCGTGCACTGGTCTTTAAAGTAATTAAATATCTTATTATAAAATTTCCATTCTTCCGCTTCTGTCCATAAAACTTCCGAACCAGATGCCAGTGAAGCGTTTCCAAATATAATAATTTTTGAAGCAATACCTTCTTCATTCGAATCCAGTTTCCAGAACTTGGATATAATACCATGTATAACATCATTCATTTTCCCAGTATTATCATCAATCCAGTAAATTGTCTTATTTGCCATAATCTATTTTTCCCTCCTTAAAACCGGCAGCTTCGTCTCAAAAAACAGTCCTTTTTCTCCATCTTCATCTAGTTCCCGGTATTGAAACTGACATTTGACGTTCAGGTTTTCATTTAAATTTTCTACATAACGCTTAATAGCCAGCATTGACATATGCCCATCCACATAATCAAGTGGGTCTCTTAATCTTCTTTGAATGATTTCATTCTTTTCCCTCCAGTCCACCAGATTATGTGCAATTTTATCAACCGGATTGAGAATAACCAGATAGTCCAGCGTCTCATCTTCTGTGGGTTCTCTATACATTTTTATCCAGCACTCTTTTGCCCGGTATTTTGGGGCAGCCTCTTCATCTCTTTTTGACTCTGCATCTATCAGTCTTTCTTTATTTGCCAGAAATTCATCTACTCTGAGCAAGTAATCTGCCTGGTCGGACTCGAATTTGATAGCCGATATACATATGTCAATTAATATACATTTGAAGTATTCAAGATTAAAACAGCGTCCTTCCTCATTCTGCAGAAATTCCGCATCATTCAGCGCCTCAAGTCCCTGTATCGTAACGATTTGACTTATGTATTCAAACCTGCCGTCGGCCTCGCCTTTATCCGATTTACAAATACCAAGTTTCCCAAACTTATCCAGCTTCTTCTTAAATAACTGCTTACTCCCGGAAACTTTA
>CAJTRL010000105.1 GCA_910578715.1 uncultured Lachnospiraceae bacterium | reverse complement strand
AGCCATGCCATTCATAAGTCACCAGATGTACGCTATAATTTGTCATATTATGAATCGGCTGGTGACTTATTTCATGTCGGGCGTCCGCCCTATAGAATCGAATATACAAGATGCCTTATGTGAGCAAGCTCCCAACGGCATTTTGTATATTCGATTCTGCATGGCTGAACTGTTATCAAAATCCCGGAGAATGCCGATTTTATAATTTACTTTACGGACATTTTGCTATATACTGGATTTATACTTGTGTTAAAAAAACGCATACATAATGTCTAAAATATCTGAGATTGGAACGGATTGGATATGATAGCAAAACTCGGTACGATAAAAGGTCTGCTGGAACGCAGCCTTCAGGATGAAAAATTTAAATACAAACTGATTACTTATACAATTACGGGCGTCCATGTTTTTCTTGTAATTCTTTTTAGTATTCTCCGCGTTTATCCGTTGATAATTTTTAACATCGGCAGTGTAATTACTTATGTGCGCTGTATTAACATCATCAAATACGGATACGAGAAAGAATTAATCAAGACATTTTATATTACCTATGTGGAAATCATCATCCACTCTTTTGTCGCGGCTATCTGCATCGGCTGGCGTTTTGGCTTTGCCCAGTACACCATCGGACTGATTCCGTTCGGCTATTATATGTGTGTCACGCTGATTGATGATACGAAAAAAAAATATCTTGTTCCTACGCTGCTCGGCCTTGCGGCACTTCTGTCATTTGTCGGCTGCCGCATGATTTCCATGTTTACGGGCGCTCTTTTTCCGCTCAACGTGCCGCCTGTGGTGGAGCTGTTCATTTATATTTTTAATTCCATCTGCAATTTTGGCTTTCTGTTTCTTGTCACGCTCGTTTTTATTATGGATATGCAGGCGGCCACCAATCTGCTGCGCAATCAGAATGTCGCGCTCGACAATATGGCCAGCATCGACCCGCTGACTGGGCTGTATAACCGCAGAAGCATGCAGGACTTTTTCGATGAAGTCATGAAAGCGGAAGAAGACTTCTGCCTGGTTATGTGTGATATTGATAATTTCAAACGGGTAAACGATACTTATGGACATGATTTCGGGGATGTCGTATTAAAAGAGATTTCCCAGATTATACGTAATCAGGTAAACAGTCATGGAAATGTATGCCGCTGGGGCGGAGAAGAAATTCTGATTATGACCAAAGTACCGTTGGACCATACCTGCAGAATCGCAGAACATATCCGTGCCGAAGTGGAGGCGCATCCGTTTCGTCTGCACGAAACGGTCATCCATTGTTCGCTGACACTCGGCGTTGCCGCACACAGACCCGGAAACGTCGTGGAAGATACCATTACTCATGCGGACAGACGGCTGTATTACGGAAAGAAAAACGGCAAAAACAGAGTAGTCTCTCCTTTCGATGCGCAATGAGCCACTGTTTTCCATGAAAATTATTTCACAGAAAAAATGGAGCAGCCGCTTTATGAATTTTCATTCATGAATGCAGCCGCTCTATAATTTTGCTATAATTTACGCGCATTTCTGTCGCCATATAAAATCCGCTGGCTGTCCGACGCGTTCGGCTCTATCATTCTTCCATTTCTGTCATAATAAGTCAGAAGCGTTGAATTTCTGGCCGCTGTCTTTTTCCCGTTATCTGTCAGAAGGTTGATTACCTGATTTAAGTCTCCCTTCTTAAGATAAGGCTGAATTTCCTGATTGAGACGGGCTTCCTTCTGATAAAAAGACTCAGCCGTTTCCGAAGGCTCTTCTGATTCCCGTACAACTTCGGCATCCATCATTTCAGAGGCATCCGGCTGTTTTTCCTCTGCGCTGTCCAATACTGCGCTATCTAAAGCTGCTTTATCCGTTTCAGGCTCGTTCCAGATTTTATCAAAAAAACCTTTGAAGGCGTCTATCGCAGTCCTGAAAATGTCCTGAATCATGGACAACAGTGTCTGTCCCGACGCCGTATCCGGCCGTTCTTTTACGGGAGCAGTCTGTTTTGGCTTTGCGTCAGTCGTCTTTCCATAAGAAATATCCACCCGGACGCCGGTCTGTTCCGCCGCCTTTTGTTTTTCTTGCTCCGGTACGTCCTTGTCCTTTTGGGATTTTTCTCCTGTAAGCTCCTTCTGCTTGTAATCGAGACTGAATTTTTCGTCCGTATCGGATACGCTTAAATTCTGCGTTCTGGTATATTCATAATATCGATTTCCATCGACCCGGTTTACCATAGATAAGCGCCATACCTTTCCGCTGCTGAAAGCAGTTTTATATCATTATGAACACATTATACCAGAATATCCGAAGAAAAGCTATCACATTGTTTTGCAGTAATACAGGCAGAGTCCCTGTTTGACAAGCAGAAGAAACAGGCCGCAGGCGAGCAATGTGAGGAAAACGACGGGATTAAAATATCCCGCAACCACTGCCGCCCCGATAATCAGGACGCCGCATGTATACAGCACGGTACCGCCCGACTTATTCCAGATTGCCATGCTTCTTTCGTCATGTTCCTTGATATAATAGGCCCTGATTGCCTCTTCATCTTTTAATATTTTCCGGTACCGCGCCACCTTGAATATCGCACAGAGCAAAAATGCCAGAGCGATTCCGAACTGAAATCCTTCAAAAAAATCCGTAAAATTATCTCCTCCTCTTGTCGTCCTTGTAAGATTCCAGCAGTTTGTTGACATCAGAATCGCAAATAATGCGCACATTCTTCCCCAGTATTTCAGTTTATTTTCTACTTCCTGTCTCATCTTATCCATTCTCAAATCTCCTCCACCTCTGAAAAATCAAATACTTCTTCAATCGACATCCCGAAAAAATGTGCAATTTTATACGCCAGCACCAAAGACGCCGTATACTTTTCCACTTCAATCGAAGTGATTGTCTGTCTCGTTGTTCCGACCGCGTTCGCCAGTTCTTCCTGAGACATTTTTCTTTGTTTTCTCAATTCTTTAATTTTTGTTTTCATTGTTCCTCTCAATTCATTTGTGCTAAGCTCGCTTTGCAATATTAGTATAGTACACTTTGCATTTTATGTCAAGTAAACTTTGCATAATTAATAATAAATAACATTGAGCAGAAAAAAAGACTGCATTTTATTATAGAAATAAAATGCAGCCCGGTAGTTTTCAACTGTTTTATTCTGTACCCACCAAATCGCGATACCACTGTAATGACTGAATGTAAGCGTCATAGACAGGATTCATATCGATGTTTTTCAGGAGCATTTGCCTGGAAACTTCCTGCCAGGAGGCGCTTTCGTACTGAAGAATAAAATCCAGCACCGGTGCCAGTTCTCCCCTGTGGTTGATTAACGCTTCTTCAATGCTTTTGGAAACCTTTACCATCGTCAGGGCTTCTTCCATCGGTTTATCCAGCATCAAATCCAACACGGAAAACAACCCCATCAGGAACAGTTCGGAAGAATGAATTGCCATCTCAAACAATGGCGCAAGATTCTCTGCAAATTTGGCACGAAGAAGTGACAGTCTTGTGATTTCACTCGGTTTATCCGCGCAAAGCTCATTGGTAACTGCGGTATTAATCCACTGTTTCAATTCTTTCTGGCCCAGCATCGCCGCCGCATGCCTGATAGAAGTAATTTCCGAATTGACGGTCATCCTGTTTACCATCTTTAACAGGGAAATAACCAGTGCCGTATCTTTTCCGATAACGTCCGCGGCATCCGCCAAATCAAAATCAGCATCGTTTACGATATTTAAAAGCTCGATGTAGTTGACTTTCAGCGGCGCTACCTCGGTCTGTTTATTGGCAGTTACCGGAAGACGGAAAAACTTGCCTTCGTAAAGGTCAAAACCGCCCATCTTTCTCAAATTGTCGTAATCTTCCTGGGAATCCACGTTGACCGCACACATTTTCATATTCGGGTAATATTTATTGAAAAAGAGTTTTGCATTGCCGATATTGAGCTTTTTATAATCCAACAGAATATAGTCCATCAACCGGAGTACTTCCTGATAGGCTTCAAATTTTTCAATCGGAAGTTTTCTGATTGCAAGGTAAAATCCCATCTTCTTCAATTCCTGAAAACGCCTGATGTACATTTCTTCCGGCGTGATTGTATGGTCTACCAGCAGAACCAGTCTTTCATGCGGTGCCTGGCATTGTTCGTCAATATTAGAAAATATGGAAATATTGTTGACTTCCACAAAAATTTCCTTATCCGCTGATATCGTTTCAATTCCCATACTTTCAATCAGGTCAAATCCGGGAACATGAACTCCTGCCGTAATTCCGACGCCAAGATAACTCGGATTCAGCAGACGGTTCTCTTTTTGCGCAAATAAAGAATAAGCCTTCACAGTCATTGTTTCATCAAATAATGGTATTAATGTAGCAAGCATATTTTCATTCCCCTATCAAAAAGTATTTTGAACTAAGTTCCTATTATTCATAATACTATATTTTTCATACTTTTTGTATAGTTTTTTAGCATTATATCCCAAAAAATTTATTTTTATGTTCCAGGAAATTGGAAGCCTTCTTACGGGCCAGACTCCCGGAGCAGTTTTTCCCGGTAATAATCATAAAAAAGATGCTGCACCAGCCGGATACAGCATCTTCCATACTCTTTATGCAGATATACAATAAGATTCTTATTCAGCCGCCGGAACTTCAATAAATGCCAGGACGCCGAGGGATGTCATATCCACTACAACATGGTCTTCTCTGACTTCCGCAACAGCGACGCCTGTCCACTGTCCGCTCGTATAATCGTACTGATATACCTGAATGTTCTGGCCGGTCTTTACGCCCGGCATATAAAAGTTTACGGTTGCAGTATCAAAATATACGGATGCGTCGATTCTCGCAACGTTCAATACTTTGCCGCCGACAGACGCTGCCTGTGCTTTCGCGGATTCCGTATGGCCGGAAAGAACTTTTAATACGGAAAAAGTCTGATTGCTCGGCGCGCCATTGATAATGACATTGCCTCCCTGTGATACGGGAACAGCTTCGTCAAGGCCCGGCGCCGCTACGACTGCATTGTTCATGTATTCGCCGACAGATTTGTTCTCATCCGCCGCCGCAAGCGTAGTCTCCATCGGAATGCCTGTTGATTCGATTACGGGCACTTCTGCAGATTCCGAATCGCCCCCATCTGAACTATCGGAGTCTTCGGAACTTCCACCGCCAAATTTTGCATAATACGCAGCTAGTACATTAGCAGGAATCCCTAGTTCGCTTGGTGAAATTGAATCGCCTTTTAACCATCCACCATCATATAAATATTGAAGGTCCTCTTCTGATTCAGTTAAAGTTGTCAAGTCTTTTTGTACCCATCCTTCCACAACTTCGCCTGATGATTCTTCTGCAAAAGCAATGACGCTAACAGACGCCACCATAGCCCCCGCCAAAATTAATGCCAATAATTTCTTCATGCTTAAATCCTCCTACCTCAAAATTTGAAATTTGTCAATATATCTCCCGATATATTTTTAGTTTTA
>CAJTRL010000104.1 GCA_910578715.1 uncultured Lachnospiraceae bacterium | reverse complement strand
GTGAGGGAACAATTCCCAACCGGTGGAGACATGTGAGAATGCTGTTTGGAAATCACGGAATTGTTCACTCTACTGCTTTTATCAGAAGAGATTTTTTGGAAAAGAATGGCCTTCGATATGATGAATCGATGAAAAAGGCACAAGATTATAAACTCTGGTCGGATTGTCTGAAATATGGTGCAGAAATAAGAGTATTTCCTGAAGTTCTTATTTCATACAGAATTCATGATGGGCAAATATCCAATGTACAGGGAGGGGAACAGTTATACTTTGTGCATCGGATACGGGAAGGACTCGTTCGGGAAATTTATCCAGAGATAATGCAGTCAGAACTGGAACAGTTTATTGATGCCAATAAGGAAATCCTTTCAGGACGGGAAGTGGAAAACATGATTCAAAAAATTGAACTTGGAAATATGAAAAGGAAACAATATGATACACGGATTTTGCACTATGAACTGCTATACTATTTTAGAACCAAAGTCAGAGCTTCGCGTTTAAGAACTCCAGGTTATATGTTATTCAGGATAAAGAGGAATCTGTTAAAAAAGGGTTTGCTTTATAAGTGAATTTAGGATGCAGAGAATTTTTAAGAAAAGGCGCGGCAGGAGGAGAGGAAATTGGACAGGTTTGGATTTGGGGAAAACTGGGAGAAATTTCTGGAAAATTTGACCGATGAACGAATACAGGAGGCTGAAAAGTCTTTGCTTGAATGGTTAAATATGGAAAGTTTGAAGGGGAAACGTTTTATCGATATTGGTTCGGGCAGCGGGTTGTTCAGTCTGGCGGCAAGAAATCTCGGAGCCGAAGTATGTTCTTTTGACTATGATATAAATTGTGTAAATTGTACACAGTCTCTGAAGGATAAATATTATAGAGAAGATGACAAATGGCACGTTGAACAGGGGGATGTGTTAAATAAAGAATATCTGTCCGGGCTTGGAAAGTACGATATTGTTTATTCCTGGGGAGTGCTTCATCATACAGGCAATATGTATCAGGCACTGGAGAATGCCGGGCGCCAGGTTGCGGATAAGGGACTCCTGTTTATTGCCATATATAATGACCAGGGATGGGAAAGCAAAATGTGGAAATGGATTAAAAAGGTATATAACGCGGCGCCAGAGCTGCTGCGTATGTTAATTGTTCTTTCTTATTTCGGAGTATTATGGACAGTAAAATCAGTAAAGGATATTATGAAAGGGACACCCTTTTCCTCGTGGCGCACCTATATACAAAAAAGAGGAATGTCGCCGATTATAGATGCCCGAGACTGGGTGGGCGGTTATCCATTTGAAGTGGCAAAGCCGGAGGAAATATTTGATTTTTTTCATGCCAGAGGGTTCCAGTTGGAGAAATTTTTCACTCAAGGGGGGGGCATGGATGCAACCAGTTTGTATTTAAAAAGGTTTCGGCCTGTGATAAGCATATATAAATAGGCTGTTTTAGTTGCCAGGCCATATGTAATGTTGTAAAATGTTTAAATGGTTAGATAGTAAAATTTTCAAAAGGAAATAAAAAATATCGGGAAATGATATGAAAATATTAGGTTTGATATTTACACGGGGAGTTTCTTTGGCTGTCTGGGTAGAAAAAGGGCTTATTGACAGGGAAAAGCAGATTTATGAAGAGCATTTGCATCAGGGACATTTTGACAAGGTTATATGGTTTACTTATGGGACAGAGGATGACAGGATACGCGAAAAGCTGGTTCAGCAGAACAGGCTTGATGAGCGGATAGAAGTGATTCCTATGCCGGATTTTTATGCTGACAAATTTTTAATGCGCGTTTATTCTTACAGAATGCCGTCATTTCAGCAAAAGTATTGTAAGCAGCTGGATATTATTAAAACAAATCAGATAGAAGGGGCATGGACGGCAGAAATTATACACAGAAAATATAAAACCCCTTTTTTATTGCGAACCGGCTACACCTATACTTCTTTATGGAAAGGAAAAGTGAAGGAAACCAAGGGGCTGTATAAAAAAGTCAAAGCATACTGGAAGTATATAAAATATGGAAGAATAGAAAAATTATTATATCATAAGTGCACAAATGCAACGGTATCAAGCTATCATGATAAAGGGTATATTTGCAACCGGTATAATATTGCAGAAGAAAAAGTCAGCGTAATTACAAACTATATTGATTGTGAGTTATTTAAAGATATGAAGACCGACAGAGTAAACGGTAATCGTTTCATTTTTGTAGGCCGTTTGTCAGCAGAAAAAAACCTGTTTCATATTATTCAGGCATTAGGCGAACTAAAAATTGGGCTGGATATATATGGAAAAGGAGAACTGCAGAAAGAACTTATGGATTTTGCCGAACAGAATCATTATAATACATGTTTTAAAGGCATTGTAAATAATAACGAACTGCCATTAATTTATAACTCATATCGTTATTATATTCTGGCATCTCCATCTGAAGGAATGCCTAAAGCACTGTTAGAGGCAATGGCTTGCGGCTGTATTTGTTTTGGAACAAATGTTGACGGAATCCGGGAGGTTATAAGGGATAATGAGAACGGATATCTGATAGCGGATACTTCAGTTGAAAGCATAAAGAGCGCGGTTATTGCGGGAACGCAGTGTAAAGAAAATGACAGGATTTCAGAAAATGCGGTTTGCTATATTCAAAAATATCATTCATTGAAAAAAGTGGCGGAAGAAGAATGGGAAATTATGAAAAGGATGGGAATTTATGAATAGATTAAAAAAGCTGATTTATCAAAATAAGAAAGTACAGGAAGCAGCAGTCAGTATTGTGAGGAAAGAGCATATTCTTGCGAATCCCAATCTGTATTTTGAGTGTCCAAAGAGGAAACAGAATCCAAAAGTATTTCTTAGAGAGGAACATTTGGGGAACTGCCAGGTACTGCCATGCAGGGAAGACCTGTTAAAACAAATGCCCAGACATGCCGTATGCGCGGAAGTTGGCGTTGCGGAGGGGTATTTTTCTGAACAAATATTACAGACTTGCAGCCCTGAAAGATTGTATATGATTGAGTATGGAAAGAACTATTGCGATAATTTGAGGAAAAAGTTTGCGGCGGAAATCCAAAGTGGAAAGATTGTAATATTAGAAGGTGATTCCGTGGAAATGTTGTCCAGTTTACCGGATAATGCGCTTGATTTTGTTTACCTTGATGCTACCCATGATTATAAGCATCCCTCCATGGAACTATCTGTATGTAAGGATAAAGTGAGAGGGGGGGGCTATATTATGGGACATGATTATACGCGGTTTTCTCTGTGGGAGGCACGGCAATACGGCGTAATAGAGGCTGTAAATGAGTTTATTGTCTCAAATAATTATGAAATGAGATATATTACGATGGATATGCTGTCCAGTAATTCCAGCTATGCCCTGGTATGTAAGAAATGAAAGAAGAAAATTAAAAAGTAATAATGGCATATAAAATTGTACAGGGAGATGAACAAAATGATGAATATACACAATGCCGGAGGCAATTATTATAATGATATGAGAATAAATATTGATGCAGCTTTTGACTCATTGCCGGAGATGGGAAAGAAGAAAGCGGCAAAGCGTAATCTGGCTGTATTTAATAAGATGAAAATTTTAGCCGATGCTATGTGGATTAAATTTAATCGTATGGAGGCAATGGTCATTACCGGGCAGAGAAGGGACTGGTTTAATGAGTTTAAGGCGTTTTGGTCTGAGATGCTTGGCGGGCGTCCTCTGAATATTATGGATTTTCATATGTTAAGAATGTGGTACCGGATAAAAAATCAGTCGGTAGAGCAGTTGAATTGGGACACGATAGAAGAGCATATGGATAATTGGAAAAAGGACGAAAATATAAGCATGATTTTTTCACAGTTGTACGGTAATGCGCTTTCACCGCACCGGCAATTGCCATTTGTTCATAAAAATAGCCGTGTGCTTGAATATGGATGCAGTCATGCACCTTATTATCGTTCTTACAGGAAGTACTATAACCATAAAAAGGCAAAATGGGTGCTGGCGGATATTAAGAATATATCCTATCTGTTTTCGATGTACACATACAGGAATGATTGTGATATCGAGCGTATGATTATTATAGATGAGCAGAATGCCGACAATCCGTTAAATGATATAGAGGGTAAATTTGATGTCATTATATTAACGACTGTGCTGGAACACCTTCATAAGCCCCAGGCAATTGTCGAGATGCTGTTAAATCATTTGACTGGGGGGGGGTATTTTATATTCGATTATGTAAAGTCTGAGGCAACCGGTTTAGACAGCAGACAGGGACTGGAGCAAAGGCTGGAAACATTGAAGTGGATTAAAGAAAAGACAGTTCTTGTGAAAGGAAATCTTGACAATATAGAGGAATCCGTTTCTCTTTGCATAGTGAGGAAGAAATGAGTAAATATGAGTATTAAAATGGTAAAAACGCTGTTTGTAAGTATAAAATGGAATATTAGAATATGGATAAAAAATAAGTTCAGTCAGGCGGATTTATATTATGTGGTAGAACAGGCAAACTGGGCAGTAGATGAAGTTGCAAAAGATGTCCTTGAATATATGGACATTAATACACAAATCATATCAAGTTCTAAATTTTTAAATAAAAATGCGTTAATACATTTTGGTTCATTAAATGCCTTTTTACAGGATAAAAATGGATATAAAAGAAATAAAAATGGAGTAATCGTGACATGTTTTCATATTGTTGACAGCGATTCAAGAAAAAATGAATTGAAAAACCTGGATTCATATGTTAAGAAGTGGCATACATCCTGTACAATTACCCGAAATAAAATGATATCCTTGGGAATATCCGAAGCAAAAATAGAGGTAATCCCGATAAGTATCAATGGAAAGAATTACGCGCCATGCAATCCCGAAGAAAAGAAGCGGCGCAGGGCAGATATGCTTATTGATGAGGAAACGATTGTTTTGGGATATTTTCAAAAGGATGGAAATGGCTGGGGGGAAGGAAATGTCCCCAAGTTAATTAAGGGTCCCGATATTTTTTGCGATGTGGTTGAAGTGCTTGCCCGCAAATACAAAATACATGTGATTTTATCTGGACCAGCGAGAGGATATGTAAAGAAACGGTTGAATGAGGCAGAAGTTCCTTTTTCTCATTTTGTCTTTGAAGAAGCGAAACAGGTTGCGGATTTATATAAAGTAATCGATATTTATATGGTTACATCCAGAGAAGAAGGAGGGCCAAGAGCAATCCTGGAATCTATGGCGAGCGGTGTTCCCATTATTTCAACAAAAGTTGGACAGGCGCCAGATATCATACAAGACGGCGTGAATGGCATTCTCGTAGATATTGAAGATAAAAATGCCCTAATAAATGCTTTCGAGAAAATAATAAATACAGAATCATTAAGAGAAAGATTGACGCAGAATGGCTTGAAAACTGCTAGAGAGTATGATTCAGAAAGGATTGCTAAATTGTATAATGAAAAGCTATATTGTAGATGAGTGTAAAGATGGTATTTTAAAAAGA
>CAJTRL010000103.1 GCA_910578715.1 uncultured Lachnospiraceae bacterium | reverse complement strand
ACAATATTGCTTGTGACATCTAAAGAAATGCAATTGGTTTTTGACGACAGTATCAATGTAAAGTCAATATATATTAAGAAGAAAATCTGGGATTTTTTTGATAAAACAGCAAAATGTTTATCTTTTGGAAAAGCGAATAATTATGTCGAGATAAGAAAGGTTATGGTGAGCGTTTATAAGAGTATACAGACAAGGAGACAGATTAAGGTAATAAGTAAAAAGAAAAAAATAGATATTGTCCATTATTGTAATTTAAGCGCACTGGCTCTTTTTGCGAGTCAAAAAATCCCATACGTAATAAGAATATCGGGTTGGGCACATGCGTGTCGCGAGGCAGATTTACCCAATACGGCAATACAATACAGAGATGCTAAATTATTTATTGGAGACAGATTATTGGCTTATCCAGTTAAAAAATCCCGATATGTTATATCTCCGAGCACTTTATCAGCAAATATCGGAAAAGAAAAATTTGGTATAACGGCTAAAGTAATAGAAAGTCCGTATATTTTAAACGAAGAAAATTGGGATGACAGCCTGTATCAATCTCTCATTAGGGACAAAAAGTATATTATTCATTATGGCAGTTTAAAGTATTTAAAGGGAACACATGTCGTTGCGCAATTAGCAAATGAATTGTTGCGGGAATATTCGGAGATATATTTGGTCTTGGCCGGAAATAGTGAAGAATTGCTTGATAAAAATGGGAAAAAGATAAAAGCGGACGAATTCGTGAAAAAAAGCGCCGGAGAGTTTGCCGACAGAGTGATTTATGCGGGAAGACTGGTGAGAGAACAGCTTTACCCATTTATACAAAATGCGGAATTATGTCTTTTGCCATATCGAATGGACAATCTTTCCAATGCGTGTATTGAAGCTATGGCGATGGGAAAGATTGTAATCGGAACGGATGGGGCAAGTTTTGAACAGCTAATCGAGGACAGGGTCAGTGGTTTCCTATGTGAAAGAGATAATCCGGAATCTTATATGGAGGCAGTCAGGGAAGCAATGGCCATGAGTGCAGAAGAAAAAGAAAAAATGGGACAAAAAGCGTTGGAAGTAACAAAGCGTCTTGAGCCTCAGAAAATATATCAGCAATATTTAGAATTTTATAAGAAAGTAATAGACGAATGGAAGTGAACAGAACCAGGAACGGGGGATGAAGAGATGAACAGAAAAGTATTTATACATTCGAGCGATGGATTTCCCCATAGTGGTGCACAGGCAAATTATATTCAATATCTGGGAATCATATGTAAAGAAGCCGGGTATTGCCCAATATTGATTGTCAGGCCAAATGATAAATATGTGAGTGCCTCTGAAATAAGCTGTTATAAAGGTATGAAAATAATACCTATTATGGCGAGCAGCGATAATGAAATCCATGTGTTACAAACGAAAAATGGATTTAGCAAAGAACGCATTCAGGCAATGACAGAGGCTGGAATTGCTTCGGGAGACATTGTCATCTCTTTTCAGCTTGGATATCATCAGAAATTTCACGAAAATTTGCAGACATTTTGTAAAAAGCGGAAGGTTAAATCCATTGTCTGCGTCCTGGAATATTGGGGAAGTGAGGATTTTGAAACAGAAGAGAAATATGAAAATTTTAAGTATGTTGTAGATAAAATATATCTTAAATATGATGGGATTATCGTAATTAGTGAGTTTCTTGATGTGCATTATAAGGAGATGGGAGCAAAAACGTTTCTTTTTCCGCCGTTTTCTGAGTATGATTATAGACCATCAGTAGAAAAGCAATATGATAAATGGCGCTTTATGATTTCTTCTCAAAAAGATTCTGTTCAATCCATGCTTTCGGCATTTGCCGGGTTAGAAGAAAAGGAGCTTCAGAGAATAGAATTACATTTATTTGGAATCAAGGAAGAATATATTCTGAAAAATATAAATTCCATTACATGGGAAAGGCTAAAAAAATATACAGTGGTTCATGATTGGATAAAATATGATGAACTGATTAGTCTGTATCAGAAAATACATTTTTTGTTAATTGCAAGGAGCGTATGTCAGAGAACGATATCAAACTTCCCAAGTAAAGTACCGGAAACGATGGCCTGTGGAGTTGTTCCGATTGTTTCGGATGTAGGAGATTATACAAAATACTATTTACAGGACAGGAAAGACAGTATCTTTATGAAAGGGGACTCCGCAGATGAGATAAGAAAAGCAGTAAGAAGGGCGAATGACATGACAATACGGGAATATCAACGTTTTTCAGAATATGCGCGTCAAACAGTCAGGGAGCGCTTTGACTATCACATATGGGGCCCAAAGATAAAAAAAATGTTGGAAAGTGTATAAAAGGTTGAAAATTAAAATTTTCAACGATTGATTTGAATGTCTGCTGAAGCAGACAGATGGGAATAAAAATGAGTGTAGATAAGCGTGAAAGGATTGAGTGGTTAAATTATTGGATTGAAGATGCCAATACAGATAAAAAAAGAATTATTTTATTAGGAGATTCTGTCACGAGGGAATTGAGGAAGAAGCTGAATTCCTTTATGGCGGACAAATACGCAGTTGATGTAATAGCTATGTCATACAGTATCTTAGATGATATGGCAATGGAAGAAATAAGGCATTATTTTACAAAAACGACATATCAATATGCCAGTATTCTTTACCAGATGGGTGCACATCACGGCTATCATATTGAATGTGCAAAATCATGCAGCGATGCAAAACGCTTTGAGAACCGGACGAATGAAATATTAACTTTCCTGAGTAAGTATAGCCATCATGTAATGACAGTTTCCGCGACATTTGAAAGGGAAGTTGACCCAAATGGAAAGAACATATTACATCATAACAGAGAGATTGCAGAACGAAATGAGATTTTAAAGCGCGTTTCAGAAAAATTAGACATTCCTTATTTGGATTTAAATAAGGAAATAGATTATCACGAAATCAGGCATTCCGATTGGTGCCACTTTTATGAAGAATGCTATGAACATATTGCTGAGGTGATTTTAAAGCACTCTTTTAAAGAAATAAAATGTATCTCTTCTAACCGGATAGGAACGTTTGAAGAGTTGGATAAAAAGTTAAATAGTTATAGAAATAAAAAAATATATATTTTTGGAAATGGAGTCCGGGGAAAAAGGCTTAAGATGTATCTGGAGAGAAGGGGATATTCTTTTGATGGATTTATTGTATCGGAGCAGTATGCGGAATCCTCGAAAGATGTTTTTTTGTTACATGAGCTGAACCAGGCGGACACGCTGATTATAGTGACACCAGTAGATGCAGCCATATGGAATGAACTGCATAGGAGAAGATTTGATTATATTTCTTTAAATTCAGAGCTTTACATATCTATGGATGGTTAAGATAAGATTGATGAGGGGTAGAGGAATGATAAATGTGTTGTGGCTGTGCAATATTGTGCTTCCTGATTTCAGTCAGGAGTTCGGAATAAAAAGAGCCAGCACAGGAGGATGGATGACCGGAATGCTCCATGCGCTGGAAGCCGTGGATATGATTAATATCAGCCTGTGTTTTCCGATTTATGATAAGAGCCGGTTAAAGAGCGGAGTATGCGGCGGGCATATGTATTTTACTTTTTTACGTGATAGTGTAGAAGAATATTCGATGGAAATGATAAACTCTTTTGAACGTATATTGGAAGAAAGTCAGCCGAATATCGTTCATATCTGGGGAACAGAATTTCCGCATACTACTGCGATGCTGCTGGCATGTAGAAATAAGGGAATATTGAATAGGACTGTGATTCATTTACAAGGACTTGTATCGGTAATAGCAGGTCATTACCGTTCCGGTATACCAGATAAGTACTGGAGTCTGAAAAAAGTGGCAGCTGTCAGTATGGAAGAGGCAGCGGCAATGCGCGTAAAACGTGGCAAATGTGAAATAGAAAGCCTTAAAATGGTCAGATATGTAATTGGGAGAACAACATGGGACAGAGCATGCGTAGAAGCGATAAATCCGAAAGTACATTACTATTCATGTGATGAGATTTTAAGAGATATTTTCTACGAATACGCTGGCCTGTGGAGGTATGACACATGCCAGAAATATAGTATCTTTATCAGTCAGGCAACTTACCCAATTAAAGGATTTCATTATTTTCTGCAGGCGCTTTCGGTTATTATAAGAAAATACCCGGATACGCAAGTATTTGTAGCGGGAATAGACATTGTAAATGTGGAGAAAAAGGATGCTTATGCAGTTTATATTGAAAAACTTATCGAAGAATTGGCGCTGGATAAGGCAATAACATTTCTCGGCAGTCTGGATGAAGGACAAATGGTAGAGCAATATCTGAAAGCCAATGTGTTTGTGTTGGCATCAGTCATGGAAAATTCCCCTAATTCATTGAATGAAGCGATGTTAATAGGAGTTCCTTCTGTAGCATCATACGTCGGGGGAATTTGTGACAGAATTCACATGAATACGGATGGCTTTTTATACCCATACGATGAACCTGAATTACTGGCATATTATGTTTGTAAGATATTTGAAAACAAAGAAGGGTTATGCCAGACGTTATCCGGCAATTCAGTTAAAGCATCATTACAATTTACGGACCCCGAAAAGAATAGGAAACAGATGATTCATATTTATGAAGAGATTTCAGGTCAGGGGGAACCATATGCAGTATAGAGTGACATCAATTTTGGAATTAAAAGAGCAGAAAAAACGTCAGATTTATTGTTTTGGTGCGGGCAAAGCATTTGATAGTTTTATGGTAGAATTTGCGCAGTATAAATTGGAGAAGCATGTGAAAGCAGTGGTAGATAATAACGCAGGCTGTATGAAAATCGTGGCAAAAACCGTAAATAATGTTTGTATCCCTGTTATTTCAATGAAACAGATGCTTATAGACATTAAGGCGAATGACTGCATATTAATCACGACGGCGGGATATGAAGAAGTTATAAAACAGCTTGAAAAAATAGAACAGCTGGATGCCATTACATATTATATTTACACATTTATGCGGATTGCACAATATGATTATGACAGATGGAACGTGAAAATTCCCTCGAAACGGTCTCTGTATCGGAAAAAACAAATTCCCAAAACAATTCATTATTGCTGGTTCGGGAGAAATGAAATACCTGCTCAATATCAGAAGTGGATGGAGAGCTGGAAACGATACTGTCCGGATTATGAAATAATAGAATGGAACGAGAATAATTATGATGTAAATAAAAATCAGTATACCAGACAGGCATACAAAAGGAAAAAGTGGGCATTTGTATCTGATTATGCCAGAATTGATATTGTTAATGAATATGGTGGTATTTATTTGGACACGGATGTTGAATTGATAAAAAATATTGATGAAATGCTTATGAATGAATCTTTTTGTGGTTTTGAAAGTTGCAAATATGTGGCTTATGGATTAGGATTCGGCGCTAAAAAGGATAATGCTTTATTACACGAAATTAAAGAATATTACGATAATATAGGATTTGTTTTGGTAGAAGGGGCATTAAAACCCAAAACTTGTCCGGAAATACAAACAGAAATTATGGAAAAGCATGGACTAAAGCGTAATGGAGAATTTCAGATTGTAAAAGGGATGACCGTATATCCGCCAAGAATTTTATGTGGAATGAGTCCTTATAGTTTACAAATAGAAAAGGACCTGACAAGTACCTATGCGATTCATCATTATGCAGCGTCGTGGGTGGAAGGCAAAAGAAATATGACGTTCACGAATATAAAAAAGGCGGATTGATACAGTGATAGAAGAAGCAGCAAAGATTACAATCTTTACACCCGTATATAACAGAGCTTATGCAATAGAAAAATTGTACCGGTCATTATTAAGACAGTCAGAGTATGCTTTTGAATGGCTGATTGTGGATGATGGTTCAACGGATAACATAACAGAGTTAGTAAGCCAATGGATTAAGAATACACGCCAATTTAAAATCAGGTTTTATCAACAGAAAAACGGAGGAAAACATAGGGCAGTCAATTATGGGGTACTAAAGTCTTCTTATGATGCTTTTTTTATTGTAGATAGTGATGATTATTTAGAAGACGATGCAATGGAGAATATTTTAAGATATTGGAGCGATATTAGAGGAAACAGTCAGTTTGCTGGTATATCAGGAATGCGTAGGCGCAGCAGTGGAGAAATAATTGGCGGCAGGCCATACTTTGATGATTATATTGATGCTACAAATCTGGAACGTGAAAAATGGGGATTAAATGGGGATAAGGCAGAAATATATAAAA
>CAJTRL010000102.1 GCA_910578715.1 uncultured Lachnospiraceae bacterium | reverse complement strand
TATCCAAATATTGTACCAGTTCCTGTAAAAATACTACGTCTACATTGTCCTCATCTGACAGAAGCATGCTAAACTGTCCCTCTGCATAACTAAGTGCAATAAGCAAATTCATATACTTTGTATTTGTATCATTTCTATAATACTTAAATCTAACATCATGTATCTCAGCTAATTTTTCCCTCGTTCCATCTGTTGAGCAATTATCCACTACAATCACGGCGATGTCATCCTTATGATAATTATTCAATATTTCCGTCACACATTCATATACAACATCCCTTCTGTTAAAAGTCGGTATACATATACTCAACACTATATGATTATCCATTGTCTTTCCACCTTTCATTATTTCAACAGCCGCCCGTATTCTTCAATCTGCTCATCCATTACAGACTCAATATCTTTTCCTATAATATATGCCTTCGTCCATTCAACAGTATAAGTCAGCGCTCTTTTTACCGACCATACAGGGTTCCATTCCAATCTTGTTTTTAACCTGGAACAATCTAATTTCAACAAGTTAGCCTCGTGAGGCCCCTTGGTATAACCACTCTCCCATGAAACAGCATTTGGGCCATCCGCATTCCAGATATCACAAAACATCTGAACCAATGCCCCGGTACTAATACAGTCCTTTTCATCAGGCCCCACATTATAACACCCCGCAATATCAATATTATCATATTGTTTCTGTGCTATCAGCAAATACGCAAATACAGGTTCTAATACATGCTGATAAGGACGTACAGAATATGGATTCCTCACCAATATATTTTCCCCTTTCATAACTGCTCTTACACAATCAGGAATAATCCTATTGGAAGAAAAATCCCCTCCCCCGATAACATTTCCTGCTCTCGCCGTTGAAACCGCTATTGGTTTTTCCCTAAAAAAAGAATTTATATAACTGCTTGTAACCAGTTCTGAACAGGATTTACTATTAGAATATGGGTCGTATCCGTTTAATTCTTCATTTTCGCGATATCCCCACTCCCATTCCCGGTTCTTATACACCTTATCCGTTGTAACATTAACAAAAGAACGAACACTGTCTGTCTGCCTGACACACTCTAATACATTAACCGTTCCCATAACATTTACGTCATATGTATATACTGGATTTTCATAAGAATCTTTTACTAACGGCTGTGCTGCCATGTGAATTACAATTTCCGGTCTTACTTTCTCAAATGCTTCTGATAGCTGTCTATAGTTCCTAATATCCCCCTGGATAGATTTTATATGTTCATGTATATTTAATAAAGTATACAGGCATGGCTCTGTCGGATATGATAAAGCATACCCTGTTACATCAGCACCATACTGCAATAATACTTTGCACATCCATGCCCCCTTAAAACCAGTATGTCCGGTAACCAATACTCTCTTTCCTTTATAAAAGTCCTTGTCAAACATATGCTCTTTCCTTCTATATTACACTCAGACACCGCAACGCCATGCACACATCTGTCCCATATTTTTCTTTTCTTCTGCACAATAATAAGAAAATCCTGCTTTTGATAACTCGTCAATAATTCTTTCATTCCCCTGATAATGCCACTCTAATATGATAAAATCAATTTGGGACAGTATTCCCTCTTTGTTCAATATTTCTATAATCCCATATTCTTCCCCTTCACAATTCATTTTCAATACAATATTATTATTCCGCTTATGCTTCTCTATAATAGGAGCCAGCACATCCGCCGCATTTTTTACTAATATTTTTTCAGACTCTTCTTTTTCCCTTTCTGCCAGCCCATTATTATAGTAAAATCCATAAACATCATATCCATCCATTTCCTCTGCTGATTTTGTACTCATTCCGCACGACATATCTTCATTAAAAAATATTGTTCTTTCTTCGGTAACATCACTCAATCCATATTGAAATATCTCTACTCTGCCACTGTCATTTATATATTCACTCAAATTTTCCTTTGCGTCCAAAAATGTCTTTTGAAATGGTTCAAAAGCGTAGACTTTTTCTACCTTATTATTTGCAAGAAAATAAAGTGTAGTGTCCCCAATATTCATCCCAACATCAATCACAATATCCTTTTTGCTGTTATTCAGTTTATAACGATACCAGCCACCAACTAAAGTTGCATAAACATTATTAAATTCATCTATAGAGCGGACTGCTACTTTAATTCCATTTCTACTAACACGCATTTTTCCATCAGGAAGCACCTTGATTTCATCATACTTATCAGCATATGCGCCGTAAAGTCCCCCTCCTACCACAATTTTTTCGCTTTCCACGCCAACATTTAACAAATCTTTAACAATCAAAAAACACTCTCTGATATTTTCCACCATTATGATAACCTTTTCATATGCAATATCAGTGCATTCATCAATTTTAATGAGCTTCCATTCTTCCAGAAATCCCTGTTTATTTTTATCGATTATCGCCTTTATATGATATTGTTCTTTTATAATTTCTTTATTTCGATTAAAAAAATCACCTGCGCCATATACCAAAATATCTTGTTTTCTTAAAAATTCCATTTTACCGTATTCTCCCATCTGATTCTTTTCACTTGCTGCAATACAAAAACGATATCGGGCTCAATTCAAAGACTTTTTATTCCCATACTTTCCATGGAGCATTCCCCACATTCCATAATTTCTGTAACTCATCTCTTTCTCTTTTTGTATCCATACATCGCCAGAATCCCATATGTTTATATGCTGTCAATTGATTTTGTTCAGCTAACATCTTTAAAGTTTCCTTTTCAAATATGGTTTCATCTCCATTGATATAGTCAAATATCTCCGGCTTAAGTACCATATATCCTGAATTAACCAGATTCCCGTCCCCATCAACCTTTTCCCGAAAAGATGTAACTGTGTTATCATCTCTTATTTCCAAAATACCAAATCGCTGTCCAATATTAACGGCAGTTAGCGTGGCAATTTTTCCTTGTTCCTTATGAAATCTAAGCAGCTCATCTATATTCACATCACTCACGCCATCTCCGTAAGTCATCATGAATAATTCATTACCAATATATTTTTGAATCCGTTTAATCCTTCCGCCTGTCATAGTGTCCAATCCTGTATCTACCAATGTAACTTTCCAGGATTCTGCCACATTATTATGTATCACCATTTCATTATCATTTGCAAAATCAAAAGTCACATCACTATTATAAAGGTAATAATTGGCAAACCATTCTTTAATTATATGCTGCTTATAACCACAGCAAATTATAAACTCATTATATCCATAATAAGAATAGCCTTTCATAATATGCCACAATATAGGCTTGTCACCGATTTCAATCATTGGCTTTGGTTTCAGATAACTTTCTTCACTTATTCTGGTTCCATACCCGCCTGCTAATATTACAACCTTCATCTTTCTCTCCTAACCAGCATACCTTCTTAATCTGAAGGAAATTTTTGATAATTAAAATTTTAACTTTTTATGACTGGTTTCCATTCAATTTTTCCAGATAATACCGGGCAATACACATATCCTTTTCTTCATCAATATCAACGGAATGCGATTTATTCATTATAAATCCTAATTTATTATCATTAAAACTCACATCATTATCAATTTTTTCCATTGCATTAATGTATATAGCTCCATTCACTCTATAATACTTCGGCATCTCCTGACGACGTACCGTGCTTCCCATACTTAATAATTTTTTCATGTTTCCATTTTCATCTATATAACGCATTAATATGGGTGAATCCTCAACTTCTGATATGGAAACCAGGTCCATACGATTATGCTGATAAAAAAACGCTATCGCCCCGTCTATATCCTCTGCAGTTCTTAAAGGCTGCGTAGGCTGCAATAAAACCAAAGCATCATACGCTTCTCTATCAACAAAATTCTCTACAGCATGTAATACTACATCTAAAGTCTTAGAAGTATCCTCTGCCAGCCGCATCGGTCTTAAACAAGGTAACAGCGCACCATACTCTCCTGCTATCTCAGCTATTTCTAAATCCTCCGTCGATACAAATACTTCATCAATATACTTACTTTCTTTAGCGGCTATAATTGAATATGCAATCAACGGTTTCCCGCACAATTCCCTTATATTTTTTCTTTTAATCCCCTTGCTGCCCCCGCGTGCAGGAATTAAAGCCATGATTTTTTTTTCTCCAAACATAATAGATATCCCTAACACGCCTTCCTATCAGAAAATCATATCCACGAAATGTTTTTGCATCTTTATATTCCAAATATCTTCTTCCTTTAAAATCTGCATAAAAATCTGCGCGCTATTTCCATTTCCAAATGCACTGCTCATTGTTCTGTGCGTATTAATATCCGATATTACATTCAATATATCATCTGTTCTTTCTTCTACATGAACAATATTTTTCGATACACTTAAATCATACCTTCCACTCTGACGACTTCCTATATCTATTGTCGGGATACCATACACGCATGTTTCCCTAACACCCGCACTAGAATTTCCTATCATAAATTCTGCATTTTTTAATAATGTAAGGAAATGCTCAAAACGAATTGACGGAAATATTCTAAATTTCGCATTATGAGCCAGATGCTCATATTCACAAAGAATTAGTTCTGACCCCAAATCATTATTTGGATATATAACAACATAATTATATTGTGATTTTTCAAGTGCAGATAATATATTCTGAATATTATGACTAATCTGATTATATTCCGTAGTTACCGGATGATACATCAAAATCGCATACCGTTCAAAAGGAATATCATATCGACTACACACCTCGTCTAAATCCGGCAGTTTTTCGGAATACATAATATCTATATCCGGAGAACCCATCAGATAAATTCTCCGTTCTTCTTCCCCCAGTTGAACCAATCTCTGTTTAGCCCTTTCATTACAAACCAAATGGATATGTGACAATTTGGAAATCGCATGGCGAATCGACTCGTCAATTGTTCCTGACAGTTCTCCCCCTTCTATATGCGCAACAAGAATATTATTTAAAGCCCCCACCGCTGCACCCGCCAGCGCATCAATTCTGTCACCATGTACCACAATCATATCCGGACAAATATGCTTGACATATCCTGAAAAATCACAAATAATATTCCCCAAATTAAAACTCATCTCTCTCGTATTGGCGAGACCGAATGCTACCTGCACATGCTTATAATGGTCGCTTAAAACCTCCTCATATGTTCCTCCATATTCCTTTTGAAGATGCATTCCGGATACATAAACATAGGCTTCAAAATCTTCTGAATTTTCAACATTTTGAATTAAGACCTTGAGTTTTCCATAATCAGCCCTTGTCCCTGTTATGAAAACTATTTTTTTCATCGTATCATCTCTCTCTTTAGCAATACATCATTTGCTATATCAACCGAAGCTCTCTTTCCCAAAATCAGTTCATACTGGTCTGCAAGCAATTCCCCCGTTCCCGGACGCTTAACCCAGATATTATCTCTGGTGAAAATTTCTCCTGTCCGTACAGGTTTAATTGTTACAACAGAGGCAAAAGCAAAATCACTCGTCACTTTTTCTTCTACAGCTTCTTCCTTATTTCCTCCAAGCATTGACGGTATCTCGCAAGATGCCTCTATGAGGAGCTTCAAATTCTCATAATCCATTGAACAGACAATGTCTGGTCCTGTTCGCTCCATGCTGTCTGTAAAATGTCTTTCTACTAACTTGGCACCCAAAGCCATTGCCGCAATACAAGCATTATTATTTGTCGTGTGGTCCGATAATCCGATTGGTCTTTCAGGATATTGGTTCATCAACTGCTGCATTGCTCCAAGCCTTACAAGTCTTGGCTCTGTTGGATATAGATTTGTAGTGTGCATCAGCGCATAATTAATCCCTCGCTTTTCCAAAATATTAACAGCCCGGTCAACGCTTCTCATATCGTTCATCCCTGTTGATACAATCATTGGTTTACCAAAAGATGCTATGTAATCCAGTAAAGGGTAATTATTCATCTCTCCTGAGCCTATTTTATATATTTTTACGTCAAAGTCTTCCAGCCGTTCCGCTGCCCGGCGCGAAAAAGGGGTACTCATAAATATCAATCCCAATGACTCTGTATAACGTTTCAGCTCCAATTCTTCTTCCCTGTTAAGAGCCGCCCTTTCCATGACCTCATAAATGGATATGTCAGCATTACCCGGAATCACTTTTCTTGCTTCATTGCACATTTCATCTTCAACAATATGCGTCTGATGCTTAATTATTTTGGCGCCGGCTCTACACGCCGCATCTACCATTTCCTTTGCAATCGCTAAAGAACCATTATGATTAATGCCTATTTCAGGAATTACTAGCGGAATTGTGTTGTCTCCGATTTTCAGACCATCAATCTCAATATTTTTCATAGGAATCCTCTCGTTTCAATTTTAATATACGGTACTGCGTAAACTCCACTTTCCATCGGTATATTTCCAGATATGTGGAGACCTGAATCGGTCACACAAGTGCATGAAGTATTCCTTATCCATTATTGGCTGTTCAAACATTTTACTTGCTTCCGGGAAATGCTCCGGGTCGATTGAAAGATATTGCATCAACTCATCTTCAAACCGTGCCGGCCATTCACCATCATACTTTTTAACCAATGCCGCCCCTTCATCACGAGTTATTTCCCCATGCCTGATTTCCTGAGCCGCATCATAAGTGGCTCTTCCAATTCCAAATTTAATAAAAGTGGTATAATAGTGTAAATCATCTACTTTATCATCAATGCTGCTATACTTTGAATAAGTTCCGGCAGTTCTTTCGGGGGATGGCTTAAAGCCGCCAT
>CAJTRL010000101.1 GCA_910578715.1 uncultured Lachnospiraceae bacterium | reverse complement strand
GGGGGAAATTCCTTTCCGAATATTTGTTTCCTGTTCCATTATACAAGGAATTGCGGTATTTTTATATGTTTTTCTGAAAAAAGTTTAAAACTAATATTTTTAGAAAAATCAAAAAAAATCAGAAAAAAGAAATACAGTTTCAGAAAAAAATGGTATACTGAATTATAATGAGTATATAAACCAAGTAGAAAGGATAATAAAGCGGGGCTTAGGTTATGAAATTCCGATTTGATAAAAAATATTTATACTGGGGGCTGGTCGGTGCTTTTTCCATCATCGCCGGAATCCTTTTTTATTACATTCTTTTTCACAATGAAAGCCTGTCTAATGCGGTCAGTTCTTTTATTAAAATTTCCATGCCGATTATCGACGGACTGATTCTGGCTTACCTGATGACTCCGGTTCTGAATGCGATTGAACGGAAACTGGTGCGGCCTTTATATGAGAAAAGCAAAGTGCCTGAAACGAAAAAAAGCGATAAAAGAATCCGGGCTTTTTCTATCCTGATTACCCTCGTCGTTATTTTTGTCGTTGCGTATGAGTTTTTCTCAATGATTATTCCGGAACTGATTCGAAGCATCCAGAGCATTATTTTTCAGTTCCCTATGTATGTCAGCAATCTGACCGCCTGGGCGGCCGGTCTTTTAGAAAATAATCCGGAGCTGGAAGGCATCGTCAACGATTTGTTTAATAAGTCGTCCACGATGCTTACCGACTTTCTGAATAAGACAGTGCTTCCGAGAGTCAATTCCCTGTTGATTTCCCTTTCCACCGGGGTAATCGGATTTTTCAAGGCTATGTGGAATTTTATCATTGGTTTTATTATTTCTATCTATATACTCGGCAGTAAAGAAACTTTCGCCGGACAAGCCAAGAAAATTGTTTACGCTTTTTTTGATGCGCCGACGGCGAACCAGGTGGTATCAAATGTTCGTTTTATTCATTCCACATTCAGCGGTTTTATCAGCGGAAAGATTGTGGATTCCATTATCATCGGCATCATCTGCTTTGCATGCACGAGCGTTATCGGTACGCCATATGCGATTCTGGTCAGCGTGATTATCGGTGTAACCAACGTTATCCCATTTTTCGGCCCCTGGCTCGGTGCGATTCCAAGCGCATTACTGATTCTGATGGTAAATCCGCTGCAATGTCTGTATTTTGTGATTTTAATATTAATTATTCAACAGTTTGACGGAAATATACTGGGGCCGAAGATTCTGGGCGATTCCACCGGATTATCCGGTTTCTGGGTTATTTTTTCCATCACGATATTCGGCGGTCTGTTCGGTGTGCTCGGCATGGTTGTGGGCGTTCCGATATTTGCGGTACTCTATGCGGGCTTTAAAGCGCTCGTGAACAGGCAGCTTGCCAAAAAAGAGCTTCCGACGGAAACACAGCCCTATCTGATGGTCGGTTCCATTACGGAAGAAAATGCTTTTGTGGAATATGTGCCGGTTAAAAAGAAAAAGAAGGTTTCCGGCGCCCATGTAAACAAACGTGCAAAAGGTATTCTGGACACATTAAAGGAAAAATTTACAGGAAAGAAAGACTGAGAATCAGGAGAAAGGTTGAAAGAAAATCTTTCAACTATTGATTTTGAGCGTCTGCTAAAGCAGACAGATGGGAATAAAAATGAAATTTTTAGTACAAAGAGTAACAGAAGCGGCAGTAGAGGTGGAATCCGAAATTGTCGGACAGATTCGGAAGGGATTTCTGGTTTTTATCGGCGTCAGCCAGGAGGACACCCAGGAAACTGCGGATAAAATGATTCATAAATTGCTGAATCTTCGCATCTTTGAAGATGAGATGGGAAAGACAAATTTAAATCTGGCTGCCGTAAATGGCAGCCTGTTATTGATATCGCAGTTTACCCTTTATGCGGACTGCAGGCACGGCAACAGACCTTCTTTTACCGGTGCGGGCAAGCCGGATATGGCGGATTCTTTATATAAATATATTGTTGAAGCATGTAAAAAAACAGTCCCCATTGTGCAGCAGGGCGTATTTGGCGCAGAAATGAAAGTTTCGCTGGTCAATGACGGTCCTTTTACAATCATGCTGGACTCGGAGGAACTCTGAATTTAAAAGGAGACAGGTGAATGGGTAAAGTAGCTATCTTGCTGATTTTGTTTGTGGCCGTTGTATATGTATATACTTTTATAAAATTGAAAAAGAACCGGGAAAAGACCAGAAATATTAATTCCGTCCAGGATTTTCATGATACTTACCGGCATTTGACAGATAAAAAACAAGGTCTGGACAGGACATCCATCCAAAAAGAAAAAGAGGAATATTATAGAAAATATGTAACAAAATATAACAGCTCTGAAGATTATCGGGAGAAATAAGGAATGAAAATCGTGTTTGTTTTACCGGATATGCCGGGCGGCGGCACGGAACGCGTTGTGGCAATGCTGGCAAATGAATATAGTAAAAGAGGATATCCGGTGGCTGTTTTGCTGTTTGCGGGAAATCAGACCGCTTATCCGCTGGATGAACGGATAGAAATTGTGACGGTGGGAGAACCTTCTTTCGGGAATCCTCTGATTCAGCTGAAAAGACTGTTCCATATGAGACAGTATTATAAAAAGAACCGGGACTGCTATATTTTTCTTTTTGCGTGCGGGGGAGCATTTTCTCCGTATTGGCGGCTGCGGGAATCCCTCACAGACTTCTGATTTCGGAAAGAAACGACCCCGCACATTTTTCAGGGAAACGGCTTCGCGACTGGTCTTACCGGAAGTCTGAAAAACTGGTTCTGCAGACAGAAGATATGAAGCGATGCTTTTCGAAGGATATACAGAAAAAGGCCGTCGTCATTCCCAACCCGGTATCGGACGATATGCCGGAGCCTTATACTGGAGAACGAAAAAAGCGAATTGTGGCGGTGGGAAGATTACAGCCCCAGAAGAATCATAAATTATTGCTGGAAGCCTTTGCCGATTTTCAGAAAATCTGTCATGATTATGAACTCCATATCTTTGGCGTCGGAGAACTGGAAACAATGCTGATACAGCGTGCAGAGGAACTTCATATTGCGGATAATGTTGTTTTCAGAGGTTTTTCCGCCTCCGTTAAGGAAGAGATATGGGACAGCGCCATGTTTGTGCTGTCATCGGATTACGAAGGCATTTCCAATTCCATGATAGAAGCCCTGGCAATGGGAATACCCGTTATTTCCACAGACTGTCCGGCAGGCGGCTCACGGATGTATATAAAAAATAACGAAAACGGCATTCTGGTTCCTGTCGGCGATAAAAAAGCCCTGGCGGAGGCAATGATGAAACTTGCCAGGAACCCGGAATTTGCAAAGCAGCTTTCCGTAAACGCTGTAAAAGTGAAAGAACAATATGCTCTGGTAAAAATTGCCGACAGATTTTTGGAGGAAGCCGGAATAAATCGCGTTAAATAGTTTGCTTAAATATGGGATATTTGCGGAGGTCTAAGCGATGTTGATGGATGAGATGAGGGAAGAACTGGTAAAAGGTCTGACGGGTATTTTTCAAAATAACATATCTATGATTATTTTATATGGGTCAGTGGCGAGGAATGAAGCATCCAATGAGAGTGATATTGATATTGCTATTATCATAAAAAAAGAGATGGACAATCAGACTAAAAAGCGCTTCATTAATTGGGTGGCAGATATGGACATCCGATATGAGAAAGTTTTTTCAATTGTGGACATACGAGAAGACAATATGAAAAAATGGGAAAGAATTCTTCCGTTTTATCAGAATATTCGGAGGGAGGGGATTGTTTTATGGAGGGCAGCTTAAAAGAATTGGCAGTATACCGACTGGAAAGAGCTAAGGAAATGCTGTCAGCATCGGAGAATAATTTGAGGATAGGAGAATATAAGACTTCATTAAACAGGTCATATTATGCTGTTTTCCATGCTATGCGTTCAGCGAATGCCTTAAAAGGATTTGACTCGTCAAAACATTCAGGTGTGATAGCTTTTTTTACAAAGGAATATTTGAAGACGGAGATTTTGGACAGAAATCTGTCATTTATTATCAAGGACAGCTCATTTTGCAGAGAAAAGTCAGACTATGATGATTTCTATATTGCAAGTTATACTGAGGCAGAGGAACAGATTAAAAATGCAAAATGTTTTGTGCAGAAGATTGAGAAGTATGTAAGTTCGATAAATGAACTGTTATGAACAGTGAGTTTGTATGATAGTTAGCTATACTGCTGGTGCAGAGAAGTTTCCTAAAGGCAATACTATACTTTAGGAAACTTGCATTAAGCGCCTACGGTTGTGAAACCCTGAACCCGCAAGGCGTTATGCGGCCATGACTGACACGCACAGATGCCGTAAAAACGCGACAAATCCGGAAAAACCCGGAACAGGCCGTTTCAGAGACATCTGTTCGTTAAACTGTGTCCGATTTTAGCGAAAACGGAACGGCTCTGCCGCGGGAGTGGTAGTTGGCAAATGCGACATTCATTCTCACGTCAGGAGCATTTCGTTTGCCAACTATTTGCTAAAAGAGTTGTTTAACGAAAGTGGAGCGTAAGCCATTAACATTTTTTGTCCTGAAATATTTTTAATTATTTCACAACCTATATGCTTAAAAAGAAGTAAGCGCAACGGTAGTTGTGTATTATTTCACAACCAAGATTGGAAGCGACTGACGGACATGAAAATCAAAAAAACAGACCCGAAAACTTGCAGCGGTCTGTTTTATCTTTCTGGACGGAAGGAACGACCTTTCGTAAGTTGCCAATACACCTAAAAAGGATGGCGTCAGCCATCCTTATTTGCGTAGGCGCAGACGAAGCAAATTAACCCCGTAGGGCAAGTTTACCAAAAAAGGAACGTAGTGGTTTTGGTATAACTTGCTATACCAAAACGTAAATGCTAAAATTAACTTAAATGAAAAGCCAAAAACGTAGTGGTGTCATTGTGGATTTTGCAAATGATGTCAATTTTAATATAAAAAATATGGAGAAAGGAATTAATGCATGTAGAAAAATATACAAAAACAGCTTTAGGGAATATGCTTAAACATTATTCAAGAGAGCAGAAAGACCCTGAATGTAGAGATAATATCAATATCAATTTAACGAAATACAATTATAATCTTGCACCTGAAAGAGAGGTTTCGGACTTACAATTTATACAACAAAGACTGGAAGAAGTTAAACATCTTAAGCGTGATGATGTAAATATAATAGCAGATTGGATAATAACATTACCGAAAGATTTTAAAGGTGATGAAGAAAAATTCTTCCAAACTGCTTACAAAGGTTTTTGTTCAAGGTATGAGGAACAAAATGTGGTGTCCGCTTGGGTACATAAAGATGAACCACAAGCTATGCCACATATGCACTTTTGCTTTATGCCAATCCAGCGTACCGTAGACAAGAATAACCATGACATTGAAAAATTAAATGCTAAGGCTATATTAAACAGACAGGAATTAAAGGAGATACACCCCTTTATGGAAAGGTATCTTGAACGTAATCATGTACACGCACACTTGTTGAACGAAAAAACCAGAGATGGTAACAAATCCGTAAAGGAATTAAAGGAAGAACAAGCAATAAAAGATTTGAAAGCAGTACAAACGTTAAGAGCAGTTCAAAAAGATATAGTAGAACCAGTACAGCCTACAAGAACCCTTAAAGGTAAAGTAGTTCCATATGAGCAATACCAGCATGACATAAATGCTTTAAATGCAAAATTGCTTCAAAGAGAAAATAAGACAAAACAGCTTGAAAGTGACCTCAATTTTCAAAGATATAAATATCAGGAATTGGATAAAAACTTTAATCAGGAACACAAAGAATTTTTAGAACTTAAAGAAAAGCAGCTTGACAAAGAATACTTAAAACAGCAGATGAAAGAGATAGAACATTTACATGATATGAACCGTTTCCATAACCATACCCGTGATGATATAACAATATCTGGAAGATAAATAAAAAAGCCTGATAGCTGTATTTTGCTATCAGGCTTTTAATCTTTTATGATTTCTACAATATCATTTGGTGTACAATCTAAAATTTGGCATAACCTATCAAGAGTGTGCATGGTTATGCTTTCACCTTTTCGTAAAGCATCTAAAGTGCCTGTGGAAAAGCTATAATCTTTAATCAATTTGTATTGTGTTATATTTTTTGCTTCCATGGTTTTCCAGAATGGATTGTAATTAAACATAGCCTACCTCTTGCTTATAGTATATGGCTATATTTTATGCTTGTGGATTGCCGAACATTCGGCTATACTACTATAAAAACTAAGGAGGCACAACAACATGAAGCATTATGAAGTAGAGATTTTCTTATATGATGAGGAACAACAAAAAAGAATGGAAGCATTAGAAGAAAGATTTCAAAAATTTAATGGCTGGGACGAAGAAGCAATCATGCAATTTGTAATAATCAAACACCCTAAATTTTTTGATGCACTCATAGGACTGGCAGAACTTGAAGCAGATATTCTTAAAATATAAAGATAAGTCTAAGAAACGTCTTTTTTGACATACAATATATAGTAGTTTTATATATATCAAAAATACTATATATTGTATGTGAAAATGGCAAAATGGCTTTAAAGCGTCAGAAATTTTTAAAAACGTATATTTCTACGTTTGGGAAAAATTTAACGTGTCCAATTATTATGGGAATTGTCCTCAAACCTAGAATTTATGCAGCTTTCGGGACTTTTTCAACTGTCAAAAAAATAAGGTAAAGCAAGCCATAAAATAACCTGATTATCATAACGTAAATTAAGCCAAAAACCATACCCGATATAAAAAAACATCAATATAAATATATAT
>CAJTRL010000100.1 GCA_910578715.1 uncultured Lachnospiraceae bacterium | reverse complement strand
TATTATTACTGGGTTTGTAGCCATTTTTTATCTTCGCAAGTGTCAAACTCGGGATTATACGGTAAAGAAGTAAAAAATGCAATGCGCTTCCGAAGCGAAGGCCACATGTTCCGTAACAGTTCCCGATTATTTCCCAAAGTCCTTATTGCACAAAAACCATAAATACTTTATGATAACTGTGAAAGGAAGGTTATTCATATGACAACGAACGAAAAAGCATTACAACTGCATGAAGAATGGAACGGCAAGCTGGAAACGGTCTCGAAAACACCCGTGAAAACGCGGGAAGATTTGGCGCTTGCCTATACGCCGGGCGTTGCGGAGCCCTGTAAGGTAATCGCCCGGGATAAGGACGCCGCTTATACTTACACCTGGAAGGCAAATACGATTGCGGTCGTTTCCGACGGAAGCGCGGTTCTGGGGCTTGGCAATATCGGTCCCCATGCGGCGATGCCCGTCATGGAAGGCAAGGCCGTGCTGTTCAAAGAATTTGGCGGCGTCAACGCGGTTCCTGTCTGTCTGGACACCCAGGACACCGAGGAAATCATCAAAGCAGTTACCTATCTCGCGCCGGGCTTTGGCGGTATCAACCTGGAAGATATCAGCGCGCCCCGCTGCTTTGAAATAGAAGAAAGACTGAAAGCAACGCTGGACATTCCTGTTTTCCACGATGACCAGCACGGTACGGCCATCGTTGTGTTGTCCGGCATTATCAACGCATTAAAGGTGGTCGGTAAAAAGAAAGAAGCATGTAAAGTCGTTATCAATGGCGCGGGAAGCGCAGGCGTCGCGATTGCAAAACTGCTGTTGAATTACGGCTTTGTCAATATCATCCTTTGCGACAGCAAGGGCATTATCAGCAAATCCAATGAGAACTTAAATCCGGTCAAAAAACAGATGGCGGAAATCACCAATCTTTCCGGGGAAACAGGAACGCTTGCAGACGCTTTGAAAGGCGCGGACATCTTTATCGGCGTATCTGCTCCCGGCGTTGTCACCGCAGAAATGGTGAAAACGATGAATGAAGATTCCATCTTATTTGCCATGGCGAACCCGGTTCCGGAAATTATGCCGGACGTCGCCAAAGCGGCGGGTGCACGCATCGTCGGCACAGGCCGCTCCGATTTCCCGAACCAGATTAACAACGTAGTCGCTTTTCCGGGTATTTTCAAAGGCGCGCTGGAAGGCCGGGCAAAACAGATTACGGAAGAAATGAAAATGGCCGCGGCGCTGGCCATCGCTTCTCTCGTCCCGGAGGAAGAGCTGAGCGAAGACAACGTCATGCCGGAAGCCTTTAATCCAAAGGTTGCCGAAACCGTTGCGGAAGCCGTGAAAGCGTGCATCCACGAATAAACTGATGTATGAACACTGGCACGGAAAGCCTTACTATTCCTTAAATGCTTTCTGTAAAAACACCTACGGAGAAAAACTTTATAAAATCGCCCTGAACGCCGGGCTGACCTGTCCCAACAGAGACGGCACGCTGGGCACGGAAGGCTGTATTTTCTGCCATGCCGGCGGCAGCGGCGATTTTGCGGTCGATATGAAAACCGTTCCCACGGTGGCGGCACAGCTTGCTGCCGGGAAAAGACTTTTCCGGGATAAAAAAACAGGCAGCCGCTATATCGCTTATTTTCAGGCTTATACGAATACTTACGGCCCGGTTTCCTATCTTCGTAAAATCTATGAAGACGCGCTTTCGGAAGAATCCGTCCGCGGCATCTCCATTGCCACCAGACCGGACTGTCTGGGGGACGATGTGTTGACTGTATTAGTCGATATCAAAGAAAAATTTCCTGACAAGTTTGTCTGGATTGAACTGGGGCTGCAGACGATACATGAACAAACAGCACATATCATAAGGCGCGGCTACGACATTGCATGTTTTGACAGGGCTGTCAGCGCACTGCATGGCATTGCCGTTCCCGTTATTGTCCATGTCATCATCGGCCTTCCGGGAGAATCGCCCCGGCATATTTATCAGACCATTGACTATCTGAATCGCTCCGGCATATGGGGCGTTAAATTACAGCTTCTTCATATTTTGAAGGGAACCGGCCTGGAGACTCTCTATCGGGAGGGCGCCGTGTCCGTGCTTTCCAAAGAAGACTATCTTGACATTCTGATTCACTGTCTCGAAAGACTATCCCCCGAAACGGTCATACACAGACTGACCGGCGACGGGGCCAAAAATCTGCTGCTGGCTCCCCTGTGGAGTCTGAACAAAAAAGAGGTTTTAAATTCTCTGCATCATGAAATGAAAATCCGGCAGACGTTTCAGGGCCGGCTCAAGGAAGGAGGCGTCTTAACATGAAACAGGAACCGATTCAGAAGAATCCCTCGAATCTTGATACTTTAAACAAAGATGTTCTGATTTTCTATAAATTAATCGTTCTGTATATGTTAAACCGGGCCGCTTTTCCGATTACGAAATCCCAGGTTGCGGACTTTATTCTGGAAAAGGAATACATGGATTTTTTTACGTTACAACAGGTTTTTGCACAACTGACCGCCTCAGATATGATTTCCGGCAAATCCGTCCGCAACCGCACGCTCCTTGCCATTACGGAGGAAGGCCGCGAAACGCTCTATCTTTTCCAGAACCGCATCAGCAGTTCCACGAGAGAAAAAATCGATGCCTTTTTCCGGGAAAACGCGCTGGAAATGCGAAATGAAGTCTCCGTTCTTTCCGATTATTACAAATCTACCTCCGGCGAGTATGAAGCCCATCTGACCGCCTCGGAACGGGATATCCGGCTGGTCGATATCACGCTTTCGGTTCCCGATGCGGAAACGGCTTCCGCCATCTGTGACAACTGGCAGAAAAAAAACCAGGCCATATATCAGCATTTAATAGAGCAGCTCTTCTGACCGAAAAGCTGCTCCTTTTGCGTTATTTTCTCTGCTTATGTCTGCCTTTTCCACTAATGATTCCTGATGATTTCGCTCCAGCTCGAAACGCCGATGAGCCGAAGGGCAAAATCCGTATAAGCCGCCGACTGCTCGGTATCCACATATTTATATGCGTCGTAAATGGATTTGCGGTGTCCTTCCAGCGTATTGATGCCCAGCGCAAGCCCCTGTGCGATTTCCGGCGTCGCGTCCGTCTCCCTGGAAAACAGCATACTGTCGATATACTGATTCGCCTCGATTACCTTATAGGCATAGACGAATGATGCCGCCTGTAAATCCTGTCCCTGAGAAGAAGTATAGCCAATCTCGCTTAAAATGACATGCCGCACTTCCCCTGATTCTGTCAGAAATTCCTCTTTCTGCAGATAATCCGTCAGCACATGAATATTCCGTATGGAAATAACCGGCGTCGTCTCGGAATCCAGTATGTAACTCCCGGCCCTTCCCGCCGTGCTCCACGCTTTCGCGCTTGTCAGCGGATAATTATACGGATGCTGCGCCACGCCCCAGTCGATGTTTCCGCCGTTTGTAATATTCCGGTTAAACTCATCTACTATCTCCTTCGAGCTGTAACCGTTATTGGAATACAGGCTTTTTCCCCATTGCTGGTCAATCGAAATATAAACGCGGGCATTGGCGTTAATGCTCAGTATCGCATTATAAAAAATACGGAATGCCTTCGCATACTCTTCCACATAGCTTGCCGTGTCCATATATTCGATATAGTTCCACTCGCTTCTCGCGTTGATTTCATTACCGATAACCCAGTTCATGACCACACCGTGTCCGTTCCCGGAATAGCGGCTTGCCAGAAATGACGCCACCGCCTCCAGGTATTCCGTTCCCGCCTGGTCGGCTGCATTGAACGCGTAATATGGCGCTTTTGTACTGGAACGCGCGAGCGGATGAATCAGGACTCCCGTATAACTGGAAATGTCATTCAGCACGATAGCCGTCGTCGTAATGCCTTTGTTCGTCAGCGTCGTGAAAATATAATCATATTCTGCAACAATCTGCCCGTTAAAATAATAGTCTTTTCCATTATAAGAATAAACGACCGTCGGATAGATTTCATTGCTTGTAAACCCAAGAATCCGGCTGAGCGGAATATTATAAGCGGCATGCTTTACGCCCAGGTCGTCCAGCTCATTGCCCGCCAGTTTTTCCGGGTCAACAAGCAGTCCCTTTTTGGATTTGGTCGAAGAAAAGGCCGGGCTGTATCTGGCAATCGCTTCCGGGTTGGTAATATACTTCGGCTCGCTGATAGCCACAAATTCCCCGTCTTTGCGAACCGCTACCACAAATTTAGAAAAGAGTCTGGAGCCGACCGTATTGTAATTCAGGTTGACCGAGAAAGTCAAATTCACGTCTTTCTGGTCTTCCACCAGGTATTCCTCGCTGCTTATGCCCGTTTCATAAGTTTTTTCTTCAAACAGATAATAATATCCGTCGTCGCTGACCGCCAGGCCGGGTGCGGACATCGTAATGTCAATCTTTCCGGTTTCACTATTGATAACACAACTCTCTATTGTCGCAAAATCTGCCGTATTTTCTTCCGTCAGCTTGATTTCGGGCGGTCTGTTCCGCATACCGTGTATCATATACCCGGCCGCGTCGGTCAACGCCCTGGCCGCATCTTTTCCCGCATCTTTTTTCAGCTGGTCCTTCATCAGGTTCCGCTTATGCTGTGTCTGGCTGTATTCGGCAAGTTCCACCGCTTCCATATGTACCATCGCTTCGATTGCAGCGTTTTCGGCCCTGATAATTTCCGCCTGATTTCTGATTCTGAAAAAGACGAGGGCAGCAAATGCGATAACAACTACAAAAACTGCTGCCAACACAAATATCGGTTTTTTATTTTTCTCTTTCCTGTCAGCTTTTTTTTCGGATTTGTTCCCAGATTTCGGATTTTTTTCAGGTGTTTTGCCGGATGCCGGAGCCTCTTCGCTTCCCGTCTCCACTTCCACGGCCATTTCAATCCGGACGGATTCTTCCTGTACTTCTTCGTCGTTGACTGATATAGTCACAGTCTCCATCGCTATTTCTGCCACAGAACCGTCCTTTGCCGATGCCGTATTGCTCTTCATCTCCGAATGCCTGTCCGCTTTTATCCCTTTTGCCGGGCCGCTCTTCTCTTCGTTCTCTTCCGCCGGACCGTTTTCCAGCTCTTCCTCTTCCAGAACAATTTCCTCTATCCGGAGCGCTTCTTCCAGAGCCTTATCCCGGCTCTTCTTCAATTCCAGCTTTTTCTTCTCTTCTTCCAGCTTCTTTCTGATTAAGACCTGTTTTTCTTTTTTAGCCTTCTTATCCTTTTTCTTCCGGTCTTCCGTCTGACTATTCTGATTCATGTGCAGTTTCTTCCTTTATCCGTTTCATATGTTCTTTTATTTTCACTTCATATCCGTTCCCGGAAGGACTGTAAAACTCTCTCCCGTTCAGTTCATAAGGCAGATATTGCTGCTTTACATAATGATTCGGATAATCATGTGCATATTTATACCCTGTTCCATGTCCCAGTTTGGCAGCTCCTTTGTAATGCGCGTCCTGTAAATGCGTCGGAATCGCCAGATTTCCTGTCTGCTGTACTGTCTCCATCGCTTCAAAAATCGCCTGGCTGCTGGCATTGCTCTTGGGGGCACAGGCTATATAGGCCGCCGCCTGAGCCAGAATAATCTGCGCTTCCGGCATTCCTACCCGCTCCACCGCAAGGGATGCACTGACCGCCACGGTCAAGGCATTCGGGTCCGCATTTCCCACATCTTCCGCCGCGCATATCATCATCCTTCTGGCGATAAACGTCACGCTTTCCCCCGCGTAAAGCATCCTTCCCAGATAATAGACCGCCGCGTCCGGATCGGAGCCGCGCATGCTCTTGATAAAAGCGGATACCGTATCGTAGTGGTTATCGCCTGTTTTATCATAACGAATGACTCTTTTCTGAATGCACTCCTGTGCCACCGGAAGGGTTATATGAATCTTTCCGTCGCCGCTTCTTTCCGTCGTCATGACGCCAAGCTCTACCGCATTTAACGCATGTCTGGCGTCCCCGCCGGACAGTTCCGCAAGAAACGCAAGCGCCTCCTCGTCGATATCGGCGTCGTAAGCTCCCATCCCTTTTTCCTTATCATACACGGCCCGCAGCAGAAGCGTCCTGATATCCTCCCTGGACAAAGGCTTCAGTTCAAAGACAATCGAGCGGGATATCAGCGCGCCGTTTACTTCAAAATAGGGATTCTCCGTCGTTGCGCCGATGAGAATGAGCGTCCCGTCCTCCACGAAAGGAAGCAGATAATCCTGCTGTCCCTTATTGAAACGATGAATCTCGTCGATAAAGAGAATCGTTTTCTTTCCGTACATGCCGCCGATGTTCTTCGCCTGTTCCACGACGGCCTCCATATCCTTCTTTCCCGCCACCGTCGCATTGATTTGCGTAAATTCCGCGCTTGTCGTATTGGCAATGACTTTGGCAAGCGTCGTCTTTCCGGTTCCCGGCGGCCCGTAAAAAATAAGGGAGCTGAGTTTGTCCGCCAAAATCGCACGGTACAGCAGTTTATCTTTGCCGATGATATGCTGCTGCCCCACCACCTCATCCAGCGTCACGGGCCGCAGCCGCGCCGCCAGGGGGGCCTCCTTCTCCATATTCGTGTTTCGCATGTATTCAAATAAATCCATCTCTTCCGCCGTATCTCTTCCTTTTCTGGTCACACTGCCAGACCAGCTCTGCCTTCTATCTTACCATCTTGCGGCCAAAAGCGCAAATATAATATATTCCAAGTTCCACCATGCAAAATGGAATGTACAAAATGCCGTTGGGAGCTTGCTCACATAAGGCATTTTATACATTCCATTTTATAGGGCGGACGCCCGACATGAAATAAGTCACCAGCCA
>CAJTRL010000099.1 GCA_910578715.1 uncultured Lachnospiraceae bacterium | reverse complement strand
AGTGGCCATCGGCTACCCAAGCACCCTACTTGCGATTTGTCTATTCTGTACAACTGCTTTCATGAAAAAATACGTTTCGCAATTACCTATGTTTTGGAATTTTAATAAAAAAAATCGCAAAGTGCTCCCTTTCAAGGCGCTCCTTTGCGACTAAACTATTGATACTATACACCCATTTTCCACGGTTGTAAATATAGATTTTTTCGTAAATTGTCAGATAATCAGACTTCTTGTATATTGTACTTTTATTATCTGATTATTTCATGAATTTTCACAGAATTGTGTTTGCAACTAAGGTTCGTACAACTGCGTGCCCGCGTCAGTACTCTTTTTTCTTAAAAATGTACACGGTCAACGGATAAGAGATGCAAAAGGCCAGCAGAGAACAGATAAGCAGCACGGCCGCCCCTGTCAGAACAGCCGATATTCCCGGCTCCAATAGTTCATTCGTTATCGTAACAATCGCCAAATCAATGCCGAATGCGCAGAGTAAAGAAATGATTAAAAATACATCGCTCCTTTCCGCACCACCCAAATAAAAAGCCGGGAAAAACATTGCCCCCATAAAGAGGCTTATACTAATCCCCAGCGCAATCATGGAAAGCGCATCCACAGGCTGGTCAAAAGGACAGCCGTGCCAAAGCCACGACAGGCCTGTTTCTATTCCGACAAAAAGTGCTCCCGCAAGCATCCAGACGAGCTGATTGATAAAATAACTCTTTATGATATCCGCCCGCTTTACAGGTAAAGTCAGTTTATATTTTCCCCATTTAGTAACAAACTCACTTTTCACAACGGAGGCGGCATTTACGGAAAATCCGATAATCCCTGTCAACGCATAGCCTATCTGAAAAGACTGGCTGCGGACGGCAACGATAAAAACTCCAAATAGGAGCATAAAGACGGAAAATACTTTTGCATTTGCCCATACGGTAAAAAAATTATTTCTAAACAGCCCTTTCAAACCCGCTCCCCCTTTACCAGTAACAACATGATTTCATCCACCGAAACATGGTCTGCAGCGATGCCTTTGTATTTACGCTGCGCCTCTTTCCCATCGGCAACCAGAACATCAATCTGAAAATCCCGTTTCCGCCAGGCAATCATATCGCCGGGGTCCATCGCAAGAAACTGGCTTTCTTTGCAGCGCATAACAGCGTAACGATATGCCAGGTCGTTTTTTGATACAGTCATTATCAGTTTCCCGTTATGGATAAATGTAATATAATCCGCGATTTTCTCCAGGTCGCTTGTGATGTGAGAAGATAAAAGGATGGAATGGCTTTCCTCCTGCATAAATTCGAGAAAAATGTCCAGCATTTCATCGCGTATAACAGGGTCCAGGCCGCTGGTCGCTTCGTCCAGAATCAATAATTGCGGGCGGTGTGACAAGGCCGCCGCAATCGCCAGTTTCATTGCCATTCCCCTGGAATATTCCTTGATTTTCTGGTGAGACGGCAGACGGAACTCTTCCAGATATTTCTGAAATAAAGCATTGTCCCACTGTGTATAAATTCCCTCCATGACTTGTGACAGCTGTTTCGCCGTCCAGAAACCGGGAAAATTATCTCCGTCATAAACTACGCCTATTTTCTCCCGGATATCCGTATCGCCATCCTCCATTTCCCGGCCGAACAATTTCACCATACCGCTGTCTTTTTTTATCGTATTCAGAATACACCCTATGGTCGTGGTTTTGCCTGCCCCGTTTTCGCCGACAAATCCAAGAATCGCTCCATATGGCAGTGAAAAAGAAATTTTATCCAATGTAAAAGCCGATTTTGAAAACCTCCTGGAAACCTCCCGCAATTCTAAAATATTCTCCATACCAAAAACCATGCCTTTCCCGCGCGCTATTCGTCCCCCTGATAAAATAAAGCCAATATTTCCGTCAGCTTTTCCAGTGAAATATTGCTCATTCTCCCTATTTCGGCGGCCGCCTGTAAGTGTTCCTCTGCGATACGCTGCTGTTCCTCCTGATAAAATTCCTTGTTCCGGGCCGCCACAAAACTTCCTCTGCCAACCGTAGTATCGATAAATCCGTCCCTTTGCAAATCTTCATAGGCTTTTTGAACTGTAATAACGCTTACATGAATTGATTTTGCCAGCGCCCGCATCGAAGGAATTGCCTCACCCGTCTGTAATTCGCCGCTCATTATCATTGCCTTAATCTGTGATGTGATTTGTTCATAAATCGGTTTATTGGCATTGTTACTGATAACGATTTCCAACATAAAAATACCTTTGCCATTCTCTCAACCTGCGAACTTTGGGCCCGCGCTGAAAGCGCATTGGCGCCCAAATTCGCAATTGAAAAATCAAAGATTTTTCAATATAACCTTTGCTTTCCAAATGTACTTAATGTACAAGTACATTATATCACCTTTGTTATAATTGTCAACCTATAAAACCAGACATGGAAGTGTGCCTCTTTAGCGGCATAGTTCCTTTCACCGCTTTTCCGAAAAAAACGTTCTTCCCCAAAAATACAACAACAAAACAGTTATTCCCGCCAGAACCAGACCGATATACGGCTTCGTAAAACGCTCATACAAAAAAATATTTCCTGTCATCATATATATAGTGGAATTGGCCGCCGCGTGGAAAAGAAACGCATACAGGAAATGACCGCATTTCTCATAAACATAAGCAATAAGCATGCCCATCAGAAAACCGTACAGCATCTGCACAATATTTCCGTGGTAAATGCCAAACAGCAGAGAAGACAACAGCATTGGTACGATAACGGGGCCGCGATGCTTGTCCTGAAAATTCATCCAGATATTTTTCATCCGGTTATAGATAATTCCCCGAAACACAATTTCTTCCGCAAGCGGAGAAACAATCCCATATAGCACGAGGCCCACGGGTAAAATAACGCCATACTGATGTGCCGCCACCTGGTTATAGGTTTCCGAGCTTTCTGTCAGGTGAAGGGAAATGAATAAAATATTGAGCGATACGGAACTGGAAAAAGCGAGTGTTATTGTAAGAAGTGATTTTTTGAAAGATATTTTTTTATTATTGTCACGCGCGTTATTTTTATATTTGTTGTTGCATTTGTTATTATTACAGTCGTTATTATTGCATACCTCCTTGCGGAAAGCCGACCATAACGGCAGTATTCCTGACACCATTGCCAGTCCGCCGATGACAGCGCTGACAGTAGGCTGGTATTCTATATCCCATGCCCCTCCAACGAACCGTATACATATATCGACCAGATAAGTCAACAAAACAGTTGTTATAAAATTAATCCCATAGTAAACGACGAAAGGTTTTACAATCATTCCAATCGCTCTTATATTTTTGCATCCTGTCCCATATATGCCTTTTTCAGCCATTTAGCAACTCCTCTAACTGCGCTACGGATTCTACGATATAGTCCGCCCCCGCCTCCTCCAGTTCACCGGGCAAAGCATAGCCAAAGGTAACACCCACACTGACCAGGTTGAATAATTTTGCCCCCTGAATATCAAACTTCCTGTCACCTATCATGACGATTCTGTCATTATCCCTTTTATCGGACATCATATTAATCCGATGCAGCTGTCGTAAAGCCTCTTCCACGACTTCCTCTTTTCTGGTACGGGTTCCGTCAAGCCCGCTTCCCACAATCACGTCGAAATACTGCTCTATCTCAAAATGCTGCAGAATCTTTTTTACAAAAACGGTCGGTTTGCTTGATGCAATCGCCAGCGTTCTGCCCGCCTGTTTCAAATGCGCAAGCATCTCACGAATGCCCGGGTAGATTTCGTTTTCAAACAGGCCGGTTGTACTGAAACGCTCCCGGTAATAAACGATTGCCTGAGCCGTTTTTTCCTCATCAAACCCATAAAATTCCTGAAAACTGTCCGCCAGCGGGGGCCCGATAAAAGGCTCCAGCTTATCCTTGTCCGGCTCCTCTATGCCGAGCTTATGCAGAGCATACTGCACACAGCCCGTAATTCCGGCTTTCGGGTCTGTCAGCGTCCCGTCCAGGTCGAACAGAAGATATTGGAATCTGCCGGAGGCATCTTTATGATTTTGCATATTACTCACCATGCCTTTCTCCAGCTTTCAGGATAATCCTGTCTGCCGTCTTCATTTCGCGCGTATTTTCAACCATTATACCCTCTTCCCCCCAATCCAGCAAGAACAACGGCAATTGAGCAAGGAAAATTTTTCCCCGCCCGCATAATCGAGTAGGGAAGAGCTCTCTTCCCCTACTCACCGCGCGGCCCGCACGCCGCTTTAGCGGCATATTCCTCTGTGCGGGCCTGTGCATAAAAAAAGGCGCTCCTCTATCCGAAAAGAACGCCAGCTGTAAATGCAATTTTCAGTTTTTTTAAAACGCTTTTTTGATAAAAGTCAGGCCAATCGGATACGGCCCGGTATGCACGCCGATTGTCGCGCCAATCTGGAACAGTTCCATATCCCGGATACCGCTGTACTCTTTCAAATCCGCAAGGAGCATTTCCCGGAAAGCAACGGCTTCCTCATAATCATAGCCGTAACCGATATTAAAGGCATACGCATCCGGCGACTCTCCGATTTTCTCAAAGTGCTTTCTGCACAGGGAAACCAGCGTTTTCTTGCCTTTTTCCCGGTTTCGGAAAACGCCGGCCGGAAAAATTTCGCCTTCTTTCAGAATAATCAGCGGCTTAATCGCCAGGCTTTTGACTGCCGCTCCCATCACCTTACCGATGCGTCCGCCGTGTACGAGATAATCAAAACTTCCTACTGTAAAAATGATACGGCCCGTCGGCAGAATCTCTTTCGTGCGCTTCACCGTATCTTCAAAGCTCCATCCGGCCCGCTGCATGCGGCAGACTTCCAGCACGAGCAGTCCCTGTAAAACGGTGTCCACCGTGGTATCGAGCACTTCGATTCTGACATTTGGATATTTTTCAAGCAGCATTTCTTTCGCGTTCATCGCTGAATTAAAGGAGCCGCTGAATTTGGTCGTAATGCACAGGCACAGAATATCTTTGCCCGCCGCCGCGTATTCCTCGAACACATCCAGATAATCCTGTACCGAGGGCATGGAAGACTTTGGAAAGCAGTCCGCATTATCCACCATCCGCTGGTAAAATTCCCGTACCGGCACTTCCTCTATCTCTTTCTGATACGTCTTATCATCGAACGATACATAAAAAGGTACAACCCTGACGCCTTCTTGGGCGGCACGCTCCGTTCCGAGGTCACAGGAACCGTCTGAAATAATCTGAAATGCCATAATAATAACCTTGCCTTTCTTATCTCTCAACAGATTTTACCCATCGTCAACTGATTGTCAACCCATAGATTATATCTATTGGCCCCCTCCGCTGATGCAATCTATTGATTCCGTCTATTACCATTATCTATTTTTTTATACTTTCTCATGTAGTTTTCAAAACTATTTACTATTATAGCAACAGTTTGGCAATAGTTCAAGGCTCCGATACAACAACGTTTGATATTTTAATATTTCGTTTTCACATATTTCCTATTCTTTCGCAAAAAGATGTTTTTTTCTGTTCATAAGCATCAGTACAGATACCGCCGCAATTAATATAACGCTTGATATGATATTGCCCAGAATATTTTCATGAATCAGGAATATGCCGGATAATGAATTAACCACAGCGTGGAACAAAACGCACAGCCATACGCTGCCGGTAATTGTTCTGATACAGGCCAGCGCAAAACTCAGCCCCATAACGCTGACTCCAAACGCCGGATAATTCATTCCATATTGCGCAACGCCGGGTATGTAAAACAACGGCAAATGCCAGAGCCACCATATCAGTCCTATAATAACAGTTGCTACCGTAAAATGATATTTTTCTTCCAGCTCCGGCTGTAAAACATACCGCCAGCCCGCTTCCTCCAGTCCTCCGCCAATCACCATCATGGGAATTATCAGGAAAATCGCCGGAAGCGGGGCGCCTTTTTCATACCCGGAAACCAGACATTGGGGCAGGATATAAAGAACCGCCATCACAATTACCAGTGCATAATGCCAAAAAGAATGCCGGAAATCAAAGATATTTTTGCTCCATTCTTTCAGATTTTTCACCCGGCCGCTCTTTTTCAGTACAATAAAAGAAGCGATGGTCGGAGAAAAACCGCCCAACATATAAGGCAGATACAGTAGGTAGTTCTCATTCAAAAGTATACCCTGTCTGCCGCATATCAGGCAGAGTCCCCAACAAAAGAACATAATCAGGAAAGTAATCCCCAGATAGTAACGGCTCAGTCTGTTCATCATGCTTTTTCACCCCTTATCTCATATGCCGTATATTCATAGTCAAAATGATAGCCAAGTTTTTCCGCAAGCGCCACCGACCAGAGATTCTGCGCGTCCCAACTCGGATAAAGCCCTCTGTCAAGGCATTCCAGAATCAGTCTCGCGCCGCAGACAAAAGCCAGCCCCCGCCTGCGATATTCCTCCCGGGTATCAATTTCAATTTCGATTCCGCCGCGTTTTTCTCCCCGGCCTCCGATATCCCAGGGCCCAAAAGCGGAATAAGAAGAAGCGCCCGCAACGGGCATCCCGTCTTTCAGAATCATCACGCCAAGCCCCTGTTGCCTGTATGTTTCCCAGTCGGAAAACTGTGCCGTAAAATCTCTGCACCAGTCTTCTTTCCGGCATTCTCCATAAAGTTTTTCATCTATCAGGCATATCGTATATTCCGCAGATAGACCTGCTACAATTTCCTGCAGTCTGCCCTTGTCAAAAACATCCGGCTCTTTTTTCATGGCATAACGCGTTACTTTCCGGGCTCTTCCGGCATAGCACGTCTCCAGCATATCCGCCCACCGATGCGTCTGCGGAACGGCAATGATAAAATCCTGTATGCACCAGCCCGGTTTAAAGGCCGCCAGTTCCCGGTCCGGTTCCCCGGCAAAAAAGATAAAATCGCCGAGAATTGCCATTGCAGACTTCGGGTTTTCCTGTGCATCCCCGTATATATGCCCCATAACGCCCTGAAGACAGGACCAGATAAGCGACTCCTCCCATCCGGCAAAAAGCGCCGCCGCCTCTTTTCCCTCTTTTATCGGATATATCATCTCAATCACCATGCCTTTCCCAAACAGCCGTTTCTTATCAGCATTATCCGACAAACGGTCGTTTCTGTCAAGCCAGGGGATGTTGGATAGTGCGGAGGGGTGACAAACAAATACAAATAAGAAAGGGACTTCCTCAATCCTTAAAAGGCTATGACAGTAACGGTTATAGTCTTTTTTCATGCGGTAATTACCGTATGAAATGAACTCCTATTCCTATAAACAGAGAAATACCCAACCATGATATTCCGCAATCCAATCTCCCGACAATTAACGGAAGAAAATCATGTCAGCGGAAAGCACCTAAGAAAAATATCCGACCGAACCGCCTTACAGTCAGCCGACAATGCGGAGAAGTTCATCTCGACAAGGAAGATAGACAGCTTTGAGAGCCTTGCGAACTTTACAGCGGATAAGGAACAGAGATACCAAGAGTTGGAAACGGTACATCTTTCAAAGGGGCAGAAACTAAACCGATTAAAGGAACTGTCAAAAATGTATGCCCTCTATGCGCCAATCCAAGCCACCTATAAGGAGAGCCAGTCACTCAAAGGACTTGCAAAAA
>CAJTRL010000098.1 GCA_910578715.1 uncultured Lachnospiraceae bacterium | reverse complement strand
ATACAATATGCGGTAGTTAATATTTCCGATATCAGGGAGCGGGAACTGGAGGAAATTATCATCAATAATTGTCCGCTTATCTTTGCATACGATTCTATATACAACGATATTTTCTGGGACCCTTTCAGGCCTGAAAAGGTGTCCTTGAATGACATAAGAATCGTTTATAGAAATGTAAATATAGTAATTGATGTTGTAAACGGAGCATTGCTTGGACGGGATATAAATGTATATGATGTGAGTGATATTCCCTGTTTGTAAAGAAAGACTGGTATAATAATGAAAATCTTAGTAGTTTCACATGAATTTCCGCCAATAGGAGGCGGAGGAGCAAATGCCTGCTATTTTCTTTCGCGGGAGTATGTAAAAGCAGGCCATAAGGTGGTAGTGGTAACGGCAAATTATAAAGATATGCCGACATCAGAAGTTATTGACGGAATAACCATTATTCGACTCAATTCTAAAAGGGCTTTCAAAGACCACTGTGGATTTGGAGAGATGGCAAGCTATTTGGCAAAAGCGATGAAAATAATCGGTACATTGGAACGAAAAGAAAATTTTGATATTTGTCAGGTTTTTTTTGGTATTCCAAGTGGACCGCTCGGATATTGGCTGAAGAAAAAGTATCATGTGCCTTATATTATTCGTTTTGGCGGTGGGGATATACCGGGGTTTCAAAAGCGGTTTAAATGGGTTTATAAGTTTATTGCTCCTTTTATCAAAGTGCTCTGGAAAAATGCGGAAGCATTAGTTGCTAATAGTAATGAATTAAAAAGATTTGCAGAGAGTTTTTATGCCGGGAAGCCAATACTGGTTATTCATAATGGAGTAGATGCTGAAGCATTTAAAATGGACAAGGAAAAGAAGGCAGAAAGAGCGATAAGAATATTGTTTGTCTCAAGGCTGATAGAAAGAAAAGGGTTACAGCATATTATCCCGATGTTAAAAGATATTCAGTCCCAGATTGATACTCCGATAAAGCTGATTGTAGTTGGAGACGGGCCATATCGGGGGACACTGGAGAGCATGGCGGAGCAATGCGATGTGAAGGATATTGTTCAGTTTGTCGGTGGAAAAGAAAAGAACGAATTGCATGAATATTATCAGAATGCTGATGTGTTTATCCTGCCATCCCGAATGGAAGGGATGCCAAATGTTGTTCTCGAGGCTATGGCAAGTGGATTGCCGATTGTGATGACGCCGTGCGGAGGAAGTGAAGAGCTGGTTAAAGAAAATGGTTATGTGGTGCCGGTAGAACAATTTGATAAGGCATTAATAAAATTGTGCAGTGACAGAAATCAACGGCTGATTATGGGAAAAGCAAGCAGAAGGGCGGTTGAAGCTGAATTTAGCTGGGAGAAAAAAGCAAAAGCATATATGGAGTTATTTGATAAAATATAAGATATGGCTAGGATTGCCAGGAAAATGGACAGAGCAAATGTGTGGGATATGTGGATATATAAGTAAAAAATTAATACCAGACAGTGCATTGGTACAGATGAACGACACGATGTATCACAGAGGGCCGGATGACAGCGGAATTTGGGAAAAGCAAAAAGAAGAATATGGAATAGGGCTGGCACATCGCAGATTGTCTATTTTGGATTTGTCAAGGCGCGGCCATCAGCCAATGTTGTCCGATAATGGAAAGGCAGCTATTGTTTTTAATGGTGAAATTTATAATTTTGATTTGTTAAAGGAAGAACTGATACAAAAAGGTTATCGATTTTATTCAAATTGTGATACAGAGGTAATAATAGCCGCATATCAGGAATGGGGATGCGGATGCTTTGAAAAGATGAACGGGATGTTTGCTATTGCAATCTATGATGAAGAACAGGATAAAGTAATCCTGGCAAGAGACAGGGCTGGTAAAAAACCCTTGTATTATTACCATACAGAGACGGAATTTGTATTTGCCTCGGAACTAAAGCCGATTATGAAATATCCCCGATTTTCAGGAACAATTAATAACAGCGTGATTGGGAGCTATATGTGTCATAAATATATTCCGTCTCCCCAGACAATATTTTTAAATACATTTAAAGTCGAGCCAGGGACATATTTAGTTTATCAGGGGGGAAAAATCCAGATTTATAAGTATTGGGATTTGCTGGCGATATATCAAAATACGTACAAAGCAATCAGCGGTTTAGAGGATGCGAAACAGCAGCTAAGGGAATTACTAAGGGATTCTGTGTCTCAGAGACTTGTTGCAGATGTTCCGGTTGGAACTTTTTTGAGCGGTGGAATTGATTCGGCGTTAATTACAGCAATTGCACAGGAAGCATCTGATGAGCCAGTAGATTCATTTACAATAGGCTTTTATGATTCAAAAAAGGACGAGGCGCCGTTTGCGGCCCAGATAGCCAGACATATTGGAACAAGGCATCATGAGCTGTATATGAAGGAAGAACAGATTCTGCAAATGCTTCAGGAGCTGCCAATATATTATGATGAGCCATTTTCAGATTCATCTCAGCTGCCTTCTATGCTGGTTTCAAAAATGGCATCTGAAAACGTAACCGTAGCATTATCAGGTGATGGGGGAGATGAATTATTCTGTGGGTATACGAGATATGATTTGATGTGGATAATTCAGCATGCAGACTGGATGGGGAAGCTGGAAAGCAAAATGCCGTGGAATAAAGCGTTACTGCCATATATTCCGGCGAAAGCGCGCGCCTTTATTCAAAACAGGGATTGTAGTTATAAAAGTCAGATGTCTGTCAATACGGCGATTGAAGAAGTGGAGAAACTTTTATGCTGTCCGGTTGGAAATGTAAAATTTGAGATAGAAAAGAATATAGATACTTTCAATCTGCAGGAAAAAAGAATGATACTTGATATGATAACTTATCTGCCGGATGATATTTTAACTAAGATGGACAGGGCTTCTATGAAATATTCTTTAGAAGTGAGATGTCCAATGCTGGATTATAGGATTTTTGAATGGTCGTTTCAGGTTTCCCAGGGGCTAAAGTATCATTATTTTGACAAAAAGTATTTATTAAAGGAATTAGCATATGACTATATACCCAAAGAATTATTGGACAGGCCCAAACGCGGGTTCAGTGTACCTCTCCGCAGATGGCTCAGGACTGTCCTGAAACCGGATATACAAAGACTGTTAGAAACTGAAAAACTGAAAAAACAAGGCATTTTTAATCCAAGCGGGGTAAAAGAACTGATTTTAAAACAAGAAAAGTCGGATATTCTGCTGTATAGTTCATTGCTTTGGTCTTTGCTTTGTTTTCAAATGTGGTATAGCGAATATATTGAAGAAATATAGATAAAGAGCTGGTGTTTAATAATGAAGAGAGTAGCTTTTATCATTAATAGCCTGCAAGGAGGCGGTGCAGAAAGGGCTTTATCGAGATTGACAATGGCGCTTCCAGAGGACTGGGAGATTGACATTATTCTCTCAGATGTAAGCAATATAGCATATGAATACCGGGGAAATATAATTGACCTCGGAATCACCAAGCGTATGACATGTTCCTATTTTGTAAAGTCATTCCTGAAAAGACTATCTGTTTTAAAGAGGTTAAAGAGAAGCAGACAATACGATGCATGCATTGGTTTTATTGACAGTGCAAGCGTTGCAAATATTTTGACAGGGAATCGGTACTGTAAAGTTGTTACGACAGTGCGGACAACTTTGTCGGAAAGAAATGGAAATAAAGGGTATAAGTATATTGTTTCACCACTGGTTAGGCTGTTGTACAACAAGTCGGATGTGATTGTTGCCGTATCAGAAGGAGTAAAAACGGATTTAATTAAGAATTATGGTATCAATGCCAGGAAGGTTCAGACAATATACAATGGATTTGATTTTAAAAAAATTGATGTGGAAATCTGCAGTCCGTTAAATCGTGATGAACAGGAGCTGGTGAAGGGAAAATATACGATTGTAACAATGGGACGTCTGAATGCGGCCAAAGCACAATGGAATTTAATCAGGGCATTTAGCAGCGTCATAAAAGAAATACCAGACGTGACTTTACTGATACTGGGTGAAGGCGGACTTGAACAATATTTAAGGGAACTGGCAAAAGAACTAAATATAGGTGAAAAGGTTATATTTGGCGGTCTGCTAAAAAATCCTTTTCATGTTCTTGTTCAATGTGATATATTTGTTTTTCCTTCTTTATACGAAGGGTTTCCCAATGCGATGATAGAAGCGATGTATTGTGGCTTGCCGGTTATAGCAACGGATTTTCAGACAGGGGCGAGGGAAATACTTGCGCCGGGAACTTCCTTAATGAATAAGGCAGTCAGAGACGTTGAATATGCTGAGTATGGAATATTGACGCCAGTATGCAGCGGTTTACAGTATAAGGCAGACGCGGTATTATCAAAAGAGGAAATTCTGCTTTCGGAAGCGATGAAAGAGCTATTGAAGTCAGAAGAATTGCGAAAAAATTATGCTGAAAAAGCCAGGGAGAGAAGTAAAGTGTATGACATCGGTACTTTTAGCAGTGAGTGGATGAGAGTGATAGAAAAATAACCGGAATGGGAGGAAATATGATAAGCGTAGTGGTGCCTTGCTTTAATTGTGAAAAGACATTTGCAAGATGCATTAGAAGCATTCGGAATCAGACAGAGAAAGAAATTGAAATTATCCTGGTAGATGACGGTTCGACGGACCGGACGTATGATTTGTGCGAAGAGGAATCCGAAAAGGATTCCAGAATCAAGGTTTGTCATCAGAAGAATAAAGGGCTTATGAACGCATGGAAAAGAGGCGTATCGGAGGCGGCAGGAGAATATATAGCATTTTGTGATTCGGATGATTATCTGGATTTAGATTTAGTTGAGGTTCTCGAGGATAAGGTGAAGAAATACCACCCGGATATTGTTTTATATGGAATGAAGGTGGAATATGAAGATAAATCGGTTGTTTATTCGGATAACCGGTTAAAAGAAGGATATTACAGCAGAAGGGACATTGAACGGTTTGTGTTTCCATTTTATTTTTCCAATGGGGATATGGAATCGAGAATTGTGATTGTGTCGAGATGGACAAAACTTTTTAAAAGAGAGCTGCTTTTGCAGAATATGAAATTTTTAAATGATGATATATCGGTAGGCGAAGATTTGCTGACAGGTTTTTCTGCTATTTTATCGGCAGAGTCGCTTTACTGTATGAAGCAGTTCTATCCGTATCATTATAATCGTAACCAGCTGTCTATGATAGGGAAATATGATGCCTTGCTATTTCAGAAATATATAGATTTGAGGAAACGTCTGTATGAAATTGCAGAGCAGTATCATTATTTATACCCGGAACAGATAGAAGCGGATTTTTTGTCAAATTCGCTGCTGGGCATGAAGAAAGGAATTTGTAGAAATAAGGGGAAAAAGTATTCTGAAATTAAGAAAGAATTAAAATCGATGCGGGAAAACTGCGTATTGGATAATGCAATCAAAAAATGCAGTATTACAGGTTATCGGCTGAAGAATAAAATATTTGCCCTGTGTATTATCAGAAGGCATTATTACCTGGCGTATATTTTAGCCAGAACAGCTGATATGATAGGGATTGGAAAAGCATAAAAGATTTATTCTGCAAAAATAGACAAGATAAAGCGGAGTAATAGAAGGCCGGATTACAGGGTAGATGTGAGGAGAAACAATATGATTATCAGAATGAGTGGAGGCCTGGGAAACCAGATGTTTCAATATGCCTTTGCAAGAACATTGCAAGAAGAGCGTGGCGGAGAGATAAATATTGATTTGAACTTTTACAATTCCGGGGGGGGGCGTGACTTCGAATTAGAAAAATATCCGGTTCAATATGCAGCTGGGAGAGATTATGCCGGGTATAATAAACTAAGAAAATATGTTCAGCGTCTGCCAGTTATCAGCGCATTGCTTGGCATCCATAAAGAAAAAAGAGAATTTTTAGTTGATACAAATGTATATAAATATCGTTATAAATACTATACTGGCTACTGGCAGAATCTTCGGTATTTCAGGGATAAGAAAGAAATGCTGAGAAAAGAATTGACATATAGTGAGGAAATAACGCCGGTTCAAAGCCAGATTGCCGATAAGATGGCAAAAGAAGAATCGGTAGCGCTGCATGTACGGCGGGGAGATTATAGAACAGAAAAATATATCAGTGTGTATTACCAGTTAGAGGAAGAGTATTACAGAAACGCATTGAAATATATAGAAGAAAGGAGTGAAGGAAAAGAAATAAAAATATACTTCTTTTCGGATGATATTGAATGGTGCAGACATACCTTTGGGGATATCAGGTGTGCAGAATTTATAGATGAACAAGTGAGTAATTCACAGCATATGGACATGCTGCTTATGCGTAAGTGTAAATATATTGTAATGGCGAATAGTACATTCAGCTGGTGGGCGGCATGGCTGTCGGATAGAACGGATTCTGTGATAATAACACCTGCGAATTGGTTTTATAATAAAAAAAGAAATGATAATTTACTAAATGCAATCATAGAACCAGGGTGGGTTGTTCTGAACTAATCAATTATAGGAAAGGAAGGAAAGATATGAAAAAGAGATTCTGGAAAGACAGAATTAAAAAGGCAGTCAAAATCTTAACAGGAGGAGGATGGAATTATTATGGAGCCTATAGCTATTCACAGGAAGGAGAGGATATTTTAACAGTCTGCCTGTTGAACCAGTTAAAGAAAAGAGAGATATCATATTGTGATATAGGCGCGAATGAACCGGTCAGACTGAATAACACATACTTATTGGAAAATGAATTTACAATTAAAAAGGGAGTTCTGGTAGAACCGAACCCGGTATTGTATGAAGAATTAAAAAAGGTTAGAAAATCTAACGTTTGTTTAAATGTTGGTGTATGTGGAAAAGAAAAAGCGGAATTAAGCAACATGAAGTTTTATATTATGAATTCGCCCACGTTATCATCTTTTTCCAGTGAAAGTGTAGCCGAAGCGCAAAATAGAGGATATAAAATTAAGAAAGAAATTGACGTTGAGATTGTAGATGTCAATACTGTTTTTGAAAAATATTTTTATGCGGAAGGATTGGAAATTGATTTTTTGAATCTTGACGTGGAAGGAATGGACTTTGAAATAATAAGCAGCATTGATTTTGAAAAATATCATCCATTAATTATTTGTGTGGAAACATGCGGGTTTTATACAGGTAAAGACGCGGATGGAATGCAGATTATTGATTTTTTATTATCCAAAGGATACATTGTATATGCAGATACATTTTTAAATACTATTTTTGTGCTGCGCACGGAGATGGAAAAATACTGTAAAGATATCAAAACAATATATCCTTGAATAATATATATGATTTAAAACTATGCTGCTTAGGACAGATAGGAGATAAATTGGGAGATGCTATTTAGTGTGGTTATTCCTGTATATAATATTGAGGGCTGGCTTGATAAATGTGTGAAAAGTATTCTGAATCAGACATGTAAAGACTATGAAATTTTATTAATTGATGATGGTTCCAAAGACTCCAGCGGGCAAATGTGTGACTGGTATCAGGAGAATTATCATAATATACGGGCTGTTCATAAAGAGAATGGCGGATTGTCCGATGCAAGAAATTATGGAGTTACATTTGCGAAAGGAGAATACTTACTTTTTATAGATGGCGATGATTATATTGCGGAGTGGACATTAGAAAAAATATCACATATGATAAGAAATGAGTTCCCGGATGTTATTTTATCGGAAGGCATGTATTATGTTCAGGATGGAAAGGCGGTGCTTAAAAAAACATTTTGTGCCGAAAAGGTTCATATGATAAGTGGAAAAGATGCAATACTATATACTTCCGCTATTTCTTCAGATTGGAGTGCGTGTGATAAATGTTATCGTACGGCATTCTGGCGTGAGCACGGCTATCAATTTTGTAAAGACAGGCTGGCAGAGGACATGCAGTTAATAGATAAAGTGGTATTGCAGGCAGAAAAAGTGTGTATGATTCCGACATTTTATTATTATCAGCGCACAAGGGGCGATTCTATTATGAATAATGTAAATGTCAGGTTTATGCAGGATATTCTAAAGAATTTAAACGAGTGGGAAGAATACTTTAGAACGGCTTTCCTCGATGAGAAAATTGTCTGCCAGCTGCGGGCCTTACATGCAAAGACTGTGAGGCACGCAATATGGGGATATTTATATTTTGTAGATGATGAAAACAGGGAAAGGCTTTTAAATGAATCGAAGCCTTATGTTGAATATCTGCGGTATAGTTCTTTATTGGAATTAAAACTGGTGCGAATCCTGATACGGCTGATTGGATTAAAGAATACTTGTTTTGTGCTTGGAAGTATCAAGAAAAGACGTAATAAAAATGGATAAGGGTAATTTGGAGTATATCATGAAAATTTCGGTGCTGATGTCTGTATACAATACGAAAGAAGAATATCTGAGAGAGGCGGTCGAAAGCATTTTAGGACAGTCATTCAAGGAATTTGAATTTATTATTATTGATGATGGAAGCAACAGGAATACTGCTCATATATTAGAAAGTTATACAGACGACAGAATACGGCTGATTCATAATCCATCCAATATAGGCCTGACGAAGTCTTTGAACATAGCCCTGGAATCTGCGAATGGAAAATATATTGCACGAATGGATGCGGATGATTTTTCCTATAAACAGCGGCTGCAAAAGCAATATGAATATATGGAGCAGCATCAGGATATTGATGTATTGGGATGCTGGTGTCAGATAGGGGACATCGTCGGAAAATGTGAGGGAACAATTCCCA
>CAJTRL010000097.1 GCA_910578715.1 uncultured Lachnospiraceae bacterium | reverse complement strand
TGATCCTTGCCGTGTTGTCCAGCTGATTCGTCGCGTTCTGGAATCTCAAATTGAAAAGTTCTTTCTTCGCATCAACCAGCGCCTGCGCTAATTCTGCATCTGATTTCTTATTTAAATCTTCTACATACTTATTAGTTTTCATTTGATACACCGCCTTCCAAGTCTGCTTTAGAAACGATTTTACATCTACATGGAAGCTTATGTGTTGCAAGACGTAACGCTTCTTTTGCCGTTTCTTCGGAAACTCCCGCGATTTCGAACATTACGCGTCCTGGCTTAACAACTGCTACCCAGTATTCCAGGGTGCCTTTTCCGGAACCCATACGTGTTTCTGCTGGTTTTGCTGTTACTGGTTTATCGGGGAAAATCTTAATCCAGACTTTACCGCCACGCTTGATGTAACGTGTCATCGCAATACGGGCTGCTTCAATCTGGTTCGATTTAATCCAACATGGCTCTGTTGCTATAATACCCCACTCGCCATAGGTAATTGTATTGCCGCGAGTAGCTTTTCCGGCCATAGAACCACGGAACTGTTTACGACGTTTTACTCTTTTTGGCATTAACATTATTTATCGCTCCCTTCCTTGTTAGATTTAGTAGGAAGTACCTCGCCTTTGTAAATCCATACTTTGACGCCAACTTTACCATAAGTTGTATCAGCTTCTGCAAAGCCGTAATCAATATCAGCTCTTAAAGTCTGAAGCGGAATCGTTCCGTCGCTGTAAAACTCTGTACGAGCCATATCAGCGCCGCCGAGACGTCCGGAACATGACGTTTTAATACCGAGTGCTCCGGCCTTCATGGTTCTGCCCATGCAGGACTTCATCGCACGTCTGAAAGATACACGGTTCTCTAACTGCTGTGCAATATTCTCCGCAACAAGCTGTGCATCTCTGTCGGGTCTCTTGATTTCCTTGATATCTACCAGAACTTTCTTATTGGTCAGCTTGGAAAGTTCTTTCTTGGTTACTTCAATTTCAGCGCCGCCCTTACCGATTACAACACCCGGTTTCGCGGTATAGATAACAATTTTTACTCTGTCTGATGCTCTCTCAATTTCAATTTTGGAGATACCAGCGCTGTATAATTTTTCCTTCAGATACTTTCTGATGTTATAATCTTCTACTAAGAAATCAGAAAATTCCGCATCAGCATACCATTTGGAATCCCAATCTTTAATTATGCCGACTCTGAGGCCGTGAGGATTAACTTTCTGTCCCATGTTCTTCTCCTTCCTAATATCATGCCTGTCTTTCATCCAGAACAACTGTGATGTGGCTCATTCTCTTTTCGATTCTGTAAGCCCTTCCCTGTGCTCTCGGTCTGATTCTCTTCATGGTAGGTCCTTTATTTGCATAACACTCTGCAATATAAAGGTTTTCTGCATTCATTCCGTTATTGTTCTCAGCATTTGCAATCGCAGATTCCAATAATTTCTTAATGATGCTGGATGCGTATCTTGGATTATATTCCAGAACAGCCAATGCCGTAGTTACATCCTTGCCTCTGATGGCATCCAATACGAAACAAGCTTTTTGTACAGACACTCTCGCATAAGATAACTTTGCTGAAGGTCTTGTATCCTTGTTCGCATTTCTCTCTCTTTTTATCTGGGATCTATGTCCTTTAGCCATAGATAAAACCTCCTTTCAAATTAGCGAACTTTGGACTTTCTTTCGTCCTTATCATGTCCCCTGTAAGTTCTGGTTGCAACGAACTCACCGAGTTTATGTCCAACCATATCTTCCGTAACATATACAGGTACATGCTTTCTGCCATCATGAACAGCAAATGTATGTCCAACGAATGACGGGAAAATAGTAGAACGGCGGGACCAGGTCTTAATGACCTGTTTCTTGCCCGATTCATTCATAGCATCTACTTTTTTTAATAAGCTAGCATCTGCAAATGGTCCTTTTTTCAGTGATCTTGCCATGATTTCTCCTCCTAGATTTTTATATAACTCTTCTATTCTTCTCTTTTCTGGAAGAATCGCGAGCGATTCTTTCGGCTGAAACTTAGATTTTCTTAAACGGCGTTCTCTGACGTTTTAGAAAATCTTTTCAGTCTCGCCTTCAGAAATTCTCTTCAACACTATTTAATGGCTCTGCCGTCTCTTCTTCTTACAATCAGCTTATTGGATGCTTTTTTCTTCTTGCGCGTCTTTAAGCCGAGTGCCGGTTTACCCCAGGGTGTGCAAGGACCCGGACGGCCGATTGGCGCCCTTCCTTCACCACCGCCGTGCGGATGGTCGTTAGGGTTCATAACGGAGCCGCGGACCGTCGGGCGGATGCCCATATGGCGTTTACGCCCTGCTTTACCGATTTTAATCAGGTTGTGGTCTACATTACCAACATTACCGATTGTTGCCCGGCAGACTACCGGAACCATTCTCATTTCACCGGAGGGAAGTCTGAGCGTTGCATATTTTCCTTCCTTTGCCATCAGCTGCGCACCGTTTCCTGCGGAACGGACAAGCTGGCCGCCTTTTCCCGGATAAAGCTCGATGTTATGAATTACTGTACCTACCGGAATCTCGGATAATGGCAGACAATTGCCAAGTCTTACTTCCGCTTCCGGTCCGTTCATAACCTTCATGCCGTCTGTCAGTCCTTCCGGGGCCAGAATATAAGATTTCTGTCCGTCTTCGTAACAGATTAATGCGATATTTGCTGTTCTGTTCGGGTCGTATTCAATGCCGATTACCGTTGCGTGAATACCGTCTTTATTTCTCTTGAAATCAATATTTCTGTATAATCTTCTGCTGCCGCCGCCATGATGTCTGACGGTAATTTTACCCTGATTATTACGACCGGCATTCTTTTTCAGAGAAGTACAAAGCGCCTTTTCAGGTGTTGTTTTTGTAATCTCAGCAAAATCAGAACCCGTCATATTACGTCTCGAAGGTGTATATGGGTTATAGGTCTTAATTCCCATGATTTTATCTCCTTTTCCTCTATGATTTTCGCGCAGCGCATTTTTACTTTATAACTCTTCGCGCCGCATACATTATCTTCCCATCCGCTATCCCGGATGTTCTTTCGCTGTCGTTTTGGATATCTGATACGTTCTCCCGATACCCCGACAAAATTGTCCTCGGATATCTGATATTTCTCTCGATACCCCGACAGAATCGCCTCGGATATCTGATACTCTCTTCGATACCCCGACAGAATCGCAATGCGATTCTGTCAGATGAAGTTTTAGAATTTCTTAAACGTCGTCCTATGACGTTTTAGAAATTCTCTTCATCATAGCCCCGCAAAGATTTCAATCTCCTTGCTGTCCTCTGTCAGCTGTACGATTGCTTTTTTGGTCTTAGCTGTCTTGCCGTATACCATACCGCGTCTCTTGGTTTTTCCGTCAAGGTTCATGGTGTTTACCTTTGCAACCTTCGTTCCCTCGAACATTTTCTCAACAGCTTCTTTAATCATTGTTTTATTTGCTTCCGGATGAACCAAAAAGGTATATTTCTTTTCGCTCATACCCGCCATACTCTTTTCTGTAATAACCGGTTTGAGGATTACGTCATAATATTGAACCGCTGCCATTACGCATACACCTCCTCAATTTTCGTTACGGCGTCTTTGGTCAGAACAAGCGTGCCGCCCTTCATAATGTCATATACATTGATGTTCTCGGCATATGCTGTCTGAATTGTCGGAATGTTTCTCGCGGAAAGAACTGTATTATCATCTTTCTCGCCCAAAACAACCAGCGCCTTATTCACATTCAGATTATCCATAACTTTCTTGAAATTCTTCGTCTTAATCTCGTCGAATTTCAGTTCTTCAACGACAATCAGTTTGTTTTCCTGTACTCTGCTGGTCAGTGCGGACTTTAAAGCCGCTCTTTTTTCTTTCTTATTTAATTTGAAAGAATAATCTCTCGGAACGGGAGCAAAAACAACGCCGCCGCCTTTCCACTGGGGAGCTCTGATGGAACCTTGTCTTGCATGACCTGTTCCTTTCTGTCTCCAGGGTTTTCTTCCGCCGCCGGAAACTTCAGAACGTGTCTTCGCTTTCTGTGTTCCCTGACGTTTATTCGCAAGCTGCTGAACAACTGCCATGTGTACAAGATGTTCATTGACTTTAACGCCAAATACCGCATCGTTTAAGTCAATCTTGCCGACTTCTTTTCCTTCCATATTATAAACAGATACGTTTGCCATCTGAATGGTCCTCCTTTCATCTGTGACTCAAGCCACTATTTAGCATTGACCTTCGAAGTTTCTTTGATAGTTACCAAAGCCTTCCTCGGTCCTGGAACAGCGCCTTTTACAAGAATCAGATTCTTGTCGGCGTCAACTCTTACTACTGTAAGGTTCTGAACCGTTACTTTTACGCAGCCCATATGTCCCGGCATGCCTTTTCCCTTAAATACTTTACTCGGAGAAGAACATGCTCCGTTGGAACCCTGATGGCGATGGAATTTAGAACCGTGAGTCATAGGGCCTCTGTGCTGACCATGTCTCTTAATCGCACCCTGGAAGCCTTTACCTTTGGAAATAGCAGTTGCATCAACTCTGTCGCCGGCTTCAAAGATATCCGCCTTGATTTCGCTGCCGAGCGTATACTCTTCTGCATTATCCAGCTTTAATTCCCTTACAAATCTCTTGCAGGAAACGCCCGCTTTGTCAAAATGGCCTTTTTCCGCTTTGTTTACACCATGTCTGTGAATTATTTCCTTTTTGCCGCCCTTGTCTTTGTTGACGATTTTTTCTTTCTTGTCAACAAATCCAACCTGTACCGCGCTGTAACCGTCGTTCTCAACCGTTTTAATCTGTGTTACCGCACAGGGACCTGCCTGAAGCACGGTAACGGGTGTTAAGCTGCCGTCTTCATTAAAAATCTGTGTCATTCCGACTTTTGTTGCTAAAATAGCTTTTTTCATTCCTTTACCTCCATAATTCTACAGCGGCCCCATGAGTAAATTTCTACGAAATTAACTCAAATTATCCCGAAGGGATTACTTGTGGGCATCCTAGTAGGGGCTTATTTGTTTTTCATTTTAATATCGATGTATACGCCGGCTGGCATTTCCAGTCTCTGCAGCGCATCAACGGTCTTCGGTGTGGGAGCAATGATGTCGATGAGTCTCTTGTGTGTTCTCTGCTCGAACTGCTCTCTGGAATCTTTGTACTTGTGAACCGCTCTCAGAATCGTAACAACTTCCTTTTTCGTAGGAAGAGGCACCGGTCCGCTTACCTGTGAGCCGTTTTTCTTAACTGTTTCGATGATTTTTCTGGCAGACGCATCAACCAGCTGATGGTCATACGCTTTTAATGTAATTCTCATTACTTGACTTGCCATAAAAAAAGTCGCCTCCTTTTCGCACTTTTTAGTTCTAAGTACGACAAGCGGTGACTGTACACTCTCCCGTGTGTGTCCAATCTTAAAGATTGTACACCGCGACGTTCCATAAGGAACCCGCCACGAATGCTATAAACATTCGTCTTACCACGTCGTTTCTGACCTTGTCAGACCTTCTTGCTTGTACAGTGACTTGTCGTCAGTTTCCTAACTTGACATTCGCTCCACGGAAAACCTGCCACGTGGGCAGCAACCTCACGCTTCACAGCTATCATGCCACAGCACTTGATAGTATACACGATGGTTTTGGAAGATGCAAGCATTTTTTTGAAAAAAACTTGCTTTTTTTCATGGTTTTTCCTATTATCTATAAAGAATACCACAATTTTCTATAAATAAACATGTAAATCAACTATTATGTCTGCTACAAAACAAAAAACGGACAAAGAAAGGCACGGTTAAAGCTATGTGGACAGCCAAAAACTGGAAAGACTATGAAGTAATCGATACTTCCGACGGAGAAAAACTGGAACGCTGGGGCAGCTATCTGTTAGTCAGGCCGGACCCCCAGGTTATCTGGAATACGCCAAAAGACCACCCCGGCTGGCGAAAAATGAACGGCCACTATCACAGAAGCGCCAAAGGCGGCGGGGAATGGGAATTTTTCCGGCTGCCCGATGAATGGAGCGTTCATTATGGCGAACTGACCTTCCACCTAAAGCCTTTCAGTTTCAAACATACCGGACTGTTTCCGGAACAGGCTGTCAACTGGGATTGGTTTTCTTCTATAATAAAGAAGACCGTCACAGACACCGGGCGGCCCGTAAAAGTTCTGAATCTTTTCGCTTATACCGGAGGCGCCACTATCGCCGCCGCCAAAGCGGGAGCTTCCGTCACACATGTGGACGCTTCCAAAGGGATGGTTTCCTGGGCTAAAGAAAACGCCGCGTCTTCCGGGCTTGGCAATGCACCGATACGCTGGCTTGTGGATGACTGCGTCAAATTCGTGGAACGGGAAATTCGCCGCGGTAACACTTACGATGCAATCATTATGGACCCGCCTTCCTACGGACGGGGCCCGAAAGGCGAAATCTGGAAAATAGAAGAAAGCATTTTTCCATTTCTGGAACTGACCTCCAGGATTCTGTCAAAAGACGCCCTTTTCTTCTTAATTAATTCTTATACGACCGGACTTCAGCCCGCCGTTTTGTCCTATATGCTTCACACGGTCATTGTACCACAGTTCGGCGGAACCGTACAGGCGGAAGAAATCGGTCTGCCTGTCAGTTCAAACGGCCTGATACTGCCGTGCGGGGCTTCCGGGCGGTGGTGGAGGTAATTTTATAAAGGAGGCCGGGGCGCTTTAAGTTGGATAATTGGATAAAATGTACATTTTTTCAAGGGTTCAGGGTGAAAATTTTCTTTCGGAAGAATACCACTTTTGAACCGACTGTGCTAGAATTTTAACGGATTCAAGGAAACCATTCAAAAAATTACTATTTCAGAGGAGGAAAAATTATGAAAAAGAAACTGGCTTTTATCATGGCGGCCGCATTGACGGTGTCCACCCTTTTGTCAGGCTGCGGCAACAGCGCTAACGGCGGCAGTACACAGGAGGCGGCAGACACGGAAGGCGTGGCAGACGATGCGGCGAGTACGACGGATGATACGACCGCGGCCGACGCACAGGAAGCGGAAGCCGGAGCAGAGGCAAATAAGCCTTCCGGAGAAAAGGTTGTTTTGAAATGCGTATGCGACCTGACCCCTCACAGCGAGATTTTAGGCGCGGCCAGAGACGCACTGGCGGCAGAAGGAATCGAGCTCAATTTTGTGTCCACCACATGGGATGCAACATGGAATGATATGCTGATTGACGGAGAGATTGACTTTGCCTACTTTATGCATGTGCCTGCCATGAAAAGTATTGAAGAGGAAATGGGTGCGACTCTGTACAGCATGGGCGGGATTCATGTTGAGCCTTATACATGTTTTTCGTACAAATATGCAACGAAAGACGACCTCCCGGAAAACGCGGTAATTGCGATTCCCAACGATGCCTCCAATGCGTACAGAGCCCTGAAGGTGCTTGAGGCAGAAGGATATCTTAAGTTAAATCCGGATATAACCGCTGCAAACGCTTCCGTGAATGAAATTGAGGAATATCTGATTCCCATCGAAATCGTTGAGATGGACCAGGCGAACATTATTCCTTCGGCCGCCGATTTTGACGCTTATTTTGTAAATGCAAACAGAGCGTTGGAAGCTGGTATCGACACGAGCTTCTATTTGATGAGAGAGGGCGAGGATTCCGAATATGCCAATATCATCACGGTAACGGAAGCCAACAAGGATAATGAATATATTAAAACACTGGTAAAAATACTGCAGTCTGACGATATAAAGAACTTTATCACCGAGCATTATAACGGCGCGGTTATTCCGGCAAAATAAAGAGCCGCAAACGTTGCCGAGCCGGGCGGGTCAGCTTATTATAGGGGTATAAGGGGCTGTCGGGGAATAGATAGCCCCGCACAGGGGAAGGTGTGGTTCATACCTTCCCCTGAAATTTATCCATGGAACTATGCTTAAATAAGATTATTATAACGATTTTTTCGAACTTGAGTAACAAAAAATTAACTTCAGTTTCTACGAACTGGGCTTACCTGACGACAATCCAGTCTATTACCTGAGGTTCCGTCCAGCGGCTCCTTCAGGGCATCCTGAATATCCTCTGCCGTCTGGATGTTATACTCTTCCATGAGCCGATGGATGATGTTTCATTTTTCTTCTGTCATTTGTACACTGTGTACCGGTTTCTTTTCTCTTGCCAGTAGCGGTACTGGTTCAGGCCTCTCTTTACGGGGTCTTTGGAAAGCATTCTTCCGTTTGCAGTCAGTCTGCTGTTACGTTGCCGTACTTTGGGGTAATATTTCCATGCACACCTTTTATGGTTTTTATTTTAGCATAATGAAAAATCCATTGCTATATATTTGCATTCTGCTCCCATTCCCAAAAAAGATATGCGCATATATTGAATAACAGCAAAGTATTCTAACTGCATCAAATCTTTCGTTTTCAAAAAGCATGATAACGCGCTTTTTATAATATAATTCAGTTTCCTGTTTCCGTTTTTTATATTGGTGCTTCCTCCCACTCATCCGGCAGACTCCTCAAAAGTTTGTACGCTCTCCTAACGACGGCAGATGGATTTTCTAAATATTCCGGCAAGGTTATGGCAACGGACGAAACCGCCCTTTATGAGCCATCCGGGCTCAGTGGCGGGCTTTGCGGGACATCCATGTCCCGCAATTTCTGTACTTTGGACGGAATATCAAGAAAATCTCATCCGCCTTCGCAAGGACAGCGCACAATCTTTTATGGGGTCTGCCTCGGTGAAATTATTATACTAACAAATACCTATAAAAATCAAAGGCAGTTCC
>CAJTRL010000096.1 GCA_910578715.1 uncultured Lachnospiraceae bacterium | reverse complement strand
AAGGTAACCGTTGTCTGCCTCGGAAAGGACAAGATGGGCCGTATCAGCTTTTCTATGAAGGACGTGGCACAGGTATAGGGACGGGATTGGTACAGGCAAGTATCAGGATAAGAATCCGGCCTGTTGAACGGACTGAAAAGAAAATAAAAAAATAAGAGACACGAAAGAAAACAGAGCCGCCGCACAAATATGATATCGTGCGGCGGTTTGATTTATTGTTATATTTCTGTCTGAACGCAAAAATCAGATGCTTTCATGGAACGTACGGCTGATAACGTCCGCCTGCTGTTCCGGTGTCAATTTGATGAAATTAACCGCATAGCCGGAAACACGGATTGTCAGCTGCGGATAATTTTCGGGATGCTTCTGCGCGTCGAGGAGCGTGTCGCGGTTTAATACGTTTACATTCAGATGATGGCCGCCTTTTGTTGCATATCCATCCAATAAAGAAACCAGATTGTCTACCTGTGCTGTGTTGTTCTGTGCCATAATAAGTCCCTCCTGTTTTTATAATAAAAATAGTAATCATTACTGTTTCTATTTATATAATACCAAATTATCGGAAAATGTCTATATAAATTTTAAGCAAAATTGTATTTTATCAGATACATTTACTGCGCTCCTTTTATTTTTGCAAAAAATGACGGAAAGAAGGAAACGGTCCGTACGTCATCTGTCATTTTTGTGAAAAAACTATGAAAAATCTTAAATATGTATGGAAATGATTGACAAGGGGAAGCAGTTTGGGGTATCTTGTAACAGACAAGTGTAATGAAACGGGGTAACAGAATTGGAAGAGGAAAAAGTGGGAATTTCACAGGAAGAATATGACAGCCTGATTAAACCATATGAAGAAGCGCTGACAATTATCCAGATACGGCTGAACAGCCTGAATGCGGAGTATCGGAGCCGGAGCCGGGAATACCCGATACATAATATCCAGCACCGGATTAAGAGCAAACCCAGTATCATGAAGAAACTGGAAAAGAAGAAGCTGCCGGTATCGGCGGCGGTGGCAAGAGATGAACTGACAGATATCGCGGGCATCCGCGTTATCTGTTATTTTGAGGACGATATTTACAGCGTCGTATCGGCAATCCGTAAACAGGCGGGTATTCTGGTTATCCGGGAACGGGACTATGTCCAGAATCCAAAGGAAAACGGGTACAAAAGCTATCATATTGTCGTAGGCGTGCCCGTTTACAGACTGGAAGAGACACAGTACTATCCGGTGGAAGTTCAGATTCGGACGATTTCCATGGATTTCTGGGCGAGCATGGAGCACAGAATCTGCTACAAAAACGGAAAAAACCAGGAAGTATCGGAGGAAAAACGGGCAATTCTGAAAGGCTTCGCGGACGAGTTAAAGAAAATTGAAGTCAGTATGTATCAGCAGACGTAAAAGGGGCGGAAGACCGCCCCTTTTTTAAAAATGTCCGTTATATTTTTCTTCGCAGTATTTACAGCGGTAAATCTCATTTTCTTCGTCTGTAAGAACGAAAATATGAGGAAGCTCCTGTTCGATGGAGGTGATACACCGCGGATTTTTACATTTGATGATGTTCTTAATTTCTTTTGGAAGAGTCAGTTCCTTCTTATCGACAAGTTCTCCATCCTTGATGACATTGATGGTAATGTTGTGGTCGATGAAGGCGAGAACGTCCAAATCCAGTGTATTGATATCGCATTCCACTTTGAGAATATCTTTTTTACCCATCTTATTGCTGCGCGCGTTCTTGATAATCGCCACCATGCAGTCCAGCTTGTCCAGCTGAAGGTGGTGATAGATAGAAAGGCTTTTTCCGGCTTCTATGTGGTCGAGAACAAAACCTTCTTCAATTTTTCCTACGTTTAACATATTCTAAATACCCCTTTCTAATATAAAGACTGTCAAAATATTATTTTTAGGAAGATTTTCTAAAGCTCCGCTTTTTCATGCAGTGTCCTTCAAGGACTCCCGGCCCTTTATACGCTGATTTCAAGAAGCGTCAGAATCAGCGCCATTCTCACATAAACGCCGTATTGTACCTGCTTGAAATAAACGGCCCGCGGGTCGTCGTCCACTTCGACGGAGATTTCGTTGACGCGCGGAAGCGGATGCAGCACGAGCATATCTTCTTTGGCGGAGGACATTTTGGTTTTATTCAGAATATAGAAATCCTTCAGTCTTACATAATCCTCTTCATTGAAGAACCGTTCCCGCTGTACCCTTGTCATATAGAGCAAATCCAGGTCGGGCATACACTCTTCCAGCCGGATGACTTCTTTAAAGGAAATGCCTTTTTCGGTGAGCATATCCGTAATGTAGTCCGGAACCTTTAACTCCGGCGGGGAAATAAAGACAAAATGAATGTCCGGGTAACGGACGAGCGCATTAATCAGGGAATGTACGGTGCGGCCGAATTTCAAGTCGCCGCAGAGTCCGATGGTAAAATGGCCGAGCCGTCCTTTCAGGGAGCGGATTGTCAGCAGGTCCGTCAGGGTCTGCGTCGGGTGCTGGTGTCCGCCGTCGCCGGCATTGATAACCGGAATAGAAGATTTCTCCGCAGCCACCATCGGGGCGCCTTCTTTGGGATGACGCATGGCGCAGATATCGGCGAAACAGGAAATAACCCGTATTGTGTCGGAAACGCTTTCGCCTTTGGCAGCGGAAGAGGAACCGGCATCCGAAAAGCCGAGAACCTGTCCGCCCAGACTGAGCATGGCGGATTCGAAGCTGAGCCTTGTGCGGGTGCTCGGTTCATAGAAACAGGTTGCGAGTTTTTTGCCGTCACATGCGTGGGCATACTTTGCGGGATATTTTTCAATATCGTTTGCAAGGTCGAAGAGGGAATCCAGTTCCTCTACTGTGAAGTCAAGTGGGTTCATGAGATGTCTCATTGGCATGGTACTCCTTTCAGTCTTTCATTGCCAAAAAAATAGAAGAGAGGTTCTCCCTTCTATTTTTCCTATTTACGATATAAAAGATAACAAATCGTCCACCGCTTTTCTTTTGGGAGCGGCAGGCGCTTCCGCAGCATAACCGACAGGAATCAGTGCGACCAGCTCCTGCTCATCCGGTATCTGAAGAAGGGATTCGATTTTAGCCTGGTCAAAAATACCCAGGATAACGGAACCAATGCCTTTTTCGTGAGCAGCAAGACAGAATGTCTGGGACGCGATGCCGGCGTCGAACATCTGCCATGTATCTTTCCGGGGAGTGGTAAAGGAGCCGTCCCGTTCATAGCCGCATCGGTTTTTTACGACGGTAACAGCGATTAACATCGGCGCGCTCTGGATAATTTTTCCGTTATTGGGAAAAGGAGCCGTGCCTTCTGCTGCAATTTTGTCTTTCAGTTCCCCTTCAATTGCAATATAACGGGTAATCTGCGTATTCTTCCAGCTTGGGGCATAAGAAGCGGTTTCGATGATTTCGGATAATAAAGCATGGTCGATTTTATCTTCTTTGAACTGACGAATACTTCTGCGTTCTTTGATACACTCCTGTGCTGTCATAAAAAACCTCCCTTTCTATATTTTGTATATCATACCATAAAGAGACGGGCGTTGCAATGTATAAATTGTGAAAGCTGTATCAGTTCAGCCTCCACCCGGACAGCGCATAGTCCGCCGGCAGAGATTTGAGTTGTGGAATGCGCATGAATATGCTATATTAATACATGAGAAATAACACATAAGAAAGGCGGAATTTTATATGGCATATCAGGAAAGAAAAAGGTGGCTGTTTTTCGGGCTGCCGTTTACATTTACCAAATACACGGTGGAAGACGATGTGATTACAATTAACAGCGGTCTGCTTCATACCCATGAAAATGATTGTTATATGTATAAGGTACAGGATGTGGAGCTGGAAACAACGTTAGGAGAAAGAATGTTCGGGCTGGGAACGGTGGTGTGCTATACGGGCGATACCACGCATCCCAAACTGCTTCTGGAGCATATTAAGAACGCGAAAGAAATAAAAGACTATATTTTAAAAGAATCGGAAGAGGCGCGAAGAAAACGCCGCACCTTGAATACGCTGGATATCGGTTCCGGTGCGGTGGATTTGGATGACGTCGATTAAATTAATCCGGACTGCCGGGATGTCTGGACAGTCTGTCGCTTTCCGTCAGAAGCCTTTCAAACAGGAGGCCTGAGACGAACCAGCACGGCGTATAGTCAAGGCGGATGACTTTGCCGACATTCCACCTGGATTTTTCATAGTTCCAGGGACAGAGTCCTTTCTGGCGCAGCCAGGTGCCGGAGAGAAATTCTCCCACGAAGATGATGCCGGTATAGACAAAACCGCGGAATATGAAGTTTCTGCCTTTCAGCAGACGGCTGACAGGCGCAAGAAATGCTGCCATTCCATAGATGGGAAACATCCAGACGGAAGTAATGCCTGATAATTTGAAGTCCCGTCTGCGGAAAGAGTGAAAAGCGGTAAACAGGATTTCCAGACACCAGCCAAGCAGTCCGCAATGGATAAAGTTGTGAAGAAAGTTTTTCATAGAAAAAGCATTGCCATAATTGTCGGCAATATACAATGATAACGGCAGTTATTTATTAATTTTATGACTGAAATAGCAGACAGACAGGTGTACAATGAATTATAAAGAAGCGATGGAATATGTGGAAGGCCTGAGCCGTTACGGCTGTATTCCCGGGCTTGAGAGCATCCGGCAGCTTTGCGGACGGCTTCATGACCCACAGGAGAAACTCCGGTTTGTGCACATAGCGGGAACAAATGGCAAGGGCTCTGTGCTCGCATATGTTTCCACGATACTGCAGACGGCCGGGTATAAGGTTGGCCGGTATATTTCTCCCACGCTTTCGGATTACCGGGAGCGTTTTCAGATAAACGGGAAAATGATTCCCAAGAGTCAGTTTGGGAGATATCTGGAACAGGTTAAAGAGGCGGCGGAGCAGATGGAAGCGGAAGGACTGCCCCATCCGACACAGTTTGAAGTAGATACCGCGTTTGCCTTTCTTTATTTTCTGGATAAAAAATGTGATATTGTCGTTCTGGAGACCGGAATGGGCGGACTGACGGACGCGACAAACCTAATTACAACGACGGTCTGCGCGGTGCTTGCGCCCATCAGCATGGACCATATGAAAATGCTTGGCAGTTCTCTGGAGGAGATTGCGCGGCAGAAAGCCGGAATTATCAAGGAGAACTGTACGGTCGTGTCCTGTGGGCAGAAAGAAGAAGCGATGCGGGTTATCCGGCGGGAAGCGGAACGGTTTGGCTGTCCGCTGCGGATTGCCGGTGAAAAAGATATAAGTCATGTGAAATATGGCCTTACCAGACAGCGCTTCAGTTATGGCGGGCATAAGAATCTGGAAATATCGCTGGCCGGAAAGTATCAGATTACCAATGCGGCTTTGGCGGCAGAAGTTACGGAAGCGCTTAATGCCGCGGGATATTCCATATCGGATAAAGCGCTGCGGGAAGGACTTTTGGGGACAAGATGGCCGGGAAGATTCACCATCATGGGCCGGGCACCGCTTTTCGTTCTGGACGGCGCGCATAATGAAGATGCGGCGGCAGTGCTGGCGGACTCCATAAAGTTTTATTTTCCTCATCAAAAAATTATTTATATTATGGGAATTTTGGCGGATAAGGAGTATGATAAGATTATACGGATAACGGCCCCTTATGCGGAGCAGATTATTACGGTGACGCCGCCCCGAAATCCGCGCGCCCTTGGCGGGTATGAACTGGCACAGGCGGCGCGGGAATATCATCCCAGCGTTACGGTGGCGGACAGCCTTCAGGAATCGGTAGAGATGGCATGTCTGCTGGCGGGAGAAGAAAAAAATACAGCAGTTATTGTATTTGGCTCCCTTTCTTATCTGGGTGAAATGATGAATATTATAGAACATAGAGACGCAATCAGGAGAGACTCTCATGGTAAATCAGAATAAAATCAGGGAAGCGGTAAAGCTCTTTCTGGAAGGTATCGGCGAAGAACCGGAAAGAGAGGGGCTTGCCGAGACGCCCGACAGAATTGCCCGCATGTGTACGGAAATCTTTGCGGGAATGGAGGAGGATGTTTCCGAGCATCTGTCCAAAACATTTGTTATAGAAAACAATGAAATGGTAGTGGAAAAAGATATCGTTTTTTATTCCGTCTGTGAGCATCATTTACTGCCTTTTTACGGGAAGGCGCATATCGCGTACATACCGGACGGCAGGGTGGCGGGCTTAAGCAAACTGGCAAGAACGGTGGAAGTGTACGCCAGACGGCCGCAGATTCAGGAACAGATGACCGGACAGATTGCAGAGGCTGTTATGAAATATTTAAAACCACAGGGTGTTATGGTAATGGTGGAAGCGGAGCATATGTGTATGACAATGCGCGGGGTCAGAAAGCCGGGCAGTAAAACAACAACCGTTTCCAGCAGAGGCTGTTTTGAAGGAAATTCTTATTTGCAGAGCCTCTTTTTCCAAATGATTCGGGAACGATAAGACAGGTAAATCCTGATTTAATATATCCATCTAATATAATTTTCCAAATGGGGAGAAAGGAGATAAAAGAAAATGAAAATTGGGACGAAAGAGTTTGACATGAAAGGAAAAACATATGTTATGGGAATCTTGAACGTAACGCCTGATTCTTTTTCGGACGGCGGGAAGTTCAATCAAATGGACGCGGCTCTTTTTCATGTGGAAGAAATGATTCGGGAAGGGATGGATGTTGTAGATGTCGGCGGTGAATCCACAAGACCCGGCTATGCGGCAGTATCTGAGGAGGAGGAAATAAACCGCGTTACTCCGGTTATTGAGCAGATAAAGGCAAGGTTTGACATTCCGGTTTCACTGGACACTTGTAAGAGCCGGGTGGCCAGTGCGGGAATTGCGGCCGGGGCAGATTTGATTAACGATATCTGGGGATTTAAAAATGACGGAAATCTTGCAAAGGTGGTGGCTGATGCAGGAATACCGTGCATTTTGATGCACAATCGCAAAACGCCTGATTATACGGATTACATGCAGAATGTGCTGGAGGACCTGGCGGAAAGCGTACAGACGGCCCGTTTGTCCGGCATTGCGGATGAGCGGATTTTGCTGGACCCGGGTATCGGATTTGGCAAAACCTATGAAAATAACCTGGAAATTATCAATAAGCTGGAAATTCTGCACAGCTTTGGTTATCCGCTTGTGCTTGGCGCAAGCAGAAAGTCTTTCATTGGAACGGCGCTGGATTTGCCCGTTTCGGAACGGCTGGAGGGAACTTTGGTAACTACTGTTATTGCTGTGATGAAGGGGGCTATGTTTGTACGCGTCCATGATGTCAAAGAAAATATAAGAGTGATTAAGATGACAGAGGCGATTATCAATAAATAGCAGAAGCGGTTACCGGCAAATGACAGAGGCGGTTATTTACCAATATAGAAGCAGTTATTGGGTAATATCAGAACAGACTATATCAAATAACGAAACCGGAAGGATGGGAAAACGATGGACGAGATTATCATTGAGAATTTGAAGGTTTATGCGTATCATGGGGTTTATAAAGAGGAAAATGAAAAGGGCCAGAATTTCTATATCAACGCGGTACTCCATATGGACACACGGGCGGCCGGAAAGGAAGATAAGCGCGAGCTGACGACGAGTTATGGCGATGTGTGTCAGTTCATTCACCAGTTTGTCAGTGAAAATCTTTTCCAGCTGATAGAGACGGTGGCGGAGAGAACGGCGGAAGCGGTCTTGTCGCATTTTCCGCTGCTGGAAGGAATTACGCTGGAAATCCGCAAACCGGAGGCGCCGATTGACCTGGAATTTGAATCAGTTTCCGTGAAGATTACCCGTATGTGGCATAACGCCTGTCTGGCAACCGGCTCCAACATTGGAAACCGTCCGAAATATATCAAGGATGCCATTGACGCAATCGATTCCGATGCGAAGTGCAAGGTGATAAAGAGCTCAGAGCTTGTTCATTCCCGCTCATACGGAGATGTGGAGCAGGGAGACTTTTTTAACGGTGCGCTGCTAATCAGGACCCTCTATACACCGGAGGAACTGCTGGAACGTCTTCATGAAATCGAGGATGCGGCGGGAAGACAGCGGGTGAAGCACTGGGGGCCCAGAACGCTGGATTTGGATATTCTGTTCTATGACGACCTGATTCTGGACACGGACACGCTGCAGATACCGCATATCGATATGCAGAACAGAGATTTTGTGCTGGAGCCGCTGTCGCAGATTGTACCTTATAAGATTCATCCGGTATTTGGAAAGTCTGTCATTCAGCTTTGCGAGGAAGTGCAGAAAACAGGAGAAAAATATGTCATTGATTCAGAATATATACAGTAGACCGATGCAGCTGGCGGAAGCTAAAGCCGTATATATTGGGCGGGGTCACAGAGATTTTCCTTTGAATGAACTGAAGCCGTTTTCGATGATTGAGATATTAATAAATAGTGGATGTTATGAATGCTGCGGGTTTTATCAAAAAGAGGATGATTCCTTATGCGCCTATGCTTTTATGATGGCCGACAAAGAGACGGACATGCTGTTGCTCGATTATTTTGCCGTCTGTGAAGAAGTGAGGGAAAAAGGATATGGAAGCATTGCTCTCAAATTGTTAAAGGCAGATTATATGAATTGGAACGGCATGCTTTTCGAGGTTGAGAATGATGAGGCGGCCGAAACGGAGGAAGAACGGCTGTTACGCCAGAGGAGGATTTCCTTTTACGAAAAGAACGGCGTGGTGATGACAAAACAGCGAAGCCGTGCATTTGGCGTGGATTTCCGGCTGATGGTGATGAATCTTGGTGGAAAAACAGAAGAGAATAGCATTGGTTATTTTATTAGCGCTATGTATCGGAAGATGCTGCCGGAAAAGATTTATAAAGAGCAGTTTGCCTTGCTGTAAAAGACATAGCGAATGTTGTCAAAATATGATTTAATTTGTTTCCATTCTTTTCCAGAGAAAA
>CAJTRL010000095.1 GCA_910578715.1 uncultured Lachnospiraceae bacterium | reverse complement strand
TTCACATCGGAGAATGTCTCTGGCGAGCCATTCTCCATTGATTGTTTGTGCCGGCGGAATGTCATAGATTGTCTGTAACGGCACAGGCCAGGGAAGAAAGGGTGAAGGGAAATGGTAGAATCAAAATATACACATGTGAAAGTAAATAATGAAATTGAATTGTGTGAAGTATACGATAAGGAAACGAAGGAAAAGGTGAAGAAGGCTTTTTTCGGCGCGGGACTTTCTTTTTTTATCAAATTCAAAAAGGCCGCTCCGGGCAGAGAAGCCAGATTTATTATCTGTGTCAACAGCAGCCAGCGGAGCGCTGCGAAAACGGCCATTTTAAGGAAAGTGCCCGGAGCCGAGGAGCATGTCTGTTTTTTTGACGGTTCAAATTTTATGAAAGGAAGCGGTTCGCCTTTCAAACGTACAGTAGTAGCGGAAACCACAGTCAGTTAGCATTTCGGCGGCACGGTCGAAACCGGATGCGATATGCTCGGGCGTATGGGCGTCGGAACCTGTCGTAATGATTTCTCCGCCCAGTTCTTTGTAACGGCGGAGGATGGCAGTGCAGGGATTGGCTTCCCGCAGTCCGTGCAGAAGTCCGCCGGTATTCAGTTCAAGGCCTTTGCCGTCCTGAATCAGTTTTATCAGGATTTTATCGAGGATATCCCGGTACTGCTCGTAGGAATAACCGTTATCTTTCTGAGGGCCGTAGCGCACGACATAATCCAGATGGCCGTAAACATCGAAATTGCCGAAGACTTTCAGGTTTTCCAGAATGGATTCAAAATATTCGCGGTAGGCTTCCTCCTGCGGCCGTCCTTCATAAAAGGCCGGATAATAAGGGTCTTTCCCGTTGCAGAGGTGGGAAGAGGCGATGATGAAATCATATTCGTGCGCTTTGCTGAAAGCAGCATTTTTTCTGGAAAGCTGCGGCTGTAAGCCGAGCTCAACGCCGAAGCACAGCGTTATTTTATCTGCATATTTTTCCCGGCATTTCAGAAATTCATAGAGATAGGAATCGGGGTTAAGGTCAAAAAATCCCTCCGGTGTCTCTTCCGAAACAGGATAATCGAAGTCCTGATGTTCCGTAAAACACATCTGTGTCAGTCCTTTCCGGATGCCCGCAAGAACCATTTCTTCCATCGGCGTATCGGAATCCCCCGAAAAAGAAGAATGTAAGTGATAATCTGCTGTAACCGGCATAATTTCCCTCCTTTTGCGATATACTGATGCTGGTGTTCTTTTAGTGTAGTCCATTTTGCGAAAAATATCAAATTATTAAATAGCTATAAATTTCCAATTATTTTTGATTTACACCTTGAATTTTATGGACAAATTAGGTAAAATGATTGTGCTGACAAAATTTTGTCAATCTGTATTTTATTTCCACAGACTGGCAGAATAATATAAAATATTTTTTATATTAGGAGGAAACGAAAATGGCAGTAAAAGTAGCAATCAATGGTTTTGGTCGTATCGGTCGTCTTGCATTCAGACAGATGTTCGGTGCAGAGGGATACGAAGTAGTGGCAATCAACGATTTGACAAGCCCGAAGATGCTGGCACATTTGTTGAAGTATGATTCTTCACAGGGCAGATATGAAAAAGGCGATACGGTTTCAGCCGGTGAAGATTCCATCACAGTTGACGGAAAGACTCTGAAAATCTACAAAGAGCCCGATGCAAACAATTGTCCGTGGGGCGAACTTGGCGTAGACGTTGTTCTGGAGTGCTCCGGATTCTACACCTCCAAAGAAAAAGCACAGGCACACATCAATGCCGGCGCTAAGAAAGTTGTTATCTCTGCTCCTGCAGGAAACGACCTTCCGACTATCGTTTACAATGTAAACCACACAACACTGACAAAGGATGACACGATTATCTCCGCAGCATCTTGTACAACAAACTGCCTTGCTCCTATGGCGAAAGCGCTGAACGACCTGGCAACCATCAAATCCGGTATTATGAGCACAATTCACGCTTACACAGGCGACCAGATGATTCTTGACGGTCCTCAGAGAAAAGGCGATTTAAGAAGGTCCCGCGCGGGCGCTATCAACATCGTTCCTAACAGCACAGGCGCGGCTAAGGCAATCGGCCTTGTTATTCCTGAACTGAACGGTAAACTGATTGGTTCCGCACAGCGTGTTCCTACTCCGACAGGTTCTACAACAATCCTTGTAGCAACTGTTGAGAAGTCCGTAACGAAAGAAGAAATCAATGCGGCTATGAAAGCGGCGGCAAATGAGTCCTTCGGTTACAATGAGGAAGAAATCGTATCTTCCGACGTTATCGGTATGAGATATGGTTCTCTCTTCGATGCAACACAGACAATGGTTGGCGCTGACAATCTCGTACAGGTTGTTTCCTGGTATGACAACGAGAACAGCTACACAAGCCAGATGGTCAGAACAATCAAATACTTTGCTGAATTACAGTAATTCAAAGCATATTCCGCGAAGTTACAGCGATTTATGAAGCTGGTAAAATTTTAAGCGAAAACCTGTTAAGGTCCGGCCTTGTTGGGCCGGGCCTTATTTCAGTAATGCAGTAATGCAAGGAGGAAAGAAAAATGGGATTAAATAAGAAATCCGTAGACGATATCAATGTAAAGGGAAAACGCGTTCTTGTAAGATGCGATTTTAACGTACCGCTGAAAAACGGCGAGATTACCGATGAAACCCGTATTGTTGCGGCGCTTCCGACTATCAACAAACTGATTAATGACGGCGCGAAGGTAATTCTCTGCTCCCACCTCGGCAAAGTAAAAGAAGGCCCCAACGAGAAAGAATCTCTCGCACCGGTTGCAAAGAGACTGTCCGAGAAACTAGGCAAGGAAGTAAATTTCGTTGCGGACTACAATGTGACGGGCGAAGCGGCTACGGCGGCAGTTGCGGCGATGAACGAAGGCGATGTGGTACTGCTTCAGAATACCCGTTTCCGTGGAAAAGAAGAGACAAAGAACGGTGAAGAGTTCAGCAAAGAACTGGCTGACCTGGCGGATGTTTATGTATGTGACGCTTTCGGTTCTTCCCACAGAGCGCACGCATCTGTTGCGGGCGTTACCAAATTTATCTCCGAAAAAGGCGGCGAAAATGCGGTTGGTTATCTGATGCAGAAAGAAATCGATTTCCTCGGCAATGCGGTAGAAAATCCGGTAAGACCGTTCGTAGCGATTCTTGGAGGCGCAAAGGTTGCGGATAAGCTGAATGTTATCAATAACCTGTTAGAAAAATGCGATACGCTGATTATCGGCGGCGGTATGGCGTTTACCTTCTTAAAGGCAAAAGGAATGGAAGTCGGAAACTCTCTTGTAGATAATGAGAAACTCGACTATTGCAAAGAGATGATGGAAAAGGCGGAGAAGCTCGGCAAGAAACTGTTACTGCCTGTTGATACAACGATTGCGGACCATTTCCCGGACCCTATCGACGGACCGATTGATGTTCAGGTCGTAGCGGCTGACAAGATTCCGGCTGATAAAGAAGGTCTTGATATCGGTACGGAAACTGCAAAACTGTATGCGGATGCCGTAAAATCCGCTAAGACAGTCGTTTGGAACGGACCGATGGGCGTATTCGAGAATCCGACGCTGGCGGCGGGCACAATTGCGGTAGCAAAATCTCTTGCGGAGACGGACGCGACAACCATCATCGGCGGCGGCGACAGTGCGGCGGCGGTAAATCAGCTCGGCTTTGCGGATAAGATGAGCCACATTTCTACGGGTGGCGGCGCTTCCCTTGAATTTTTGGAGGGCAAGGAACTTCCCGGCGTTGTGGCGGCGGATGACAAATAAGAAAATCTGAGTGGAAGACAATGGCGCGCGGCAGAATCGGTTTGATACTGGTGATTCTCGGTCTGTTTTTATTCCGAATGGGCATTAACTATATTCTTTTTACGGAGAAATGTGAGCTTGCAAAAGAACAGGTTGAGACGGCTGAGTATGGTTGTGTTGAAATTGCCGGAATGATAGCCGTGGCCGAAGGCACGGTTACGCGTGCGGAAGACGATTGGACGAAAATCGCGTATTTCCACTATTGGGATGGAGCGGTTTATAACAAGATAATTCCTTACAAAAATCCGGACTATCCGGTGAATGCAAAGGTAATAGTAGTCTGTCTGCCCGGTTTCGGTCCTGGAAATTGCCTGGTCAGTGGTTTTTATCGGAACAGGTTTTTGATGTGCGGCGTTGTCGGACTACTAATGAGTATTACAGGTGTTATTATTCTAAAAAATAACGGGAAAAGAATGGAGAATAAGAAAAATGGCAAGAAGGAAAATTGTAGCCGGAAACTGGAAAATGAACATGACGCCCAGTCAGGCGGTTGCTCTGTGCAATGAATTGAAAGATTTGGTAAAATCGGACAGCGTTGACGTTGTATACTGTGTACCTGCAATCGACATCGTTCCGGTGGTAGAAGCTGTAAAAGGCACGAATGTGGAAGTTGGCGCAGAAAACATGTATTTTGAAGAAAAAGGCGCTTATACGGGCGAGATTTCCGCGGCGATGTTAAAGGATGCGGGCGTAAAATATGTGATTATCGGACATTCAGAGAGACGCGATTACTTCAAGGAAGACGATGCGCTTCTGAATAAGAAAGTGAAGAAGGCTCTGGAAGCGGGTCTGGTTCCGATTCTTTGCTGCGGTGAGACGCTGGAGCAGAGGGAAATGGGCGTAACGATGGACTGGATTCGTCTGCAGATTAAGTCCGACTTGACGGGCGTTACCGCAGACCAGGTGAAGGGCATGGTTATTGCATATGAGCCTATCTGGGCTATCGGCACAGGCAAGACGGCGACCACGGAGCAGGCGGAAGAAGTATGTAAAGGCATCCGCGACTGCATCGCTGAAATCTATGATAACGATACGGCGGAAGCGGTACGCATTCAGTACGGCGGTTCTGTAAACGCGGGGAATGCGGCGGAGCTTTTTGCACAGCCGGATATCGACGGCGGCCTTGTAGGCGGCGCATCATTGAAGGCGGATTTTGGAAAGATTGTGAATTATTGATTTCCTTCGGAAATGAATAATCATGAACTATTAATTATTAAATAGCAAAACAGGGGCGGCAAAACAAAACTTTGCGGCCCCTGTTTTTATTTATAAGTTCTTTGTATTCTTCAAATACTTTGCTTTCCGAAGTTTTCCAATAATTCCATCAGACAGTTCCTGACTTCCATTAAAACCGCGCCTTCCCTTGTATAATTCCGAAAATCGGTGCATACTTCCCGTATGAGTTCGTCGGCTTTTTCCGGTGCGGTTTCATATGCCTGCATGAGCAGTTCGTAATCTTCGGCGCCGCCGCGCTGCGCTTCGAACCGCATGCTTCGGAGGGGGCCGCTCTTTCCGGGATATACGATATGGGCGTCGCCGGCCGGAAGCAGAGCGCCTTTGTGCGGACAGCATGCGCTGTGCCAGATATCGTCCCCGATATAATAGTTAAATCCCCAGTGAAGGAAGCCGCTCAGCCGGTACAGGGCGCCCATCCAGAGAACTGCCCGGCTTGCCGTAAGCGGCAGGTCCATACTGCGGTTCATAATGGGGCCGGCCGGGAAGGCACAGGTATAAAACCACATGGTTTCTCCGGCGTCCTGGAGCTTTTGATACTCGCCGCGCCATTTTTCATAAGTATCCTGTTTGGGAACCCAGATGTCGATGCCTCCGCCTAAATTTGTGGTTTCAACCGCATCTATAATAGGAATGCCGGGCATGAATTTACGGAAGATACAGGCAAGGATGCGATAGGTAGCGTCGTTGTGGGTCTGCGGTTCGTCGGCAAGCGCCTGTGTCATACATTTCTGCCAGCAATTTTTCTCAACGATTTCGTTCCATTTCGTCAGATAAAGCCGCAACTGCAGATACCCTTCTGTGGTGGTGACGCCGAGGGACGGATTCCAGTTGGGGTAGTATTCCTGTTCGTCCCATTCGTGCCAATGGGCGATATGTCCGCCGCAGAGATAGCGGGCGCCTTCTTTTCTGGCAATCTGTCCGGCCCTTTGCGCCAGGGAAAAATCGAAATCAACGAGTTTTCCGTTTTTATATACCGCTTCTCCGGGTGGAAGCAGAATATGGGTGCACCGCATTTTTATCTGCGCTTTTACATAATGCGTAAACAGCGTCCAGTATGCTTCGCTGTTTTTGGGCACATGATGCTGGTTTGCAAGCCCGTCGTAGTCGAAGAAATTCAGCATACCGAGTGCGGAAGAAGATAAGGGGGGAACCGTAACCGGACTGACCCGGCATGTCAGGGGAATCTTTGTTTCCTGACAACCTTCCCCGATACATACTTCACCGGAATAAGTTCCGGGAGACGCATCCGCGTCCGCATCGATGCAGAGATAGAGGGCAAGTCTGTCTGCGAAAGGTTCTTCATCTATCGGAGAGAGCGCATCATAGACTTCAAAAGGCGCTTTCCTTGTAACAAAGGATTTACAGCGTTCAAAATCGGTCGTCGTCATCAGGCTGCTGTCGGTATTTTCGTTGATGCCGACGGGCAGAAGCCTGAACAGGCTGACAGTAAGGCTGTTTCCCGGATTTTGATGCCAGACAACTGTTACATGCAGAGGCGCTTCCGGGACTTCCCCCAGAATCTGCATTCCGGCGTGGCCGCCGCAGGGAATCGTAAGACGGATGTTTTTCGTCCCGCTATGAGCGGAATCGGGGTAGAGCCAGTCGGTGTCGGTAAAAATAGAATAGCGCATAAAGTGAAATCTCCTTTCAAACTGCGGCGGCTTTTAACAGCCGAATCATTGGTATCTATTGCAAATCGGGTTCGATGGCAGGAATGGTGACTGTGACGGTTGTTCCTTTGCCGGGTGTGCTTTCACAGAAGAGACCGTACGGCTCTCCATAGGCGATTCGCAGGCGGTCGCATATATTGCGGACGCCATAGCCGCCGGAAGTATCGGTGACTTTTTCGCGGGAATCGGAGAAGAAGTTCGCATGAAGCTCTTCTTCATTCATGCCGATGCCGTCGTCCGAGATGGTGATGGTGATAATATCGGCGTTTCGCTTTGCGCATACCCGGAGACTGCCGTGTTTGGATGGTTTTTCAAAAATACCGTGGATAATGGCGTTTTCGATTAAGGGCTGGAGTATGATTTTGATAATCAGGCATTTTCCGGCTTCTTCGTCCAAAGACCAGTGTGCCTGTATACTGTCTTCAAACCGCATATTCTGTATATCTACATATAACCGGGCATGCTTCATTTCGGCGGACAGAGGAATCTGCTCATTTCCGCCGCTTAGAGAAAGCCTGTAAAACTGTCCGAGCGCTTTTACCATATGGCTGATTTGCGGCACGCTGTGGGAGATGGCGGTACAGTTGATTAAATCCAGAGAATTATAGAGAAAATGCGGATTAATCTGTGCCTGAAGGGCTTTTAATTCCAGATTTTTAATCTGCTGCCCATAGGAGACTTTTTCTTCCATCAGTTGGTCGATACGGTCCATCATTTTGTTGAAATTTCCCATCAGCTGGGCGACTTCGTCATCGCCGGAAGGCTCGGGTCTGATATCCACATTACCCTCCTGTACTGCCTGCATCGTCCGGGTAAGGAGTGAAATCCGGTTCAGGGTGGAGCGGCTGATTGTGACGGCGAGCAGATAGGCGATGAGGCTTATCAGAACGACGGCAAGCAGCATTTCAAGGCGGAGCTCATGGCTTAAGCGGAAAATATCGTTAAAAGGAAGGACGCTCGCCATATACCAGCCGGATTTGGAGAGCGGGCAGCATTGTGCATAATAACGCTTTCCCCCGGCCTGAACCGGAACCCATTCATTGCCATCCGGCGCCGGTAATTCTTCCACAATGGCGTCCAGAACATCAGAAGGCGTATCGGAAGAATGATACAGGATTTCCCTGTCTTTTAAGAGAAGCAGAATACCGTTTTCCGTAACGGAAGTGCCTTCTACCAGAGAAATCATCTGCGATGCGTCCATATCGGCGCGAAGGACGGCAAGGGGCTCTCTGACATTCCGCGGGTTGTAAATAACCTGCATGGATGAAAAATAGGACTGTTCCTGTACCGGCTGGTCATAAAAATCTGTCGGCGCAAACCACATCCGTTCGTCCTGTCCGGAAAGCGTATTGTACCAGCCGGCATCCGCTATTTCACGGAGCTGGATGATATTGTTCTGCCCGGAAGCATACAGATAATTGTTGTTCGCATAAAGACGGATACGTTTTATCCCGGACAGGCTGCATAAGTGTTCGAAGGTAAGGGTCAGCTTATCCGAATCTTCCAGCCGGCTGATATAGGAATAGTCCGCCGGGTCGTTGGAAGCCATAGCGTATACAAGAGGGTCCATAGCAAGAATGTCAATTGCCGCGTCCAGTCTGGCGAGGGACTGCTGCATGGAATTTACCGTGTCCTCAAAAGCATTCTGCATGGCGGAAAACGTCTGTTCCTGTACAACATTACGAACCTGTAAATAAGTGTACAGGGTAAAAAAACCCAGAGGAAGAACGACGAGCAGAAAGTAAGTGCAGAATAGTTTTGTTTTAAGGCTTTTTAAAAAAGGCCGGCCTGATAAAAAGGATTTATGTTTCATTGCGGTGCCGCTCCCTGTATTCTTTCGGTGAAAGTCCGGTTTCCCGGGTGAAAAGTTTGGTAAAGTATTTTCCGTTGGCATAGCCTACATTTCTGGCGACCTCATATAGTTTCTGCGTCGAACCGGCAAGCAGTTCTTTGGCATGCAGAATCCGCAGCTGTGTCAGATGCTGGTTGATTGTTTTTCCGCAGCTTTTTTTGTATGCAGTGCATAGATAAGTATTGGTAAAGCCGAGGTCGTGGGCGGCGTCCTGTACGGTGAGGGAGGGATTCTGGTAATGCTGTTCCAGATAACGGTCCACGCGGAAAACAATATCCGTATCTTCGCATACGGTCAAAGAGGAAAAATATGTCCGTGAAAGCGTAAGAAGTGTATTCCACAGTTCTGAGAGGGTTTCTTTGTCCGCGGCCGTGTACAGATAGTAATCCGCATTCTGGGAAATTGCGGTAATATTGTAGTTTTCGGCGGCGGTCAGGAATAAAAATACAA
>CAJTRL010000094.1 GCA_910578715.1 uncultured Lachnospiraceae bacterium | reverse complement strand
AAAGCTATCAAAGAATTGGATTCCTTTCCCAAAGGCTATGAAGCTACGGGATATGTGATTGAGGGATTGAGCATTTATTTCAAGCCTTACAGTACATATTTAATCTTCTTTGTCGTTGAGGATTCCACCATTACGGTAATCCGAGTTTTGAAAGACCGCATGTATTGGCAGTCCATTATCAAGAAAATGCAGAAAATCAACAGATAGATTTACTTCAATCCTCCCGTTTCGGTGAAGCAAACCGTCTGGTCTATGAAGTTTTTGATAACCAGATAATTGTTAAATCTTGTAAAGGACATTATGAGGATGAAAAATAGGAATTGAGCTTTTCTGTATGATTTTCATTAACGAGATGATTAAAGAATCTTTTGACTTATAAGCAAATCTTTTTACGATATACCGCACCGCGCTGCTTTCTGGCACCGCAAAATGCGGATATTTAGCTCGTCAGGCATTTTCTGCCATGACTCCTTTAACTGGATAGAATAACAGAAAACAGAATAAAAATCAACGGTTGAAAAAGAAAAAACTAAAGCGTATGATATCAATAAAGAAATGTTTTTGGTACAGATTATCGTACGGAAACAGCCGCGCACTGACAAGAGAATACCAGATTTATCCTTTATATATGGTATAATCTCCCGAAAATAAGACGGGAGGAGAAATTATATGACAGACAATGAATTATTGCTTTCCATTTCAAGGATGATGGACACAAAACTTAGGGCGGAATTACAGCCGATAAAAGATGAACTGCGGGATATTAAGGAAAAAATAAAGGGAATAGAAGTCAGACTGCAGCAGTTAGAAAACAGGGTGCAGCGGTTAGAAATCGAAGTACAGCAGTTAAATACCGAAGTACAGCGGTTAAGTACCGAAATACAGCAGTTAAATACTGAAGTACAGCAGTTAAAAACAAATCAGGAAAATGTCATTATGCCAAGACTAAATACCATCGAATCCTGTTATACCGGTACTTACAACCGTTACAGGAGCTATGTGGAAAAGATGGAAGCGGCTTTTATGGACATTGATGTGTTAAAAATGGTAGTAGCGGACCATTCGGAAAAATTACTGAAACTGGCGTAGCCGTATGCTGTAAGGTGAGCGGATTACAGGAACTGACGGGGGATTGTATCATATATAAAGGATAAAGGGCGGGGGAGTATCTTTTTATCTTTCTGCCATACAAAATAAATTTATAATTTTGCCCCTGATGGGTGCAAAATTATAAATTAGCGTTAGAACATACAGATATTAAAAACCTATATGCTCTATTTTGGCCATAAAGGAGAGAACATAGTCAAAGCAAATGCGGCGTAAGGTATTCCAGAAATGCTTGCCATTGCAGTAGAAAGGGTTTTCTTTCCAGCAGATGACAAATTGAGAAAGGATGTGAACGCTATGTGTAATCTTTCACAGGGAATTAGAGAAAAGGGTGGAGCAGAGAGAGAAGAAAAAATTATCTTGAATATGCACAGGAAAGGCTATACGTTAGAGCAGATAGCGGAATGTGTGGAAAAGACCATTGAGGAAGTAGAGGCAGTTATCAAAAAGCGGGAGCCTGTACTGGCATAAACACGGCGATTAAATAATACAGACAGTAAAGCGGTGAATTTGTTTTTATCAGAGAACAATTCGCCGCTTTTTCTGTTTTCAGGAAAATAGGATAGGAGATTCTAGTCAACTAGAACCACCGCCCGTTTCCCTATGAAAAAAATCACAAATTTTCCTTCCAAATACTTGAAATTTTTAATAATTATGTAACTTGACTAAAAAATTGCCTTTTTCACACGGGGGGGGGTAAAAAGGTGCACAAAAACCAAAACAAAATTTGTTTGAAATGACGAAAAATGGCAGACTGCAACGACTTGTAAAATCTTGACGAAAAGAGTATAATATGCTGTACATAAGTACCAAATGAAATGCAAATTAACAGCATAAATTAGTATAGAAACGACAGAAAAAAGACAACGGAGGTTCGCTCATGGCGGCATGGGGATTCGTAGCCATCGATAAAAGCGGAAAAGAAGTAAAGGGCAGCAGGGAGGCCGATAACGAAGAACAGGTGCTCAGAGAGCTGAAGGCACAGGGGCTGATTGTTCTGGAAGTGACCGAACAGAATGCCCTGACCAAGGATATCAGCATTGATATCGGTGGAAAGCCTTCGGCCAGAGATTTATCGGTGTTCTGTCGGCAGTTTGCCAGCATTACCCGTGCGGGTGTTACCATTATTGAGGCGCTTCGCATGCTTGCGGAAGCAACGGAAAATAAAAAAATGCAGAAAGCGCTGCTGAATGTCCGGGCCGATGTGGAAAAAGGTGAGACCTTTGCCGATTCTCTGGCAAAGCACCCGACTGTTTTTCCGGAATTGCTGATTCAGATGGCGAGAGCCGGAGAGTCGTCCGGTAGTCTGGAAACCTCTATGGAGCGTATGGCGATTCAGTTCGAGAAATCCGCCAAGACCAAAGCGCTTGTAAAAAAAGCGATGATTTATCCGATTGTCGTTATGATTGTAGCAATAGCAGTTGTTATTGTTATGCTTGTGGTCGTAATTCCTTCCTATACGGATATGTTCGACCAGCTGGGCGCGGAACTGCCGGGCATTACCCTGGCGGTAATCGCTATGAGTGATTTCGTGAAAAACTACTGGTTTATCATCATCCCGGTGGTTATCGCCGTTGTTTTTGCATTGAAAGCCTATGCGAAAACATACAGTGGGAAACATCTGTTCGGCAAGTTGCAGTTGAAGATTCCGGCTGTCAAAAATCTGATTGTGAAAAATGCCTCCGCGATGATGGCGAGGACACTGAGCACCCTGTTGACGGCGGGCGTGCCGCTCAACGAGGCGGTGGGCATTGTGGCGGACACGATGACGAATATCTGGTTTAAGGAAGCCTTACAGGAAGCGACGGAGCAGATAATGATTGGTGTGCCGCTTTCACAGCCGCTGCAGAGCTGCGGACTTTTCCCACCGATGGTTTACTATATGATTCGTATCGGTGAAGAAGCCGGTTCCACCGAGGAAATGCTGAACAAACTGGCGGATTACTACGAAGAAGAAGTGGAACTCGCCGTGCAGTCCCTGATGGCGGCGATGGAACCGATGATTATTATCGTGCTGGCAGTCGTAGTCGGCGGACTGATTGCCGCTGTTATGGCGCCGATGATGACGATGTACGAAGCGCTTGACAACCTTTAAGATGGCGTAAGATTTGCAAAGCAAATCCCCTTCGCCTGACAGAATCGCCCTAATGCGATTCTGTCGGGTATAGTGAAAATATAATATCGAATTAAACATGGCTGGCGAGTAGGGAGCAGTCGTGTTTAAGATAAATTAATTTATGAGAAAAGGAGAATGGGAATGAAAAAGAAAATGAACAACAAAGGTTTTTCATTGGTGGAGTTAATCATCGTTATCGCCATCATGGTAATTCTGGTAGCTGTTCTGGCACCGCAGTATCTGAGATATGTTGAGAAGAGTAGAGTATCAACAGATGTACAGACTACGGTTGAGCTTATTAATGTAATGCAGGTATTGGCGGCTGACCCGGATGTTAGTTTGATAGCAGATTCGAAAACATCTTCTGCGGACGCTAAATATAGTGCAATTTGCGGAGCTAATGCAGATACAGTTACAATTTCTACCGAGTTGGCAAAGGCTTTAACGGATAACGGAATGATGGATGCTGCAGCTATTGCAAATATTAAATATCAGTCAGCATCTTATAAGACACCCGCGCTTGCAGTATATTTATATTATGATGCCGACAAACAGGTATGGACTATTAAGACAGAGGGGCTGGACAGTTCAGGTAAAATAGCAACACCTGCCGGTTCGTAATAAGTCTGATTTTTCCCGACTAACCCTACAGTCACCAAAACCATAATATAAGGAACAAACATACTATGCTCTGGACAATATTATTCTATACAACCATATTTCTCTTCGGAATCGTCATCGGCAGCTTTGTGAATGTTTGCATCTACAGGATTCCGAAGAAAGAAGATATTGTCAAGGTAAGGTCCCACTGCATGAGCTGTGGGTATCAGCTGAAGTGGTACGACTTAGTGCCACTTTTCAGCTACCTTGCCTTACGGGGCAGATGCCGGAGGTGTAACGTAAAACTATCCGTTCAATATCCGGTGGTGGAAGCGGCAAACGGCATTTTATATGTCCTTATCGTGCTGGTAAACGGCGCAAATGTGGAATCCCTACTCTACTGTTTGCTGACGTCGGCATTACTTGCCCTGAGTGTGATTGACTTCAGGACATATGAGATTCCGGCAGGAATCAATCTCTTTATACTGACAATAGGGCTGATTAGAGTTGTAACAGACCTTTCCGGCTGGTTGTCATATCTAATCGGCTTCTGTTCTGTCAGTGGTTTTCTTATGATTCTCTATTATGCAACAAAAGGAAGAGGCATCGGCGGTGGAGACGTCAAATTAATGGCGGTCTGTGGTCTTGTGCTCGGGTGGAAACTGATTATACTGGCCTTTTTTATCGGCTGTGTTCTCGGCGCGGTTATCCATGTCATCCGGATGCGCATAAGCGGCGAGAGTCATGTGCTCGCGATGGGACCTTATCTTTCTATGGGCGTTTTTCTTGCAATGCTGTGGGGAGACGCGATGATAGCGTGGTATCTGCGCTTCTTGTGAATCATTTGAAAATAGTAAACCTGCCTTGAACCGGCAGGTCTTTTATACGGAAGAAGGAGCAATACCAAAATACAAGGTGACAAATCGCCCGTCCGGGATGGTTTATGATTTTGCCAGATTGTATTTTGATAGTGCAAAATAATTTCAAGGAGGAACCCAATTCATGGCTGGCAGAGTGCTGAGTATTGAAATTGGTTATTCATTGACAAGAGTCTGTGAACTGGACTATAAAGCGAAAACCCCGAAAGTATACAAGAGTTTTACCGTTCCGACACTGGACGGCGTCGTCAACGATGGCGCGCTCCAGCTCGACACCCACTATCTGGAAGGGCTGCGGGGCGGGATGCGTGAACATAACATCAAGGCGAAACAGGTTATTTTTTCCATCAGCTCCGGTAAAATTGCCAACCGCGAAGTGACAATTCCTTTTGTAAAAGAAAACCGCATCGGTGATGTGGTAAGAGCGAAGGCTTCCGAATATTTTCCCATGGAACTGAGCCAGTATGAGCTGGCCTATACGATTCTGGAAACGATGGGGGAAGAGAAAGGAAATAAGCAGTATAAACTCATAGTGCTTGCGGTCCCGGCGGCGCTTTTGAAAGGGTACTATGACCTTGCGGCGGCGCTCCGTCTGGACGTGGCGGCCATTGATTATGCCGGGAACAGTCTTTTCCAGATAGTGAAAAAGGAATGTACGACGGGCACTCATCTGATTGCGAAAATAGACGAGCGCTCCACCTTGATAATGGTTATTCAGGACCAGAAAATTGCGTTTACAAGAAATGTGGCTTACGGTGTGGACGAGGCGCTCCAGGTGGTCGGGGACAGTGCGGCCTGGGGAACCATTCGGAATATCCGCCAGGCCATTCAGATTGTAGAGCAGAATAACTGTATCGAGCTGGAAGCGGGTGACCGCCCGCTGGAAGCGCTTTCCAGGGAAGATGCTGCAAAACGCCATGTGACTGAGGCGCTGGCGCCGATGGTCGGCGGTATCGTCAGGGTTATCGACTATTATATTTCCCGGAACCCGGCGGTCATCGACACAGTACATATTACGGGAGTCGGTGCGAACTTTCTCGGTATGAATGACCTTTTGCAGAAGGAGATTGACTATCCGGTATCCATCATCAAAAAGGTAGAAGGACTGAACCTGGAAAAATACTTTAAAGAGGGATTTTTCGGCGAGTATTTGTCCTGTATCGGCGCGGTCATGGCCCCGGTGAATTTCAAACTGCATGAAGACAAAAGCAAAGCCAAAGGAAAATCCGCCGGAAAAGGAGGCACTTCTGCGGTCGGCGGCGTCAGCCAGGGCTGGACGATTTTTGCCTGGGTGTTATTTGCGGTCGGTCTTTTGTCTGCGGCCGGGATGACGGCTTTTTCCATTCTGACCTATCTGGAAGCGGAAAAAGAAAACGCGGAACTGAAGCGTCAGGTGGAAGAGCTGAAGCCGATTGTAGACGTATACAATACTTATATAGATGTCAAGGCGGAATATAATAAAGTAAAAGCAATGTACGAAATAACGGAGAGCCGGAACGATGAACTGTATGAGTTTCTGCTGGAACTGGAGCAGAAGCTGCCCGCCGATGTCAATGTGGTGACTTTTACCACCGACAGAAGTCAGGTGACGATAACGATGAATGTCAGCACCAAAGGCGAAGCGGCGGCAACCATCGAACAGCTGCGGACTTTTGAAAGTCTGCTTCCGGAAAGCATTACGGTGACGGCGGTAACGGAAGAGGTCGATGAGGAAAACAACAGCATCACGGTCAACTTTACGGTGGCGGCCCTTTATGCGCCTGTAAACCACGGTGACGAAGAGGTGGAAGAAGCGGCCGAGGGTGAAGATGCGGCCGGAAGTACAGAGAATGCAGACGCGGCCGGGGGCGCGGACAACAGCGGTGCGGCCCAGTAAAACTGGCGGAAAGCGGAGGTTAGTATCATGAAAGTATCAAAGAGAGATATTTTATTACTGGTCGGATTCATCGGCATACTGTTTTTCGGCGTGACGCTCTACTGGGTTTTTCTGCCGGCACAGGAAAAAGTGGAAGAAATGAATAACGAAAATATCGTGCTGCGGCAGCAGATAACCGACCTGACGATAAAGAACAACAACAAAGAGACTTATCTGACGGAAATGGAAAAGATGTTTCAGGAAATCGAAGACATCTATGCTGTATTTCCAGTGAACGTCAAAGCGGAAGATGTGATTCTGATGGCAATTAACCAGGAACTTGTTTCTCCGATGATTGTGGAAAGCGTTAATATTGAACAGCTTGCTCCGGTAAACTTTGACGAATTGCTGCCGCCAGAAGAAGAGCGTGACCATACTTATGACCTGGGCGAAAACGACGTGCTCGGCGTGGACGACGAACCGCTGGATTCTGCGGAAGATACGACGGCGACGGAGGACTCCGCAGAGGAAGAAATTGACTGGCTCTATACAAGGAAGGCCACTTTCAATTATGGCGTTTCCTATGAAGGGCTGAAAAGAAGCATCCGGCATATTGTAGACCAGCCGGACCGGATGGCAATCGAAACGCTGACGGTTACTTTCGACGAAAACACCGGACTGCTGATAGGCTCAACGACACTGAACATGTATCTTGCGCCTTACCAGATTGGCAAGGAATATATACAGCCGGATTTCTCCTCCGTATTGCTTGGAACCGATAATATTTTCGGTACGATTTCGATTCACGGCGAGGCGGGACTGCCCGATGTGGAGGATATGGAGACGGAAGGCGGCGCGGAGGGCGCCGGGGACTGACCGGGGAAAAGGGATTTAACCGGAGCAGACAGACAGGCGGGAAATTAGCATGAAAAAGAAGAATTTTCAAAAACTGAATAGCAATGCCGGATTCTCCCTGGTGGAACTGCTGATTGCGGTGATTATTCTCGCGATTATTGTCGTGCCGATGCTGCATGGTTTCGTGACTTCCGCACGGATGAACGGCAAGGCCAGAGTATCACAGCGCGCGACGACAGTCGCACAGGATATTATGGAAGGGCTCAAGGCCTATGATATTGAAGAACTCAAGGAACAGTTCGGAGACCCGATGAACGGGTTTTATGTGATTGAGTCCAAATTAATCAAAGGCAGTATCGAAGAGGATAAGGACAGGGAGCAGAATGACCCTGCATACCGCGGCGACCCGGAATCGCCGGGCGTTTATTATTTTGCACTGGAGGGCGTTCAGATTCAGGGAAGCGAATTTGACGCGCTGATTCGGATAGATGCGAGGAATTATGAGCCGGGCAGACTGAAAGCGGATGGCAATGCGGCGGGGCATGACAATGCTTTTAACGATATCAATATGGCGTCGCCGGGCAGCGTTACGAAGGGAAAGGACGGAAGCTATACCCAGTCCGTCACCTTAAATCAGCTGGCGGCGGAAGATGCACAGAATTATTTCGGGCTGGAAGCGGATGAGGATTCTCTTTTTACCTTTAAGACGTTCAAAGACCGGGGCGGAACGGTAAAGCGCACGATTACGCTGAACCTGATGGCTGACGGTACGGATGCGGAGGGGAATGTATACTGTAAAGCGGATATTACCTATCTTTATGAATGTACTTATCACGGGGAGACTTATACGACCAGCGGCAATATGTCGCCGGGCAGCGGGAGCGGGCAATGGGTAAACAATGAACCCTGTGGAAGCGATATCAGCAGCGGAAACTTTTATCTTTTTTATTATCCTTTATACGAAGCGTCAAAGGATGAAATCGTGATTCATAACGAGTCACACCAGCCTTTCCGTATGTATATTGTAAAACAGCTCGACAGTGTAACGGAAGCCAGACTGTCGGATTCCCAGCTCAATCAGGCGGAGCTCGGTTATAAGGCAGTCGTAAATATCGAAGATACGACGGCGGAGAATGTGAAAATCAGGACCAATCTGGGCATGAACCTTGTCAATGCCTCTTTTTTGCCGCCCTCGACGCCAGTCGAAGGACAGCTGCCTACCTATGAAGTGGAAAAGGCGGATATTCCGACTCAGGCGCGGTATGATTTAAACGGCGCGCCCAATGGAAATATCAATGTGTTCGGCCTTTCGGGGATTCGGCTGACGAATATTCCGGGGCATTCGGGCACGGGTAATGACGATGACATAACGGAAGTTATTTTTGATATACAAATCGGGGTCTACCAGAAAGGCGCCAAAGATGACGGGTTTCCACAGGAACAGCGCATGGCGTATATTACGGGAAGCAAGAACAATTAAGCATTGGACTGAAAACGCTGTGTAAAGCCTGTGGCATAAATGGCTGCGGTGCAGAAAGAATTGGATAAAAAGCATCGAAATGAAGGTTTGAATATGGGCAATCGGAAGACAGAAAAAAACTGCATAAAAAGACGGTACAGAAGCCTGCGTCAGGATAACGGGGGCTCCGCCATCGTTGTCGTGATTATTGCGATGGCGCTGATAGGCATTCTGGTAAGTGCGATTCTCTGGTCGGCCTATATGAACTATATGATAAAAATTGCCGACGCGAAGAACAAAAACAGCTT
>CAJTRL010000093.1 GCA_910578715.1 uncultured Lachnospiraceae bacterium | reverse complement strand
GAAGTGCTGGACCGTTTCCTGAACGTCCAGCACTTCTACTTTTACGATTCAGTTTGGCAATAAAGAAGTAAAAGTAGAAGTGCTGGACGTTCAGGAAACGGTCCGGAAGGAAGAGGCAAAAGAACTGTTCCGGTATCTGCCATAAAAGTGTTCTAATGATACAGGCCCCGGCATACACTTAACTGGAAGACGTTTTCAGGGAGGTATGTATGGAAGATTTGAATAGTATCAATAAAAGGCAGCATAAACTGATGCTTACCAATAGAAGGACATGTACTATCAGCGGTGTGAATGATGTACTGTCTTTTGACGTCAATGAAATTCTGCTGGAAACAGAGCAGGGAATGTTGATGATAAAAGGGAACGAGCTTCATGTTAGCAGATTGTCATTAGACAAGGGCGAGGTAGATATAGACGGCAGAATCGACAGTCTTACTTATTCGGAGACAGCCGGCTACAATACCAAAGGAGAATCTCTGCTGGCAAGACTGTTCAAGTAGGTGACGCATGAGCCAGGATATCATCAGGGAAGTTACTTTTTTTCTACATTCGATTGTAATGGGCATTGTGATTACCTTTGTTTATGACTGGTTCCTGATTCTGAGGAAACTGATAAAGCATACTATTTTCTGGATATCATTAGAAGATTTCTTCTTCTGGGCGGCTTGTGGCCTGGGCGTTTTTTATATGCTGTACCGGGAAAACAACGGCGTGCTGCGATGGTTTACCGTATTGGGCGCCACGCTCGGAATGGCGCTTTATAAAATGACAGTCAGTAAATTATTTGTACACATTATGTCAACCATCATATACAAGATAGTGTGGTGTCTAATCCGTATTATACAAATTATAGTAAAACCGCTGAAATGGCTGTTTTCCATCATTAAAAGAATTGCAATAGTTTTGAAAAATAAATTAAAAAAATGTCAAAATTTCATAAAAAATAAGTTGACGTGCTTTCTGAAAACGCTTAAAATGGTTTTATGTAAACATTAGATGGGGGCTCTGCTCCGGCAGACAGACAAGGTATTTTGTATGGCAAGAAAAGCAGCGTACCGCAAGAAGCGGCAGAACAAGACAGGAATGCTTCTGGTTACGACAGTTGTGATGATGATGTTAATCGTTGTGACGGTCAAGAGCGTGGAGCTTCGTGGAAAAAGAGAAGCATATGCGCAGCAGGAAGAGGCATTGCTTCAGGAAATCGAAGCGGAAAAAATGCGGACCGAAGAAATTGCGGAATATGGGAAATATACACAGACAAAGAAATATGTAGAAGAGCTTGCAAAAGATAAGCTCGGCCTGGTATATGACGGAGAGATTATTTTTAAAGACGAAAAATAAACAGATTTGGGAGTGCATCCGAAATCTGTTTTTTTAATGCACAGGGGCGCACAGATGAAATTGTTGCTGACGCAACGTGCGCCCCGCGCGGCGAGTAGGGACAAATCTTCCCTACTCGATTGCACAGGGAATATTTTTTGGTGAATAATTATGGCGTGCCTCACATATATTGATAAAATAGATGGTAAAATAAGGGAGGCGCATGAAGGGTATGAGGAAGCGGGAAGAAGTCAAAGAAGATAATATTGTCACGATAATACCGGAATACGGCAGACAGAAATTATTGGGATATGCGGAATCTTTCCGGGAGCTTGCGGAGCTTTTTGAGGAGAAACGCGTGGAAATTTCTCCGGAGGATAAGAATAGACAGGAATATTTGTGGCAGAAAAAACTATATGAAAGCCGTGGACTTCTCGCGGACCATTTGAAAGAAATGGCACATATTATGTCTGGCGTAGCCGGGGAAGCCTACCAATACCGGCCGATAAGCGAGCGGAAATACAGGCAGGTATCGCATTATCTGAAGGAATCGGGAATCTTGTTGAAGAACTTTATGATTCTTGAGAATGAAGACGGTCATCTGACGCTGAGTTTGGCAATGAAACCACAGAGTCAGGATAATATTATGTTAGAAGATGTTGCCGGCCTGATATCCGCTGCGATGAATATCCGGCTTCGGGCGCCGGGACAGGCTCCATTGTTTATGTATAAGGAATGGAGTACCTATTATTTTAGGGAAGAGCCTTCTTTTCATGTGCTGACCGGGTTTGCGAAAGCAACAAAGGAAACGGAGAAGGTATCGGGAGATAATTATTCTTTTTGTGAAACGGAACAGGGGAGAATGGTCGCAATCCTTTCTGACGGCATGGGGTCCGGCGAAAAAGCGAGCGAAGAGTCAGGGAAAGTCATCGAAATGATGGAACGTCTTATGGAAGCAGGATTCCGGAAGGAAGCGGCAATACAGATTATCAACGGTGCGCTGGCGGCGGGAGAACAGGAGCAGAATATGTCCACACTGGATATCTGCGAACTGAACCTTTATACAGGAGCCTGTGAATTTACGAAAATCGGAGCGGCATGTACTTTTATCAAACGAGAGCATCTGGTGGACAGGCTTTCCGCAAGAAATCTTCCTCTTGGTGTTTTTCAGCAGATAGAGCCGGAAACAATACATAGACAGCTTCAGGACGGAGATTATATCATTATGCTTTCCGACGGCGTGCTGGACGCACTGGAACAGGGAATTGGAGAAGAAGTTTTTCCGGAACTGCTCGGAAAGATATCACATACGAATCCGGGAGAGATTGCAAAGCAGATATTGAATTACTGTCTCCGCCAGAGCAAGGGGAAAATCCGGGATGACATGACAGTGCTCGTTATCGGAATATGGCGTTACGACTGGAAGTATGATAAAATGGGTTGAAATCGGAAATATGCAAAGAAGGATAAAGGCACAGACACTTTATGGAAGATATTTACGGGAAGGTCAGGGCATATATTGAAAAGTATCAAATGATTTCCGGCGGCGATACGGTTGCAGCGGGCGTCTCCGGCGGAGCCGATTCCGTCTGTATGCTTTCTGTATTGCGAAAACTGACGGAAGAAATTCCGTTCCGCCTGATTGTCGTGCATGTCCATCACGGCATCCGTCCGGATGCACAGGAAGACGCGGATTATGTAAAACGGTTGTGCGAAGAATGGAGCATTCCCTTTTTGTTTAAGAAGGTGGATATGGCCGGATATGCAAAAGAAAAACGGCTTACGCCCGAAGAGGCGGGGAGACAGCTGCGGTATCAGGCTTTTGAAGAAGCGCTGGAAGGGGAATGCGGGCCGTGCAAAATCGCCGTCGCACATAATCTGAATGACAGGGCGGAAACGATGTTGTTTCATTTATTCCGGGGCAGCGGGCTAAGAGGGCTTGGCAGCATTCGTCCGGTGCGGGAGCGGGTCATCCGGCCGCTTTTATGTCTGGAAAGAGCGGAAATCGAGGCATATTTGTCCGAAAAAGGGCTTGCCTTTTGTATGGACAGTACAAATAATGATGATACTTATACGAGGAATAAAATCAGGCATCATATTCTGGCTTATGCGGAAGAACATATCTGCCGGAATGCGGCGGCCCATATCGGAGAGGCGGCGGAAATTCTTTCGCAGACGGATGCGTTTGTAACGAAACAGACGGTTCAGGCGTTTGAGAGGTGTGTTTTTGTTCAGGAAGAAAAAAGGATAATTGTAAATATACGGGCTTTCCGGGAAGAAGACGAATTTCTGCAGAAAATGATTCTGCTAAGGAGCCTGGAACAGATAACAGGCTGTCGGAAAGATATGACGAAAGAACATCTGAACGATTTGATGGAACTGACCGGAAAGAATGGAAGTAAGGAGATAATTCTGCCTTATGGCATACGGGCCCGTAAGGAATACGACAGGTTTTTGCTGTATATGCCGGAAGACCGGGCGCCCGTTGTGAAACGTAAGTCCGGAGAGCGGCAATGTCTGCCGCAGAAGTATCTGCAGCAGGAATATCCGCCGGTTCCGGTAACAATACCGGGAGAAGTGACGATACCGGGTCTTGGAAAAATATCCTTTCAATATGTGCCGGAAGAGGAGTTTTTTTATAAAAAAGGGCAAAATATTCCGGAAAAGACATATACGAAATGGTTTGATTATGATAAAATAACTAAGGTTTTAATCTTCAGAACGCGGCAGAAAGGAGACTTTCTGACGATTGACAGTGCTTTGCACAAGAAGACGATAAAAGAATACATGATGAATGAGAAAATTCCCAAAATGCGGCGGGAGCACATTTATTTACTGGCGGACGGACCACATATTGTCTGGGTACCGGGGTATCGTATCAGCCAGTATTATAAGGTGAATGAAAATACGAAATGTATCTTACAGGTACAGTTGAAGGAGGAAAGCGATGGCTGAACGAATTGAAGTCTTATTATCTGAGGAAGAAGTCGATGCCAGAATCAGGCAGCTCGGAGAGCAAATCAGCAGAGATTATGCGGGAAAGGATATTTATCTGATATGTATTCTGAAAGGGGCGAGTTTTTTTGCATGTGAGCTTGCCAAACGGATTACGGTTCCTGTATTTCTCGATTTTATGTCTGTTTCCAGCTATGGAAAATCATCCGAATCGAGCGGTGTCGTGAAAATCGTCAAAGACCTGGATGAACCGCTTCAAGGGAAGCATGTTTTGTTAGTGGAAGATATCGTTGATACCGGAAGGACACTGGATTATCTGATAAAGCTGATGAACGACAGGGGCGCGGAGGACGTAAGACTTTGTGCGCTGTTAGACAAACCGGGCAGAAGGGTAGTCGATGTGAAGGCGGATTATACCGGATTTGAAATTCCCGATGAGTTCGTTGTAGGATACGGTCTGGATTATGCCCAGAAATACAGAAATCTGCCATATATCGGCATTGTAAAGTTTGAGTAGAAACGGCGGGTTTTGATTCTATTTATATTAGGAAAAGAGGATTGTTTTGAATAAGAATAGCAGAAATTTTTATTTATACTTTGTCATTATCATCGGACTTCTTCTCTTCACGGTCTGGATTGGCACTTTGAGAGTACAGGGCAGCGGTTATACGAAAGGGGAATTTGAAGCCCAGTTAAAAAGCGGCGACGTGGCGATGGTCAATATCTGTCCGAATAAGGAGACGCCTACCGGAGCGCTGGAAATTACGTTAAAGAGCGGAGAAGAGAAGCTCCTCTATGTGACGGACACGGCGGAAGCGGAAAGTCTGGTCAGACAATACGGCCTGGACCCGACCGTGGAGAATGTGCCCGAAGAAAGCTGGTTTTTAAACAGCGTTTTTCCGGTACTGCTTGTAACGATTGTCTGCGTTTTTTTCTTCGTGATGATGAATGCCCAGAACGCGGGCGGCGGCAGCGGCGGAAAAATGATGAATTTTGGAAAGAGCCGCGCAAAACTTTCCATAGGCGATAATAAAATCACGCTGAAAGAAGTTGCCGGACTGAAAGAAGAAAAAGAAGAACTGGAAGAGATTGTGGAATTTTTGAAGGAGCCGGGGAAATTTACGAGAGTCGGCGCCAGGATTCCGAAAGGCGTTCTGTTAGAAGGTGCGCCCGGCACAGGTAAGACACTGCTTGCCAAAGCGATTGCAGGAGAAGCAAACGTGCCCTTTTTCAGCATTTCCGGTTCGGATTTCGTGGAAATGTTTGTCGGCGTCGGCGCATCCCGCGTCCGGGATATGTTCGCAGAAGCGAAGAGGCATGCGCCCTGTATTATTTTCATCGACGAAATCGATGCGGTGGCGAGACGACGCGGAACCGGCATGGGCGGCGGACACGACGAAAGAGAGCAGACACTGAACCAGCTGCTGGTGGAAATGGACGGATTCGGCGTCAACGAAGGCATTATTGTTATGGCTGCGACGAACCGGGTTGATATCCTTGACCCTGCGATTTTAAGACCGGGCCGTTTTGACAGAAAAATCAGTGTTGCATCTCCCGATGTGGGGGGCCGTCAGGACATTCTGAAAGTGCATGCCAAGAATAAACCGCTTGCGGACGACGTGAATCTGGAACAGATTGCCCAGACGACCGCCGGGTTTACGGGAGCGGATTTGGAAAACCTTCTGAATGAGGCGGCAATCAATGCGGCGATGGACAAACGGGTTTTCGTAAAACAGGAAGACATCAAGAAAGCGTTTATTAAAGTAGGCATCGGCTCGGAAAAGAAGAGCCGTATCATTTCCGATAAAGAAAAGAAGATTACAGCTTATCACGAGGCGGGCCATGCGATATTGTTCCATGTGCTGCCGGATGTCGGCCCGGTCTATACGGTATCTATCATACCGACAGGAATCGGCGCGGCGGGATATACAATGCCGCTTCCCGAAAAAGATGAAATGTTTTTAACAAAGGGCAAGATGAAAGAGGATATTATGGTCTCTCTCGGCGGGCGGATTGCCGAAGAAATTATTTTCGACGACATTACGACAGGGGCATCCAGCGATATTAAGAAAGCTACAAAGACAGCCCGCAGAATGGTAACAAGATACGGCATGTCGGAAAATATCGGCGTTATCAATTACGATGATGATGATGACGAAGTTTTTATCGGAAGAGACCTTGCACATGCCAAGAATCATAGCGAGAGCATTTCCGGGGAAATCGACAGAGAAGTGAAAGCGATAATCGATGAATGTTATGCGAAGGCGAAAGAAATTATTATGGAGCATGAAAAAGTGCTTCACGAGTGCGCCAAACTGCTTCTGGAAAAGGAAAAAATCGGCAGAGCTGAGTTTGAAGCGCTGTTTGATACAAATTATACACAGCCTGATTGGGCAATATAGACAAAAATCGGGACGCAAAATTGTAATATTTGTGAATCCTATGGATTGTAGCTTTTCCAGGGGTATGCTATTATACACTTGTAACCCCCAATACATTATATAGTTTTTTGCTATACCCCATAAGAAGAAATACCTTCTCTAAAAAGGACAGCGATTCCAAAGCTGTCTTTTTTACTGTAAAGGAAAAGAAAGTATTCTGGCGTAAAGAGAATAAGACAGCAATAATGGATGACGGAGGCTTTTATATGGATTTTAACCGGTTTTTTAAGGCAGAACAGAATTATCAGTATATTTCGTCGATGCGTCCCGTTTTCAACAGAAAGGCATTGTTTTCCGATACGACGGGCAATTATATTTCGCCGGCGGAGCCGAGCGCATACGCGGAAGTGACGATTCGTTTCCGGGCTGCCAGAAACAATATCGACAGGGTATTTCTTGTAAGTAAGAACCAGAAGCATTTGATGTTAAAATCCGAATCGGATGAATATTTTGATTATTACGCATATACCGAACAGCTGGAGAACGAAAAGCTGGTTTACTATTTTGAGGTTCATGCGGGTATGATTTCCTGTATTTTTGATACGAGGGGAGTCGTGCGCGATATAAACGAATATTATCATTTCCAGATTATTCCCGGATTTAAGACGCCCGACTGGGCAAAGGGCGCGGTCTTTTATCAAATCTATGTTGACCGTTTCTATAACGGCGACCCGTCGAACGACGTTCTGACAAATGAATACCGGTATATCGGGGACGGATGCGTAAAAGTAGAAGACTGGAATAAGTATCCGGCGCAGATGGGCGTAAGAGAATTTTACGGCGGCGATTTACAGGGTGTTCTGGATAAAATGGATTATTTACAGGATTTGGGCATTGATGCTATTTACTTTAATCCGCTCTTTGTTTCTCCTTCCAATCACAAATATGATATACAGGACTATGATAATATCGACCCGCATTTCGGGAAAATTGTAAACGATACGGGAGATGTATTGCAGCCGGGGCAGCATGAGAACCGTTTTGCTTCCCAATACATCAACCGCGTGTCCAACAAAGAAAATCTGGAAGCCAGTAACGCGCTTTTTGCCGAGGTGGTCAAAGAAGCGCACAGAAGGGGCATCCGGGTGATTCTGGACGGCGTTTTCAATCATTGCGGTTCTTTCAATAAATGGATGGACCGGGAGAGAATTTATGAGGGTGTCGAAGGTTATGAAAAGGGAGCCTATGTCGCGAAGGAGAGCCCGTATCATCCTTATTTTCAGTTTCATGACCAGCATAAATGGCCTTATAATGAAGCATATGACGGCTGGTGGGGCCACAATACGCTTCCGAAGCTGAATTATGAAAATTCAAAGGAATTGTTCGATTATATGCTTCACATTGCGGGCAAATGGGTTTCCGCGCCCTATAATGCGGACGGATGGCGGCTGGATGTGGCCGCAGATTTGGGGCACAGTCCGGAATTTAATCATATTTTCTGGAAAGAGTTCCGGAAGGCGGTTAAAACGGCAAATCCGGAAGCAATCATTTTGGCCGAACATTATGGAAGCCCGAAGGAGTGGCTTCAGGGCGGTGAATGGGATACCGTCATGAATTATGATGCGTTTATGGAGCCTGTCACCTGGTTTTTAACCGGCATGCAGAAACACAGCGATGACCATCGTGCGGATTTATTGGGCAATGCCAAAAGTTTCTGGGATGCGATGAGACACCATTGCGCCTGTTTTCCGATGCAGTCTTTGCAGACGGCAATGAATGAACTGTCCAACCATGACCATTCCCGTTTTCTGACGAGAACAAATCATAAGGTCGGAAGAACCAACACATTAGGACCGGAAGCGGCAAATCAGGGCATTAACAAAGCCGTATTACGGGAGGCGGTCGTTATCCAGATGACCTGGATAGGCGCTCCGACGATTTATTACGGGGACGAGGCGGGGGTCTGTGGTTTTACGGACCCTGATAACAGGCGTACTTATCCCTGGGGGCATGAGGATGAAGCGTTAATAGCCTTTCATAAGGCGATTATCCGGATTCATAAGCAGAACCGGGAATTTCTGACGGGCTCCCTGAAATATATTGCGGAAGAATATAATGTCATCGGCTATGGGCGTTTTACAAAGGATGCGCAGTCCGTTATTCTGGTGAATAACAATCACCACGAAGTGACGCAGTCTCTGTCCGTATGGTATCTCGGCATGCCGAAAGAGTGTATGTTAAGACAGTTGATTATTACGACGGAGGAAGGATTTTCGACGGAAGCAAAAGAATATCCCGTGATTGCCGGAAAAGTAAAAATTACGCTGCCGGCAACATCAGCAATTATTTTACAACATTTATCCGACAGGCCGGAGAAGAAAAATTTCTTGCATTTTCAGGAATGATGTGATATAAATGGTAGTTGTGAGTGAAGACTCATCATATGGATGGATTCCCGAGTGGCCAAAGGGGACAGACTGTAAATCTGCTGCAAATTGCTTCGGTGGTTCGAATCCACCTCCATCCATT
>CAJTRL010000092.1 GCA_910578715.1 uncultured Lachnospiraceae bacterium | reverse complement strand
ATCTCATGATATAGATATAGCTGCTCCGTAAATTGTTTCCAGGTTAAATCAACAGGTGATGTCAATATAGTAATAACGCACGCTCCTATAATACATAAAGCATATTTTTTCTTTGAAAAAAGATAATCCCAAAAAAGAACCACCATTATTACCATTAATGCAAAATATCCAATAAAGGTTCTCACAATCCTACAATTATAAAGCATTGCGGCAAAACCGGTTAGTGGAATCATCGCTAATAAAAAAATCGGAAGTAGTTCCTCTTTTTTTTCCTTTATCAGCCATATACCCGACAATATAAAACTAAATGTTAATATAAAACTATCAATAAATAAATATTTTATTAGAAATGCGGAGTCCTCTATTCTGAATTCTGCTATAAGCCGGTATATCTTTTTAAAAAAAACTAATTCCAGCTGCGCTGATTCTACCATAAGTCCCTGATTCTTTATCAAAACAACTAATACTTCTATGCCAATAAACATAATGCAGATGATACCAATAGCAATTTTTAGATATCCTTTCTCCTTTAATAATCTGACAGTACGCCTGCCAGCTGCAAGATATACGGCTGCACATAAATACGAAATTAACGGTATTTGTCCCGATATATCTTCGGTCAGATAATATATTCCATATGCCAGAGCAAATCCTGACAACATCCATATCACTTTACAGACACGCTTCGTACTATGTGTAGTCTTGTACAATATTACCGCCAAAATCAGCAATTCCATTTCCTGAAAACTATACATCCGTACATAAAAATCATTAAAAACAAAAAGTGCATGAAAAGACATCAGCATTCCAGCCAGTAAAATACTCACCGAATATCTGCATAAAATATAAGACAAATACATCACACAAACAAAACTTACAATACCGCAGAAAAAGGGCACTGCCTTAACTGCAAAATACTGGTCTCCCCCAATCTTTGTAAAAATCCTGATAAGAGCTGCCATATAGGGCGCCCTATTATATGTTGATAAATAATTCGGATTACTTTCTGCCAGAAAATAAAACTCATCTGTAAAATAGTAACCCCTATAATGCACCATAACAATTATCCGGGTAAGTAGATAAACCACAAATGAAACAATCACATAATACTTTTTATTTTCTGATTTGTATAACCATTTATTTAATATATTTCTGACATGCAAAAATTCTTTTCCATAATAATTATAAAATATATAACTAAATAAAAAAGTAAGACATACTAATACTGCTATTTTTAGCAGAACTGCCAATTGAGCTCTTCGATAATAATGATTATAGGCGGTTACAATTTCATAATCAAAATAAATAATAGGGTCATTATTTTCGCATATTACAGTTGCCTTTTCATCTGAATATTCATATCTGAGTATTCCTGCACAGGCTGGTGCACCATTTAATAATTCCGCACCGCTTATCTCAAATACTTCTTTCTCCCCCTGACAAAAAAAGACCCTCTCAATTATTACATCATGTTTATAGTTTATTGGGTCAAATCTTATATTCACAATTTTATTATATTTCCAGAATGGAATATTAAACGATATAATTCCGTTATCCACAATACCGCTAAGAGATGACTTTTCGCTAACGCCTTCTCCTTTATCAAAAAAAAGCTGAGCTATTCCAACCTCTGGATAGTCTGTCATTTTAAAGCAAATACTAAATCTGTCATTCAAACTACTGTTTAATGATATACAATCTACAATCAACAATACCAGCAAACAAATTAGAATAGTATTTTTTTTTAAATACGTCATATTCATCTCCTATTACAATACATTCCCTGGAATTTTTGCGAATCATTTTTTGCGTTAATTTTACTTTCAATAAAAACATAGGATATAATGGATATTATGCTTGTTATTAGTAATGCTTCTATGAACAAAACCTCTGGCAATACCCCCCCCCGGTCAAAAAAGTGAAAATATATAATAATGGATTGAATAGGCCACGCATAAATATACAATCCATATGATATATCACCGACAATCTCTATCACGACAGGAAGATATTTTCCAATATAAACCACAGCAAAAGGAAGACAAAATAAATATAAAATATAATTAAAAGATATATAATCACATGCCGGACCATATATTAAAGGTATTTTTTGCAAAATAAGCCAAAAACAACGTGGGAAGAAATGCAGGACGCATAGTATCACTGTACATACTATACCCGTTTTCTTCATCCGGATTTCTTTTTCATTCTGTGAAATATATGCGCCGCCAAGAAAATTAAGAAAAAGAGGTGCCAGAACATTATATTCTGTACTACTGTTTCCATACATTAAAATGCAGAAAAATAAGCCAACCGCCCATAATGCTCCCAAAATATCAGCTTTAATTAAACCAAACATTCCTAACGCCATCACTAGCAAATATGCCATAATTTCATAATACAATGTCCATACGGAGCCATTTTTGATATATGGAGTTGGACATATTGAATAACCGTTTCCTATGTACGACAGTATTTCAGCCAATATAAACGCCATAATATATGCCGGTAATAATCGCAGAACCCTCTTTTTTATAAAAACAAAAGCGCTATCGGACCTTATCCAGCTTTTAGTAATGAAGTATCCACTAATCACAAAAAAACAGTTTACCGCAAAATTTCCCAAAGTTCTTCCCAGAACAACCGGCGCCGGTTGCAAGAGCAGTTCAAAAGAATGACTGAATAATACGGAAATTGCCAGAAAAATTCTGATAATATTAAAATTATTTGATTTTCCTCCCAAATCCGGCACATTCCTGTATACTCTTATAAACTTATGATTCATTCTTCTCTTCCTCTAAAAGTCTTTCCTCTAATTGCAAAAGCGCCTTTTCTCTAGGACGAAGTTCTTTTGCCGGCACGCCGACATACATCATCCAGGGATTCACGTCCCTTGTGATAAGGCTCATTGCCCCAACCGACGCGCCTTCGCCCACAATAACCCCCGGAAATACCGTACAGCCAGCTCCTATTAGCGCATGTTTTTTAAAAATAACTTTCTTGCTCGTTATTAATTTATACTGTTCCGGTACAGTAGGATTGGTCAAGGCCTGTCCTGAATAATCATCTGATGCCGCATATACATTGCATCTTGCTGAAAGCCCACAAAAATCTTCAACTTCAATACCGGCCTTTCCCGCAAATAAGGCCGCATAGGCAGCTATATGGACATGTTTTCCTATTTTAATATGTCCACTCAGCAATGCAAAATCATCTATGCGGGTATTATCATCCACACTAATATTTGAAATATCATAAATACTTGTTTTTCTACTAATTTTCACATTTTTTCCTATATACTTAAAACCCATCTCCATTAATTCTGCTTCTGTATAAAAACTACTCATGACTTTTCCCTTCCTTCCTTGACTGAATTCCAAATAACATTTTCTTAAAAATACTCGTTTTTAATATATTGGGACAAATTGAATTCCTTTTTAACCCTAAAAGGTCAAAGTCTGCCCCTAAATTGTAAAAATCATTTAAATTAAAACCGTACTGATTTTTCATTATTTCCCATAAATTCTGATTATCGTATATACTTTGAAGATACAAAAATGCCGCAAATTTTCCAATACGGGACATATAATACTTTTCATCATACATCAAAAAGAACTTTTCACACAAAAGCTCCTCTCTTTGCCGAGCATTTTTATTTCTGAATTCAGACTGAAATGCACGGCAAAATAATTCATCTGTCATATTATCAAAATAATGTATGAGCGTATATAAGGATTCGTTTACATCCCGAACAGAATTATCAACCACAGGCGCACTCGTATTCTGGTTTGTTCGAATACATCTTCGATGATACATCAATACTTCTTCCAGTATATGCAGATTATACTTATTTACCATACGCGTCCACATATTATAATCCGGTAATTGTCTAAATCCTATTTTATAAAATCCGACATTTTCATATACTTCTCTCCGAATCACCATGCTTGGATGACATAAGCAATTTCCTTTTGTAAAAAGATAATAGACCCATTCCGCCTGTGAACGATTTGGCTGTTTAAAAACTTCAATACATGGCTCTATTATAGTACCTTCTTCATTAATGGAAGCAGCCCATGAAAAAACTGCCCCACAGTCTTTATGCCCGTCTAAATAGTCAACACTTTTTTGCAGATGCTCCGGCATCCACACATCATCAGAATTTATTAACGCCAGATATTCACCTCTGCACTGCCGCCAGATATACAGATTATTAATGGTAGCCCCCTGATTCTCTTCAAAAAAGTGTAACGAAATTCTATTATCTTTGAATTGCTCCAAAACCTCTCTTGTATTATCCTGCGAGCAGTCGTCAGATACTATTACTTCATAATTTTGAAACGTCTGTGCCAATACACTTCTCATGGCCTGCTGAATATAAGCGCCATGATTATATGACATAAACATCACACTTACTTTGACTTCATCCATAACTTCACCTCTCACAAGTTTCTGATACTATATCTAATATCACTGGTGGCATAAGCAGTTTTATTATGTGCACAAAAATAGATGGTAAATAAAAACTAATCTTATAACATCCCCTTATTACATTTTTAATAATAGCTTTTATTTTATATAACTTTCCCGTCTGAAGCTGCATCCGCAAACGTAATTTATGAGCAGCAAACTCTGACGTAAATTCTTTATCCGTATATTCATCATATATTTCTATTGCCTCAATAATAGCCAGATTTTTTTCTTTGTCATTCTGGCTGCTCCAGGTTCCATGTGAATGCACTCTATAAATACTCATTGGCTGAATCAGGCATGCCACATATCCCATTCTTGAAACCATAATATTAGTCAGCCAGTCATAGCCCTTCATGGAAAACATCTGCTCCGGCAAAGATTTCAAAACGCTGCTTCGATAAACACATGTAGAAAAATTACCAATATAATTGGTATATGCCAAATCATGTCCGTCAAGGTATTTAAAATACTTCTTGTCCTTGCTATCAGAAAACTTTGGCTGTATAAACGCCGTCCCCTCTTCAAAATTCTTGACTACATATTGATTAAATGACATTGCACACTCCCAATGACCGTCCAAAAAATATATATGCTTCTGGAGACGCAATTTATCTGTCCATAAATCATCTCCTTCCATAATTGCAATATATTCTGCATCGCATGCTTCAAACGCCCGTTTATAATTTTGCATTATACCCAGATTATGGTCATTGGGCAGATACACAAATGGTATCTCCGTCTGCTGCTCCATCTGTTTAATAATAGAAACCGTATCATCAGTAGAGCAGTCATCCGCGACAATGATATTATAGTTAAATACTGTCTGCTGGTTCAAAACAGATTCTAATGTCTGTCTGATAAATTTTGCCTGATTATATGTGACCAACACTACGTTTAACTTATTTTTTCCAAATTTTGTATTTCCGATTTTTTTAAAATAATCCAGGTTTATTAAGCCCCATTTCATTAATTCTAAATGCTTTTCTTCAAAACTATCTATTGCTTTTCTCATACTCTGGCTATCTTGACAAAACTGTTTTTTTGCCTTTCCAATGGAATTATTTTTCGTCCAAATGACGTATATCCGCGCTGATAAATCCGCCGGCAGCCCTATATCCTGATATAAAATGCTATGAAGATAATCCGAATCCATAATATCAAAAAAATTAGAACATGCTTCGGTTTGGGATGCCATTATCTCTAATAGCGATATCTTTATCAGTAAATCTCTTTTTATTCCATAATAGGATAGTATACAATTATCATTCACTTCTGCCTTTTCAAGTAACATAACTATCGCATCTTTATCAAGATGCGGGTAATCCTTATGTTTGTCAAACCATAGAGGCATAGGCTGTCCGCTTAACTTATAAAAATATTTTAACAATTCACCTTCAAATGAATCATTTACAAAACAGTTTAATGAAGATAAAATGATTCCTATTTTTGCTATACGGTTAATCGTTTTAATAAAATCCAGCCTTTTATCTTCTTTGACAGATTCCAGCGCGTCCAATATCACAACAAAATCAAAATATTCATCTTCATACAAAATGTCCTCCTTATAGGAACCAGCATCGGCCTGTGCCATATCTAAGGAGGTAACATCTAAATACATAATCGTATCATCAGGCAAATACTCCCCAAGATTACTGCATGAATCTGCCCCTATCTCGAGAATCCTATGCTTCTCTTGAGTCCGCATAGCTTCAATCCCCTGTTTAGCATATGTATATTTGACAATCTGATGAAAAAATATATCCTTCACATTCTTTTCCTCTCTATCATCTCTCGCAATGCATTACAACATCTGGAGACTTCTTCCTCTGTCATAGAAGCAGAAAGAGGTAATGTCAAAATTCTATCCCCAACTTTTTTTGCATTTGGCGTCAAATTACTATTAAATTTATCTCTATAACATTCATAGTCTGTCACAATTGGATAAAAATATTTTCTTGCCCCAATATTTTTTGTTTTCAGAAAGCTATGTAAATCATCTCTTGTGAATCCGGTTATGCTTTCATCTATCTCTATCGGCATATAGGCATAATTGTATTCTATATCATTATTTTTAAAGTTTTCATAATTTAAAGTTTTAATTCCTTTTGAACATTGTATTATTTCTAAATACTTTTCCACAATTATTCTTCTTGCCGCAATTGCCTCCTCCAGTATTTCTAAATTGCATATACCCATTGCCGCCGCAAACTCATTCATTTTAGCATTTAAACCTACAGAAGTAATACTCTCTTCATTTTCTATCCCGAAATTCCGAAGATTGCGCAGTTCCCTCGCATACTTTTCATCATGATATGCCAGTATTCCCCCTTCAATAGAGTTAAATACTTTAGTTGCATGTAAAGAAAACATAGAAATATCGCCATACCCCGCAATGGACTTTCCCTTCTTCTTTACCGCAAAAGCATGCGCTGCATCATAAATGACTTTTAAATTATGTCTGTGGGCAATTTCTTCTATTTTATCTACATCACAGATGCAGCCATAAACATGTACGGCCAATATTGCACATGTCTTGTCTGTTATCAATTCTTCTATTTTGTCCACATCTATCGTATAATCATCACCAATATCACAGAAAACAGGTGTCAGACCATTCATGACTAGGGCATGGGTTGTAGACGCAAATGTATATGGTGTAGTAATGACTTCACCTTTAAGCTCCAATGCTTTTATTGCAATATCCAGTGCCATGTGTCCATTCACATATAATTCTACTTTATTTTCCAACAATTCTTCTAACTTACTCTGAAATTCTACATACTCCGGTCCATTATTGGTCATCCATCTCGAATTCCAAATTTTATTCAGTTCCTCGATATACCGCTCCATTGTAGGCATAAGAGGTGATGTGACATTAATTATTTTTTCCAAATTTATATTCCAGCCCTTTCATACTATTGTTCATTACTAACTTTTCTAATTCTGACAGTATTCTGTAATTGTACCATATTCCAAATTCTATATGGCTTCTTTTCTAATACATCAAAATACATTCCATCTTTTGTAACATCTACAAATTCAACCGTTCTGTTAAGAAATACCGATGTCGAAAGCACAGTCATTATATTATATCTTCCTTCTTTCAATGGTAACTCAGTCTTAAATTCTATTATTATCCTGTCTCCCGAAAAGCCGCTTATTTCCCCTATCCCTTCATAGACTGTATTGCTTCCCAGTATTTGTTCGTTTTTTTCATCCCTAATATGGTAACCAACAGAGCATTGACAGTCCTCATAAAAAATAACGCTTATCCGTATTATTCCAACTCTGTTTTCATCCACTATTAACAAAGGCTCCCCTTCCTCCGATAATAATTCGAGATTACAAACCTTCGCCTTTCCGTTTCCCTCCCTTGAATGTTCAACCAGTTTTTCATATTTTTCATTCCGCACAAATGCCTCATCAGCTTCATGTTTAAACATATCTGTAGTAATTTGTTTTATACTATCTTTTTTCATATCTTTTGAAGAACTGGACATTACTTCCCGCGCCTTTTTCTCATATAAATCAACTACTTCTTTTGCTGTCCCTTTGGCAATTATTTTCCCTTTATCCAAATATATTGCTGTATTGCATAGTTTTCTTACAGACGCCGTATCATGTGATACAAAAATTACTGTTTTTCCTTTACGAAATAGTTCTTCCATCTTAGACATTGATTTCATCTGAAAATAGACGTCGCCTACCGCCAGTGCCTCATCAACTATAAGAATATCTGGCTCAATGCTTACCGCCACCGCATAAGCCAGTCTTACAAGCATACCGCTTGAATACGTCTTGACCGGTTGATTAATGAACTCGCCTATATCCGCAAATTCAATAATGCCCTGCACCTTTTCTTCCATTTCCTTCCTGGAAAAACCCATCACCAATCCATTAAAATAAATATTTTCTACACCAGTGTATTCCGGATTAAATCCCGCTCCTAATTCCAATAATGCAGAAACCTTTCCATTTACAGTCACCTTTCCACTCGTTGGCTGCAGCACTCCTGTAATTATCTTGAGAAGGGTAGATTTTCCACTTCCATTCACACCAATAATACCTAATAATTCTCCTTCTTTTACTTCAAAAGATACATCGTTCAATGCATAATGATTCTTTCCATATTCTTTCCCCTTCTGAATTACTTCCAAAAAACGTTCCTTTGGATTGTCGTATATTTTATATATTTTAGATATATTTTCTACTTTTATTGTAGTCTGCTGCATATAAATTCCTCCCCTTATAAAACGTCTGCCATATGCGGCAATAATCTCCTATATGTTTTCATACACCCAATCCATAAGAAAACTACAATTGCCCAATAATATAATCCATTAAAACAATGTTCAACAATACCGACTCTATACAATATAGATTCTCTAAACCCATTAATAATATAAAACATCGGATTTATTTTAAACAATATTGCTAATTTGTCTGGTACAGCCGAAAAATCCCATACAATGGGAGTCAGCCACATTAATATATTTAAAACTATAGCAACTCCTTGTGCAAAATCCTTAAAAAATACATTGACGGCTGAACACAAAAAAGCGAGAGGAATTGCCAGCAGAAGTAAAGCTATAAAATAATAAATTAATTGAAAAAGATATACGCCTGAAAAAATACCATATGCAAAAGCAACGGCAATGACAATCAACATAAAAACAGAATGAATAAACAGGCATCCGACTATTTTAGCCAAAGGTATAATATTAACATCAAATACTACCTTTTTTACAATATAGCTATACTCTGACATACATCCGATAGAACTGTTAATAATATCAGAAAAAAGCATCCATGGCATATACCCGGCAATAAACCATGCTAAAAAGGGAACTCCCTTGGCGCCGGCAGCCCGTAATCCAAATTGAAATACACACCAATAGATTATAACCATCATTATTGTTTGAATATATGCCCAGGCAATACCCAATACAGAACCGGAATACTTTTTCTTAAAATCATTTATTGCAAATTCAATTACAGTTACAATAAATTTCTTGGAATTCAATTTTTCCATATATTTTTCACCTCAATTTTTCTTACCTTGAAAGATAAGACAGATAAGCTGCGTAAATATCCAGGCAAATGTATTTAATGGATATTTTACCT
>CAJTRL010000091.1 GCA_910578715.1 uncultured Lachnospiraceae bacterium | reverse complement strand
AGGAATTTGCAGCAGTACGAGGAACTCTGTCAGATGTATGATTCGGTCAGGACAGAACCGCAGATTAAAAAAAGACTGGCGTGGTATTTTCGCGGAAAATATTATCTGGCCAGGCGCGAATGGATTCCGGCGGAAAGAGCGTTTTGGAAGGCGCTTGACGTATACGCGCCCACAGAGACAGTTGACATAATATCTGATAAAAAAATCCGGTTTGAACTTTTGAAGATTTATTATACGCTGGAAAATTATGGACAGGCGAAGCCGCTGCTTCGAGAGCTGCTTGATGTTATCCGGTACGGCGGGACAAATCGCGGTCTGAGCGAGGATGATATTTATTGCATTTATACGATAAAATGTGAAATGTTTGAGCGCAGTCTGGGGAAAGAGGATATCAATGAATTAAAAGAAAGGCTGTCAAAAATCCACAGAGACATAAAGAGGGGCAATTTTAAGGAATTGGCGGGACTTTCCGAAAAATGTCTGTTATTTGTCTTTGTTTCTGTAATACTGCTTGTCGGGAATCAAAAGGCTTCCAAAGAGGAATGCGGAAGTTACAAGGAAATTCTGGAGTATATCATTGCCAATAAGGAATTGCTTTTGGCGGGGGATGAGCATCAGACACTTATGTGGGATGCGTATGAAGTGGTTTTACGGGAACTTGGTCTGCCGGAAGATGTTTCCGTGCGGGAGCGCCTGAAACTGGTTGAATGCGGCGGGATGTCGGATAATGTTATAGCGGAAACACTGTCTCTGATACTTGCTTTTTATTATCAGAACGGGAAAAGGGATGAAGGGGAAAAATATCTGCACATCTGCCTGGATAAGCTGAAAGAGGTATGGCATTCCTATGTGCGGGATATTAACGATATCAGGTTATATCGGGAGCTCGGTACGGTGCAGTTTCAGTTTTCGGAATGCTATTCCGTTCTGCGAAGATATGCGGAGCTTCCTTTTGCATATGAAAAAGTGCTACAGTTTAAAGAACTGGCGTCTCTGGCGGTCAGGGAAAGAAATAGAATCTTTCACAGTAACGGGATGGGGGAAAAATTGAAATTGTCGGGAGCGCACAATGAAATGGCCGGCAGAGAGGCGGAAAAGGTATTGCGCGGCAGGTCGTCGGGCTATATGGGAGATGCGGCATATAAACGGAAACTTGAAGCCGATGAAGAATTTTACAGGCAGTTTCCGAAGAACGCCGTATTTACAGATATCACCTGGGAAAAAGTTCAGAGAGCCATTCCAGACAACGCGGCGGTTATCGAGTATTTCTTTTGTGATTATGACAGGTACAGTCCCTATGGGGAGAAGGCTTCCATAGACGTTTATCTTATTTGTAAAAAGAAAAACCGCTGTACGTTGAAGCGGGAGGTTATTTCGGATGGAAGGGCCGTTTTGGAAGCGGCAAAAGAACTGCTGTCCATTTTGCAAAAAGAATCTGCCGGACGGTCCCCTTTCAGCCGGAATATTGACAGGTCAGGAGAAAGACGGAAAGAACTGCTTGAAAGGAATCTGCATCGTTTTCTGATGGAACCGGCGCTTGCTTCCATTCAGGACGTGGACCGGCTGTATATTGCGCCGGACAGAGAGCTGATGAATCTGCCTTTTGAGATTCTGAAAGACGAGGACGGACTGGGATTAGGGAAAGAATATGATGTGATTTTGATGGAATGTGCGAGAGATTTTCTGTTCCGGAATCAGGACGGTGTTTCTTCCGGGGGAAGTCTGATTATAGGCAGCCCTCAATATCAGATGACAGAGCTGGAGTATGCACAGACGGAAGATTTTCCGGCGTATTATCAGGGCCGGGCGGGTAACAGGATTCTGGGAGATATTCCTTTTAGCGGGGTAGAGGCGTGTCTGGTCGGCAGACAGTGCACAAGTCCGTATTATACCGGAAGCAAGGCTGTAAAAAACTTGTTGATGTCAGCGGAAGGGTACAGAAATATCCATATTGCGACACACGGATATTTTGACAACGGAAAAGATGCCGCCTATGCTTCCGGCCTTGCATTTGCGGGAGCGGAGAACTGGCTGCGGACAGGACAAATAAGCAGAAAGTACGGAAACGGTATTGTGACGGCGGATGAAATCAGTCGTCTGAATCTTCGTTCTGTGGAACTGGCAGTTCTTTCATCCTGTAACAGCGGCATGAATGAAGTACTGGAAAACAAGGGATTTCATGGATTACTTGGCGGATTTTCGGCGGCCGGTGCGCGTTATGTAATTTCCAGTCTCTGGTCGGCTGACGATTTTGCTACGGCAATCCTGATGGGATATTTTTATGATGCGTATATACAAAGAGGTAACAAACCGTTTACTGCTTTGAAAAATGCAAAGCGGTACATACAAGGGGCGACAATCGGGCGGTTGAAACAGGATGGATGGTTTGCGTACATGCTGGAGCAGGATATTGATTATGAAAGTAAGCAATTAGTATGGCAGTATGAAAAAAGAAATGACTGGGAGCGGCCTTTTGAGAGAGAAATATACTGGGGCGGTTTTATCTGTTATCGATGTAATTAAATACGGGAGGAAGAACGGAGAGGGAGAACAGAAAGGAGAGCTGCGATGCAGGAAAGGTACTGGAATTATCTGAAGGAAAAAAGAATCTATGTCTATTATCTGGATGCAGAAGCGGAGTGTTCCTATATAGTGGACAAGGCGGTTAAGATATACTGCGCGCTTTCATCGTCTACAAGCATTGCGGCATGGGCGGTATGGAGCCAGTATTCTTTTGTATGGGCCGCGCTGATTGCGGTTTCCCATGTCATAACCGCAGTCTATGATTTGCTTCCGTTCAGCAAAAAACTGAAAACTGCGGCGCCTTTTATAAAAGAGCTAAAGCAGCTATGCAACCGGATTGAGCATGACTGGTTTCAGGTATCTTCCGGAAAGCTGACGGAAGAAGAAATAAACGACTTATTGTATCATTATGAAGAGGAGTTTATCGGGCTGGAAAATAAATATCAGAAAAAGGAACTGTCATTGAGCAGTAAGAGATTTATGAAAAAAGCGATAGAGAAAACGGATATCTATCTGGAACGGTTTTGCCCTACGGAAAATAAGGAAACGAAATAAAAACAGGAGGAAGGATTATGAACGAAAAAAGAAATGAAACGGTATATCCTGACGCTGACAGGAGAAGCGGAACAAGAGGATTCAGCCTGCCGCCGGCGCCTGCATCATCGGGGAAGCCGATGCCTCCGGTCAGGCCGCCGAAGGAGAATGGGGGAAAGGAAGGGAAGAATTAAGAAGGCGTATCATTGAAAATTATAAAGTGAAAAAGGAGAAGAAAAACATGGGATTATTTTCATCTAAAAAAGAAGATTCTTATAGCAGAAACGATAATTCATTAAAATCTGCGATGGAGGAAGGGTTGAGCAAAGCCTATCGTTTTACTTCCGACAGTGATTGTATAAATGATGCCGTGGATTTTTTAAGCACTTTTACGTCAACGAAAGGAGCCCCCAGGGAAATAATGATGTTCAGTGCGGCCAGCAGCGTAGGAGGAATCAGAGATTCCGAAGCACGGGAATGCCTTATGGGTATTCTGGAGCGGTGTTCGAAATTGTCGCCCGACGAATGTCTCGAATTAACCGAAGGGGAGAAAGCTGTTTTGCGCAAAAAAATGAGATAGGGTTGATTTTTGGTATTGTACAGGGCAGTTTTCATGAAGACGCCCCCGCACTCATCTGCTATAATAAATTCGAATAAGAATAAGGAACCTGAAAAAAGCAGAAACGGAGGTTTATGATGAGCGGTATCGCAGTGACGGAAAAAATCCTCTCCTATGTGGAAACGCATCTGGATGAAACGCTGTCCTTAGAGAAAATCGGCAAAGCGCTTCACTATTCTAAATTCTACATTGCGCGGGTTTTTAAAGAAAATACAGGAACCACATTGTACCGGTATATCCGGGGAAGACGGTTGAATGAAGCCGCAAGAAAGCTGGCGGAGAGCGGGCGGCCTGTCATGGAAATTGCGTTGGAAGCGGGATATGAGTCCCAACAGGCATTTATGCAGGCTTTTCACCAGGAATATGAATGTACGCCTCTGGAATACCGGAGAAACGGGCTTTTTGTGCCGAAGCAGAACCGGATTGTATTACAGCCGGGCAGCCGGTTTGCGAAGAGCCGGTATACGAACAGCCAGTTTACGATGTGTTCTGTTCGTTCGTCAGGAGGTGAAATGGCAGCATGAGCCTTGTACCGTACGTCGTCGAACAGACAAGCAGAGGAGAGCGCAGTTATGATATTTTTTCCAGGCTTCTTTCGGACAGAATTATTTTTCTGGGAGAAGAAGTCAGCGATAAATCGGCGGAACTGATTGTCGCGCAGCTCCTTTTTCTGGAATCACAGGACCCGGAAAAGGATATCAGTCTGTACATTAACAGCCCTGGCGGTTCCATATCGTCCGGGTTTGCCATTTATGATACGATGCAGTTTGTCAAATGCGATGTTTCCACCATTTGTATCGGTATGGCGGCCAGTTTTGGCGCCTTTCTGCTGGCGGGCGGAACGAAAGGAAAACGCATGGCGCTTCCCAATGCGGAAATTATGATTCACCAGCCGGCAATCGGAGGCGGGGTAAAAGGACAGGCGTCCGATATTCAAATTGTCTCCGAGCACATTCAGAGAAGTAAAAAAAGGCTGAATGCAATACTTGCTGAAAATACCGGAAAAACGGTGGAAGAGATAGAAGTCGCAACGGAGCGGGATAATTATCTGTCGGCGGGGGAGGCGCTGGATTTTGGATTAATAGATAAGATTATCGAAAATCGGTAATTTTTGAAAAAATGAAAAATTCTGCTTGACCCTGACGCCGCGTTATAGTTTATGCTATGATTACACGGAAGGAGGCAGGCGGAATGATGACGGTAAAAGAGGTCAGCAGACTGACGGGGGTGAGTATACGCACCCTGCACTATTACGACCAGATTGGACTGCTTACGCCATCGGATATCACGGAATCCGGATACCGGCTGTATGACGATACGGCGCTGGAGCGGCTTTCACAGATTTTATTGTTCAGAGAACTGGAATTTCCTCTGAAAGATATCCGGCGAATCATTGACTCTGGGAATTTTGACAGGCAAGAAGCTCTGCGGCAGCAGATTACATTGCTGACGATGAAAAAAGAGCGCCTGGAAAAACTCATTGCCTTTGCCCGTGAAATCGAAATAACAGGAGGAGAGCATATGGATTTTACAGCGTTTGATACCGGAAAAATCGACGAATACGCAAGGCAGGCGAAAGAAAAGTGGGGCGGCACGGAGGCTTTTGCAGAATTTGAGGAAAAAAGCAAAGACCGCAGCCGGGAGGAACAGACTTTGATTTCACAGGGAATGATGGAGATTTTTGCGGAGTTTGGAAAAATGATGGCAGAAACGCCGGAAAGCGGAATTGTACAGAAACAGGTCGAAAAACTGCAGAATTATATTACGGAGCATTTTTATACCTGTACAAAAGAAATTCTGTCAGGGCTCGGCAAAATGTATGGCGCGGGCGGAGAATTTACGGAAAACATCGACAAGGCCGGCGGAAAAGGCTGTGCAGAGTTTTGCGCGAAAGCAATCGAAATTTATACTTGTCTGTAACAGGACAGGGCGCTTCTTAAATAAGGAGCGCTCTTTTTGTATAATTGAAAAAAATATGATAAAATAATTGTCACATATTGAAAATCTGGAGGTTTGTTACTGTGAAAAAACTATCAACGAGTAAAATCTGGCTTTTTGCGGTGGGACAGTTCGGCTGGGCCTTGCTTTCGGGGATTATTTCAAACTGGCTGGTGTATTTTTATCAGCCCGACGAGGCGGCCGTCAGCCAGGGACAGACGGTTTTTATCCCACAGGGGCTGGTGATTTTCGGCATTTTTACGGTAATTGGAGCGATTACCGCATTCGGAAGAATCTTCGATGCAGTTACGGACCCGCTGATTGCGTCCTGGTCTGACCGATGCAAATCAAAAGACGGGCGGCGGATTCCTTTTTTAAAATGGGCGGCGTTTCCGCTGGCGTTGTCAACGGTATTGGTGTTCTGGTCCCCGGTGACGGAGAAAAGCTGGCTGAACGCGGGGTTTCTGTTTCTGATGGTCATGGCCTATTACCTGTCCATCACGGCATACTGTACGCCCTATAACGCGCTGATTCCCGAATTGGGACATACACAACAGGAGCGGCTGAATATTTCAACGGTCATTTCTTTTACCTTTATCGCGGGGACGGCCGTAGCGTATCTGGCGCCGATGATATGGGGCGCGTTTCTGCCTTCGGCGGGCCGGGTCGGCGCCATCCGGATAACCTTCACCGGGATGGCTGTCATCGCGTTCTTCTGTATGCTCGTTCCGGTATTTGCCATCAAAGAAAAAGAATACGTCAACACGGTTCCCACGGAGGATACGGCTTTCCGCTCGCTTGCGGCAACTTTTCGCAACAAGGAATTTCGGAAATTTGTGGGCTCCGATATTTTGTACTGGATTGCGATTACGATGTTCCAGACAGGGCTTCCCTTTTTTGTGACGAGTCTGCTGAAACTGCCGGAGACACTGACGACGCTTTATTTTGTCGGCATGACGGCATTATCTCTGATATTTTATGTTCCGGTCAACAAACTGGCGGCCCGTATGGGGAAAAAGAAGCTGATGCTGTTCGCTTTTGCCATATTCAGTGCGGCCTACTTTTATACGGGATTTCTTGGGAAACTGGGCGCGCTTCCGCCCACGGTACAGGGAGCGGTGCTGACCGTAACGGCGGCGCTGCCGATGGCAATATTCGGCATTCTGCCACAGGCAGTCGTGGCGGATATTGCGCAGAGCGACGCGAAACTATCCGGGAGCAATAGAGAAGGCATGTTTTACGCGGCGAGAACCTTTGCCTTTAAAATGGGGCAGAGCCTTTCCATGCTGCTGTTTACGGCGGTTTCCACGATTGGAGCCGACGGGGAAGGATATCGGCTGGCGGCTTTTATCGCGGCCGGGTTTTGTCTCCTGGGAGGAATCCTTTTTGCATTCTATAAAGAGCGTCAGATTAACGATGTGATTCGGGACGGACAGGATGAAGCGTAGGAGACGGAAGTGCCTGTACCCGTATGAAACGGCATTGACAAGAAACAGGAAAGGCAGCGAATATAGAGGACAGAGAGAAAGGCATGGTTATTAGCGTGAAAGAACTGATTATAAAAGAAAAAGACTATCAGGAAGCGATGGAGCAGCGCGTGTGCCCATATTTGAGGGAAAGGCAGTCGCAGATATGGCTGGAAAGGAAAAAGGGCTGTAAAATCTATTGTATGCGGTATCGCGCAGATGAGGCGAAGGGCGCTGTCCTGATTTCTCATGGATTTACGGAAAGTGCGGAGAAATATGAGGAAGCCGCTTATTATTTTTTGAAAAAAGGATTCCATGTATACTGCATGGAGCATTGCGGACATGGACATAGTTACCGGCTGACGGAAGATTTGTCCCTCGTACATATTGACCGATATGAGCGTTATGTGGAAGATTTGCTTTTTGCTGCCGGAAAAGTAAAAGAGGAGAACGGGGAGCTTCCTCTTTTCCTGTATGCCCATTCTATGGGCGGCGGAATCGGAGCCGCAGCAGCGGCAAGAGAGCCGTTCTGCTTTGACAAACTGATTCTCTCATCCCCGATGATACGCCCGCTGACAGCTCCCGTGCCCTGGAAACTGGCACAGCTGATTGCATGGGGCGCCTGTCTTTTCGGAAAAGAAAAATGCTATGTGAGAGGGCAGAAGCCCTTTGACGGACAGGAACGGTTTGCAGACAGTGCATCTACTTCAGAAGCAAGATTTGACTATTATCGAAAAAAACGGAATGCGGAACCCTTGTACCAGACCAATGCACCCTCCTACGGATGGCTTCGGAACGCGGGCAGACTGAATCGTTTTCTGCGCAGAGAAGGATGGAAGAGAATCAGCGTCCCCTTGCTGCTTTTTCAGGCAGAACAGGATGCGTTCGTCTCATTGCGCGAACAGGAGCGGTTTATCCGGATGATTAACCGCAGAGGAGAAGCGCGCGGCGTAGAAGTGCGGCTGGTAAAAATGGCGGGTACAAAACATGAAATATTTAATGCGGACGACGCTGTATTGACGGATTACTGGGAAAAGGTATTTGCGTTTTTGATGAGGAAGTGAAGCAGCGCCTCGCATCCTTCCAGAATATCGTCATACGTTTCATCAAAATTGCCCGTATACCAGGGGTCTGCGATATCGCGCGGGCAGTCTCCGAAATCGAGCAGCTGGAAAATTTTGTGCTCCGGGTCGCCGTTTGTGATGCGCAGCATATTGCGGATATTCATCTGGTCCATGCCGATTAGAAAATCATATTTCTGATAATCGCTTCTCGTCATCTGGACAGCCCTGTGGGGAACGAGTGGAATTCCGACGGCGCGCAGCTTTGCCACCGTGCCATAGTGTGGGCCGTTGCCAATTTCTTCCCGGCTGGTCGCGGCGGAGGCGACTTGGATTTGTTCCTGTAAGTTTTTGCCGGCGACAAGATAGGTCATGACGCTCTCGGCCATTGTGCTGCGGCAGATGTTGCCGTGGCAGATAAAGAGTATTTTTATCATCTTGGATTTTTCCTTTCATAAGCCTTTCTATGTAAATCTACGCAAATTTTTCTTTGGTTTCAATGATTTTCGCCATTTGCTCTGCTGCACGGTCATAATCGCCCTTTGCCATGTTGGTGCTGGTGATTACTTTATCACATACTTAGTACCCCTTCCTTTGCCTTCAATTTTCACAACACCTTTTTTACCCATCTCTTTCAGTAATTGTGTTGTCTTTGATTTACCAAACGGGGCGTAAGGAGCAATTTCGCTAATTGATTTCAGCATTGTCTTGCTTAAAATTTTATATATTTTTCTTTCGTCTTCCGTCAAATTCAGGTTTTTCTCAAAAACGGGGAGCATAATCTTAATTGTATTTTCCGACACTTCAAAATCTGGCTGCTTCAATCCTCCTTCATAGAGCTGCTTTATCCGTGTAATTCCTGTACCAAATATTTCAACAAACCCCAGCCTGTAAAATATATTTGCAAGATTTCTATTTCTTAATACTGAAAGTTTCCCTGATAAATATTCATCTTCTGTTATTCCAGAAGGCAGTCCTCCCGGAGAAATAATTTCTATTCTGTCGTCAAACATCGAAACTTTTATCTGTGACTCCACATCCCACGCCCTATGAATCAGTGCGTTTGCAATTGCTTCCCTAAATGCGGCCTCCGGTATTTTTTCTGCCTTTTTCCTTTTGGTTCCTTGTATCTCCTCATATTGATAATAATCTTTAAATACTTCCGATACTTTTTCGTAGCCAGCCAAAATGGATATATGCTCAAATGTTGCTCTCTTATGAATCACGCTGATGCTTTCACCGAACTTCACTACATCAATTCCCGGAAAATGATTTTTATCCGCCAAAATAGCAGCCGCATTATTATATCCGGCGGTGCTGTTATATAAGTTCAGCGTTTTCAAGGTATCCTGATTAAAAGTTTCAATTTGAATACATTCTTTTAATTTTTGACATAACATATCAAATGTCAGTTCTTGCTCTTCACAAGGTAATTCTTCAAATCTGATATTTTTTCCTTCTAAAATCAGTCTTGACAGCTCCAGTGTGTCAGCTTCTATTGTTGCAGTGTTATTTCGCTTATATGCTTTCGATTTATATAAATATGGCTTTTGAAGACCGCTTTTTACAGTCAGTTTTATTGTTCTGTCATTATTCTGCAATTCCAGAGTATAATCAGGCTGCGGAGTAATGCTGTCATTGATTTTATTTTCGATATCCAGGCACGCCTGTTTTACATCCGAAAGTCCTTTGATATTACCATTGTCATCAATGCCAAAAAATATTTCTCCACCATCGTAATTTGAAAAGGCACTTACTGTTTTTAAAAATGTATTTGTAATCATT
>CAJTRL010000090.1 GCA_910578715.1 uncultured Lachnospiraceae bacterium | reverse complement strand
GTAAAAATGAGCGAATGGCTGATTTCCATGCTGCTTATGATGGTTCCCTGTCTGAATATTGTCATGATGTTCGTGTGGGCGTTCAGCAAAACGGAGAAAAAGAGCAGATCCAATTTTTTCAAGGCTTACCTGATTGTTTTTGGTATTATTTTTGCTTTGTATATCTTAATTATGATTTTTGTCGTGGCATTAGGGCTGTCACTTTATTAAGAGTATTAAGAGAGAAAAGATGCTTTGTAAATGAATGTATAAAAATCTAATTCTAAGAGTTGCGATTAATATCCCGTTGTTTTACAGAATTGTAAAGCAGCGGGATATTTTTTTGCTATTTCATCGGCCAAATCGTAGCCGAATCCCCTGTAAGGATTGTAATGAAAATTCCCGGATGCAATTTTTTCCGATTTTTCGACAAAATTTTACGGAACAGATTTTGCATGTTGATAATATGGTATTTTGGATATAAGAAATTCATTTTACGTTTTATGAGTTCTATGTTCTATCGTTCTGATGTAAGTTTTTCCTTTTTTAACATTTTAATTTTAGCGGACAAAAAGGTTTCAGCGACATTTAAAAAAATTTAATATTCCAGTCTGGTTTACGTTTTCGAGATATCTATCTTTTTTTCTCATAATGGAGGGAAATAGAAGTGGGTGTTTCTGAACTGATATGTGAGATAAAAAGGGATAAGGAGAAATTCAGTATGCTGTTGCATAGATTCCATCCTCTTATCAGGAAATATGTAAGAATCCTGTATAAAGATGAAGAAGAGGATATGTATGCAGAATTTGCAATGACGTTATGGGAGGCAGTGTGTAGTATAAGTTTTTATGACGATGACGGGCAAACTGTAAAATATCTGACGACTGCGCTTAAAAATAAATATTTTGAACTTTATAGAAAAAGCCGTAGATATAATGACTATGTGATTGAAGCAGACGGACATGAACTGGAGGAAAAAAGAAGTGAAGATAATTTATTGGAGGATACGCTGGTGAAAGATGAACTACTAAGAATTCGGGACAGGCTGAACGGAAAGAAAAAGCAGATTTTTGACTTGATTTTTCTAAAAGGGTATACGAATCAGCAGACTGCTTTAGAACTTGGCATATCAAGGCAATATGTGCATCGTGTGAAGAAAGAGCTGATTGGGGTCATAAAAGAGGACGTGTTAGATATTAAAGAAAACTGAATACATATAAGGGGGCATTTACAAAATGGAACGGAAACTATCATTTAATATGTTAAAAGGAATTGCTGCGATGGCATGTGCCGCAATTGGCAATGAATTCGAAATGATAGCGCCGGCGATGGCGTTACTGATTTTTCTGATGACCGTAGATTATATTTCGGGTATGCTGGCATCCAAGAAGGAAGCTGTGGAACATCCCAATAATAGAAAGTATGGCTGGAGCAGTAAAAAAAGCATTATTGGAATTTATAAGAAAGCAGGGGACATGTTGACGATTCTGGTTGCTTTCTGCACGGACTATATTCTCTATACGTTGTCCGGAGAAATGGGGATTGAAAACCGGATTAAAACTATTTTCGGCTTTCTGGTTACGATATGGCTGACGATTAACGAGCTATTATCCATTCTTGAAAATGCAGGGAGAATGGGAGTCAGCCTGCCAGGATTTCTACGGAATATACTCGCGGAAATGAAACAGAATGTTGATGACTGCGGAAAGTAGACAAAGGAGGAAATTAAGGATGAGATTTGTAACATCGGAGAAAGGAATTGAATTTATAAAATCATACGAGGCGCTTGTGTTAAAGGCATATGATGACGGTACCGGAGTCTGGACAATTGGTTACGGGCATACGGCAGGAGTCATGCCTGGCATGGAAATAACGGAGAGCCGGGCGGTTGAATTTCTGCAGGCAGATTTAAAGAGATTTGAAGAATCCGTAAATCGGTATGTAACTGTGCCGCTTACCCAGAATATGTTCGACGCACTGGTATCTTTTACATTTAATCTGGGTACGGGTGCTTTGAAAAGAAGCACCCTGTTAAAGAAACTGAACTGTGGCGACATCACAGGGGCGGCCGGACAGTTTGAACGGTTTGTTTATGCCGGGGGAAAGGTGATGAGAGGGCTTGTCAGAAGGAGAGCCGCAGAAAAAGAGATTTTTCTAAATGGAAAATATCTCCTTAATTAATTTATAAATTAGATTTACATTTTTAGGATTTCCTTCTTTTTCTTCTATAGCCGGCAAATAAAAACGTCTTTGGACGAAAAAGGAGGAAAATATGTCACAATTACATTTGAGTTCCACTTTAAACCAGGATGGCTCTATTACATCGAGCTGGTCCGCAGTTCCGGGAGCTGTAAGATATCATGCGTATATGCTTATCGTAGGTGAAGACCATGCTGTATACAATGAAAAAAATCTTATGGTAACTTCCTATACTACAAAGAGCGGATTGGAAGCCAATAAACGGTATCAGGTTACGGTCGTTGCCTATGGAGAGCATTCTTCGATTGATTCGGAGGCTGTTAGGACATTGATTCCGATTGGGTTTTATGACACAGAGCCGTTAGCCGTACCGCAGAATGTAAAAGCGGTTGCGGATACGTCGTCGGTGACAGTCAGTTACAGTGCGGTTTCCCGTGCCACCGGATATGATATTCTATTCGATAATACGGTTTACAGCGTGACATCGACATCGAAAAGATTCACAGGGCTGTACCCGGGTACATCCCATACTTATGCGGTGCGTGCCAAAAACCAGACAAAGACAGGACCATATAGCAGTACACAGTCGATTACGACACAGGCACAGCGCCTTACGGTGCCGGCGAATATCAGAAAGACGGCGACTGAGGATTCGGCGACAATCAGCTGGGGAACGGTGAGCGGTGCAAGCGGCTATGATATTAAGTTTTTTGGAACGGTTTATTCTGTCAGCGGCACATCGAAAACTTTTACAGGGCTTGTTGCCGGGAGGTCTCATGTTTTTTCAATCCGTGCCAAAAACGGAAGCACAGTCAGCGCTTATTCGTCGGAAATGACGGTGGTGACGCCGCCGAAAGCGCCGACGGGTGTGGGGGCAGAGAGTACCGGCAATTCCGTTACGGTGAACTGGAATCCCGTAACCGGTGCGTCCGGTTATATTGTAAGATTTAATAACCGGGATTATCATGTGTCTGCGCCGAATACTTCGCAGACAATTACAGGGCTGGCTCAGAAGACAACTTATTCTTATCAAATCTGCTGTAAGAGCGCAGACGGTACGGGTTCATTTAGTATTTCCCGAAGCATTACGACAAAGGAGAAGCCGCCGGCAGTTCCGTCCAATATCAGAAAAAGTGTAACAGGGTATTCCGCAACAATCAGCTGGAATGCGGTAAGCGGTGCGACCGGATATACGCTTGTATTCGATGGAACTTCTTACAATGTCGGCGGTACATCCAAAGAGATTACCGGGCTGAAGGCGGACAGAAGCTATTCTTTTAAAATCTGTGCCAAAAACAGCGGAGGTGCAGGAAATTATTCTTCTGAAATGACTGTAAAAACAGCCCCGGCGGCTCCGGCCTCCATAAGAGCCTCAAGTACGGAAACTTCTGTCACAGTAAGCTGGGGAGCGGTGGATGGTGCAGCCGGGTATACGGTATATTTTAACGGTGCGGAATATGAAGTAAAAGCGCCGGAGGTATCCAGAACTTTCACCGGTCTGTCAGGCGATACGGCGTACAGATACAAAGTATGTTCGAGAAGTGTGGATGGAAAGGGTGTATTTTGCGGCGAAAAAACAGTCAGGACGCAGAAAAGGGGATTATCGGTGCCGACAGGCATTTCCCATAAGTCTACGGATGATTCCGTTACAATCAGCTGGGATGCAGTACCCGGCGCTTCAGGATATGATATCATGTTTGGCGGCAGGACATATGAGGTTAGCAAAACTTCCAAAGAATTTTCAGGTCTGGCGGCCGACAGGCAGTATTACTACCAGATTCGCTCCAGGATTGCAAGCGGTGCTTATGGCAGTTACAGCGAATCGAGGATGGTAAGGACAACACCGAAAGCTCCTGCGTATGTCAGCGTTACGGCAAGTGAAAATTCCGTTACGCTCAGCTGGGGAGCGGCAAACGGTGCGGTCAGCTATGATTTGCTTTTTAACGGCAGGGTATATCATGTAACCGGGACTTCACAGACAATTACGGGGCTGGGGGCAAACACCAGTTATAGTTATCAGCTCCGCGTCAATACGGAGGACGGTTCCAGCGCCTATGGCAGCGCGAAAACAGCGGGAACCACTCCTAATCCACCGTCGGCTGTTACTGTTAATGCCTCGAAAAATTCCGTTGTATTGAAATGGAATGCGGTAACGGGAGCAGCAAGCTATGATATTCTGTTTGACGGAAATAAATATAAGGTGTATGGAACATACCATGAGGTCAGGAATCTGAGTCCGGGTACCAGTTATACTTACCAGATTCGTTCCAATAATGCGAACGGTTCCAGTTCATACAGTGTCGTAAAGACGGTGTCTACGCTTCCTAATCCGCCGGCTGCACCGGTGAACGTGAACGCTTCGTCCACAAAGGACTCCGTTACCGTAACATGGAATGCGGTACAGGGAGCAGCCAGCTATGATGTTGAAATCGGCGATAATATCTATAATGTGACAGGGACTTCCAAGACAGTTACCGGGCTGAAATCCAATACGAATTATTATTACCGGGTACGCGCAAACAATGCGGGTGGCAGCGGTACCTATTCCGCCTATCAGTCTGTAAAAACACTGATGGCGCCGCCGGCTGTACCGACGAATGTACGGGCTACGCCCTCGTCTTATTCCGTTTTTGTATATTGGAATGCGGCAGCAGGGGCTTCGGGCTATGAGCTGCGATTTAATGGAAGTGTTTATAGCGTGTATGACACTTGTTATACCGTTACGGGACTGACTCCGAGCACCGGTTATTCCTATCAGGTGCGTGCCAAAAACGCAGCGGGAACCAGCGCATACTCCAGTGCGGCCAGAGTAACGACTTTGGTAAGACCGCCGGCAGCGCCATCTAATATTAAAGCAACGGCCGATACGGATTCCGTTACAATCAGCTGGAATGCGGTAAGCGGTGCAACAGGCTACAATGTAATGTTTGACGGCAGCGTTTATAATAATGGGACGGCTCTTTCAAGGACATTTAAGGGATTAAAACCTGACACGGGATATACTTATGCGGTATCCGCATTTAATGCAGGAGGTTCCAGCGGTTACAGTTCACAGATAACAATCCGGACCAGAAAGCCTGTGCCGGAAACACCGCCTGAGGTCGATGCAATTGCTACAATCGACAGCGTAATTGTAAGATGGAAACCTGTTGAATATGCGGAAAGCTATGATATTCTGTTTGACAGTAACAATCATCATGTGACGGAAAACGGGACAATTTCCTATCTCAGCCAAACGCCTGGAAGGGAAAAAATTGGAGAGGCTGTCGGAGAATGGATGTATAAGATATTTACCGGGCTGGGACCAAATACCCGGCATAGCTATTCTCTGAGGGCAAATAATGTGGAAGGTTCCGGTAAGTATACACAGGAACAGTATATTACAACCGAAATCTGGAAGACCAGTGGGCTTGCACCCGGAAGCGGTCGTAAGACCTATCCGGACGGAAGAAAATCCTATATGGGCAACGACCCGGTAAACGCTTTGACAGGCGCATTTCTGTGGAGTTATACATGGCTTGAAGACTATGGAAAAGACAGATTGCATTTTACGACCATGTACGATTCACAGCGGGAAGAAGGACAGGGTGTGTTGGGAAGAAAATGGACCTATTCCCTGAACTACTTATTGCGTATGGATGAGGAATACGCATATTTTTATACGCCGTATGATGATGTAACTGCTTTTGGCAGAAATTCAGAAGACGGCAGTTTCCGGCCGGTAGAAGGAATTGTATCATCCTATACGATGGAAGCAAATGAGGATGGTTCCTATTCCGTTCGAGCTTTGGACGGCACAGAATATGTATTTGATGAGCGCTTGTGCCTGAATCAGATTATGGAAAACGGTCTTGTGTCCTTCCGTTTTCTGGCGGATAATGCGGGACAGATTACCCGCATAGAAGGTCGGCATGGAGCTGGCATGGATATCGTCTATACGGGCGGCTTTATTACGGGCGTGAAGGACGCCATGGGAAATACGGTCGGTTTTGCTTATGAGAATGGCAGACTGGCGGAAATAACCGGTCCGGACGGCGGCAAAATGGCATTTACCTACGATGATGCCTGTAACTTGCTGACAATTACTGATTTTACCGGGGAAGTATACCTGACGAACGATTATGATATGTATGGAAGGATAACGGAGCAGTTTACAGCCGGCCGGGGCAGAAGCTGTGCCGCTTATGATGAGGAAAACCATATAACCAGATTTACCGATGAAGTCGGGAATGTCACGGCCTATACTTACGACGAAGTGGGACATGTCACCGATATTGCGCTTTTCGGGACGCAAATCCATAACAGTTATAATGAAAAAGGACAGCTGACGGAGCAGACGGATGCGCTTGGCAATCTGACCCGGATGGAGTATGATGATTATGGACGGATGAACCGCGTAATCTTCCCGGACGATACAGAAGAAAGCGTGACTTATAATGAACGGAATCAGCCTTCCAGAGTAGTCGGACGTGACGGTTCGGTAAAACTGTACCGGTACGATGAACATAACAATCTGATTGAGATGCAGGATGAAAGGGGGAATAAGAACGCCTATACTTATGATGAAAATGACAATTTGATTTCCTTTACAGACAGGAGCGGAAATGTCTGGACTTATGTATATGACGATGGTAATCATCTGGAACGTGCCGTGGACCCGGAGGGCAATATCTGCCTTTATACCCATGATGCTGTCGGCAGAATGACCTCATACACATCACCTGTGGGGAGAACAGTTTCCTATCGGTATTCTCCGGCGGGAAATCTGCTGTCTATTGAAGATGCGGACGGCGAGATTATCTTCGCATACAATGAAAATGGAAACAAAACAGGAATTACCGACAGGCTTGGAAATCAACAGCGCCTGGAATATAACGAAATGGGACAGCTGTCTCTGGCTACGGACTATCTTGGAAATGAGTATCATTTCGCATATGATGAAAAGGGGAACCTTACAAGTGAAACAGACCCGCTTGGATTCCGTATAAGCCGGACTTATGATGCCTTTGGGAACAGGACGTCACAGACGGATAAAAACGGCGGTGTGACACACTATTCCTTTGATGCGGCGAACCGGCTGATTCAGGTGTGCGACGCAGCGGGCGGAACCATCAGCTATACCTATGACTGCATGGGGCAGGTAACGGCCATAACAGACCAGTTATCCCGCCAGAGAACGTATACTTACGACCAGGCAGGCCGTGTGTTAAGCGAGACTGACGCGTTAGGGCACAGTGCGGATTATACCTATGATGAAGCGGGAAATCTGCTGACCAGAACGGATGAAGACGGAAATATCACTTCTTATACCTATGATGAGGAAAATCGCCTGAAATCTATTCAGACCGAAGATGGGATGACGATTTTCACCTACGACAGTCTGGGACGAATTGCTTCCGTAACGGATACAGACGGTTATGTGGAAAACGCACAGTATGACGAGGACGGCATGCTGACGGCGGTTATCGATAAAGAAGACCGAAAGACCAGCTATGTTTATGACAGCATGGGAAGGATTGCGGAAGAGACAGCGCCAGATGGTGGAAAAACAGCCTATGTTTATGATAAGAATGGAAATTGCATTCAGAAAACAGACGCGGAAGGGTATGTTTCGAGCTACGAGTATGATGCAGACAACCATCTGGTGAAAGTGACAGACCCATTAGGCCAGGAAAGCATTTTAGCCTATGACGCAAGAGGGCAGTTAGTTAGTGTAACTGACGCAAACGGCGGAATTAGAAGATATTCCTATGACGGAAATGGGAATCTGACTGCGGAGATTAATCAGATTGGGGGCAGAAAAACTTATGTTTATGACAGCCTGAACCGCTTGACAGGAGGCACGGATGAAGAGGGCAATGCCTGGTCCTGTACTTATGATGCCGTGGGCAACCGGACGTCATATACAGATGCCAATGGAAACTGCAAAACATACGAATATGATGCCAATGACCGCCTGATTAAAGTGACGGACCAGAATGAAGACAGCCTGACGCTGACTTATACCAATACCGGAAGAATTGCCAGCGTAACGGATATGGAAGGCGCGGTAACAAGCTATCATTATGATGCAATGGGACGCCTGACCAGTATTGCAGACGCCCTGGGACACGGCATGACCCTGACCTACGACAGCAAAGGAAGGATTCTTACCCGTACCGACGCCAATGGGAATACGACGGAATATGTTTATTCGCCACAAGGAAATCTGCTGAAAGTAACGGATGCGGAAGGCGGCGTCACTGCCTGTACATACAATGAACTGGGACAGGTTCAGACGAAAGAAGATGCATTAGGAAATAAGATTACCTATTCCTATAATCTTTTGGGACAGGTAACGTCCATGACCGATGCGCTTGGAAATACGACTGCATTTACCTACACGGCGGACGGACATATTGCTGCGGTAACAAATGCAGAAGGCGGCATTACGCACTATACCTATGACGCCTGCGGTAATTTAACGAAAACAGAAGACACGCTTGGTAATGTCATTTCGTACGAATACGACGCCATGAACAACCGGATTAAGGAATGCCTGTCAGAAGCCGGAGAGCAGAGCTGCATTACCCTCTATCAGTATGACAAAAAGGGGCGTGTGATAAAAGAAATCGACCCTATGCTGGAAGAAAAAACCTACGGTTACGACGGAAACGACAACATGGTATCTGTGACGGACGAGGAAAAGCGGGAAACAGTTGTAACATATGATTTAAACAATAAACCCGTATCTTTGACTTACAGCGACGGGCGGACAGCGGCATTTCGTTATAACAAACGCGGCGAACTCGTGGAGATGCAGGACTGGAACGGCACGACCGCTATGGAACGTGACATCCTCGGCAGGCTTACGGGCGTTACGGATTACAATGGACGCGTGACGGGTTTTCATTATGATGCGGCCGGCAACCGAACGGGCATTCAATATCCTGACGGCAGCGTTGCGGCTTATGCCTATGACCGGAATAACCGCCTCCTGAAAGTGACGGAAAGCGCGGATATATTAGTAGAAAATGCCGAAGAAATTTCAACACAGTATATTTATGATGCAGCCGGCAATATCACTTCTTTCAACCAGCCCGGCAGTACGGCATCTTATACTTACAATGCCAACAGACAGCCTGTAAAAGCATCATACCGATTCGGTGAAACGGTATTCATGGAAGAAGATATCACCTATGATGCCATGGGACGGATAACAGCCTCCAGCCGAATCGGCAGCAGTCCTGAATTTGCCAGAACAGCGGCATACGCATATGATGCAGCCGGACAGCTTATTTCTTATCAAAATGGCGATGTGTTGGAAGCGTATACTTATGACGCGCTTGGAAACAGAACCACAGGAAGTATGGACGGAATCCAGAAAGCAGCCTGCCAGTATAATGCTTTAAACCAGCTTACAGCGATGGTAAAAGACGGCGTAACATACAGTTTCGGATATGATAAATGCGGCCATTTGACGGAGGAACGCAGAGACGACGTCCCTGTACGCCAGTACGCATACGATACAGCGGGAATGCTGGCTCTTGGGAGAAATATGGAGAGCGGCGAGGAAACATCTTATGTTTATAATGCTTTGCGCATGCGCGTAAAGAATACGCAGAAACTGGTATCGGCAGATGATTTTTATAACCGTGAGATGCAATATGTGCCCGATTTCCTGAGTGCAGCCAATAACGAACTGATGGCATATGAAACAGACGCCAGTGCAGCCAGAACCGTCTTCGGTTATAACCATCACCGCCTGAGCCAGACCACCCCGTCCGGCCAGACATTCTTCCAGTCTGACCTCTACGGAAGCCCACTGTTTGCGGCAGACGCTCAGGGAACATTACAGCACTACGCGGAACGCAGCATTTGGGGAGATTTAAAAACAGGAACAGATGTACCGCCCGATTTAGAAGAAAACATGCGTTTCACAAGCTACCGGTATGACCCCGTAATTGGAAAATATTTCGCCCATGCGAGATTCTACGACAGCGCAAACGGCAGAATGCTTTCCAAAGACCCCGTAAAGAGAGGCCTGAACCAGTACCGCTACTGCGATAACGACCCGGCGGATTACACAGACCCGACCGGAGAAATCGCGCATATAGCCTGGGCCGCGGGACTT
>CAJTRL010000089.1 GCA_910578715.1 uncultured Lachnospiraceae bacterium | reverse complement strand
AATCACCAAAGTACGCTCAATCTCTGATTTATCGGCGGAATAAATTTCTATGGCATCCTGATAAGTTTTCACAAAAGCATAACTGCCTCCGTAAATCTTCGCTAATCTTTCATTTTCATAATTGATATTTCTTGCCCTTTCAAGAGCCTCTAACAGTTCATCCGTGATAGAATCCAAATCATTTAAATCTGAAATAGACAAATCGTTGAAAATCTTCTGTAATAGTTCGTCCAGTTTTCTTATTTTAATATCGCCTTTATTTTTATTCTTTTTTATCTCATTTTGTATATCCCGGACAACTCTTGAGAACCTCTGGAATTTAGGATTATCCTGTGTCATCTGTCCGAGGTCCATAATGATAATTTTCACTTTGATAAATTCATACAGAATCTCAACTACTTCTTCATTCGAGATAACATCCATCATATCAACCGTGTTCCGGGAAAGATTTATAAAATCAATTCGTTCCTGTGTTGATTTCAGGAGCTTTTTATTCTTATCAGAATCAATCTGAGCCGCATAATCCATAGCCCTTGAAAGAACAAACTCCGTCTGACATTCTTTGATGCCATTTAACAGTCTTCTGATTTTTAGCAGCGTTTCTTTATTATAAAAAGTAAGCTGTTTTGAAAACCTCTCCAAATTGTCCGTAGAAATAATATCTTCCAGCTCATCTGCATATTTGTGATATTTCCTGTTAATATCTTCTTTATCAATAACCAGTCCGGAAAGGGAGCCCTCATTTTCACCGTTCTCATTAAGGTCTGCTTCCAGCTCCTTTATATAGGCTTCTATTGTCTTATCATATTCCTGTTCTATATCCACAAAATCAACAATATAGCCATATTTATAAATCTTTCCATTGGGCGATTTATAAGGTCTGTTTACTCTTGAAATCGTCTGTAAAAGCGACTGTGCATGCGGACCGCGCAGAAGGTACATTTTTTTGAGACGCTTCACATCATATCCTGTTGTAAGCATAAAATTCACCACTAAAATGTCAGGCGCAAGAGTCTCTCTGAAATCTATCTGGTTATTACGATTTATCTTTTTCTGCTTGGGGTCGTCTGTATCTGTAATAACAAGTCCTGTATTCAGCCTGGAATTATCCTGGAACCATTGATGTACCTTTTTCGCCTGTGGATTCGTCCGACACACAACCATACCGCCTATTGATGTATCCGCATTCTGGAGTCTGAAATTGACAAAATCCTTTTCTATAAAAGCGCCCAAAGCATTTACATAAGCATCGGACTCATAAACATCTTTATCTTCAAGCTGTTTATCTTCTATTTCCAGATTCTTTTTAATTTCGGTTTTTGCAACAGTATCAATATTTTCTTTTTTTATCCTGAGCGTATATCCATCAGCAATGGATTTATCATAAAAATACTTATGAATATAATCGCCAAACTTTAAATTAGAACGTTCTTTCTTTGAGAGTAAAGGCGTTCCGGTAAGCGCAATATACACTGCATCCATATCGCAAATCATAAGATTTTTGAAAAATTCCCCTGTGGAAGAATAACTTCTGTGCGCTTCATCCACAAAAAAGATACGCTGCACCCTGGCATTATAATCATTCTTTGCTTCCGGCATCTTCCCTTCAAATTTTTGTATATTTACAACACATATTTCTCCAATCGCCTTACTGCCAACATCCGTTGAAAGGGGTTTATTCAGTTCTTTGCTAAAACTTGCCTTATTTTCGCAATTAACAGTTTTCAGCCCTCTGTTGGTAAATTCAATACTGGCCTGGGTGAGCAAATCGAGCCTGTCTACCACAAAGAAAAACCTTGTGCTGATGTCTTTCCTGGCATAATAATCCCGGATAATGCGATTAGAAAAAGCAGCTACGGCTGTCTTTCCTGAGCCCTGTGTATGCCAGATAATGCCTCCTTTACCTCCGGTTTCTAATCTTTCAATAATTTTTCTGGCAGCGAAAAATTGAGGATAACGCATAATATGTTTTTCCGGAATCTGGCTGTTTATAAACATTATTCCATACTGTAAGAAATATAAAAACCTTTCTTTGTCAAATACGGAAGTTATAAAACGATTACAAGGTGTTCCTGTCTTTAAATTCTCCGCAAACTCCGGCGTATCTGCTTCGTCTGGATGATAACCACAGTCTTTCGTTACATATTTGATTGTATCTTCATCAATATCTTTATATGGGTATATTACATGATACTGCTCGTTATCCTCTCTGAAAAATGAAAAGCTGGTATGATTTCCATTTGGCGTTGTATAAAATGAGCCTGCCTTTACATCTTCTGCATCGTCATCCTCTTCATATTCCATATTATTAGAAAAAGATACCAGCTGAATCAGATTAAAAAATTTTTTATAATCCGGGTTCTGCAGTCTTTTATTTATCATTCTGTCAAATTCTTTCTGTATACCGCCCTCATTATTGGGCTTCTTTACCTCCAGAAAAGCAAGCGGCATACCGTTAATCAGAATATTGATATCAGGCCTGAAAGAACCTTCCTCTGTTCCTTCCACTATACTAAACGGCAGCTCATCCACAACTGCAAAATCGTTTTTGGTTATATCCTCAAAATCAATCAGTTTTACCTTATCCTTTGGGTCAATCAGCCAGTTATAAAACTCTTTTCCCAAATCATTATTCTTCAGCACATTATGTATTTCGGTAACAATAGCTTTCATCTCATCATAAGTAAATTTTCTGCCATTAATCGTTTCCAGCGCGGGCTTAAACCTGTTTACAAAAATCTTTGTATTAAAATCTATATCAATGTCATCCGCTTTCAATGACTGATAATTGTAGTCCAGCCTGAGAAACTGAATTGTAGCGGGAATTTTTACCCTTGTATCTTCATTAAAAGTCTGCATTTGGAACCTCCGTTTTTATGAGTTAAATCAACTGATATTTTTATGTCATATACTTAATTTTCTTTCTCAATAATATCATACTTCTTGACATAAAAAAAGAGCGCATAGATTGTGCTGCTATACGCTCTGACGCTGTGATACCTATTCTTTCATCCGCTTCCCATCTTTTTTACCAGCTTCGTGCCATAATACGCTATAAAAATGCACAGCCCCATCAACGCAAGGTAATCCGCAAAGAACAGCAGCTCTGATTCCTCATAATTCAAATAAACAAATTCGCTGCGCAGGAACATATAAGTAAGAAAATCTCTTTTCATAAAAGCATAGAATCCATAAGCCGCAATTAACAGGCCCGCCATAAAGCCGGCCGACTGATATTTATGCTGCTGCATGTTCTTTTTTACAACCAGATTCAAAACCATTCCCCAATGCAGACCGAGGTGCAGACTTATCAGCAGATAGCCCCAGTAAGAACCTAAGATATGCAGCCGCCTTGCCAGCGCCATACCGCCCCGGACCGGCAGGAATACAAATACATGTCTGGACATAGTGATACCGCTGTACATCAGGGCGAGCATTGCCGCAAGCGTCAGAACGTTAATGAAATACCAGACCGTGCGCATGGCACAATGCTTTCCTCGAATTGAAATGCTTTTCAATTTAAGCAGGCTTTTATACCAGTTCAGGTTACCTATCTGATGGGCAATAAAAAGCACAAACATCCCTGTCCCAATCCATTCGTGGGCTGTTTCACCCCAAAACTGATAACCCATCAGAAAAAACAGCGCTATGGTCATCAGGATATCCAGCGTCCACTTTATTTTTGCTTTCGCTTTCATACCGCCTCCGCTTTTCAAGTCTTTGTCTTTATGCTTCAGCCGCTTTGCTGACACAGTTTATCGCATTCAGGCTGCGCGGATAGCCAATGTACGGCAGACACTGGGACACTACCCGTATCAGAAAATCTTTGTCATTTCCGAGATTCATGTTCCCTTTGGCATGAGCGGTAAGCTGTGGTTCACAGCCGCCCTGTGCCGCCAGAAAACAGAACGTAATCAGTTCCCGCTGTTTCAGGTCCAGTCCGCCCCTTGTATAATAATCGCCAAAACAGTTGGCCGCCAGCCAGCGGTTGATATGTCCTGCCTTCCACGCTTCCTTCATATGTGCCCCGAAAATCTCCGCCTGTGCCTCTGCCCCTTTTTCCAGCCTGTTTTCAGCTGTTGTCGTCGCCTGTCCGGCCAGTGGCAGTTTAACGCCCCGCGCAGTTAAAATATCATTTGCCGCCTCCAGAAACGGCATTACCCTGCCGATTCCGAGATAATCCACCGCCTGATAAATCATCTCCTTCACCATAACAGGCGTCAGTCCCTCGTCCAGGGCTCTGGGCAGCACTTCTCTGTAAACCTCTGTCCCCTGACAGCCCATAAGTGCGGCAAGAATTGCCAGATAACGTATATCCTTCTGAAGCTCCTGACCGGGTTCTATCACCACTTCTTCTAAAACAAAATGCTCCATAATCTTTACAAATTCCGAATCGGTTTCATAATAATTCATACCCTTAAAATCCTCCTTTTTCACATTTTCAGCCGCCGCTCTGACATAATCAATACTTTTTATTGTTCAACCTGTTCCAAAGAGAATGTGACCGTCACATCTCCATCGCCAAACGTTTCCAAAAGCTCCTCACCCGTCACGCCCTCAATCTTTCCGATTCTCGTAAAATTCCATGAATTGGTATCATAGTATATCACAAGGGAATTTCCCTGATACAGTATAATATCACCCGCCCCGGTAGAAATCTGCTCGTCATTCCTCGGAAGACTTGTTCCCACGGGACCAACCTTTTCCATACCTGCATAATCGCTCATGGCAATCGTAAGCGGCCCCTCTGCAAGAAGCTCCTTCAATGCCTCTACGGATGAGTTATCTGCAAGTGTCGCCGTAAATATAGTGTCCCCTACTGTTATTTTCATGTTGTTGTTCTCCATATAATCAATACTGCCGGCTGCCTCCTCCGGTACGGATTCGTTATCCATAGCAGCCTCTTCTCCGTTTTCCGTCACCACAGCTTCTTTTGCAATTTCCGCATTTTGGGCTGTTTCGCTGCCACAGGCAGTCAGAGAAGCCAGCATAGCCGTAAAAATCAGACTTGCAGCTATTTTTTTCATAAAGTCTTCCCCTCTCATTATCCTAACTTTCCATATGCCTCATCATCCGCAGGCTCACACCACTCGTCTGCCTTCTCTTCACCAGGAACTTCTACCGCGATATGGGAAACCAGCTGTCCGCCGCTGCGCCGTGCCAGTGCCTCTCTACAATCTGCTTTCAACACTTCTATTCCTTTATAAGCCCCAAATTCTCCAGCCAGTCACTTACCGCCTGGTCCGGAGCAGATGCGGCGGAACTGCTGATATGGAGGCCGTCAAGGACATCCGCCTCCGGCTCCAGTTCCCTGATGCTGTTCACCGTATTTGACAGACCGCTTCCACCGCTGGTACAGAACGGTGCAATCGTCTTGCCGGCCAGGTCATAACTTTCGAAAAAAGTATACAATATCATCGGCATATCGCTCCACCAGTTGGGATAACCCACATAAATGATGTCATACTGCGAAATATCATCTATACTCCCTACAATCGCCGGACGTGCCCCTTTTTCTTTTTCTTCGGCCGCAATATCCAAAAGCGCATTATAGTCATCAATATATGCTTCCTCCGGAACAATTTCAAATACATCCGCGCCCGTCTGTCCAGCAATGGCATTTGCGACATTTTCCGTATTGCCGGACCATGAAAAATAAACGACCAAAGCACTGCTGCCGTCCTTGCCATGTTCTGCATCCAAACCGCCAGCCGTATCACTTTCCACTTTCACTGTCTCCGATTCTGCTGTTTCCGGTTCTTCTGTCTCAGTCTCCGCTGTCTCTGCCCCGGTTGTTTCATCCTGTGCTGCCGGCTGCACCGGCATATCTTCATTCGTCGATGCGCTGTTTCCTCTGTTTTCCGTTTCACCGCTCCCACATCCTGCCAGTAAAACCACCAGTACGCACACCGTAATGACTGATAAAAGTTTTGGTATTTCCATAATCTGCACGCCTCCCAATGTGTTGATTTATATATTTCTGCTTTTTGCATACACTTACCGAAAAAGAAAGATGCTCCTGACCCGGAACATCTATATTGTAAATCCCTTATCTTATAATGTCTAATACCCATATTGAATTGCTTAGGATTCCTGAAACGAATTTCTTGACTTGAATGGCGGATTGCTACTGCATAAAGCGCGGAAAAAATGTACAGCCGGGGGCAAATGCACTTTTGTACATCCATTAACAAAGATATGAAAAGCAGCGGCCTGGTTCAGCGTTTGCCTGCCGAAAAGACAGCTGCCTCCTTCACCCATCCCATCAGCTCATCATCAACCTCCCCTGTTCTGGAGACCAGAACAGGATGGGTAAAACGTCCGGGGTACGGCTCCACCACCGCATCTATGCGCGGGGACTCCAAACGATAACCCAGCCCGAAAGTCACTACAATATAAACCTTCGGCCGCTCCTTCGCTTTCCGCACTGGCAAGAAGGAAATGAAGGCAAAAATAACACATCCTGATTCATTCTTTGTCCCTTCCAATACTTTACAGCCTTACAACTACAATTTTACCATAAGCTGCTATGTAAACACAATTATTCTGTCTCGGCACTCGTATAAGCACACACTTCTGTGTCATTATTTCTTCGCTTTTATCTTTGCTGTACTATGTAAATTTTTAATGCTTTTTAAATGTTCTTTTTGATTGCCCGCGCATGACTAACTGCCCTGCTTCGAGATGATACTGGATAATATTATACGTGAAAAGTCCGCTATTTTTCCGCAGGTAAAGGAGCGCGACGCAACGCAGATAGCAAGCGGCACATTGAAGAAATTAACTTGATATGCTTGTTGCCGACTTCCCCGACACATAAGATTGACAGGCCCGGACAGGGCAGATGATGATTGCAAATAATAAGGCAAAAGGCGATTAAGCAAAATTTAATGGAATTGTGTGTGTTGTGGTGGTAAAATATCCATATTGGGCAGTTTGACAAAGATATTGAAAAGCACTCAAAAGTTTACATTTAGCAATCTTAACTTGCTATACATATTATTAATAAAAAGATATAATAGGTGAGAAAATGACAACAGGCGAAAAATTAGCGTTGTTGCGTGAGAAAAAAGGCATTACACAAGAAAAATTGTCTGAAATATTAAATGTATCACGTCAGTCTGTTTCAAGATGGGAAACTAATATAAGTTTTCCCGAAACGGACAAACTTATTAAATTAAGCAAATTATTTGAATGCAGTACTGATTTTCTGTTAAATGAAGATATTCAAGAAAATGCAGAAAACAGTATTAATGTATCTATTGATAATTGCTATAAGTTTATATGCGAGTGTGGATATTTCTTTTTGGCAACATCATTTAATAACCAGCCAAAGTTAAGACCTTTTGGTATGATTTATTCAAATAAAAAGGTGTTATATATTGCTACAGATAAGCGGAAAAATGTTTATTCTGATTTAATCGGGAATCCACAGATTGAAATAGCAGGCTATAATGTGAACACACGCAAATGGATAAGAGTTAATGGAAAAGCAGAAGTTGAAAACTCCATTATGATTAGGGACGAAATGATGAACAAATACCCTTTGCTAAAACAAAAATTTTTTGATGAAACAGAAATGTTTCTTGCTATTTTCAAATTGATTATTGATGAAATTAGTATTTATTAAACATGGAGGATTAAAATGGAAAAACTAACTTTGGAAACAAAGAAAATACTGAATGAGCGATTTAACAAGGACAACATAATTGCTTTGGCAACGGTACAAGACGGAATGCCATATGTCCGTAATGTGAATGGATTTTATGAAGATAGTTCATTCTATGTGATTACATATGCACTTTCCAATAAAATGAAACAAATAGAAAAAAATCCATACGTGGCAATTAGCGGCGACTGGTTTACTGCACATGGAAAAGGAGTAAATTTAGGCTGGTTTTGCGCAGACAAAAATAGAAACATTGCCAAGAAACTAAGAGAGGCTTTTAAGGAGTGGATTGACAATGGACACAATAATTTTGATGATGAAAATACTTGTATTCTTCGCATTGAATTGACGGACGGTGTTTTATTCTCACATGGAACAAGATATGATATAGATTTTTGTGATAAGCGTTGCTGATGAATTAAAAAATTGTTTTTTGAAAGCAAAATATTGTTTACCTTTAGGCAGCGATTTATTTTAACAGTAAATCCGCTGCCTTTTTTATTTCAGCAACTATCAATACAGCACAGAAAGAATGAGGTATCAGAAATGATTGAGAGCAAGAATGACGCAAGTAAAAACCTGGAAAAGGCATTGCAGGCATTGGAACAGACGAAACAGCGTGCTGCCAATGAAAAGCAAAACAGAAACTTTTGTAAGCCGTAATGTGATTTCAATGTATATCTCCATTGTTCTATCAGTTAGCCCAAATAATTCTCACTTACATTATACCTTTTTATGGCAAGGTGAAAACTAGATAAACTTAGAAAAAATATTGACCTTTTGAACAATGTTCAGGGAGGATTTGCTATGAACAAAAATGTTAATGTAAAAAATCGCATTATTGAAGTCACAACGGAATTGATTGAACAATATGATGGCAACATTAAAGACACTACCGCCCGTATGATTGCCACAAAAGCAAATGTTGGATTAGGTTTAATCAACTATCACTTTGGAAGTAAAGAAAAATTGATAACGGAATGTGTGCAGCGCATTATCGGAAAAGTAGTTCAAGAATTTCATATGACAAAGCAATATGAAACAGATAAAGAGCGCTTAACGGCTTGTGCTGCTTATGTTTTTAATTTTTTGTTTGAACATTCTGCAATTTCACGTGTTTCTATTTTGGGGGATTTCCAAAATTATACTGGAAATTGCAATTCTGTACTCACTCAACAGGGGTTTTCGCTGTCGTTTAAAAATAATATATCAAATGAAGATAAATCTATGTTTGTATTTATTCTTACTGCTGCAATGCAAGTGGCATTTTTAGGAAGTGAAACAATAAAACAATTATTGGGGTATGATTTTACAAAAACCGGGGACCGAGCCGCATATATCGGTAAATTGGTTGATTTTCTTTTTGAAGGGGTGGTACAGATTGATGAATAAGAAAATAGGTGTGTATAGCCCTATTGCAAATTTAATTGCAGTAACCTACTTTGCCCTGTCTATGTTATTTGGTTTTGATTATGGCAGTTATTTTTCTTCTATGTTCATTGCATTTAGCTTTGTACTAATGATGTGTGGATATGCTTATTTTGCCGAAAAAGAATCAAAATTAGCGGGCTATGTTTCAATAGCTTTTTCCGCAATATATACAGGTATCATATTATTAGTATATTTTGCACAGCTAACGACTGTCCGACTAAATGAATTGACACCGCAAGCTGCCATACTTCTTGATTTTCAGCATTGCGGATTGCTATTCAACTATGACCTGTTAGGATATGCCGTCATGTCATTAGCTACATTTTTTGCAGGATTGACAGTGACATCAAGGACGAAAGCGGACCAATGGTTAAAATATCTGCTTATGATACATGGGGTGTTTTTTATATCTTGTCTGATTGCTCCGATGTTCGGATTGTTCAAAGCGAGCAGCCCAACATGGGCAGGTGTAGCGGTATTAGAATTTTGGTGTTTATTTTTTCTGCCCTGTCTGCGGGAATAAGACAAGGTTACAGCGTTCAAAAAAGCTATTTCTATAAAATCAGCAGATTCTATATCGCAGCTAACAAAGGAAATCGTGATGAAATACAAAGTATGTCAACAATAAAATCGGGCGGCCATTGACCTGTCAAAAAAGCCGAGCAAGAGGAACTGAAAGAGCGTGTCGCTGTTCTGCAGGGCGAGCTTACAAGAACGCCGGAAGCCACGGCAAACGCTAAAAAGTTTATGAAAGTAGTCCGCAAGTACACCCGCTTCGAGGAACTCACCCCCCCCTACCCTGTTGCGGGAGTTTGTGGAGAAAATCGTTATCCACGAATCGGAATCCCTTGATGAGAAATGCCGGGGAAAACCCGCAGACAGGAAATCGAAATCTATTATTCTTTTATCGGCAAGGCAAAATTTTTTATACTTCTTTTACTTCTTTATCTCACATAAGAAAATTGCATCGGCAATCCTAACTCCATTTTTACCTCTGCGCTATATGCGGTATATACTTTGAAACCATATTTCGCTTCTATGTACTCTTTAATCATTTTGTAAGTAACTCGTTCCTTCGGCTTGTACACTCCGGCTCTTTTGGCGACATTATTAAGCGGCACTTTGCCCTCACCCTCGCCAGACTCGACTTTTAGGTTGATTATGCTGTCAGGTTTTTGTGGGAAAGCATTACAACCGTCTCAACGTGCCACGAGTGTGCGATAAAGATGCGCCTTCCCGTGACTTATTCGCTAGGTCTTGGATTTTTATGATGCTCTGGCTTCGCTTGAAACCAGTAATATAGCACCCTGTGCCTTGATGCACCGCCATAGAAAAGATAAGAATTGTATTGATTGGCGAGCCTTTAACTGGTCGCGGCTTGACTTGTAATCTGCTCTTCGCTATGGCATTTGCTGCTAACTGCAATTTTACCATAGTTTACTGTTTTCGGGTAGGTTTTCCGAAAATGAAATGGGCAGAAGAAAACCCCCAAATCTTGTTTGACTTGGAGGTTGAGACTGTTTCAAGTTTTTGAGTTTACACAAAACTTGAAACAGTCTCGGAATGTCCGTTGCGGCTGTTGTCTGTTTCCTTGTTCCGGTAATCGTATTTGGAATAACCGAGTTCTTCGTCCAGTGTGCTTTCCAGTAGGACGGACATCATGTCACGCATAACAGAGTTGA
>CAJTRL010000088.1 GCA_910578715.1 uncultured Lachnospiraceae bacterium | reverse complement strand
AAAACGTTTTAAAGTAACCGGAACAGGTAAATTAAAAAGAGCAAAAGCGTATAAGAGTCATATCTTAACAAAAAAATCTGCTAAGAGAAAGAGAAATCTGAGAAAAACAACAACAACCGATGCAACCAATGTTAAGAATATGAAGAAGATTTTACCGTATCTGTAAGAAAGATTGCTTTATAGCTGATGAGTTAAGGAGGAATAGAAGTCATGGCAAGAATTAAAGGCGGTATGAACGCCAGAAAAAAGCACAACAGAGTTTTAAAACTCGCGAAAGGTTATAAAGGCGCAAGGTCAAAACAGTACAGAGTAGCAAAACAGTCCGTTATGAGAGCACTGGCATCTTCTTACGTGGGCAGAAAAGAAAAGAAACGTGAGTTCAGACGGTTATGGATTGCCCGTATCAATGCGGCATCGAGAATGAACGGACTTTCTTACAGCAAATTTATGTACGGACTGAAAAATGCCGGCGTGGATATCAACAGAAAGATGCTGGCGGAGATGGCAGTCAACGATGCAGATGGATTTAAGACATTAGCAGAGCTGGCGAAAGCAAATCTAAAGTAAATACTCCGCAGCAGGCTGCTCGCGGGAATAAACGGAACAATACAAATGGAGAATGGCGGGAGGCTGTTCTCCATTTTTTGAAAAGGATGATTAAAATGCCGCCTGTGCGGCGGAATAGGAGGAAAAAATGGGCATATTGGAAGGGTTGGAGCCGCGTCCGGTCTTTCATTTTTTTGAAGAAATCTGCAGGATACCGCATGGTTCCGGCAATGAGGCGGCGCTCAGCGATTATCTGAAACAGTTTGCAAAGGAGCGGGGACTTTCCTGTATACAGGACGAATGGAACAATATCATTATCGTAAAGGAAGCCGCACCCGGTTATGAAAAAGAAGAGACGCTTATTTTACAGGGGCATATGGACATGGTGGCCGTGAAGGCGCCTGACTGCGGCATCGACATGGAAAAAGAGCCGCTGCGCCTTGTGGTGAACGGCGATTTGATTTCCGCGGCAGGGACGAGCCTCGGCGGTGACGACGGAATCGCAGTGGCTTATATTATGGCTTTGCTGGATTCAAAAGATATTCCCCACCCGCGGCTGGAAGCGGTGCTGACGGTAGGAGAAGAGGTCGGCATGGACGGCGCGAGGGAAATCGACTTGTCGCCGTTAAAAGGCCGCAGAATGCTGAACCTGGACAATGAGGAAGAGGGCGTTCTGCTGACGAGCTGTGCGGGCGGCTGCAGAGCTGAGTGCAGGCTTCCCGTGGACTGGGAAAAAAGAAGCGGCGTCGTACTGCATATCCGTTTAGAAGGGCTTCAGGGCGGCCATTCCGGCGCGGAAATCATCAAAGAAGGGGGAAATTCCAACTGCCTGATGGGCCGTGTGCTGGACGCGCTTCTTGCAGAGACTTCTGTTTCTTTCATCAGTCTGGAAGGCGGCCTTGCAGACAATGCAATACCGCGCCAGACCGATGCGCGCGTGATTATCTCTGTGGAAGAAAAAGAAAAGGGTCTGGCGGTTCTGGGCGGCATGGAAGAAAAGCTGCAGCGGGAGCTGGCTGTCAAGGACCCGGGATTCAGAATTACAGTAACGGAAGAAGGGGAGCGGACAGAGGACTGCTTACAGGAAAAATGTATGCAGAAGGCGGTCTGCTGCCTGTTGTCGATGCCGAACGGCATACAGGCTATGAGCGCCGATGTGAAGGGGCTGGTGGAAACATCGTTGAATCTTGGAATGCTCGAGCTTTCCAAAGAGTGCCTTCGGTTGACTTATGCGGTCAGAAGTTCCCTGGAAAGCGGGAAAAAAGCGGTATGCAGAAAATTGGCTGCCATTTCCGCACTGGCCGGTGCAAAAGTGGAAATACGGGGAGATTATCCCGGATGGGCTTACCGCCAGGATTCTCCGCTCCGGGATAAAATGATTCGCGTTTATGAGAAGATGTATGGAGAAAAGCCCAGGGTGGAAGCGATTCATGCCGGGCTCGAATGCGGCCTGTTTTCCGGGAAGCTGCCGGACCTGGACTGTATTTCATACGGGCCGGATATGAAAGGCATCCATACGACGGAAGAAGTCTTAAGTATTGCGTCGGTGAAGCGGGTGTGGGAATATCTGCTGGAGGTGCTGCGGTGACATTGTTTTTCGGCGGGCGTGCCACTGCACCGCTTCCCTTAAACGCTTTGTAAAAGGCAATCCTGGATTTCGCAAAAAGTGTATGCAATTGGTAAATGGCACACTAGAAATATATTGAGACAAAATAGCACAATATTTGCCCGAAATATCATGAGAAAGATACTTGACGTTTTCAACATATGAATGTAGACTGGTAATTAGGCATAAATTATGGTAGGAAAGGGAATGTTTACAAATGAAAGCCTATGAGCACCGGGCACAGTACTATGAGACCGACCAGATGGGGATTATTCATCATTCCAACTATCTCAGATGGATGGAATCCGCCAGAATATGGTGGATGCGTCAGGCAGGCATAGATTATGGGGCGATGGAAAAGGACGGTATCGCAAGTCCGGTAACAGGCATTTCCTGTCAATACAAATCAATGGTTCGTTTTGATGATATCGTATTGATTGCAATTAAGCTCGAAAAGTACAATGGTGTAAGACTTTCTTTATCTTATTGCATTACGGATAAGGAAAGCGGGGAGACAAGGATGACCGGGAGCAGTGAACACTGCTTTGTCGACAGGGGTGGAAAACCGGTTTTCTTGAAGAAGGTATATCCGGATTATGATAAGGCTTTTGCAACGGCGTTGGAGAAGGCGGAATTATGATGCGGCAGGGGTATCAATATGGAAGAAGTAAAAGATATTTTGACAGGATTGGACCGGTATGAGGAATTTCTGAAAAAGCTGGAGCTGGAAATTCAGAAAATGGATAGCTACCGGATTGCGATTATCTATACGGACATTAAGTACTTTAAGTATATTAATGATACCTTTGGATATCAGCGCGGAGACATGTTATTAAAAGAGTTTACAAGACAGGTGACGCAGGGAAATGCCGGTATGTTATGTGCAGCCAGAGTATTCTCGGATAATATCGTGATGGCTTCCAGGGTCAGCAATGACATTTCTAATGAAGAAGTTCGTGAGACAGTGAACAGACACAATCGGGAAATGGAAGAGCGGTTCCGGGAGAACTACTCGGCGGCGAGGCTGAAATTCTGTACGGGAATCAGTTTTATATCGAAGGAGGACAGGCGGTTAGACCCGGCTACGGCGGTGTCCAACGCCAATCTGGCGAGAAAGATTGCAAAAGAAATGAAAGATGACTGCTGTGTGCTTTTTGACAGCAGAATGGTGGAAGGCATTAAGAAAGAGGTAGAAATTACTTCTTCGCTGTCGAAAGCGATTGCGGGCGGAGAATTAAAGGTTTACTACCAGCCGAAAATGAAGACAGATTCCATACGGATTGACGGCGCGGAGGCGCTGGTGCGCTGGCAGAAGCCCGACGGACGTTTTATTTACCCGGACGAGTTTATTCCGATGATTGAACAAAGCGGACAAATCGTGGAACTGGATTATTTCGTATACCGGGAAGTCTTTAAATTTATTGCGGGCCGCATGAAGGAAAACAAGCCGATTGTGCCGATTTCCGTCAATGTTTCAAGAGCCCATCTGAACAAAATGGATATTCTTTCCTATGTGCAGTCTCTGTTCGACGAATACCGGATTCGCCCGGACCTGATAGAATTTGAACTGACGGAAAACATTTATATCGAGAATACCGAAAAAGCGCTGCAGCTGATAGAAGGTCTGCATAAGATGGGAACGAAGGTATCTATGGATGACTTCGGTTCCGGGTATTCTTCTCTAAACCTCTTAAGCAGGCTTCCGATTGATATTATCAAGCTGGATAAGGTTTTTCTTCAGGACGAGGAGACGGATAATAACCTGAAAGAAAACGATAAAATTATTATATCCTGTATCATTGACATGGCTAAAAAACTGCGCATTACGTCTCTGTGCGAAGGCGTGGAGACATCGGAACAGAGCGATTACCTGTCCGAAATAGGTTGTGAACTGCAGCAGGGGTACTATTTTTCGAGACCAATCCCGGAGAATGATTTTGAGAATTTTATGGACCGGAGTTTTGCGGGAGGCAGTCTGGTAATTGCATAAGTAAGAAAGCATAGCGGCAAATCCGTAACGGGACTGCCGCTTTTATCATTTCTGCAAAAATGGATTTTTCGTCTTGAAACGGCTATTTAGATATTGTATGATAAGAATCGTATCGGGAAAATGTGAAACGAATGGTTTGTGAAAATAAAAAACCTCGAAAGCCCGTGCTCTCAAGGTTTTTCAGATATCGGAATGACAGGACTTGAACCTGCGGCCTCTACTTCCCTAAAGTAGCGCTCTACCACCTGAGCCACATCCCGAAAACATGTATCATTATATCTGATTTTGGAAGAAAAAGCAAGAAATTTTTATAAAAAGATTGAATGAGCAATAGTTCAGCCTCCGTCAGAGAACAATGCTCTGTCCGGGCGGCGGCTGAACTGTTTCCTGAAAGGAGGAATGCCTGTGATAGATAAAGAATCATTTCATCCGCTGAACTATATTAAGAAGGAAGAGTATTCCGGGAGCATGGACGGGATGCGGTATATGATGAAACGGGTTAAGGGAGAAGAGGCGGACGTGATTCGGGTTATCATCTGGCCGGAACCTTATGGAATCCACAGAACGCCGGAGGAAGAAAAACAGTTTACCGAGGTGCCGCTTACGGAAGAAGGTGTGGCACAGGCGGCCGACTGGCTGAATGAACAATACGAAGAACAAAAAGAAAGATGGAGAGAAAGCCTGCGGAAACCGTGGGTTTAATTTATGGAGATGAAAACAGAGAAGATGAAAGCTCAAAAATATGAAATGGACATGTGCAGTGGTTCCATATTGAAGAAAATTCTTTTGTTTACGCTGCCGCTCATGTGTTCCAGCCTGCTGCAGCTGCTTTTTAATGCGGCGGATATTATCGTCGTCGGAAGGTTTGCCGGAGATAATTCGCTGGCGGCGGTGGGTTCAACTTCGTCATTAATTAATTTGCTGACAAATTTCTTTATGGGTCTTTCCGTCGGCGCGAACGTTCTGGTCGCCCGTTTTTTCGGGGCTAAGAATCAGAAAGATTTGACGGAAACGGTTCATACGGCGATGACGCTCAGCCTGTACAGCGGGGTGCTCCTTACGGGCATTGGTCTGGTTGGTGCGAAGCAGATATTGCTCTGGATGAATACACCGGAAGATGTGCTTCCATTAGCGACGCTGTATCTGCGGATTTACTTTCTGGGAATGACGGCGATGATGCTTTACAATTTCGGAAGCGCTATTCTGCGTGCAATCGGCGACACGAAGCGGCCACTGTATTATCTGACGATTGCGGGCGTTGTCAATGTACTGCTGAACTTGTTGTTTGTCATCGTTTTTCGGATGGATGTGGCCGGCGTCGCGGCGGCAACGGCGATTTCCCAGTGCATTTCCGCGGTGCTGATTGTCCGGTGCATGATGAAGGAACAGGGAAGTATTCACCTGGAATTATCGGCTTTACGCGTAAATGGCGATAAATTCAGGCGGATTTTGCAGATTGGGCTTCCGGCCAGTTTTCAGGGAATCCTGTTTTCTTTTTCCAATGTCATTATTCAGTCGTCGGTCAATTCTTTCGGAGCCGTGACGGTTGCCGGCAACTCGGCCGGGGCCAATATCGAAGGCTTCGTGTATGTGTCGATGAACGCTTTCCATCAGGCTGCGATTTCCTTTACAAGCCAGAATGTGGGCGCGGCTAAATATGAGCGGGTGAATAAAATTCTGTATACGGCGCAGATGTGCGTTATCGTGGCGGGAGTGGTGTTTGGAAACCTGGCGGTTTTATTCGGCTATCCGCTGCTGCGCATGTATACGACGAGCCCGGAGGTTATGGAAGCGGGAATGCGGCGGATGGAGATTATATGCAGATATTATGCTTTCTGCGGCATGATGGATGTGATGGTAGGCGCTCTGCGCGGCCTGGGTTATGCGGTCATGCCGATGATTGTATCGCTGATAGGCGCATGCGGTCTCCGTCTTTTCTGGATTTTTACGTTTTTCCGAATGGAGCAGTTCCATACGGTAACATCCCTGTACCTGACATATCCGGCCAGCTGGTTTCTGACGTTTCTTGCACATGTGGCGTGTTTTATTGTCGTACGACGGAAACTGGCCAAAAAATGGGGCGCCTGAGCGCCCCGCCATACGATGGTGATTTCTTAATTTTCTCTCTTTTTTCCCCAGAAAAACAAAGCTACCGTGCCGGGGCCGGTGTGGCTTCCGATGGTGGCGCCAATCGGATAGATTTCCACTTTTCCATTCAGGCGGGGAAAGCGTTTTTCTATCAGCGCGGCGACGGCCTGGGCATCTTCCATACAGGCGGACTGGCTGATAAAGCATTTGCCCGCGTAGTCTGTGCTGTCCTGAGCGTTCGCCTCCATCTGCTCCACGATGCGCTCAATGACTTTTTTCTTGGTCCTTATTTTTTCCCGCGGAATAAGACGGCCCTCAAAGTCCACATTTAAAAGCGGACATATGCTGAGAACGGTTCCGATAAAGCCGCTTGTTCTGGAGATTCTGCCGCCTTTGATATAGAAAGTTAAGTCGGTGGAAAAGAACCAGTGCTGTAAACGAAGACGGTTTTCGCAGGCCCAGTCGTGCAGGGCGTCCAGTTCCATGCCGGAATCGCGCATATCCGCCAGCGTTTCCATTAAGAGTCCGTAGCCGCTGGAAGCGGCGAGGGAATCGACCACATAAATTTTGCGGCCGGGATATTTTTCCAACAGGGAATCCCTTGCGATACAGGCTGAATTGTAAGTCCCCGAAATACCGCTGGACAGGGTCAGGTGCAGAATATCTTTTCCTTCCTGTAACATTGCTTCAAAATATGCTTCGTACTCGCCGATGGTAATCTGGGATGTTTTCGTATCGGAGCCTTCGGCCATTTTACGATACAGCGTTTCGGGCGGAACGGATTTGCCGAGGTCATCGAGGTAATCCTGTCCGTCCAGTTCAAAATGAAAGCAGATATAGCGGATGTTTCTCTGCTCAAAACGTTCTTTGGATAAATCGGCTGTCGAAGAACAGCTCAGATAATATTCTGTCATATAAATCACCATGCCTTTCTTATGGTTCTGTCATTAGGTTGCTCCGTGCACCGTAACAGATTTTACCACGACCGGCGGGGGGATGCAATGAAAATGTAGACGGGGATTCGGAAAAAGTGTATAATAGAATCCGGTAATGTATTGAAATATGGGGTGGGGTACATGAGAACGATAAAGGGAAAGCTGATTATGACAATCTCGGCGGTAGCTGTCATGATTATGCTGATAGGTTCCATAGGAAGTTATTTCATTGCAAACAGCGTGGTGAATAAAAAGGTCAGGGAGCTGCAGCTTGAAAAAGCGAGGAGAACGGCGGAGGAGATGAACGGCTGGCTGGCCGGGCAGATTGCATGGGTGGAAGAAAATGCCGGTGCTTATGAAAGTTTTTTACAGGAACTCTACATGCCGCAGAAAGACTATGGGGAAATAAAAGGGTATCTGGAGGCCCGGCTGCTTTCGGCGGGCGATATGATTATGGATGCTTATTATGGTTTTGAAGACCATACAATGCTGATTATCAATTCGGAAGTGGGAAACGATTATGACTGTTGTGAACGCGGCTGGTACACACAGGCAGAGGAAGCGGGAAGCGTTATCGTGACCGACCCTTATGTTGATGCTTTTACGGGGAAAATTGTTGTGACAATCGCTGCGCCCATGTATGATGAAGGCGGAGAATTTGTCGGCGTGTGCGGCGCGGATATTACGACGGAAGAGCTGGTCAGCGTGCTGGACGGTCTGGAAGCAGAACAGGGCGGATATGGCTTTATTGTAGACAGCGGGGGCTGTTTTGTAGCGCATCCGAATGCGGAATTTCTGCCGGGAACCGATAAAACGACCGCAATTGCCGATGCGGCCGGAGGAACGCTTTCCGGCGTCGCGCAGATTTTTTCGGCAGGGCAAGGTGTTGTTCTGAGCAGAGACTATGACGGAGAAGAGAAATATTTTGCAATCGCATCCATGAAAAACTGCGGATGGGCGGTCGGCGTCGTCGTGCCGCGGGATGTTGTTTTTGGCGAATTGAATACATTGATATTTGCTTCTATTTTTATTTGTGTCATGGGGGTGCTGCTGATTGTCGGATGCGTTATTCTGGCGGCAAACAGACTGCTGTCTCCTATCGCGGATTTGAAGCAGTTTGCGAGCGGTGACTTCCGGGAAGAAACCGATAATGCCGGAAGAAAAAAGCATCGGGTAGGAGAAGGCTTTAAAGACGAGCTGGAGGAAATCGAGCATGCGACCAAATCCGTCAGAAAGCAGATTCGGGAATCCATTCTCGGCACGATGGAGGAAGCGGCCGGGATGGAAAATATCGCTTCCGAAGCATACAGCAATATGGCTGATTTGAATAACGGGCTGGATGAAATGGACCAGCTGGTGGAAGAAGTTACGGGAAAGGCAAAGGAAATAGCGGAGGTAACGAAAACAATCAGTTCCTCCAGCACGGAATTTGGCGTCGTGGTGGACGGTGTTTCTCTGAAAGCGGCTGAAGCGGCCGATGCATCCGGCAAAATCAATGCCCGGGCGGAAGGGCTGCTGCAATCTACGACAGAGGCGAAAAGTCAGGCCAGCCTGATTTACCGCAAGGTTGAAAAAGAACTGGAAAAGGCGCTGATAGAAGTGGAAAGAATCGAAACGGTAAAGACGCTTTCCCAGGAAATTCTGAGCATTACGGCCCAGACGAATCTCATTGCGCTTAACGCGTCCATAGAAGCTGCGAGAGCCGGGGACGCAGGGAGGGGATTTGCGGTAGTGGCGGAAGAAGTCAGAAAACTGGCGGAAGATTCCAGGGCGGCGGTGGATAATATCCAGAAAGTCATCAATGATGTGGTCGAATCCGTCATGGCGCTCAAAGAAAGCTCCGGAACACTGTTAGATTTTATGAAGGAACATGTCATTGAAGATTATCATACCATGCTGGATACGGCGAAGCAGTATAAGGAAGACGCGGTCTTTTATGACGGCATTGCAAGCGAGCTTGGAGCGGCGGCACAGGAGATGGGTGCGACCGTGGAGGAAATGCTCGCGGCTCTGCAGACCGTTACCGACAAGAACGAAGTGATGGTAGAGGATATCGGCAATGTGGCTTCGGCCATGCAGAATACCAATGTAAGCTCCGAAGAGATTCTGCGGCAGATGGCGATTCTGGAGCGCAGCAGCCGCTCTCTCCGGGCAATCGTGAACAGCTTTAAGATTTAATATAGCGGCGCAGACAAAAGAGCGCGAGGATATTTGGTATCGCCATAAAACCGTTAATCAGGTCGGTGCATTCCCAGACGAGATTCATCGGAATGATGGCGCCGAGATATATCATCAGAATATAGACAAGTTTATAATACGGAATACCTTTTTTCCCGACAAGGTATTCCGTTGCCTTTTCTCCGAAGTAAGACCAGCCAATCAGGGTAGTAACGGCAAAAGCAATCAGCGAAACGGTTAAAAAGGCGTCTCCCACATAAGGCAGATGGGCAAAAGCCGCGGAAGTCAGCCCGGTGGAGGGAATCCCCTGTATGGAGACAGGGTCATACAGCATATTGGCGACAATGACGATGCCCGTTACAAGGCACATGACGACAGTGTCCCAGAAAACGGCTGTCATGGAAACATAAGCCTGATGTTTCGGGTCATTGACGCCGGAGGCCGCGGCCGCTATGGCGGAAGTGCCAATGCCGGCTTCGTTGGTAAAAAGGCCCCGGGCGATGCCGTAGCGGAGGGACATTTGTATGGTGGAGCCGATAAAACCGCCCGCGACGGAAGAGACGGAAAATGCGTCTTTGATGATAAAAAGGCAGGCTTCCGGCAGTTGTCTGTGATACAGGCAGAGCAGCAGGAAACAGCCGAACAGATAAATAATGCTGATGGCCGGAACGATGCGTTCGCACAGACTGCCTATGGCTTTGACCCCGCCCAGAATGACGGCCCCGGTCACAACGGCCAGTAAAATTCCGACAATGTGCGGAGATAACCGAAAAGAAGATGTAGCCGCCTGGGTGGCGGAATTGGCTTGCGTTGCACATCCGGCGCCAAATGCGGCAATGAGTGTGCAGAGCGCATAAACGGAACCGAGTGCTTTGTTATGTAAACCATTCCGGAGGACGTACATGGGCCCCCCTACAAAGGTACCGTCCGCTCTGCGGCTGCGGAACAGGACGCTTAAATAGCATTCCGCATAGGCTGTCGCCATGCCGAGAATCCCGGTAATCCAGCACCAGAAGACGGCTCCGGCTCCGCCGAGAGCGACGGCAGTCGAAACGCCGATGATATTTCCTGTGCCGAGCGTAGCCGCAAGAGTGGTGGCAAGGGCGGAAAAAGGCGACAAGTTATGATTATCTTCGGATTCTTCCATGCCGAGGGAAAGCCGGATGGCATAGAAAATTTTTCTCTGCGGCATGTGCAGCTTACAGGTAAAGTAAAGATGCGTACCCATCAGTATCACAATAAGCGGAAAGCCCCAGATAAGATTGTTCGCCTTTTGAATAAGCTCTAACATGTAAATCCCTTTTCCCGGAACTGTTATTTTATTTATATGGAAAATGTTCTAAAAAAAGAACCCTTCCCCCCTTCCCCCACCCATAAAATATGGTATAATGTGCGTGATGGCAATGAGCGGTGCGGCGGAATAAGCTGACAAATCGGCTGCCAGCAGACGAATTTGTCAGATTATGGAGCCATAGGGCGAAGCCCGCGAGCGAGGGAAGCCAGAGGCTTACCGAGCGGCACCGCTCAATCGAACCGAGCGAAACCAGGTGGCCAAATCGGCTGCCAGCAGACGAATTTGTCGGATTATGGAGCCATAGGGCGAAGCCCG
>CAJTRL010000087.1 GCA_910578715.1 uncultured Lachnospiraceae bacterium | reverse complement strand
GGTTTCCTTTTTGGGATTTCTTAACGCCGAAGGTATCAAGAGAAGGTTGTTAAGCGCTCATGTATTGCTAATGCCTTCTTTAATTGAAAATTCTCCGAATTCAGTTGGCGAAGCTATGTTGATTGGAACACCTGTTGTGGCAGCCAGAGTTGGCGGCATACCAAGCATATTAAATGATAAAAGTGAAGGCTGTTTATATGATGGCACTAATAAAGTGGAACTTGCTCAAAAAATAAATGCAATATTTAAAAATAATAAACTTGCAGTTCAGCTTTCAAAGAATGGACGCAAAAGAGCAAGAGAACTGTATAATAAAACGGAAAATGCCGAACAGTTATTAAAGATATATGACGACGTTATGGAAAGAGGATAGTAATAGTGGATTTTATTAAAAAGAAACTTGTTAAGAAATATGCGAAAGACATAGACATTTTCCGGCGGGAGCAAAGGCGATTAGGGACTGCTAATCCGGATAAAATAATATATTACATTGAAGAAGATAATAAAAATTTGGGTTTTTTTGCTATGTACAGAGGATGGCTCGGTTATCTTTATTTTGCCGATATTTGTGGTTACACTCCAGTTATTTATGCGGGTGACAATTTTGCGTATAAAGAAAGCAAGATGATTAATGGGACAGCCAATCCTTTTGAATATTATTTTATCCAGCCGGCGCTAATTAGTCCCCAGGAGGCAAGAGTCAGTAATAAGGTAATTATGTCGGATTTAATCCATAGAAAAATGGTAAGTTTAATACTGACGGGGAGAGAAAGCGACTACAAATACAGCAAACGATATTTGCATATGATGGGGCATATTGTTAAAAAGTATATGCACTTCAATGACGTAACGCAGACGTATCTTAATGAAAGTCTGATGAGGTTAAGTTTTTTTGAAAATAGCAGAATGCTTGGAATCCATCTTCGGGGAACAGATTTCAGGTTACAATATAATAATCATCCAGTATATGTTTCTGAGGCTGATTGTTTTGTGGAAGTAGATAGGATGATGAATAGTGGTTCATATAACAGAATATTTTTGGCAACAGATGATGTAAAAATTTTATCGAATTTTAAAAAGAAATATGGTCAGTGTCTTTGCTATTATGAGGATGTACAGAGAAGCAATAATAATAAATCTGTCGCATTTAGTAATGGGAACAGAGATAAACATAAATATTTGCTGGGTTTAGAAGTAATCAGAGACATGTATACATTATCTAAATGTACAGGTTTGGTTGCAGGCATTTCTCAGGTCGCAATTTGTGCGCAGATAAACAAACTGTCTCGAGGAGAAAAATATGAGGATTTAAGAATAATTGATAAGGGAATATATAAGAATTCTCATTTATTTGTCAGCAGATAAGGAATCTAAAGTGTTTTAATTGATATATATACCGGGAAAGGGTGTAAGGAATGGAAAAACAGGGCTATAAATTATTAATCTGGGGTACGGGAAATTATGCGGAAAAATTTATAGAGAATAAATATAATGGAGAAATCATTGGTTTTATAGAAACAAATAAATCCAAAGAAAGTTTTATGGGAAAACCGATATATGACAGCCATAATATACCGGAAAATTATGATTTTATTATTGTTGCCAATTCCTATGCAACGGAAATTTATAATTTATGTATACAGCTAAAGATTGATTGTTCCAGAATGGTATTCCTGTATCCTGTTAAAAACAGGATGGGATTCTCGGACCTGCAGATATTAAAAGATATTTTAATGGAGAAAAATTATGTCGGTTATTGTGCACAATATGGAATATCCGATTATACATTTATAAATGAAGATGCCAAAACATATCGAAAGCTGAACAAGAGACCCCGTTTCGATATTCAGGAAAAATATATGTGGCCAATTATTAAAGACAAATATGGAAATGCAGGGGCAACAGGAACCTATTTCTGGCAGGATTTATGGGCGGCTAAGAAAATTATTAAGTCGGGAATAAAGCGACACTTTGATATCGGTTCGAGACTGGATGGTTTTATTGCGCATTTACTGGCGGCGGACATTGATGTTACGATGATTGATGTCCGTAAATTTCCTGGTGAGATAGAACATTTGAATACGATAGTAGATGATGCTACCAGCCTTCATCAGATAGAAGATGAGAGTATTGAGAGTATATCAGCACTCTGTTCATTGGAGCATTTCGGTCTGGGTAGGTATGGTGATGCAGTTGACCCGGAAGCGTGCTTCAAATGTTTTTCTAATATTCAAAAAAAGTTGAAAAAAGGTGGAAGGCTGTATATTTCACTTCCAATAGGAATGGAAAGAGTGGAGTTTAATGCCCACAGAATATTTTATGCTTCTACTGTTGTAGAATGTTTTTCTTCATTAGAATTGAAGGAGTTTTCCTGTACGACTGATGATAAGATAGAGAGAAATGTAGAAATTCACAAATATGATAATGACAGTCATAACGGTATTTACAGATTTGGATTATTCTATTTTGAAAAATAATTTACGTCATTTGAGGAATTTGTTGATGGGCATACAGGAGAAATATGGACATAGATAGCAGATTGAAAATTTCAATTATAACGGTATGTTTAAATAGTGTGAAAACAATAGAACAGACCATAACCAGCGTTTTGAACCAGACATATCCCAACATTGAGTATATAATTCTGGATGGTGCATCAACGGATGGAACGCGTGAGGTGATTAATCAATATAAGGACAGGCTTGCATATTATTGCAGTGAGCCTGACGGAGGCCTTTATCATGCGATGAATAAAGGATTACAGCATGCGACAGGCGACGTTGTAGCGATTCTAAATAGTGATGACTGGTATTTGGAAGATGCGCTGGCATGTGTTGCCCTGCACTTTAAAAAAACAAAGGCGGATGTATTGTGCTTTGGCGTTACAAGAGAAAATAAAGATGGAAAAAGAAATGACAGATTTTCGCGAGTAAGAACAGATGATAATGGATTTGAACGTCTGGAAGTATTTCATCCGGCAACCTTTGTAAAAAAAAGTATTTTTGATGAAATAGGATATTTTGACACAGAATATCGTCTTGCCGCCGATTATGACTGGTTAATACGGATGAAGAGGCATGGCTATACTGTGCAGTGTATTGAACAGGTAACAACGTATTATAGCGATGGAGGACTGAGCAGTAAATATTGGAATAAGGCACAGGATGAATCTATGCAGGCAGATTTAAAATATGCGAAAAGCAACGAAGAGAAAGAGGATATTATTTCCATATATAACAATAAAAAAGTGTATAGGAAATATTGCGAAATATTGAATCAAGAGCAGCCGGGTTATATTAATGCGGAAGACATGAAACAGCATATTCATGAAAAAGTTTATATATTTGGAGCCGGCAATATGGGAAAAGAATGTTATAAGCTGCTTCGACAGAACCAAATAGAAATAAAAGGATTTGTTGATAATAATCAGTCGGTATGGGGTAAGATGTTCGACGGATATCTGGTGGTGTCCCCATCAGAAATTGATAACGAAAGCGATGTTGTTGTAATTGCGATTATGAAATATGAGGAAGAAGTAAGGGAACAGCTGCTTCAAATGGGGATGCGGGATGACCGTATGATAAAATTTAGTTCGCTAAAGAATAAAGTTTTTCATAAAATAGCATTAGAAATGGGCATTTAACAGATTATGGATACTTTTGGCTCATGGCCATATTTATTATAAGAATATATCGGTAGGAGCGGGGCGTGTTTATCAATATTCAAAAAAGGAGATTTTCGTTTTGGCAAGATTAAAGAACAAAAAGAAAATTGTATGGGATAGAGTGAAGTATGATTTTCAATATATTAGCCTGAATAAGATTATAAATCAGATTCCTTGTTGGCAGTTGAGAAAAAAAGTCTATGAAAAAATGGGAATGACGATTGGAAAAGGGGCAAGAATCGGGATTGGTACGGTTATTCTGAATCCGGTTGGAATCAAAATCGGAGATAGAAGTGTGATAAATGAAAACTGCATGCTGGATGGAAGGGGAGGACTTGCCATCGGCCATGATACATCCATATCGTCATATACCAAAATTCTTACCGCTTCCCATATGTGTGAAAGTCAGAACTTTGACTATTGTGAACAGAAGACAAGAATACGGAATTATGTCTGGATTGGCACGGCGGCTCTGATTTTAAACGGTTCAGATATAAAAGACTATGCTGTGGTTGGGGCCGGGGCTGTTTTGAAAGGAAAGGCGGAGGAAAGGGATATTATGATAGGAAATCCAGCAAGATGTATTAGAAAGAGAAAAGTAACGGAAAGATATCAGTTAAGATATAAGGCTTATTTTCGATAGAAAAGAATCTTTTTACATACTGTTTATAGATGAACGCATTAAGCAATGGAGCAGTAAAAGAATTGGTAAGCGGGTTTATAGGCAGCCCCTGAATAACCTAAATATACTATAAAAGGAGAATAATAATATGAAAAAAGGAGTAGTTGGAGTATTATCATTACTGGCTGGAGCCGCAGGAGGAGCAATTGGAGTAAGCAAGGTTACAGGCACAAAGATTAATGAACAGCAGCAGATGTCTAACAAACACTTGTCATTGTTTTTGATGATGAATCAGTGGGTAAAGGTAAAACAGGAAGGGAAAAATCTGGCATCCTACTTTGAACGTAATGGATATAAGAAAATTGCCATTTACGGTATGAGTTATGCCGGTGAAACATTATTGAGTGAATTGAAAGGAACGGATGTACAAGTTGCCTACGGCATTGATAGAAAAGCTGGCGGGATATATTCGGATGTAGATATTGTTTCGATGGAAGATTCGCTGGAACCGGTAGATGCTGTTGTTGTTACTGCGGTTACTTTTTTTGATGAGATAGAGAACAAGCTGAGCGAAAAAGTAAGCTGTCCAATTATTTCATTAGAAGATATTTTGTATGAAGTATAGAGAAGCAAAAATGACAAAGGAATTATATGGTTAAAAAGAATGGTTAGAGACAAAGTAGTATATATTCCATATCCTGTCAAGGGAAACCGAATAAATGAATATACCTCCAATATGGTTAAACTGCTAAAAAAGGATTATTCGGTACTGGGAAATCTGGCGGAACCGACGGATATTTTTCAAATGCTGCAAACAAAGGCTGTGTTTCTGAACTGGATGGAAAATGGTCTGGATAAAAAATTAAAACTACAGTTGCTATTACATAAAATTTTCGGCGCAAAAATCGTCTGGGTTTTTCACAATAAGCAGCCACATGAAGTAAATGAAGCTGATATTACACAGAAGAATGTGCAATGGCTGGCAGAAATCAGCAGTATTATTATGTTACATTCTAAATGCAGTAAGAAATATATTCCCCATCCAAAACGAAATGGAAGAAAAGCAGTGTATGTTCCCCATGTCATGTATGAAGAGAAAAATTCTTATTTTGACCCGGAGGCAGTCAGGGAAAAATATGGAATTGAGGCGGAGGATTTCGTATTTACAATATTTGGTCTGGTGAGGCCATATAAAAATATTGAAGGGGGAATTGAAGCCTTTACTAAATTAAGCGAGAAGAATTGTAAATTATTAATTGTCGGACAACCTATGAGCAGCAGTTATGCCAAAGAAATAGAGAATTTAAGTAAAGGCAATGAAAACATTATATTGGACTTAAAGTATATTTCGGACGAAATGCTGGAGGCAGTTCTGGCTGTTTCTGACGTAGTTGTAATACCGTACAAGAGTGGCAGCAGTATGAATTCCGGTGTTATGATTCAGGCTTTTTCCAAAGGAAAAACCGTTATTGCACCGGATATTGCTATGGCAAGGGACATGCGAAAAACCGAATTTTTCTATATGTATCGCAGCAATCTGACCGAAGCGTTGAAAAAGGCATATGGAAACGGAAAAGAAGTAAACCGGGCCATGGGTAAGGCCGCCATGGAATATATGCAGGCTTATAATAATAAAGAACTGGTTTATTATTCATTGTGTCAATTATTGAATAAAAGACATGCATGAACGGATAGGTGAAAAGCGTATGCCAACAGTTTCCATCATCATAACCGTATACAATGGGGCAGATTACCTGACAGAATGTCTGGAAAGTGTGCTATCCCAGACTTTAAAAAATACCGAAATTATCTGCGTAGACGATGCATCCACAGATAACACACCTCAGATTCTGAAAACCTATGAGAATAAAATGACCGTCATTACCAATACCGAGAACTGCATGGCCGGGGAATCCAGAAACAGGGGATTTGAGAAGGCTTCGGGTGAGTATGTCATTTTTCTGGATGCAGATGATGTATATGAGCCGGACATGCTGCAGAAAGCCTATGATAAGGCGAAATACTGCGGCTCAGATATCTGTATTTTTAAGGAAGATTTATTCTCGGACAGTATCGGGAACCGGACAAACTATGCCTATGCCGAGTCAATTATGCAGGATTTTGGGAAAAGAGATTTCTTTTCGCCGAAAGAACTGTCGGACATGCTTTTTGGTCTGTGGAACGGATGGGCATGGGATAAATTGTTCCGTCGGGAGTTTATCCTGGAGACGGGCTTAAAATTTCAAAACTTGAAATCCTCTAACGACGGCCTTTTCGTACATGCGGCACTGGCTTCCGCAGAAAGAATTTCTTTGCTTAATGAAGTTCTGGTTCATCATAGACTGGGGAATGGAAACAGTGTGTCCAATACACGAGACCGTTCGTGGGAATCGTGTTTGCTGTATCTGAAAGAATTAAGGCGTTATCTGCTCAAAAAAGAATTGTTTATCTGCTATGAAAAGAGTTATCTGAACTGGACAATGGAATTTCTGTATTGGAATTATCAGACGCTCAATGAGAGAAACAGAGAAAAACTGGCTGATGCAATGAGGAATTTTTTTATTGAAGAACTGAATGTACAGCAGTATAACAGCGCAGATTTTTATAATGGTTTTAATAAATGGTTTGCCGACCGTATTATCAGCATGGAAGATAAAAAAATTCCGTGGACGGAAGAGGAAAGGTTTCGGAAGACCTATCAGCTGAATGACAGAAAACTAAAAGCACTGCAAAAGTATCTATTTTCACATCACTGGAAAGCGGCGTTGTGGGGAGCCGGAATCCGGGGACGGGCATTTGCTGAAGTATATGGAGAAACATGGAGCAGTTTAGAATATGCTTATGATATGGATGAGACAAAACATGGACAAATGCTGTCCTACGTGATTATAATTCAGAAATTTGATGCAAAGAAACAGGAAGGACCGGAGTGTATTCTGGTTCTGAATGAGACGCACTTGCTATCGGTCTTAGAAAAGATAAAAGGAAAAGAGGCAATCCTTTTTGATATGGATTTTTATCTGAATTCGCCGATGGAAATAAGAACCTGTGTAGTGAAATGAATCTTTACAAACCATTGCACAAATGGCTGGAATAAGAGCTTTTTGTGCAAAATTTCGGCGTTGACACAAATTTGCGGGTAGAGAAAGGCATAGGTATTGGGATGCAGCAGAATAAGATAATTCTTTTTGGAGCCGGTATATGCGGATATGAAGTTTTTAAATTTTTGGGTGAAAGTAATATTTTATGCTTTTGTGATAATGATGAGCGGTTAATAGGAGAAGAAAGATACGGAAAACAGGTAATTTCTTTTGACGATTTGAAAAACAGCCATAAAGAAGATGTTATTATTATATGTGTTATCAATAGTAAAGCCGCATATGATATTGCAAAACAATGCGAGGAGGGCCATATATCGGATTATTTGTTTTATAAAGATATAAAAGGTAAATTTTCAGATGGAGGGCATTTATTGGATTATATTAAGAATCCAATTAATAGAGCATACATCCGCCAGAAAGCGTATATAAACAGGATAAATGAGCTTTCAAGGCAGGTGGATTATCTTAAGGGCCATACTGATATCAGACGGATGAAACCTGCGCAGGGGAAACTCAGGGCAAGACAGCTGGAGCTGGTAAAGGGTTCTGCGGAGTTTTTTACAAGGATTGACAGTTTGGAAATAAAGCCGATATTGTATGGCGGTAATCTGCTTGGCCATGTCAGGCACAACGGTTTTATCCCCTGGGATGATGATATTGATTTTGCATTAATACGGAAGGAATACGAAATGCTTAAGGAGTATTGCAGACAGCATATATATACGGTATATGAGTTTAACAATAAATCTATTATTTCGGGCGAAAAAGAAGTTGCAGATGATATGAAAGATTATTATTGGAGAGATGGAGCCGATTTATTTACGGTATATAAACCAATAAATAATGGCGACAGAATCAGAATTGATTTTTTTGTGTTGGATTACTATGCTGAAGATTATTCTGTGAACGAACTATTGGAATATTCTAAGGAAGTTAATAAAAAAATAGTAGAAGATAGTGATATTGGAAAAAGAATTGAGTACTTTGAAGAAGTGCGGCGTGAAAACAAACATCATACGGTTTCAAACAGTAATAATGTTTATTTCGGAATCGATAATACGGAAATCAGACATAAATTTCACAGAGGACAGTGGATTCCCAAAGATGTGGTGTTTCCATTGAAAAGAGTTTTGTTTGAGGGGGAATATTTTTGGGTGCCGAATGATTCGGAAGAGTTTGTTCAATATGAATATGAAAATATATGGAGTTTCCCGGATAATGTGGGTATTTTTGAACATATGAATATGGATTATCGTATGTAGAAAGAGAATCTCTCTATGCGCAAATACATTACATGGGATGATTTAGAAGGAGACATTACATGAATAACATCAAAGTATCAGTTATTATTTATGTATTAAATGATGTCACACATATAGAAAGATGTGTCCGAAGTGTTATGTCGCAGTCGCTTCGCGAACTGGAGATAATCATTATTGACGGCAAAAGCACAGACGGCACAGCGGAAATGTTGAAGAAACTTCAAGAAGAAGATGACCGTATAAGGATTATTGACAGTGACGCCGGCGTAGGGCTGCAGTTCAATACCGGATTAAGGGCGGCCACGGGGGAATATATCGGGATATGTGAATCGGATGACTATTTACTGCCTGATATGTACGAACGCCAGTATGCGGTTGCAAATCAGTATGATTTGGATGTATTAAGAGCTGATATCAGACGTTTTTGCGAGGACGGAGACAGAGAATATTCTTTCCCGTTTTCTATATCCGCCGATAGAACCATATATGATACGCTTTTATATCCACAGGAGGATTCCAGGTTCTTAAATCTTGGCGTTAATTGTTTCTGGAGCGGATTATACCGGAGAGAATTTTTGCTGTCGAAGGATATTTATATGAACGAGACAAAAGGGGCTTCCTATCAGGATACGAGCTTTTCTTTCCTGACGCAGATGTATGCGGAGCGGGCCTGTGTGATGAGCGGCGCTTTTTATTGTTACCGCATGGACAATCCCAATTCTTCCATCAATAATCCGCAGAAGGCTGCTTTGCTGAGTATGGAGTTCCAATTACTGAAGGAGAAGCTGAAGCGGCGTAATCTTTGGGAAAAGTACAGGGAAATTTATTGGAAATGGCGTGTGAGCGGTTATTTTTGGTCTTATGATAACGTATCGGATGAGAAGAAGGCGGAGTATCTTCCGGCATTTTACAATAATATCAGGGAGGAAATGGAGTCCGAGACATATGAGGAGACAGAACTTTCTGGGAAAGAGCGGGCGCTATGCGACCGCGTCAGGAGTTCTTTGGCAGAATTTGGGGATTTTCTGGGAGCCGTGGACAGCTTGCGAAAACAGGAAGAGAAAAAAATAAAGGAGATAAAGACTGTCGGGCATACGGTTATTTTCGGAGCGGGCAATCTGGGACTGCTGGTAAACGGGTATCTGGAATATAAGGGAAAAAGGGCGGCGGCATATATTGACAATGCTTCCTGGAAATGGGGAACTTCTTTTTATGACCTTCCGGTTTTCGGCCCGGAAGAAGGCGTCTCGAAATATCCGGACGCTGTTTATATTATCGCGAACGCTGCACATGGACAGGAGATGAAGGAACAGCTGAAAAGTCTGGGGGTTTGTGATGATAAAATAATTATCTGTGATAATTATGATTTGTTTATCGCGCATATTTTAGTTCCAGCCATGAAGAAGGGAAGAAGTAATGATTAGTGTTATAGTACCTGTTTATAATGTCGGAAAGTACTTACGAAAATGCGTTGACAGTATATTAAGGCAGACATACAGCGATTTTGAACTGATTCTGGTGGATGACGGCTCAACGGATGAATCGGCGAGGATTTGCGACCAGTATCAGGAAATGGACGCAAGGGTTGCCGTCATCCATAAGCCAAATGGCGGCCCTAACCGGGCGAGAAAGACCGGTCTGCAAAGAGCAAAGGGCGAATATGTCTGTTATGTGGATGCGGATGACTGGATAGAAGATGAGATGATAGAACGCCAGCTCACAGAAATACAGTCATCAGAAGCAGATTTAGTAGTATCCAATCTTTACTTCGAGTCTGAAGGCTGGAAGCAAAAAGTCTGTGGTATATTGGATGCCGGGCTTTACAATACGGAAGATATTGTCGGAACGATGCTTTATACGGGGGAATTTTATCAATTTGGAATCAGTCAGTATGCCTGTACGAAGTTGTTCCGTAAAGATATCTTATGGGACGTACAGATGCAGGTGGATGACAGAATTGGCTGTGGAGAGGATGTGGCGGTCCTTTATCCATATATTTTAAAGACACAGAAAGTATATATATCTAATTATATAGGATATCATTATATTCAGAGAATTGATTCCATACAAGGGCACTATGATTCGGACGAGTTTGCCAGAAATAAAGTCCTGATTGCATATCTGAAAAATATTTTTGAGCAGTCGTCCCGCTCGGAATGCCTTCTCAGACAGTTAAACCAGTATGCAAAAAATTTGTTCCTGACTCGCAATATCGCATGCTTCGATGCTGTGCAAGAGGATGAAATACTGATGCCCTATGGCGGCATATCGGCCAATGCCCGCATTATTATATATGGCGCCGGAAAGATGGGACAGAGCCTGTACAGATATCTGAACGACAGGCGTTCTATAAAAGTGGTGGATTGGCTGGATAAGAATTTTGCTATATATCAAAAAAGAGACGTGGAAGTACATTGTCCGGACTGTTTAAAAGAGATACCGGAAAAAGCGTATGATTTTATTCTGATTGCGGTCAACAGTCAGAAGGCGGTAAAAGGGATTTCTCATTATTTAGGGGAAATGGGCATAGCCGGAGAAAAAATAAAGTGGCTGAAGGAAGAATTTATCGGGGAAGATTATTTTATTTTGGATGAGTTTGTTTGATAGGAGGAAAAGAAAAACAATTATGCGGATAAAAGAGCAGATAACGGATATTGATTATGAGGAAACAAAGAAATTTTTTACAAAACGGGCGACAAAAT
>CAJTRL010000086.1 GCA_910578715.1 uncultured Lachnospiraceae bacterium | reverse complement strand
ATATGGCGTTTATAGGCTTTGTTTCTTTTCAGTTTACCTGTTCCGGTCACTTTAAAACGTTTTGCAGCTGACTTGCTTGTCTTCATTTTTGGCATTTCAAAATTCCTCCTGTATTTATCATTTATGAGATATCATAATACGGATATCGTCTATTTTAAACTGGTAAGCTCATCGCTTCTCAGCTAAAAACATTGTCATGCTCCGCCCTTCTACCTTCGGTGCCTTCTCCATCACCGCGATATCGGAAAGCGCCTGGGCAAAATCATCCAGAATATGTTTGCTGCTGTTCATATGCGTCATCTCACGTCCGCGGAAACGAAGCGTTACCTTCACTCTGTCTCCCTTCGTGATGAACTTTCTCGCAGCATTGACTTTCGTATTCAAATCATTCGTATCAATATTCGGCGAAAGCCGGATTTCCTTGATTTCGATGACCTTCTGTTTTTTCTTGGCCTCTTTTTCTTTTCTGGTCTGTTCATATTTGAACTTCCCATAATCCACAATCTTACAGACTGGCGGCTTTGCCGTCGGCGCAATTTTAACCAAATCGACGCCCGCCTCTTCCGCTAATCTCAGCGCGTCCCTTACCGGCATGATTCCAAGCTGTTCCCCGTCTTCTCCGATGACTCTGACTTCTTTGTCCCTAATCTGTTCGTTGATGAATAAATCGCTAATAGCTTTTCCCTCCTAAAAAAATACATTTAAAAAGTGGACAGCACAGCTATCCACCATATCATACATCACAAACCGCCATCCGCATCCTTCTGAAACGGATTCTCTGTCTGACCTATGAACGCCTGTCGGCCCGCTCGCCACAGGGTGAGAGTGAATACCTCTGCTTGACTTTTATGTGCTTTCACACACTCTAATACTATACCATATGGAACGTGGAATGTCAACCGGAAATTTTAATTATCCAGCTCCAGCGCAATCGTCGCCGCGCTGGCCTCAAATTCATCCATCCTGTAATACTCGTCCGTCTGTGAATATGTAACAACATAACTCTTATCGGCGTTGATGACGTATTCCAGCTGCGTAATTTCCACACCGTCCACCATATAGCTGCACAGGATGCGGAAAGCGGGATGGCCGCTTATCCTGATTTTTTCAAAACTCTGCAGATTGACGTCAATCTCCATATCGTAAAGCGTCCTGAAATTTTCTTCTATCTGTTGCACATAAGTCTCTTCCGTCATCAGCTGCATGGAAATGTCTTTTTCCATTTCCGCATAGTAGATGTTGGAAGCGTCGATTGGGTAACGCTTCGTCACATACATGCCCGGAATATCTTCTACTTCTATGAAATCTTCCGGCAACGCAAAAGTACATCTGTCGGTCGTTCCCTCTTCCGCGACAATTGACAAATCCAGCTCATTTTCCATGAGAAGCTGCGTCGTCAGCTCCTTTTTCGTCGCCTCGTCTATTTCCAGCTTCTCCGAATGCTGGCCGACGCCTTCTCCGACCGCGCCGCTTCCGCCTTCTGCCGCCGCTCCAACGTTCTCCTCCGCACTATCCTGGCCTGTTTCTTCCACGGTACTGTTTCCCTGTGCCATCGTTTCCTCCGCATCAGGTTCTTTCCCACAGCCGCCAAGCAGCGCCGTCAGCGCCAAAGCGCATAGTATCACTTTTTTCATTCGCATATACTTAACCTCCCCAGGCCGGGACGGTTTACTAAGCCTCTTTAAAGGTTGCGCATTCCGTTCCCTTACAGTCCGCCGCACCGCAGCCCCTGATATCCACATGGTCCGCATGGCATCTGTAATTACTATTATACACGCATTTCGTCGCTTCGCAATCAATACTGATTGTTCTGCTCGGATGGCTCAGAGAGCTGGTATAAGAATCGCCTCTGTTCGGCGCAAAGCTCTCACAGCATGTTCCTCTGCTCGTGTCCGCGTGCTGCCCGCCTACCATAATATCGCCTTTGCAGCAGTAACACTCCTGATTATAACAACAATTTTCCACTCCACACTTTAACTCTGCCATAATAACCTCCTGATTTTGATAAAATAATTCGAGATTATTATTGCCTTTTCATCATAAAATATACTTATTCCATAAAAACAGAATAGATATTGAACCAGTAACGCTCCAACAGATAACTTCCCTTTTCCTCGCTCAGAATGCCTTCCTTCGCCCATTCCGCCCGGATGTCCTCTCTGCTGTTGAAACTCCCGAAAAACCAGACTGTCCGGCCTTCTTCCAATAAGTCTTTAATCTGTCCGGTCTCCGAAATGCTTCCCTGAATGTCAAAAATTTCCTGAACAAGCGGTTCCGGCTCCCCGCCCCATAAGTAATTCTCCTGTTCCAGATAATATCCCATGACCGCCTGAAGTTGGTCAAAATTATACAGGATAATGTCTTCCTGTGCAATATCGAAAATTGCCGGCTCCGTTTCCTTCATCAGCACCGCCTTGTACTCCTCCTCGCCGAGAAATGCACGGTAGTTCCTGATTCCCACCATAACGATAAGAACCGTGGCAAAACACAGGATTCCCCGGCAGAACGCTCTTGTTTTCCGTCCACAGTACGCTGTCCGTTCCGCCGCTGCTTTCGGCGTCTCCCGCTCCGCAATTTTCGTTTTCTTTCCCGCTGCACCTTCCAATTCCGCCTCCGCCGCGCGTCCCGGCTCTGTCCCTTCCTTACGGCACGCGGCAAAAAGACCGTCCAGGCAAAGCACCGGGCACAGCCAGAAGCATCCCATCGCCGGAAGCATATAGCGGTAAACAAAAACAGGACGCACCAGAATGGAAGCGATAAAACCAAACCCTGTCAGTCCGCATAATACCATACAGCCAGCGAAAGCATAAAAGAAACGGATTCTGAACAAATCCTCCCGTTCCGCTTTCCGCGCCCTGACGCCGTACCATGCAGTCAGTCCGGTATAAATGCCGAACAGCACCACCGCAAGCAGCACATTGAGCCGCTCGCCGGAGAAAGCCGGCTTCATCAGAAATTTCACACAACCGCCCAGACTCCGCCAGGTAAGCGGCAGAATCCAGTAGTTGTCCCTCACCGCCGCAACCTGTGCTATCAGCACGAAAAGCCAGGGCAAGTATACGATGATGGATAAAACAACGCAGAAAAACCAGAGCTTCAGCGCTTTGACAGCTACCTTGTCCTGTCCCCCCGACCTTCTGTAACGCACCAGAAACCACAACAGCAGATATCCATATACCATCACGACCGCCACACAGGCAAAATACTGGGTATATGCCGCCGCAAGCCCATAGAACGCAAGCGCGGCAAAATGTCCGTTCCAGTAAAAAGCAAAATAATGCTCTGTTTTCCGAACGCGGAACCTCCATAGAACATACCGTCCCCTTCCGTTTCCTTCCACAATCCCATAGGCATGAAAAAAGGCCGCCGTCACGAAGAAAAGCGCCCATCCGTACATGCGCATTTCCACCGTGTAAGCGCTCATCTGGGGCATGGAAAGCACGCAGAAAAGAAAAAGACCCGTCACAAACATGCCGAATTTTTTCCGCAAGAAAAAAAGGCCGTACGCCAGCAGAAGAAAATAAGGCAGTACCGACACGCATTTTATCACGATGATGCTGTCGGCCGAGGGGTTTATAAGTTTACATAAGTCCAATATTAATTTGACAATACAATAATAAAGCGGCGGATGCACATCTTTGGCCGTAAAAGAAATCAATTCACCATAGGAATGTTCCGCCATCCCTACGGTGAACAGCTCATCATACCAGATATCTCTGCAAAAACACAGCCGGACGCTGTTTGCAAGCATCACGAGCGCAACCGTCAGTAAAAGCCATCCGGCCGTCTCTTTGCAGAATCGTTTCCGTATCGTTACGTTTCTATTCATACCGATATTTCCTGTTTCTGTACACGGTTTTTCACGTATCTATTTTTGTTCCTGTACAGCCTCTTCTTTGCGGATTTCTTTCGTCCTGATTTCCCGGCATATCTGCTCGATAAAACGAGGTAACGGCATCACGCCTTCATCGCCCGCAAAACGGCTCCGTACAGATACCGTGCCTTCTTCCGCCTCGTCTTTTCCGACAACGAGCATATAAGGCAGTTTGGCCAGTCTCGCCTCACGAATCTTAAAGCCGATTTTTTCGGAGCGGTTATCCACCGTTACATCCACGTCATTGCGCGCCAGCTCCTTTCTGACTTCTTCCGCGTATTCCTCGTATTTTTCGGAAATCGGAAGAATGCGCACCTGTTCCGGGCACAGCCAGGTCGGGAATTTTCCGGCATATTTCTCAATCAGCCACGCCAGCGTGCGCTCGTAACAGCCGATAGAAGTCCTGTGGATAATATACGGACGGACTTTCTCGCCGTTCTGGTCGATATAATACATATCGAAGTTTTCCGCAATCGCGCAGTCGAGCTGAATGGTAATCATCGTATCTTCTTTGCCATAAACATTTTTTGCCTGAATATCGATTTTGGGCCCGTAAAAAGCCGCTTCGCCGTCCGCTTCCGTAAAAGGCACGCCTTTTTCTTTCAGCACTTCCCGAATCTTGCTCTGCGTAGATTCCCAGTATTCCTCATCTCCCAGATACTTTTCTTTATTATTCGGGTCCCATTTGGACAGCCGGAAAGTCACCTCATCCTGTAAGCCCAATACAGACAGACAATAATGGGCCAAATCCAGACAGCTTTTCAGCTCTTCTTCCGCCTGGTCGGGCCGGATGACAAGGTGGCCTTCCGAAATCGTAAACTGGCGCACCCTCGTGAGCCCGTGCATCTCGCCCGAATCTTCATTTCTGAATAACGTCGAAGTTTCACCATACCGAATCGGCAAATCCCGGTAGGAATGCTGACTGTTCTTATAACAATAATACTGGAACGGACAGGTCATCGGCCGGAGCGCGAAAACCTCTTTGTCCTTTTCTTCGTCTCCAAGCACAAACATGCCTTCTTTATAATGGTCCCAGTGCCCGGATATCTTATATAAATCGCTCTTTGCCATCAGCGGCGTTTTCGTCCGGACATATCCCCATTCTTTATCTTCCAGGTCTTCAATCCAGCGCTGCAGCTTCATGACCATTTTGGTTCCCTTCGGCAAAAGCAGCGGAAGCCCCTGGCCGATAACGTCCACCGTCGCAAAAAGCTCCATCTCGCGTCCGAGTTTATTGTGGTCGCGCTTTTTAATATCTTCCAGATGTTCCAGATAAGCCGCAAGTTCCTCTTTTTTCTGAAAAGCGGTTCCGTAAATACGCTGTAACTGCGCCTTGTTGGAATCGCCCCGCCAGTAGGCCATCGAAGAGGAAATCAGCTTAAATGCTTTGATAGGTTTGGTGCTCATCAGATGCGGCCCGGCACATAAATCCACAAATCCGCCCTGGTCATAAAAAGAAATTTCCGCGTCTTCCGGCAAATCCCGAATCAGCTCCACCTTGTAAGGCTCTCCTTTTTCTTCCATAAAGCGGACTGCTTCTTCCCGCGGCATCGTAAACCGCTCGATTTTATGTCCTTCTTTGATGATTTTTTTCATCTCCGCTTCGAGCCTGTCCAAATCTTCCCTGGAAAAAGGCTCCGCGTCAAAATCGTAATAAAATCCCTCGTCGATTGCAGGGCCGATTGTCACTTTTGCATTTGGGAAAAGCCGCTTTACCGCCTCCGCCATCACATGGGAAGCCGTATGGCGGATGACGCGCAGCCCCGCCTCATCGTTGGCCGTCAGAATGTTCAGGCTGCAGTCTTTATCGATAATCGTCCTTAAATCTTCTACTTTTCCGTCTATTTCTCCCGCACAGGCCGCTCTCGCAAGCCCTTCCGAAATATCCGCCGCGATATCATAAACGCTCATCGGCTGCGCGTACTCTTTGCTGGAACCGTCTTTTAAAGTAATTTTCATGAATTGTCATGCCCCTTTCTTCTCTTCCGGCACTTGGAAGCGACATGCTTCTTTTCTTCTTTCTTCGTGTCGTTTGGTTTACATAATTTATCTGTCAGGTTTCCGGCCGAATCGGCGCTGCCGCATCCGTCGTTGCCGTTCGCACTGTTATTTCCGTTATTGTTGCCGTTATGACTTCCGATGGCGATACTGACGCCATGTGTCAGCGGCGCTTTAAGCAGCCCGATGGTAATGCCCGACAGCACCAGAATCGTGCCAATCAGCCAGCATTCTTTCTTGCTGATGGTGATTTCTCCCTGAAATAATTTTTCGGAAGATTTTTTCATTTCCGACAGGGTTTTCTTCAAAATTGCTATTGCTGCTACCATTATATTTCCTCCCGTCCTTTCTATTCGTGTTCTCTTTCCAGAAGAACCTCTTCGATGATTTCCGCCGCTTCCGCAATCAGTCTTGCACAGGGCCGCGTTGCATAAAACTCAGGCGTGCGCACCGTCGGTTTTGCGCTTTCTTCCATCCCTTCGATTCCCAGAAGCTCCCGGCAGATAAGCGAGCCTTCTTTTTCTTTGAACCTTCCGCTCATATCGCGCACCAGCGCGTAGATATGCGCTTTCGCCTCTTCATTCTCCGGGTCGTCGTTTCCTTCTTTCAATCCCGCGAGCATTGCCATTGCCGAGACCGCGCCGCAGATTTCCCGCATCCGGCCGACGCCGCCTCCCATCGCGCCTGACATTTTCAGCGCCATCCGGTGGTCCATTCCAAACAAATCGGCGTAAGCCGCGAACACCGACTGCGCACAGTTATAGCCGCTTCGAAAGAGGCTGTCCGCATAGCCGACTCTTGATTTTCCCGGTTCCGGTACTCCTGTTTCCATTTTACTCCCATCTGCCTGCTTCGGCAGGCACTCAACGCCAAAACGGGCTCAGTAGCCAAACTCCTGTGCCCAATACCATTTTCCGTCCACGTTATAGACCGCAATTCCAATCGTTTCAAAGCCGGAATATAAAATATTTTCTTTGTGGTCGGTGGACTCCATCCAAGCCTCTACGACACTGTCCGCGCTCTGATAACCTTTCGCGATATTTTCTCCATAGATATTCTCACTGTCCACCGTCCACCAGGGACTTCCGTCGGGCCTCGTGTGAGAAAATGCCTGATGAATCTCCTGTGCCCGGATTTCCGCCGCAGCAGCCAGCTCATCGCTCCAGACAAGCTCCGACAGTCCGATTTCCAGTCTCGCCTGATTTACTTTGGCAAGTACCTCATTCGCTTCCTCCGACAAACCTTCGGCGGCATTCCCTGAAACGGTCTGCACAGTCTCCTCTTCCGACCCGGAATTTTCTTCCGGTGAAGCGTCTTTTTCCGCTTCGGAAACGTTCTCCTGGGCCGCGCCGTCTCCCGGTTTGGAAACGTTCTCCTGAACGGAACCGTTCTCCGTTTTAGAAATGTTTTCCTGTGTGGACCCGCTCTCCAACGCGGAACCTTCATCCTGTATGCCCGCTTCTTCCGCGGCGGATACAAGATATACGGCCTCTTCTTCCGGCCCGATAATGAACTGACGCACAATGGAAGAATCCTCCGGCTCCGTTCCCGCCCGTCTCCATCCGCATCCCGCCGCGCTAAGCGCCATCAGCCCCGCAAGAAAAACATACTTTCTAAACTTTATATTCTTTTCCCGTTTTTTTATGCGTTTTTTCCACAACATTTTTTATACTTTTTACCACTTCCACACGGACAGGGGTCATTCGGATAAACTTTGGGGCCCTTGTGAATCGTAGTAGACTCCTTCTGTTCCTTATATAATTTTTTTCTTGTCTCCTCGTCAAATATATCGTTCCACTCTTCCAGCCCGTACAGCCAGTCGGCGTCTGCCGCTACCATATTCTTATATAGAAGCTCTTTTTCAAAACCAAGACTGACTTTTGTGTCTTCTTCCATCTCTTCAATCGGATTAGCCTCTTTCAGACTGTCATTAATGCCGTCCAGAAAACCGACCATCGTCATCACGTCGATGCCATACTTCTCCGCCAGTTCTTTCACGGTTCCTTCTACCACTTCGTCGGGATTTTTCAGAAGCTGCGCATAAATCTCCTTTTCCTTCTGAAAATAATCGGCCCAGAGCCTTTGAAGCTCTCCCTTGTCAGCCGTTTCCGAATATGCCATATCGCGCCACTGATTCAATAATGCCATGTCAATCTTACTCCCATCTGTCTGCTTCGGCAGACGCTCAATTAATCATTGAAGATACCGCAACATCTTGTTGCTCCACAATAGTATATAACAACTTATAGGAAATGTAAATTTCAAAATAAAGATTTTACAGAAATTTCCGAATGGCCTGATGGTTCAGCCGCAGCCCGGACAGAGCATTGTTCTCTGGCGGAGGCCCTGTAAGAATGTCGGCACTTGGATTTTGAGGTGCCTGCTGCTCAAAATCCTTAGTACCGCTACATTCTTAGCGGAGCGCAAGCGCGCCTCCGAAGAGAACAATGCTCTGTCCGGGTTGCGGCTGAACCATTTTCCGAATCAGAAATTTTTTTAAAATTTTTTCTGCTTCCTGTATAATCTTCCGGAAGCGGGCAATAATGTTATTAGTCAAAAGATAAGGAAATACTTATCCTCCCCTAAAAGAAAGCCCCCGGAACTGTATGAGCACAGTTTCGGGGGTTTTCGCATTATTCTTCTTCCGTATCCAGCAATTTTTTCAAATCCTCAATATCCGGCAGAGCTTTCCGCAGCTCCTCAGACATATCCTTTGATGTTTTATAGGTGGCAACTCCCATCGGTTTCGTATAATCCTGAATCACATAATCCACAAAAGACTTATTCATGTCCTTGCAGAGAATAATTCCTATCGCAGAATTTTCATGAGGCTTTCGTTCAAATCCGTCAAGGACACTCAAATATCCCTGTAACTGCCCCAAATAGGATGTTTTGAATTTTCCTCTCTTTAATTCTACAGCAACAAGACAGTTTAGTTCCCGATTGAAGAATAAAAGGTCGATATATTGTTCCTCTCCAAAGGCATCCAGGTGATACTGATTACGAATAAATGCAAAGTCTTTTCCAAAAGTCAGAATGAAGTTTTTTACATTATGAATGATAGCGTTTTCCACGACTTTTTCATCAACATCAGCTTTATCTCTGGCATCCAGCTCCTCCACATTGATATAGTCAAGCAGATATTCGTCTTTGAAAGTTCCTATAGCCTTCAGTGCCTGCTGCTCTGCCGGAAGCGTCCGCACAAAATTGTTCGGAAGACTTCCTTGATGACGGTAATCGTCTGCAGCGAGACTTCTCTTCAATACCTCCACAGTAAAATGTTCATCAGCACACCGTCTGATGTAAAAAAGACGTTCTTCCAAATTCTTTATTTTTCCAAGAATAACCCTGTGATGAGTGAACCCTATATGTAGAAATGCGTCCATCGGAAAATCCTGGTAATTTGGAACTTGTAAGTTCCAAGTTGAATTAATCGCAGTTTTTTCCGATTCGGAATTCGTAAGTTCCAAATTGTCAGACATATTTTCTGCAATCTTCTCAAGTCCAGCAGAATCCAACATTTTCCATTCTTCATAAAACGTCCGCATATACCGGAGATTTCGAGATGTAAATCCTCGAAGTCCGGGTAACTCTTTATCCAATTGTCCGCTGATGGCATCAATAGCTCCTTTACCCCAGAATCCGTTCCTGGAATTTAAGGATATATACTTACCAATGCCATAATAGAGCATCAACTGTTTCTCGTTCACGGTTCTTACGGCATCATATTGGCTTTGCAATATCGCTGTTTTTATTGCCTTGACAGCTTCATCATAATTTTGTTTCTCACTCATGGTTTATCCCTCTTTGAAGTCAAAATTATCCCGTCTCACAGACACCGGATATTCTCAAGCGTAATATTTTCGCAGTCCTTCAGCGAAAACTGCTGCTCGATATTTTTTCCCCTTCCAACGATTGTAATGTTTCGGAACGTCACGTTCCTCGCGGCGTAACCCGGCACATCGAAACCGTGTACGGTAACCGCCGTATCGTGCTGCCAGGTTCTGTCCACCTCCAGAATTTCCCCGCCAATTTCCAGATTTTCATACAGACAGTCGGAAAAAACAGGCGGCGTATCGGCCGGAATACCGTCATCGTTATATCCTACCGAATGAAGCATGATTTTGGCCGCCTTACAGTCCCTGATATGTATGTTTTTCACATAGCCGCCGCGCTTTTTCGTTCCCTTGATTTCGATGCCGCAGAGCGCGCTTTTTACGTCGCAGTCCCATATCCTGACGTCCTCGATGCCGCCCGATATCTCACTGCCGATGATGATACCGTGTCCGAAAGAGCTGATGCAGTCGAACACCCGGATATGCTTGCTCGGTCTGTTGATAACATTTCCCTCCGGGTTTTTGCCGGATTTGATGGCGACACAGTCATCCTCCGTAAAAAAAGTACAGCCAAAAATCGTGCAGTTGGTGGAAGAATCCGGGTCCCAGCCGTCCCCGTTCCAGACGCCTTCCGAATAAAAAGTACAGCCGTGCGTCACGATATTGTCGGAATAAATCATGTGCACGTTCCAGCTTGCGCCGTTTTTCAGGGTAACACCGGAAATCACCACATTCTGGGAATTGCTGATATTTATCAGCCGGGGCCGCACGCGTCCGGGAATGGTATCTTTGGATTCACATTCTTTGATTTTATCCCCAAGAGATGAAAGATACTCCTTTATCCGCTCCCGCTCCGTTTTGATAACGCGCTTTGCCAAAGTCACGCCGCCGCTGGCAATCGTTCCCTTTCCCCGGATAACCACATTCCGGCAGTTATAGCCGCTCTCGTGGTCCAGTTCTCCCATATTTAACAGACTGCTGTAACATTCCATCTCCGTTCCCTCAAAACGGCTTTTAATTCTCGGCAGATAATCTTCCGGCCTGTCCGTTCCCTGTAAAACGGCGTCCTTTTCCAGATACAGTTCCATATCGCCGTGCAGACGGAGGGCTCCCGTCATATAGATGCCCGCCGGGAAATAAACCGCATCCGTTTCCGCGCAGTCGTCGATAGCCCGCTGAATGGCTTCCGTATTCATCGTTTTTCCATCTCCCACGGCCAGATAAGGCTCTTTGGTAATATCGAGCCGCCTTTTTGCCTTCCCGGTCTTTAGGACTATCGTTTCGGAAGCCGCGCAGACGAACGCATTTCCCGTTCCGGCCGCAGCTTCGTTTTCTCCCGTAAAATTCTCGTTTTTTCCCGTAATATTCTCGTTTTCTTCCGTAAAAAGCCTGACTTCCAGACTGTATTCCTTTTCCGCGTCCAGTCCTTCCAGCGTGTAGTGCGTCTTATCCGTCGTCCCGGCTTCTTTTCCGTCGCAAAAAATCCGGTACATAGATTTCTCCCCCGGATTCTGTGGTTTGTCCCAGTATAACGTAATGGAATCTTCCGTTATGATTTTCTGCATTGCGTCCAGCTCTTTTGTCCCGTTATCCATCGCTTTTTACTCCCTTTCCTATTCTGGTATAATTCCGGTAAATATCTTTCTTCCTTATTAATAAATTGAAAAAACAGGGGCGTAAGCTGTTTTTCTTAAACTTGCGCCCCGTTTTGTTTCCTTGTTATAAATTTGTCATTCTTTGAGTCCGCCGATGTCTGTCAGATTATTTTCAGTATAGCATAAGCGGTTTTCAAAGTCCATGCTATATTCTCTTTGTAAACGATACTGCGCGTCAGTCATGCGGGATTTCCTCCTTCCATGCCTCAATCTGTGAAAATAACTCTTCCATACTAATTTTTGAAAAATCTGTTGTATCAACTTTGATTTGTCTGCCATCAACGCAAAAGGCATCAAATCCCCTTTTTTCTATTCCACAAACAAAATTTTCATAAGAAATAGTTTTTGCATTTAAGGTTTTCAGATTATTCTCTTTCTTTTCCGGATAGCAGTCATTCACTATATGTCCCCTGTGCCTGTCAGGGCTGTTTTCCCGTTCCAGAAAACGCTGGTAAATCACTTTGTAATCACCTGTTAAGGTAATGGTCAATACGGAATATTGATATTTTTCTAAAAGGCTTTTCATTCCTTGTTCTGATGCATATTCAAAATTATTCTCCAAGATAAAAGACTGCCCTGCTTTCATAAGTTGACCTGCGGCATAATACATGATTTCCATACTGGCAATTCCAAGTTTTACTTTTTCTGTTCTCGACTGAAAACCAACATTGTCAAACA
>CAJTRL010000085.1 GCA_910578715.1 uncultured Lachnospiraceae bacterium | reverse complement strand
AGCCTGGTATAAGTCTTCCATAATGGGAGATATTGTTTCCTGTATAAAATTATATCCGTTTACATTCATCTGGGCGGCCATCAGCGCATCCAGATATCCTTTCGTGTAATCCGGAAGATTTTTCATGCGTTCAAAAAAGTTATGTTTCTCGGTATAGAGTGAGCCGACAAAAGAAATATCATATAAAAAAAGAGGGCTGGCTGCAGCGATTTGTTGTGCCGCTCCGGCGTCCTGTGCTATCAGATTGCCCTGTACCGTCAAAGCAGCCTGTGCTGTCAGAATATCCAGTCGTTCCGTATTTGCGGCCATCGGCAGATAATGTACTGTCGAAATCCCCGCCCGGTGAAATTCCAGATACACTGCTTTGTCAAAGACATAAATCGTATTACAGGGATGGATGGCGGTATAGGAATACAGCATCACATACGGGCTGTCGTATATCCAGGAAATATAGCGGATATTTTCCTTGTGACAGACATTGGAAACGATGGGAAAAAAATTAAAGGAGAATACGAAATCCGGCGTCTCTTTCCTTAGAATGGATGGAAGCCCGGCCACGGCCGACTCGTCGTTCCTGGCGTCTTTATCGAAAAAGGGAAAGCAGACGAGCGTATGCCCTTCTTTACGGAAAGCGTCTTTCATATCTTCATTTCCATAACTTGCCCATTCAATATAAAGTATCTTCATGTAAACAACAATGCCATCCTCTCTGGTTTTTCAATAGGGCTTTTATAGTAAACAGTATAGCAAAAGTTTGTTATCTTGGAAAGAGTGAGAATGACGCTTCGTATTGACAGAATAGAAGATATTCTATAAAGTATATATATCTTATTTTAAATACAGAAGAAACTTGATAAGACGTTGGAGGTTTTTCCAATATCAAAAAGATGTCCGCTGGGGCGGGCGGGGGACAAAAGATTGAAAATAAAAATTTTCAATTTTTGATTCGAGTGTCTGCTGAAGCAGACAGATAGGGGTAATTATGAATATTGCGATGATTTTAGCCGGCGGTACGGATAGCCGGTTTCAGATGAGCGTTCCGAAACAGTTTGTAAATGTGTACAATCGACCGGTAATTGTTTATACGCTGGAGGCGTTTCAGAAACATGATGAAATTGACGCGATTATGGTATCTTGTCTGGATGGCTGGCAGGAGATGGTCAGAGCATATGCGAAGCAGTTCAATATCGGTAAACTGAAATGGATTGTTTCCGGCGGCCGGGACGGACAGGCTTCCGCCCGTAACGGTATTCTGGTACTGAAAGATGAGTGCCGCGGGGATGATATCGTCGTTTTGCACGATTCCATAAGACCCTTTGTTTCGGAAGAAATCATTAGCGACAGTCTGAAAGTATGCAGGGTGCACGACATGGGCGTGGCGGCAGTACGGACGATGGACACGATTATGAGGACGAACGACGGCGTAGTGGGAACAGAAAGCATTTCCCGTTATTCGATTATCCGTATTCAGACCCCGCAGGCATACCGAATGGACCGGTTATGGGATATTCATGAAAAAGCAGTAGAAAGAGGTATTACCGGCGAAGTAGATACAAACAGCGTTATTTCGAGGCTGGGGGAACCCGTTTATTTTTCCAAAGGTTCCGACCTGAATATGAAAATTAACACAGTAGAAGATGTGGAGATGTTCAAAGCGTTGTATAAAATGCGTCAGGAAGCAGAACGGGAAAAAATATAAGGCTTTGGCGATAAGGATGTTTGGTCGGTTATAAATTTGAAAGCAGAAGATATCTGCTGAAGCAGACGGATGGGAGTAGAAATGAACATAGCGCTTTTACTGGCCGGAGGCAGCGGAACAAGAACGGAACAGGACGTTCCAAAACAATTTTTTAATGTATATGAAAAACCCATTATTATTTATACGCTGGAAGCATTCCAGAAACATCCGGATATTGATGGAATTGTCGTGTCCTGTTTAGAAGGCTGGCGCGAGATTTTGAGCGCTTATGCGAGGGAAGCAGGAATTACTAAACTGCAGAAAGTCGTCTGCGGAGGGGAGAACGGACAGGCTTCGGCCAGAAACGCGCTGCGGGAGTTAAAAGGGATTTGCGCGGATGATGACATCGTAATTATTCACGATGCAATCCGCCCGATGGTCTCTGCGGAAATTATTTCCGACTGTATTGTGAAATGTAAGCAATATGGTTCCGGCCTTGCGGCGATGCGCTGTCAGGAAACAATTGTCGAGACTAACGACGGAATAAAAGGCGATACGGGCATCAGCCGGAACCATATCATGCGCGTGCAGACACCTCAGGCATATCGGTACGGAAGGGTAATGAATGCCCATGAGATGGCGTTGGAACGGGGGATTACGAACGCAGTCTATACGAATACGCTGATGCTGGATTTGGGGGAAACCCTGTATTTTGCAAAAGGCTCCGAGAAGAATTTGAAGATTACAACAATGGAAGATGTGGAGATTTTTAAAGCGCTGCTTCGGATGAAGAGGGAGGACTGGGTGAAGTGAGAGACGAAACGGAAGTTTTTTTAAATTTCGTATCTTTGGGTTCTGCCTGCCAGACCGCATCATCGATGGAAAAATATGGATTAAGAAGCTGGTCGGGCCCTTTTGACTGGCTGGTCACGGACAGCCTGCAGTGGGTATTGCACTACATGGAAACAGATTTTGAAAATTTTCTGAAAAAGGAAAATCTGGAGCGCTGCCAGGAAAATCCGAGGGCTTTTGCCGAGAAGAAAAGCGGGTTCCTTTTCCGGCACGACCATGAGTATCCATTTGAGGAAAAGTATGATGAATTAAAAGAAAAATATCGGAAAAAAATCGACAGGTTTCAGGAAGAAACTGTAAAGAAAACCTGTTTTTTGCGCACAGTCATCAGTTCGGATGAAGTAAAATATATTGCCTCAAATTATAAATACATTAACGACGTTATCAAAAGAAAAAACAGCAGCAATGAAATTATTTTTCTGTTGAGACAGGATGTTGAAATTTGCGAACCGATTTCATTTCGGTATTATGTCATGCCGGGAAAATGGAATGGCGGACCGAAGGCGATAATCAGAAGCTGGTTTGACGGCGCGGATGAATTTCTGGAATATTGTGTACGGCGTTATGATGTGATGGCGCTTATGAAGAACATTGCATTTGACAGAAATAAACGGGAGAAGGCATTTCATGATACCCAGGTAAGATATCGGACATTGCTGAGATTGTCGGATTGCGATTCGGAAAGCATAGATGTGCCAGAAAATATTATTATCTATGGCGCAGGGAATATTGGCAGAAAATTTTATGAAAAGATAAAAGAAAAGTGTAGTGTAGAATGTTTTATTGATAACGACTGTGAAGATAAGGAAATTGACGGAATACCGGTAAAACGTCTGGAAGAGACAGGACGGCGAAGTATGATTAGCTATATTGTTACGCCCACATATGATTTTCAGAATATATATCAGGACATAAAAGCGTATGATGACAGTGCAGAAATTATTTCATTGGACAGTGTTCTTGGAGAGTATTGACTGGAAAAGTAATAACACAGGAAGAAAATCAAAAATAATTCTATTAATGTTTTAAGCTATTCTGCCGATACATTATAATAATGATATATAGCTTAAAAGAGTAAAAGAGGTATTTATCTCATGCGCGAGTTTCAGAGGAGGCAGTTGCTTGAAATTATTTCCAGTTTACATATTCTTCATCAGGAAAGCAGAGACAGGCTGGTAAAGAAAGATTATGCAACGGTTCAGACAGCTCTCTCGGATTGTCAGGAAGCGGCTATTCAGATGGGAGAAGCGATTGAAAAGCTGGCGGGAGTTGGAATGGAAGCGGTTTCTTTGCTGGAACAGTATTGTGAGAAATTGTACCATGTCAGTATTCAATTAGAGGAAATATCAGGGCAGAAGTATTATAAAATGCTGGAAAGCGCATTGATAAAGGCAGAAAATGAGATTTCCCATATGGCGGTGAAAAAAGAGATTGTTTTTCTTCCGTATAAAGCGAGTATGTGGGATTCTCTTGAAAGTGTTTATCTGGCGGCGAAAGAAGATAAAAATTGTGATGTATATGTAGTGCCGATTCCTTACTACGATAAATTGCCAGGTGGAAGTTTTGGGGAATTACACTATGAAGGCGATGAATATCCGAAAAATATTGAAATTACAGACTATCGGATGTATCATATAGAAGAGAGACATCCCGATGTCATTTATATCCATAATCCATATGATGAGTGGAATAATGTCACATGTGTACCGGAGAATTATTTCAGCAAAAACTTGCGTCGATTTACAGATTGCTTAGTATATATACCTTATTTCATTTTGGAAGAATGTGAGCCGGAGGCGCAGAAGAAGATTGACGGGTTCAAGCATTTTTGTTTCCTGCCAGGCACGATATATGCACATAAGGTAATCGTACAGTCTGAAAAGATGAGGCAGATTTATATTAATGAATATATGAAGGAAGCGAACCCTTTAGGCTTGCCGGTGGACCGGAAGATGTTGGAAAGTAAAATACTCGGACTCGGTTCCCCGAAACTTGATAAGGTGCAGAATACGGAAAAAGAGAATCTGGAAATACCGGATGAATGGCTGAAAATAATAGAGAAACCGGATGGCACATGGAAAAAGATTATTTTCTATAATACGAGCATCAATACGCTGCTGCGGTATGATGAGCAAGTGCTGAAGAAGATGAAATCGGTATTTTGTACTTTTGAAGAACATAAAGATGAGATTGCGCTTTTGTGGCGGCCTCATCCGCTGATTCCAAATACGATTAGGTCCATGCGGCCGGAGTTATGGGATGCTTATCAGAAACTTGTGGACGATTACAGGAAGGCCGGATGGGGAATCTATGATGATACCGCGGATATGGACCGGGCAGTGGTATTGAGTGATGCATATTATGGGGACCAGAGCAGCGTGATATATGTATATCAAAAAACAGGAAAGCCTGTTATGATGCAGGACGTTAATCGGATATAAGTGTTGCCGAGTGCGGCAATGTTATAAAAATGATATGTGATTCAGAGGAGGAAACTTAATGTCAAAAGGAAATAAAGAGTCCACAGGACAGAAAAAACCATCTACCTCAATGATTGTGGCGATAGTGGCTGTCATATTAGTGTTGGTGCTTGTTGGCGTATTGGTATATGTTCTTACAAGAAAAGAACCTAAGCCGGAAACTCAGGGAAAGGCTACCATTGTCACGGAAGAGAATGTCCAGGAGATTATACAATCTGTAAGTGAGCCGAACACAGATGCTTCTTATACGGTTACGATGAGCAATGAGTGGACATTTGAAGACGGCAAAGCATCGGCGGAAGATTTCTATGTAAAGAATACGGAGAATAACAGCCGTACAGTGTATTTTGATTTACGCCTTGCAGATACGGATGAAGAGATTTATTCGTCGCCCTATATTCCAGTGGGGGAGGCAATGAATACGTTTACGCTTGATAAGGAATTGGAAGCAGGGGATTACAATGTAATCATGACGTATCATCTTGTTGATGATGACAAGAAGGAATTAACAACTGTTTCAGTAGCAGTTGAGATTCACATACAAAATTAAAAATTCAAGGAGGAATGAGTAATGAAGAAAAAGATTGTATCATTGATGCTTACAGGTGTACTGTTTGCAAGTATGCCGTTGACAGTATGTGCGGCAGAAACAACGCCTGGAAGTACGGATGTAACGACGGAAGGAACCGTAAATTACGTCAACACGACTGTTTATTCCGTTACACTGCCGACAGCAGGCTGTTTTGATTTTATTGTAGACCCGCAGGGAATTTTATCAGCTACGGATGCAACTACGTATCCGGAAGAAAAGTATCCGGCAGGAACGGCGGGATACATAATTGCACCGGAAGGGACGGGTGCTTATATTAATAACCTGAGCTCTGTTCCGATTAAACTTACGGTAGACGCATATGTAGAAAGTGATGATTCATCAGGGGCAGCGTCAAACGCTAATTTGTTAAGTATTGAAGACTATGTCGCAGGCTTGCTTGATTCTGGTATTGACAATAATATGATGCTTACTTTCGACATTACCCATGACGGTCTGGACGTTACTACTTTCGCAGATGCAACAGCAATCACATCAGAGACAGTTGAACCTAATGTAATTGCAATTACGAAGAATGGTAAACCGGCAGATGCAACAGAAAAGGCTTCGCAGATTTCATTTGCATTGAATAATGCTGCATATGAGTTTACGCCGGACGGAAGTAATGGCTATACTTATGAGATGAAAACAGGCGAAAAAGGTGATTCTGTTGGACTGAGACTGAGCGGTTTCGTAAATAAGAATGCTGACTGGTCTGCGTTTACAGGAAGTTCTGCGGAAAAAATTATTGTTAAAACAGTATTTAGCTTTGATAAGTTGTCAAGCGATTATGAATTAGCAGCTTTGGACGGCAGGGCACATGGCGTACTGGCAGATACGGATGCGGCTTATTTTGCAGGACTGGAATATGATGAGAATGGCGAGCCGACCGGAGCAACTGCAGCCGGAGTGATGGATTATGTAGTTGGTCAGGGAGCGCTTGAAATTCCGTTTGATTTTGGTACAGGTACGAAAGAAATTACGGTTGAAGGCTTGAATGTGAATAATGTGGATATTGCTGAGACAGATTATAAAGTGAATAACAGTGTTATTTCTTTGAAATCCACAGAAGCTAATGTAGAGGCGGCGATGGATTCCGCAACGCCGGAAGGCACGCCGATACCGGTTGTTGTTACAACAAGTGATGGTCAGGTAACAACGATAACAGTTACTATGTATGTAGAATAATAGTAGCATTGTGTGAGAATAAAGGGCAGGGCTGCTTTGATAGTTCTGCCCTTTATTGTATCAGGAAGCGGAGTGTTTACGGAGCATGAAGTTCAGAAAAGTTATTATAGGAATGATAGCTTCTTGCATGATATTATATCCTGCCAGGGCATTGGCAAGCGGGACCTTATCCGGTATTGGGCTGCTTGCCAGTGAGGAAGAGAACGACGGTCTGGATATTTATCAGGTGACATTTCCAACAGGAAATGAACTGGGTATTATCATAGACCCGGAGGGACTGCTTTCCATTTCCGAAACAGGAGCATATGACAGTTCCTGGGCCGGAATGGTGCATATGAAGGAAAATGAGGGCGCGCTGTTTATTAACAAAAGTTCTTTTCCCGTTATGGTCAGGGTAGGGATATCGATTGAACAGGATACGGATGGGACACCGTCGGGTATTGCGCTTTTAGAGAATGATTCCTATGTGGATGACGGTGAATGGCCGCAGATGTATTTGACGGCAATTCCCGGTGAAGAAAAAATACAGTCGTTCGATGCGTTTACAGCATCGGATATGGAGATTCCTATTCTGGCGAACGGAAATGGGGAGCTGACGACATTTTCTTTTTTGTTAGACGGTGCTGACTATATATTGGATGAAGAATCAGGAAATTATGTGTTGGCTGATTATGAGGATAATTACGACAGCGCTTCATTTATACTGGGCGGCAGAGTGAATAAAAATGCTGATTGGTCTGCATATGTCGGTTCCAATAAAGAAGATTTGATTATACGGGCAGTATATACAATACAGAAACAGAGTTTTTACGATGAACAGTCTTTATATCAGACGGATGGAAACAGTAAGGCACCATATGCGTTAATAAAGGAATGATATCTGCCTAAGTGGAACAGGGGTGTAAGTATGAGAAAAGACAGAATATTATGTTTGATGATGATGAGTGTTTTGTGTTTTCTGATTATTGGGGAACCTGTAAAGGCAGCAGAAAAGACAAATCGACAGATTACAATTGTTGAGGTCCCGCAAAATTTGAATTTTTATCTGGACCCATACAACGAAAAAGGAAATGGGCAGATTTATTCGAGTAAATATGTTATACAGAATGCCGGAAAAGAGGCAGTCACATTTACGATTGAAATGTCTCTTTCCATATTGGATGCCGAATCTGAGATAGTTTTTTGCCCGGAAGAATGGAATGAAGAACCTGTAAGCAGAAGCATTTATATGTATGTTATGTTTGAAGGAAATCAAGTAGAAGAACGCCATATATTGACAGACTTGGAAACACCGTGTAAAGAAAGCGTTGTTCTGGAACCGGCGGGAGAAGAGGGAGATACTGCCTATATAAGTTTCGGCGGAATGTTGAGCCGGTCCGGGGATTGGAAAAGCGGTGAACTTGCGATTAATTCTCTTTATAATATGTCATCGGCCAGTATGGGATATATGGCATCAGTAGAAGGCGAACATATACGGATAGAGAATAATGGAGATAAACTGGATTCAGGAGAGAAAGCAGAGTTGTATCTTGTTCCCGATGAAGGATATTCACTGCCGTCAAAAGTTCAGGTATTTATGGGGGATGTGGAAACAGAAATTCAATATGATGCCGTAACGGGCAAGGTACTTATAGAAAATGTGGAGAATGATGTAGTCATTTATGCGAACGGGATAACAAAGGCGGAAGTACCGGATGTTGAAATACTGAGTCCTGAAAAAATGCTTTGGACATGGACTGCAGAAAAGGGCGTACAGGCTTATGAATATAGCTTTTTGAAAGAAGAAGAGACGGTTAAGAGCGGAAGAATAGATGTTTATGATGGAAGTGTCAGCTGGGAGTGGAGTGAAGGGCTTGAGGACGGAGAATATTTCTTGTGTCTTAAAGCAATAGGAGATACGATTTATTGTCTGAACAGCGAAGAGATAAGTTATCAGATTATGGTAGACAGGGAAATGCTGCAACCGGTTGAGGAAGAGCAGAAATCACCAGGAGATAAAACGGACCCGGAACAGCCGGTTAAAGAGGGTGTAACATCGGAGCCGGAGCAACCGTCAGAAGAGGGTGGGACACCGGAGCCGGAGCAGCCGTCAGAAGAGGGCGGGACACCGGAGCCGGAGCAGCCGTCAGAAGAGGGTGGGACACCGGACCCGGAACAGCCGTCAGAAGAGGGTGGGACACCGGAGCCGGAGCAGCCGTCAGAAGAGGGCGGGATACCGGAGCCGGAGCAACCGTCAGAAGAGGGTAAAATACAGGAATCGGAGCAAATATCTGCAGATATTGGAAAACAAGAGCTGGAGCAGCCATCAGCTGAAAGCAAAGGCGGAGAAGAAGCGGGGCTTGCAAATGAAGAAAGTGGAAAGCAGAAATTGATACAGTCATGGGATGAAGATGTGGAGCCGGAATCAGGAAGTTAAGATGGAAGGAGGATTTAAAATGAAGAAAAAAATCATATCATTGATGCTTACAGGTGTATTGTGTGCTGGTATGCCTATGTCGGTCTGCGCTGCTGAGACCGCGCCGGGAAGTACGGATATAACGACGGAGGGAAGTGTTAATTATGTTGATACGACAATCTATTCCGTTACTCTGCCAACATCGAATTGTTTTAATTTTATAGTAGACCCACAGGGAATCTTATCTGCGACAGATCCTGCAACTTACGGAGAAGATATATATCCGGGGGGAACGGCAGGTTATATTATTGCAACAGAAGGAACGGGTGCGTATATTAATAACAGAAGTTCTGTTCCGATAAAACTCATGGTAAAAGCATATGTAGAAAGTGATGATTCTACTGGGGCACCATCTACGGTGAATTTATTGAGCGAAGGACAGCTGGGAAAAATTCATTCCGGTATCGACAATAACATGTGGCTTACGATGGATATTACAAACGATGAACTGGATGTTACAACTTTTGCAGATGAAACTTTTATCAAAACGGAAACGGTTAATCCTAATGTTGTAGTAATTGAACAGAATGGCCGCCCTGTTTCGGGAACGGATGACGAAGCGCTGATTTCCTTTGCAATGTATGGCGCGGCTTATGAGTTTACCGGAACGCCAGGGAATTACGCTTATAGTATGAAAACGGGTGAATCCGGTGATTCCGTAGGATTAAGGCTCAGTGGGTTTGTAAATTGGGATGCTGATTGGTCCGCTTATACCGGAGATGATGGGGAGAAAATTATTGTTAAGACAATTTTTGATTTTGACCAGCTATCCACCAGCTATGAAGCAGCTGCTTTAGATGGAAGAGCGCATGGTGTGCTGGAAGACACGAGTGCCGAGTATTATGCAGGTTTGGCTTATGATGAAGATGGTAATCCCACCGGTGGAACTGAAAACGGTGCAATAGATTATGTGTATGGTCAGGGTTCTATTGAATTTGCATTTGATTTTGGGACTGGTACGAAGGAAATTAAAGTTATAAGTATCAGTATTGATGGCACAGAGATAGATGAGGCGGCTTACAGGGTTATGAATGGAGTAATTTCAATTAAGTCTATGGACGATGCCGTGAAAGCTGTTATAGGTACGGCAACGCCGGAAGGAACGGTAGTTCCGATTGCTGTTGAGACGAGCGACGGCCAGGTAACTACGGTGAATGTTACAATGTATAAATAATGATATTTTCTTGAGTAAGCCCGGAATTATGGGAGAAGGACATTGTGTTTTTTAATGATGCGGTAGCCCTCTTTTTATTACAGAAAATGGAATGGAAAGCCATAGAAGATATGTAACGGTCGTATTAATCAGGGAAAGAACAATTCGGATTACTGCGATAGCGGACTGTATTTTATTAAAAAATTCTCAAATATTTTTGGCGGGAGCTAAACTTATTTTTCACTGATATTTTGGATTATTCTTCCGATATATGTATATCAGTAATAATGAATGAGTTGTTGAGATTGTTTTAGAGAAAGTTATTTTGAGGCAAGGATTGCGATTAGGGTTACACGGATGCAGACACAAGTCGGAAAGTGCCTGTTGTGTGCACAGAAGTGCAATGACAGGTCTTTTTTATTTGTATAGTCAAAATACTAAAAAGGAATAGGATGGCAAAGAAAGATTGTTTAACAGGTTAAACAGTTCTTTCAGATTGTCAAGAGTCGGCCATTCAGATGAGGTGACTCTTGAAAAGAAGATGAGAATAGCATACTTGAATTAGTGTCGATTTATAAGCAAGAAGGTTGGAGAACCTATGATGACAGTGCGAATATGGATTATTCAATTGTGTTTTCGGATTCATATTAAGGGGACAGGAAACAGCATGGTGCGATTGTGTAAACAGACGGGGAAACTGGTGATGATGTAGAATATGAATATTTTATAAAAATTTTGTTAGACGGATTGAAATAAGCGGGGTGAAATAATGTTAAAAAGAGATATCTCAGAACTAGCAGTATACAGAATCGAGGAGGAAAAAGAAACTCTACAATTGGAATGTTTGCGAAGTTTATATATAGAGAAGGCGTCGGAAATCATTTATATTATTAGGAACGATAGACTTTATGGAATTATATGTTTAGGAGATATATTGCATCATAGCGTATCAGGGGGGGGGAATAAAAATAATTAAAACATTTACATTCTTGATAGGTTATAATGTAATAAATGCACATGAGATATTTCGGGAAAAGAAAAATATTAATAAAATACCGGTTATTAATAAAAAAGGAGAACTGATCGGTGATTATTCACGATGGGATGATATGCTTTATTTTGAGCGAAATTGGGCATATTTTATGCATGAAGAAACTTTAAAAAGAGTATTAGGAATATATGAGTCAGTATATATGATAAAGCCGACAGGTGACAGATGTAAACGGGGGGCTTATTTGTCTTTGATACAATATTTGGAAACCTTTCAAGTGAAATATATCATATTGGATAAGGAAAAAGTCGGTGAAAAATTACGAGAAAATGCTGTTTGTATTTTTGCAGATGAGGATGAAAGAAGAAGTATACAGTGTTTATACAAAATTGAAGTATATGAATGCGATATGCAGACAGATGCACGATTGAAAATAAGACTGGCTACTTATAAGAGTTTAATTGATCAAATGACGTGGGAATCTCGGTTTGAAAGATTAAAAATAAAAAATTTCAAAGAATGGTATTATAATAAGATAGACGATAAAGCAGCTTTTTTGCTTTCGGCATTAAGACAAAGAGATATAAAGAGTTATTGTTTGTACAGTTGTGAAAATAAATTAGTAGCATCAAGCAAAATAGCAGCAACAGAATACAGGAAAAATTTTAGAAAAGAAATTGATCAGAGAATGAAGAGTATTTCTTTAAGATTAATTCAGGAAACATTCGGCAAAGCTATGATAAATAAAGAAGAATTTTATGGTGAGTTATATCAATTAGAGGGTT
>CAJTRL010000084.1 GCA_910578715.1 uncultured Lachnospiraceae bacterium | reverse complement strand
GGGCTCTGGTAGCCGCCGCTGTTATAAGCGCAATTATAGCTGCCGCCATAATTGCCGTTGCTATAATTTCCATTGTTATAGTTGTTATTATAAGTACTGTTATTATAGCCGCCGCTCTGCCCATACTGGGGATAACCGGACTGCTGCTGATAAGCGCCGTCACTCTGATACGCGCCGTTGTTCTGATAGGCATTTCCCTGTTGATAGGCATCTCCGCTCTGGTAGGCACTTCCCTGCTGATACGCATCTCCGCTCTGATAGGCACTTCCCTGCTGATACGCATCTCCGCTCTGGTAGGTGTTTCCCTGTTGATAGGCGTCGCCGCTCTGATATCCTCCCGACTGATAAACATCATTATTCTGGAACGCATCCTGTCCATTGTTATCGGGCTCTGTGCCCGGCTGTTCCTTGTAAAAATTATTGCTGTCCATTCTTTTCCTCCTGATTTCGATTCGTTTGCATATTTGCGCTTTCTAGTAGACTCGAAAGCTCGCGCTGGCGCGCTCTTTGTTTGACTTCGTCAAACGCTTTCTCGTTACTGGTGCAGAAGAAAAACAAATGTCGCTTCGCGCCGCTTGTTTTTCTTCTGTACCAGTATATCATAAAACCCCTAGGGCGTGTAGGGTTTGTTCGTAAAATGGTATTATTTTGGCGAAAATATTATCTTTCATATAGACGTAGGGCACTCTGTCCGGGAAATATAGGTACATCCGCACACAATACAGGACAATCAGCAAAAGAATTGCCGCGATAATCAGAAATTTCATTCCTTTGGCGCGTTTCCCGCAAATGTATCTGTTCCACAGGTAATAAAAAAACAGGCACGCGGTCGGAACGCCCATCGGGTGCATCCATATGGACTGTCTCACTCTGCCTGTCAGAAGCAGAAACAGGGAACGGGTCATGCCGCAACCGGGACAGGGCAGCCCGGTCAGAACGACCATCGGACAGAAGGCATGGAATATGACATTCATCAAAATGATACAGCATACTACCGCAAGGGCGGCCGGCCACAAGTTTTTAATATCCTGACAGATACGTTCGCTTATTTTTTTCATATATTCCGTGATACCTCGTTTGCCGCTATTCATTATATGCCGGGAAACAGAATCAGTTTTATTCCGTAAAGCAATAAAAGGTGCAGTGGATAGAACCAGTAATAAAAGGCTTTCGGAAGCTGTCTGCCTCTTTTCCCGTTATAACAATATATAAAACCAAAAGCCAGAAGGCCGTATAATTCGCTTGTGCTCGCCTCCATATAGGTGAGCATTGGAATGCCCTTCCCCCAGTATCTTATCACATAGAGCATAACCTGTCCCGCATAGATTGTAGCAGCGCCAAACATGAACTGAGACCAGAAACTGCCTCTGCACAGATAAAATACGACAATCAGGAGCACGCCCATTACCATATAATCGGTTCTCAGTAAAACTGCCGCGATACAGCATAACAGAACGCCCGTAAACTGCCAGAATGGCTTTTTATGCAGTTTTTCCAAAATACACAGGGCAAGTACGCCCAGAAACAATGTCCAGTAAACATTCTGCGCCTCCATCGAAAAAAAATTGTTTTCAATGGCAAGGTCAAAAGGAATCTCGGAAATCAGGGCGAATCCGGCCAGCCGCAGCAGGTACTTCTTCCGGCTGCGCGTATAGCGGAATCCTTCGGACGCCATAAAAGCAAACAGAATAAACGCAATCCGTCCCACATGTCTTCCCATATGATAGGCAAAAGCCGCCGTTTCAAGCGGCGCCCTCTGCAGCCTCAGCCATTCAACATACGCACTGATAATGACGACCGCAAAATGGTCTATGAACATCGTCAGATAAGCAGCATGCTTCAAAAAAGCGCCGCTGACCGAATATTTTTTCATCACAGCATCTCCAGCAAATCACCGCACAGCTCATCTACCGCGCTCTTTTTCGTTGCCCAGCTGGTACAGAAGCGGACCGCGCTGTGTCCGGCGTCTATGCGCTGCTGATAAGTATAACAGTATTTTTCGCCCAGCCGGGCGAGTATTTCGTCCGGCAGAATCGGAAAAATCTGGTTTGTGCGGTTTTCTACAAGAAGGGGGACATGTTTCTTTGAAAGCGCTTCCCGAATCTGTTCCGCAAGTTCATTGGCATACCGGGATATCTCCAGATACAAATCGTTTTCAAAAAGTGTCAGGAATTGAATACCTAACAGTCTGCCTTTTGCCAGCATACCGCCGTGCTGTTTGATAACATAACGGAAATCTTCCCGAAGGGCCGGATGCGTAATCACGACCGCTTCTCCGAACAGCGCGCCCACCTTCGTTCCTCCGATATAAAAAACATCGGACAGTCCCGCCAAATCCGGCAGCGTCACATCATTGTCCGCCGCTGTAAGGCCGTAGCCGAGTCTCGCGCCATCCACAAAAAGATAAAGCCCGTTTTTCCGGCATACGGAAGAAAGCGCCGTAAGTTCAGCCAGCGTGTAAAGTGTTCCGAGTTCCGTAGGCTGTGAAATATAGACCATTTTGGGCTGAACGATATGCTCGAAACTGTCATCCGAAATATGCGCCTGATAATATTCTTCCACCTGTTCAGCTGTCAGTTTTCCATTTCCTGACGGTAAGACAAGCACTTTATGGCCGCCCGCTTCGACGGCTCCCGTTTCATGTGCATTGATATGGGCCGTCTGTGCCGCCAGAACGCCCTGATGTGTCCGAAGCGCCGCCGCAATAACGGTCGCGTTTGTCTGTGTGCCTCCTACCAGAAAATGAACCGCCGCATCTTTCGTCCGACATTTTTCCAGAATCAGTTTTCCCGCCTGTCTGCAGTAGGCATCGCACCCATAGCCTTCCGTCTGCTCCATATTCGTCTGCATAAGGCGCTCCATAATCTTCTCGTGCGCGCCCTCGTTATAATCACAGTTAAAATATATCATCGTCCCGTCTACCCCCTAACAAATCTTTTCCATAAATATATCATTAACGGGCGTTGGAATGCAATGTTTCTTTCCCAATTCGCAGATTGTTCCCGCAAAAAGCACGACCTCCGTCTTCCGTCCGGCTTTGCTGTCCTGGCGCATGGAGGGCTCTCCGTCCGGGTTTAGGCCGTCGATAATTATCACCCATTCCTCCAGGTCTTTTTCTGTCAGCGCAACCCCTTCCGCATTGGCCACGAGTATCGTTTCCCGCATGGCCGCCTTCATCATTTCCCGCGCCTCGCCGTCTTGCTGCACCATACGGTATGTGCCTTTGTACAGCGCAAGCGTCTGATTCACGCCCACATTGCAGAGCAGCTTTGCCCACATGGCATGCCGCATGTCTTCCGGACAGGAATAGGTAAAACCCGTTTCGTCAAAAAATGATTTCACGACACTTAGATTCTCCGTTTTTCCGCCGTCCAGAACACCCAGGGCGAGTTCCCCGGGATTGGTGCAGAACGCCGCGTTTCCTTCCTTCATTGCCGCCATCTTCTGCGCGATACAATGAACGACTTTTTCCTTTCCGAATTTCTTTCCCAGGTCGTCCTCGCTTCGAATGCCGTTCAGCGCAGAAAGCAGAATCGTGTCGGGGCCTACCAGATGCGCCACTTCCTCCATCGCCTGTTCCAGCGCGCCGTATTTTACCGTGAATAGAAGCAATTGTGAAGGCTCCGTCTCTTCGGCCGCATCACAGTAATTGAAATCGCATACTTCGCCGTTAAACGTAATATTTTCTTTCCGGTATCGCGCAATCCGTTCTCCGTCTGCCAGCACGCGGACACGTTCCTTCCCCAGTTTTCCGGTAAAAAAGTCCGCATACATGACACCGAGCGCGCCCAGCCCTATGATATCAATTCGTTGGATTTTCATATAATAACCTTCCTTTCTCAGTACGCAAGTTTGTGCTTTCAGACGCGCGCCGCCGCGTACGCCAAAAACGCCCACAGCAGAGACTCCCGCCTCTGCTGTCAGCTTTAAATTATTTACATTTTAGGATATTGGCTAATCGGTAACATATTTCTTCAAAGTCGCACGAACGGCACCGGGCCCCGCCAGCATTTCTTTCAGATACCCGCATACGGCTTCCGCCATGCCGGCCTCGTACAAATTGATGCCAAAGATTTTCTCATTTTCGAGAATCGGCTTCACTTTTGCTTCTACGTCGCATTCCTCTCCCAGTTTGAAATCCGCAACATACGGACAAACCGTATCGAGCAGGGGGTCGGGGCTTAAAGTAAAGCTGTTCCCCTTGTCGTCGATTCCCGTAAGATACCGGAGCCATCCGGCAAATACCAGCGGTATCAGTTTCAAATCCGCCGTATTCAGGGTATCGGAAGCCCGGTATGCCTTGACGGTTTCTCCGAAACGGATTGCCAGCTTCTGGGAAGTATCTGTCGCAATTCTCTGCGGCGTGTCCGGCATAAACGGATTCGGGAACCGTACATTCAACACCGTATCGATAAATTCTTTCGGGTCCAGTACGCCCGGATTCACAACAACGGGAAGTCCTTCTTTTAATCCAATCGTGCGAATCATCTTCGTAAGCTCTTCGTCTTTCATTTCCTCGGAAATCTTTTCATAACCGAGCAGACAGCCATAGACCGCCAACGTCGTATGCAGGGGATTTAAACAGGTGCAGACTTTCATCCGTTCCACTTTATCGACCGTTTCCCGTTCGGTGAACATCAGGCCCGCCTTTTCCAGTTCCGGGCGGCCGTTTGGAAACGCGTCCTCAATCACCAGATATTCGCATTCTTCCGCATTAACAAAAGGCGCCACATAGGTATTCTTGGAAGTGATAACGGGCTCCAGTTCTTCCACGCCGTCTTTTTTCAGTATTTCTTCCACGGAGGCGTCCGGTCTCGGTGTAATTTTATCAATCATCGACCAGGGGAAAGATACCTTTTCTTTATTATTGATATAATCCAGGAATCCTTTTTCCGCTTTGCCGTTTTCCGTCCATTTTTCGGCAAATGCACTGATTGCCGCATACAGCTTGTCACCGTTATGGGAACAGTTATCCATGCTCACCATCGCCACCGGCTTTTCACCGTCCAGATAACGGGTATACAGAAGGGAAGCCACCTTTCCGATATAGCTCTCCGGCTTTTCGGGACCCGCCGCAAAATCCGCTTCTACCGCGGAAAGCGTCTCGCCTTTTCCGTTCACAAGGCTGTACCCTTTTTCTGTAATCGTAAAAGATACCATCTGAAGAGAGTCTTTGCGGAAAATCTCTTTCAGCCTTCCGTATTCCGCTTCGTTTCCGGAATCCAGAATACAGGACTCCACAACACTGCCGATAACGGTCTTTTCCACATTCCCGTCGGCTTTCAGCGTTACGAGAATCGTATAATCATCATGCGGACGGTTCATTTTTTCAACGATTTCATAATCGAATCCTTCCGCCACTACAAGCCCTCTGTCCAGGACACCCGTATTCAGAAGACGCTGAACCACGTTTGCCTGAAATGCACGGAAAATATTTCCCGCGCCGAAATGAATCCAGAAGGGCGCTTCTTTGGTTGCCGCCGTCACCGCTTCCCTGTCAAACTGCGGAAGCGCATAGCCGGCCGCTTCCCATTGCTCCCTGTTTTCCAATCCTTTTTTACTTAATTTCATATCCGCTTTGCCCCTGCCTTTCCCTTTTTATTCCGCCTGACTTCTTTCTGCAATCTCTTTTCATGCGATTTCCTGTCGCATTTTCTTACCTTCTCATATTCCGCCTAGCTTCTTTTCGCATTCTTGTCAATTGCTTCCCAGAGGCCGTTCAAATACGTCGCTCCGAGCGCCCTGTCGTACAGTCCGTAGCCCGGCATCGCAACTTCATCCCAAATCATACGTCCGTGGTCGGGGCGAATCGGGCCCGTGAATCCGATATCATACAACGCTTTCATAATCTCATACATATCAAAGGTTCCGTCGCTGGAAAGATGAGCCGCCTCTTCAAAATTCGTGGGTGAAATAAATTTCAGGTTGCGCACATGGGCGAAATGAATCCTTCCCTTGAGGGAGCGAATCATATCCGGAAGGTCGTTTTTCAGATTAGTACCGTAAGAACCGGAACAGAAGGTTACGCCGTTGTGCGGGTTATCCACCATTTTCATCATGCGCAGAATATTTTCCTTGTTGATGATGATGCGCGGAAGGCCAAAAACGCTCCAGGCCGGGTCGTCCGGGTGAATCGCCATGTTGATATCGTATTTATCGCAGACCGGCATAATTTTTTCCAGAAAATATTTCAGATTTGCAAAAAGTTTTTCGTCGTCCACGTCTTTATACATTTCAAACAGCTCTTTGACGCGTGCCATGCGCTCCGGCTCCCATCCCGGCATAACCGTTCCGTTCATATCTCCGGCAATCGTTTCAAACATCTTCTCCGGGTCGATGGCGTCCACCGCTTCCTGTGTATAGGCTAACACCGTTGAGCCGTCCGGCCTTACGCGCGCAAGCTCCGTTCTTGTCCAGTCAAATACCGGCATGAAGTTATAGCATACCATATGAATATCTTCTTTGCCGAGATTTTCCAATGTTTCGATATAATTTGCAATGTACTGCTCCCGCTCAGGCGCCCCGGTCTTAATCGCATCATGGATGTTCACGCTCTCGATTCCCGAAAGCCGGAGGCCCGACGCCTCCACCTCTTCTTTCAGCGCGTGAATCCTCTCCTGGCTCCATGCCTCGCCGGGCGCTGTATCATACAATGTCGAAATTACACCCGTCACCCCTGGAATCTGGCGAATCTGTTTCAAAGTAACCGTATCAAACCCCGTTCCGTACCACCGCAATGTCATTTCCATTTTTGCCGTTCTCCTTTCAAAATCCTTTACCGAAATACCTTGTTTTTAGATGATTTTATTATACTCTTTTCAGGCGGTAAAACAAATTGGCATAATTGTCATTTACATTGCAAAAGTTGCGGTTTCGTATTATACTATAAGCATGAAAAAAAATTTGCAGACCGCTTTCAGTCCAAGGCAGTACATGCTGTCACAGGATTTTGAAATTTATTATTATTACGACTTTAATCAGGAACGGCCCCGCTGTCAGGTGAAAGAACACGCCCACAACTACTACGAGTTTTACTTTTTTCTGGAAGGAAATGTGTCCATCCGTATCAATGGCGTGGAATATCCGTTAAAAACGGGCAATATGGTACTGATTCCGCCGGGCGTTTCCCATCAGGCCGTCATTCACAACACAGAAATTCCATACCGCCGGTTCGTTTTCTGGGTCAGCGGCTCTTTTTATGCAAAACTTCTGGAAGAATCCGAAGACTACGTCTATCTGATGCGGAAAGCGCAGAAAGAAGGGCAGTACATTTCCTGTTACGATATGATTTCCTTTAACGCCCTTCAGTCTAAAATTTTTCGTCTGATAGAAGAAATCCATTCCGAGCGCTTCGGCCAGGCGGCGCAGATATCCCTCTGCGTACAGGACTTACTGCTTCATTTAAACCGAAGCGCCTATGAAAAAGAACATCCGAATGCCGCCCAGAAAGAGCAGGGTTTATACAAACACCTGCTCCAGTATATCGAAACGCATATTGATGAAGAGCTTTCCTTAGACAGCCTTTCCCGGGAATTTTATGTCAGCAAATACCATATCGCCCACGTATTCAAGGAAAATCTCGGCATTTCGGTCCACCGCTATATCACGAAAAAACGGCTTTCCATGTGCCGGGACGCCATTCTGGGACATCAGGAAATCGGCGAAGCCTGTCTGCTGTGCGGCTTCAAAGATTATTCCAGCTTCTTCCGCTCCTTTAAAAAAGAATACGGCATGTCTCCGAAAGAATATAAAGAGAGGTTCCTTTCGGAAATCTGACTATATCAGCGTATCGTCCCGCAGAGAATCAATCAGACTGCTCTCCATCACTTTTTTGGCGCCAAGATAATAAGCGAGCGCCACGAATCCGAAAATCGCAAGAAGGAACGCCAGAATCGGCAGAATCGGCGCTTCCCGCAGGAAAACCTCCGGCTCCAGATAACTGATTTTCAGGAAAAAAACGACCGCCGCCCCGGTAATCGGAAGCGCGATGAGCGCCGGGCGTCCCGCAATGACAAGCGCCTCGATGCAGAAAATCTTTTTCATTCCCGCGGGCGTCAGGCCGATGGAAAGCAGGCGGGCAAACTCTCTTTTCCGCTGGCGGACAAAGCCCAGTGTATTCGAAAAAATATTGCCGAAGCCTATCACCGCAAGCAGCAGACAGAATACGCCAAGAATTGCTTTCATTCCGGCAAACATCCGGTCGTTATTGAGCTTATCCTGAATGCGGTTTTCGATTTCCATATCATAGGTTCCGTTCAGAAGTTCCGATACCGATTCTTCTATTTCGTCCAGTTCATGAAGCGATGTCCTGTCCTCCGCCAGAATCCTGATATACAATTCTTCTTCCGCATTTCCGGTCTGCCCTTTTATCTCTTTCCAGAGGGACAGGGGAATAAAATGCACCAGCTCATAAAAATCCAGTGTTCCATACTCCTCCCGCAAAACCGGGGGTTGGGCCGTATAAGCGGTTACCGGGATTTCTACCGCCGCATCTTCCCCGCCCACATTCCATAAAATGGTCGTCTCTCCCGTTTCCTTCAGATAGGAAAGCTCGCGCCGCTCGCGGAAATTCGGGTCCGCGGCATCCCTCGTCCGGTTCAGTATCACCGCGCCGGAAAGCTGCGGCATGACTCCAATCTGCCCGCAATACTCGAGAAAACCGGCATCATCCAGAATCACGACTGGGGCATTTACCATCCATCCCCCGGAAACGGCCGATACATACTCTGCCGGGGCAAGGTCAAATCCGCCCGCCGCCTTCATTTCTCCGCTGATTTCATCCGGCATAACGAGTCTCTTAGCCGCCGCTTTCTGGTAGACGACGCAGCTCTGCACGCCGTCCAGTCCCCGTAAAGCGTCCGTCCTGTCAAAAGCGTCGATTTCCGCTCCCCGCACCGTCGCCATCACATCCCAGGCATCCTGATATTTGGCAAAATAGGTTTCCTCCTGGCTGACAATCGTAATTGTCAGAAAACACATCATAAAAGAAAATGCCAGAAAAGACAGTACAAGGGAAAGGTTCGCAGTGCGCAGCGCTTTTTTCTGCGCCTTGAGGGCATTTCCGGCCAGCTCTCCCTCGATGCCGAACAGACAGGATAAAACCCTGGAATTTTTCTTCTTTTTCAGGGAAAATTCTCCACTGTTCCGGATAGCCTCTAACGGCGTCATCCGGCTCAGCTTTCCGGCCGGAATCCATGCGGAAAGCCAGATTGTCAACGCCGCCGCCAGAAGGGACAGTAAAAAAATCAGCGGATGATAAGAAAACGGCACCGACAGCCGTCCCTCCACATCTGCCAGCATCACATTGGTTCCTTCCACGATGCCCGTCGCAAGCAGAATCCCTGACAGATTTCCAACAACGATGGGGATGCCGCACAGCGCAAAAGCCTCCTGTAACAGACAGGTCCGTATCTGCCGCGGCGTGGCCCCGATGCTTGCAAAAATCCCGAACTGATGGATTCTGGCATTCATCGTTACCGCAAAAGCATTGTGAATAATCATTACGAGCGAAAGACAGGCGACCGCCGTAACCGCCAGCGCAAAGGGAAAGACCCACCGCAGCGCCGCATCGTCCGCATCCCGAATCAGATAAAGGTTCAGCAGTTCATAATGATAAGTGACCGCTTCCGCCGGAAGATGCGCCATTCCGGCGATTTCCGGCAGGTCTTCAAAAACGCTTCTCTTATCGTATAAATAAATGTCCACTACCTTTTCTGCATCGTCCGATAAATCCTCCCGGACAACGGCCTTTTCCACATTGGCATGGCTTTGCATTGCCGCAAGTTCTTCCGTTCCGATTTCTCCGCAAATCTGCGCCTGCCAGCCGCCTTCCTCCATTTTTATCCGCTCCACCTCATAAATCCAGAGATTATAAAACAAACCGCTAAGCAGCGATAAAAGCAGCGATGAGATAAGGGCCGCCGCCATGACGGATATGCCGGAAGCCCGGTTATTTTTCAGGTATCCCGATGAATAATCCTTCCACACAGCCCTCACCTCCGTTTCTCATCGCCAACGATACGTCCGTCCCCAATCGTGATGATGCGGTCCGCCTGAAGCGCCGCCTTTTCGTCATGGGTGATAAGAACGATGGTCTGTTTCAGGTTACGGTTGGACAGTTTCAGCATATCCATGATTTCCCCGGAATTTTTCTGGTCCAGATTTCCGGTGGGCTCGTCCGCCAGAAGCAGCGCCGGACGGTAAATCAGCGAACGGGCAATGGCCGCCCGCTGCTGCTGCCCTCCCGACAGCTGGCCCGGAAGCCTCTCCAGCTTATCCGCGATGCCGAGCGTCTGCACCACCTGCTCGAAATATTCCCGGTTCGGCTTCTTCTTATCCAATAGTAAGGGCATCAAAATATTTTTCCGAATGGTAAGTGTCGGTATCAGGTTATAAAACTGATAGACGAGCCCCACCTTTCTGCGCCGGAAAATCGCAGCCTGTGTCGGATTTAAAGTGGAAATATCCGTTTCTTCCACAATCACCTTTCCTTCTGTGGGTTTATCCACGCCGCCAAGAATATGAAGCAGCGTGGACTTTCCGGAACCGGAAGCCCCCACAATCGCCGTAAACTCTCCTTTCTCCACAGCCAGGTCGATATGGTCGAGCGCGATGACCTGACCGCCCCCGGATTCATATACCTTCGTTACACCTTCGCATTTTAAAATTTCCATTTTGCCTCCAAGATTGAAATTTTTAATTTTCAATCTTACTCCCTTCCGTCCGCTTTGGCAGACTTTATTTTTTCCAAGTAGTCTGCTTTAAGTATAACAGGAGAAAGTGACAACTCAGTGACGGTAGAAACGAATTGTAAAACAAGCTCCCCCTTCCGCGGAATTTTCGGCGGCAACCGTTCCGTTCTGCCTTTCCACAATCGCCTTAACAAGGGATAGGCCGATGCCGATGCTCCCGGCTTTCGCATTTTTTCCCCTGTAAAACCGCTCAAAAAGACGGGGGATTTCTTCTTTGTCAAATCCGGTTCCGTTATCCCATATCCGAATCTGCACATAAAGAGGATTTTCTTCATAGGAACAGGAAACGGTCCCGCCGGGCGGCGTGTGCTCCATGCAGTTTTTCATCAAGTTCATGACCGCCTCCATCGTCCAGTCCATATCCGCCGTAATCAGCGTTTCGCCCGATTCCGGTATGCTGACGGAAACGCCCGCCTTTCGGAACAATTCCTGTAAATTTTCCGCCGCGAGAGACAGAACGGTAAAAACATCGACCTCCTCTTTTTTCAGAAAAAGGGTTCCCGCATCGATGCGCGCCAGCAGTAACAGCGACTCTTCCAGATAAGTCAGCCGGGAAAGCTGCTTTCGTATCTCTTTCAGCTGCGCCGGGGAGGGCGTCTGCGACATCGTCTGGACCGATAAAGAAATGGCCGTAATCGGCGTTTTAATCTGATGTGCGATATTATCCAGATTTTCCGCAAGGCTCTGCCGCGCCAATAACGCCGCTTCTCTCGTCTGATACAGCTCCGTTACCGTTTTGTAAATTTCGTCCTGTAATTTGGAAACGGCGTCTTCTCCCTCCGTCAGAAGAACGCCGTCCTGTCCAGTATTCACCTTTTCCAGATACTCTGTCAGCTCCAGAATCCGCTCCGTTTCTTTTTTCCGCCAGACCAGGGTCCAGACCAGAACTCCTGTCAAAAGCATGCCGCTCCCCGCCGCAATGCCAGTCATAAGCGCCATATGAAAATCTGCTCCTTTCTTCGTCTGTTTTACACTAATAAGCATGCCTTTCTCTCAGCACGCGATTTTTGGGCCTACTCTTCCATGCGGTAACCGATGCTTCTGACCGTTTTCAGACAGTCGGGCTGGCCAAGTTTTTCCCGCAGACGTTTCATCGTGACCGTGAGGGTATTGTCGCCCACATAATTTCCGTTGCTGTCCCACACCTTTTCCAGCAGATTTCTGCGCGTGACCGTTCTTCCCTTATTTTCCAGCAGACATACAAGCACCTGGTATTCCAAAGGGCTTAACGCAATTTCCTCCGCGCCGCGGCAGACCCGCATCGTTTCCCTGTCCAGCGATATTGTGCCGCAGGATAAATATCGTCCGGATGCGTCTCCCGTCCTTCGCAGCAGTGCCCTGATGCGCGAAAGAAGCACTTCCAGTTCAAAAGGTTTTACCACATAATCGTCCGCCCCGTTCTCAAAACCGGAAACAACATCGCGGGAATCGCCGCGGACCGTCAGAACGATGACCGGAAGCTCCTTCCTGTTCATCCGAATCCACCGGCACAGCTCACATCCTGTTCCGTCCGGCATATTCCAGTCCACAAGCGCTAACGTCGGGCACTTTTGCAACAAGGCCTGTTTCGCCCCGGCTACCGTTTCGTAAACCGAAACGCGGTAGCCGTACTTCCCCAGATACTCCGCCACATGCCGGGCTATGTTTTCGTCGTCTTCCATATATAAAATATCCAGCATTTATGCTCCTATCCGTCTGCCGTGGGCCGTTCCCCTCCGGGGCGGGCTGGTACATTGTCCTCTGACGGGGGCCCTTTAAAAATGTCGGCACTTAGTGAAAAAGGCGCTTTGCGTCTTTTGAACTTAGTACC
>CAJTRL010000083.1 GCA_910578715.1 uncultured Lachnospiraceae bacterium | reverse complement strand
TGGCCATTGGAAGCGCGAAGGAATCCGTACAGACGCGGCAGATTGCCGGTTTCGTATTCGGGCTTTTTCTGATGTTCGTTCTTTCGCTTTTTGATTATTCTGTTATTCTGCGGTTTTACTGGATTTTGTATATTGTAAATATTGTTTTATTGATTCTGGTTTCCGAAATGGGGGAGACTAAAAACAACGCACAGCGATGGCTCAATATTTTCGGCATTCAGTTCCAGCCCTCGGAAACGGCCAAGATTCTTCTGATTTTGTTTTTTGCCCAGTTAATTATGCGGCATCAGGAGAAAATGGGAGACATTAAGTTTATTGCCGCCTGTGTTGCGCTGTTCGCACTGCCCTTATGGCTGATTTATGACCAGCCGGACCTCTCCACGAGCATTATGGTCGTCATTCTGTTCTGCGCCATGATGTTTATAGGAGGGTTGCACTGGAAGTATATTATAACGGTGCTTGCGATTGCAATTCCGGCATTTATTATTCTGCTGAGCATTATACTGCAGCCGGACCAGGAACTGATAAAACCCTATCAGCAGCGAAGAATCCTGGCCTGGATTGACCCGGAAGAGTATGCCGACACGGAAGCCTACCAGCAGCTCAATTCAGAAATGGCAATCGGCTCCGGACAGTTGTATGGAAAAGGTTATAAGACGAATGAAATCAGCTCCGTCAAAAACGGAAATTTTATCGCAGAGCCCCAGACAGACTTTATTTATGCGGTTATCGGAGAAGAATTTGGATTTGTAGGAGGGTGTAGTGTAATTGTCTTATTGATTTTCATCTCAATAGAATGTATTATGGTAGCTAGGAGGGCAAAAGATTTGGCGGGAACGATTATCGCTTCAGGCATCGGAACGCTAATCGGTTTTCAGGGAATCATCAATATAGCCGTCGCTACGAGGGTTATGCCCAATACAGGCATTCCGCTGCCTTTTGTCAGCTATGGGCTCACATCCTTGGTGAGTTCTTATATTGGGATTGGTTTCGTACTGAATGTACGCTTACAATGCAAAAAATAAACAGAGGGGTATCGACATGAACATTGCACTGATTGCACATGATGCAAAGAAAAAACTGATGCAGAATTTCTGCATTGCGTATCGGGGGATACTGAGCAAAAATGAATTATATGCGACAGGCACAACAGGGAGGCTGATTGAAGAAGTAACAAATCTGACAATCCATAAACATCTTGCCGGGCATCTGGGCGGAGAACAGCAGCTTGGCGCACAGATTGAACACAATCAGATTGATTTATGTATTTTTCTAAGAGACCCGCAAAATCCCAAGCCGCATGAGCCGGATGTCAATAATGTTATGCGTCTTTGTGATGTACATAACATTCCACTGGCAACGAATCTGGCATCCGCAGAACTGTTGATTAAATCGCTGGACAGAGGAGATTTAGAGTGGCGTGAAATGTACAAATGATTATGGTAAGAACAAGAAACGCATCTGCGCATTGCTTTTTTGCACTGTTTTTGCACTGACGGGCTGTGGCGCTGAAAAATATGAAATGCCATATAACAGCAATTATCAGGTAAGCAGTTTTAAGCTGATGCAGACAGCCGATGCCAATGCAAAGGTCGCGGAGACTTTCGCCGCGGACCTGTGTGTTGTGGATAAAGATATTACCAATTCTGAGGTTTCGCTTTCCGATGTGGCGTCCGCCGCGTTGTTTGAAGCGGACGGTTCAGATACGCTCTATGCGAGAAATGCAAACGAACAGCTGGACCCGGCCAGTCTGACGAAAGTCATGACGGCGCTGGTTGCGCTCAAGCACGGTTCTCCAGAACAACTGCTTACAGCCGGCGACAGTGTTCTGATTACGGAACCGGGCGCGCAGCTGTGCGGCATTAAACCCGGCGATACCATGACATTAGAACAGGCATTACATATATTGCTTCTTTATTCCGCTAACGATGTGGCAAATATGATTGCGGAGGGAGTGGGTGGTTCCATTCCCGGTTTTGTCGAACTGATGAATCAGGAAGCACAGGAACTTGGCGCAACGAACTGTCATTTTACCAATCCTAACGGACTGACCGAAGAAGGACATTATATGACGGCTTACGACCTTTATCTGATTTTTATGGAGGCTTTACAGTATGAGCTGTTCAATGAAATCATTCAGCTGCCTTCTTACAGCACGGCCTATCGGACAAGCGACGGCAGCGAGCGCACGCTGGAGGTCAATAATTCCAATCAGTATCTGGTAGGAAACTATGCCGCACCGGAGCATATTACGGTCATCGGCGGCAAGACCGGAACGACGAAAGCCGCCGGACACTGTTTAATACTGCTTTCTGCGGACAGCGGCGGAAAACGCTATATCTCGGTAATTATGAACGCCGATTCGACGGAAAATCTGTATGCGAAGATGTCGGAACTTCTGGGGGCTGTTGAATAAGGATAAAAGTGATATTTATAGTTGTCTTTTTATCTTTTTTCACTTATAATATTGTTATGCAGGTTATGAATATTTTACTTTAGGAGGGTTTACAATGATTCAGTTAATCGTAGGCAGGAAAGGGAAGGGCAAGACCAAACACTTATTGGATAAAGTAAATGCGGAAGTAAAGGATATTGCGGGAAATGTTGTTTACCTGGACAAGAGTACGAAGCACATGTTCGAGCTGAATAATAAAATCAGACTGATTAATGTATCGGATTATATGGTGACGAACAGCGACGAATTTGTTGGCTTTATCTGTGGTATCATTTCTCAGGACCACGATTTGCAGCAGATGTATTTCGACAGCTTTATGAAAATTGCCTGTATGGAAGAAAGCGCTGCCGACAGTGAGAAACTCCAGGCTGTTGTTGGCAAACTGGAAGCGGTCAGCTCCAAATTTAATGTTGATTTTGTTTTAAGTATTTCTCTTGATGCTCATGAATTACCTGAGGATTTGAAATCCAAAGTTATTGTATCATTGTAGGACTGGTTTACATAATCATTAAGGCATTCCAAAACCTCGGAATCTCCGGGGTTTTATCCTTTTGTCCAAAGTGAAGGAGTATATACATAATGGCCGAAAAAGGTAATAAAATAGCCAAATACCGACGCCCGATTAATCTGAATATCGGTATGATAATTTTTGCCGTTATTTTTATCTATGTAATTATCTGTATTTTTATGTATTTGTCAACGGAGCATGTTGTGGGATATGAGGTAAAAGAAGGTTCTTTGTCCTATAACAATGTTTACAAAGGAATTGCCTTGCGGACAGAGCGCATCTATAACAGCACAAACGCCGGATATACCAATTATTATGCGAGGGAAGGGGAGCGCGTTGCCGTTGGGAATCTGGTGTATACCATCGATGAGACCGGAAAACTTTCCGATTATATCCGGACGAGTGAGACCGGGGAAAATTCTCTTTCGGAACATGACCTTACGGAACTGAAAACGGAAATTGAATCCTTTGCAAACGGTTTTGACAGGACGAGCTTTTCCGATATCTATAACTTTAAATACAGCGTTCAGGGAACGGTTTTAAAACTTGCAAATTATAATGTGCTGGAAAGCGCCGAGGCATTAAACGGCACGGCAAATACGGCACTGATTGATTATTTTTATGCGAGCGACAGCGGAATCGTGCTTTATTCCATCGATGGTATGGAACATCTTACCTTACAGGATATGACGATGGAGTATTTTGACCAGAAAACTTATGAAAAAAACTATTTGCTGAATAATGAACTGGTTGCGGCTGGCGACCCGGTCTACAAACTTTCTATGGACGAAGACTGGTCGATTGTCATTCCGGTAGAAGATGAAGAATTTGCAAGACAGCTCATGGAAGAAGAATATGTGAAGGTCAGGTTCATGAAGAATCAGAATGTTTCCTGGGGCAAAGTTGACTATTTCGTAAACGCGGAAGGAGATACGTTCGTATCGCTGACTTTTACGAATTCCATGGTGAGTTTCTGTACGGACAGATTCCTCGACATCGAGCTGCTTCTTGAAGATGAAAAGGGACTGAAGATTCCCAATTCCGCCATTGTGGAAAAAGAATTTTTTATCGTTCCGAAAGAATATGTCATACAGGGTGGTAACAGCGGGGATTATGGCGTGCTGCTGGAAACTTTTAACGAAGACGGTAATGCGGTGACGGAATTTGTAGAAACGACGATTTATGAAGAAACAGATACCGAATACTATCTGGACGACACGGTGCTGCGAAGCGGCACTTATCTTGTCAAGCCGGATTCCGTGGACAAATATGCGGTGAGCAGAATCGGTTCACTGACGGGCGTTTATAATATCAATAAAGGCTATGCGGATTTCAAGCAGATTATTGTCCTGTACAACAACGATGAGTATTCCATCGTAAAGTCCAACACAACTTACGGGCTGAGCGTTTATGATTTCATTGTACTGGATGCCTCTACGGTGGAGGATAATGATTTTGTATATGAATAGGTGGTGAGAAGAAGTTCTAAAGACGTCCCGCCATAGGACGGGCCGCCAAGAACTTCTACGGTTCGCACGGCGAACCTTTCTCACCTGGCAGAATGCCCCAGAACGGCATTCTGCCGGGCATTGGGAAAGCGTGTTTTATGAGGTTTATGAAAGGAATGAGAGGCCGTATGATTCAGGAAAATATTGCGCATGTGAAAGAGAATATCCGGGCAGCCTGTGAAAAAAGCGGCCGGAAAGAAGAGGATGTTACGCTGATTGCGGTGAGCAAAACGAAGCCGCTTCCGATGCTGATGGAAGCCTATGAGTGCGGCTGCAGGGATTTTGGTGAAAATAAAGTTCAGGAACTTGTGGAGAAGTGGGAGCAGATGCCGAAAGACATCCACTGGCATATGATAGGACATTTACAGCGGAATAAAGTAAAGTATATCGTAGACAAAGTATATATGATACACAGCGTTGATTCTCTGCGGCTTGCGGAAGAAATCAGCAAGGAGGCGGTGAAAAAAGGCGTTACCGTATCAGTTCTGATAGAAATCAATGTGGCCGGGGAAGAATCGAAATTCGGGACGACCTGTGAAGAGGCTTACCGCCTGGTGGAGGAAGCGTCCAGACTGCCTAATATTGTCATCAAAGGGCTTATGACAATAGCACCATATGTAGAAAATGCGGAAGAAAACAAACAATATTTTGAAAAATTGCGGCAAATATATGTTGACATAAATCGAAAAAACATTGATAATGTTTATATGACGGAACTTTCTATGGGAATGACAGGCGACTATGAAACGGCAATCGCTGAAGGTGCGACCTATATCAGAGTCGGAACCGGAATCTTTGGTGAACGTTTTTATGCCGTTTAGTAAGGAGGATTTATCATGGGCGTTATGGATAAATTTATAAATGCGATGAAGCTGAATGATGAAGAAGACGATTACTATGATGACGATTATTATGATGAGCCGGAACCGGCCAGAAAAGCGTCATCGGTAAAAGAAGATACAACAGCAGAGGAAGAGAAGCCTGTTAAAAAAACAATTCCGAAAGTAACATCCATGCGTCCGATGAAGAAAATGATGGATGCCGGGATGGAAGTGTGTGTGATTCGTCCAACGACGGTAGAAGACGCGAGGGAAATCACGGAAACGCTTCTGGCCAATCGGACGGTTGTTTTAAATCTGGAAGGACTGGATGTAGAAATTGCACAGCGGATTATAGATTTTACTTCCGGTTCCTGTTTTGCGATGAGCGGTAATCTGCAGAAAATATCCCATTACATATTTATTATTACCCCTGCGAGTGTGGATATTTCCGGCGATTTTCAGGATATTTTGTCGGGGTCTTTCGATGTTCCGATTAATAAAGGAATGTAGCCGGAAACGGAATATGCCGCGAATGTGCAGTATTCTTCGGAGTTTGCCGCCGGGCAGACTCCTTTTTGTTTCAAAAAACATGATGCAAAGGACAGGATGATTATGGCAGACAGACTGACGATAAATTATGAAAAGAAACCTTGTTATGATATTGTTTTTGCTTCTGATTTCAGCGGATTACTGGAAGAACTGAAAGATTTCAATATCGAAGAGCGGAAAATTGCCGTGATTGCGGACAGCAATACCGCGTCTCTTTTTGGAGAAGAAGTCCGAAAGATTTTGGAAGGAAACTGTAAAAAGGCGATTCTTCACAGTTTTCCTGCCGGGGAAGAGCATAAAACGCTGGACACGGTGAAAGGGATTTATAAAAAGCTGATTGAAGAAAAACTGGACAGAAAAGATTTACTGATTGCGCTCGGCGGCGGCGTCGTCGGCGATATTACCGGATTTACGGCGGCAACTTATCTTCGCGGCGTAGATTTTATTCAGATTCCCACAACGCTGCTTTCCCAGTGCGACAGCAGCATTGGCGGCAAGACAGGAGTGGATTTTGACGGATATAAAAATATGGTCGGCGCCTTTTATATGCCGAAACTTGTATATATGAATATCGGTACGCTCAAGACGCTGGACGGGCGGCAGTTCTATTCCGGTTTTGCGGAAGTCATGAAGCACGGCCTGATTAAAGACGCGATGTTTTATGAGTGGCTTCTGGATAATCTGTACGAAATACAGGACAGGGAGCCGGATGTTCTCGAAGAGATGGTCATGCGGAGCTGTACGATTAAAAAGCTCGTCGTTGAGAAAGACCCGAAAGAACTGGGAGACAGAGCTTTGCTGAATTTCGGTCACACGATTGGCCACGCCATCGAAAAATACAAAAATTTTGAAATGCTTCACGGCGAATGCGTTGCGCTCGGCGCTGTGGCGGCTGCGTTCATATCTTGGAAACATAACTGGCTTTCTATGGAAGAGTATTACGAGATACGCGATATGTTCGTGCCTTTTCATCTGCCTATCACCGTCGATGACATAGAGCCGGAAGAGATTCTCGCGCTGACAAAATCCGATAAAAAGATGACCGCCGGACAGATTCGATTCGTATTATTAAAAAAAGTCGGCAAAGCGGTTATCGACACGACTGTCAGCGACGAAGATATTCTGAATGCGGTCCGGGAGATACTCTTTAGCGATGAGGATGCCAAAGCGTAGATAAACTGTATCTGGAGAAACGGGGATTATTATGAGAGTAATCAGTCAGTCGGTAAAGCGGAAACGGAAAAGAATGATGAAGGACTTTATTTTTATCATCGTTCTGATTGCGTTCGACCAGCTTACCAAATATCTAGCAGTGCTCCGGCTCAAGGATAAGCCGGCTTTTAAAATCATAGACGGCGTACTGGAGCTCAATTATCTTGAAAATAAAGGAGCGGCCTTCGGAATGCTGCAAAACCAGGGGGGATTTTTTATTTTTGTCGCGGTGATTGTTCTTGGCGTGATTGCATATATTCTGTATAAGACGCCGAATGATAAAAAGTATACCCTTCTCCACGTTTTGCTTTCCCTGATTGCGGCTGGCGCTGTCGGCAATATGATTGACCGCATCCGGCTGGATTATGTGGTTGATTTTATTTATATCATTCTGATTAATTTTCCGATATTTAACGTGGCGGATATGTATGTTTCTTTTTCCACAGTCATACTGGTTCTTGCGCTTTTATTCTATTATAAGGAAAGCGATTTGAGCTTTATCAGCTTTAATCAGAAAAAATACCGTGAATTGCAGTGAAATGCGCATATATCATTACAGCAATACGAAGGTGTGGTATGAAAGAATTTACCTATAAGATTGAGCTTGGAGAAGATGAGGAGCGAATTGACAAATGGATTAGCGCCGCGCTGGATTCGCTGTCCCGTTCCTATATCCAGAAACTGATAAAGGAAGAGCATGTTCTGGTAAACGACAGACCGCAGAAGGCGAGTTATCATATCAAAGCAGGCGACGAAATCCGTTTTTATATTCCCGATGCGGCACAGCCGTCCATTCCGGCGGAAGATATTCCACTGTCAATTCTTTACGAGGATAATGATATTTTAATTGTCGATAAGCCAAAGGGCATGGTCGTTCATCCGGCGCCCGGCCATTACAGCGGCACGCTCGTGAATGCGGTGATGTTTCACTGCAGAGAAAATCTATCCGGTATCAATGGGATTCTGCGCCCCGGTATCGTGCACCGGATAGATAAAGACACCACGGGTTCCCTCATCGTCTGTAAAAACGATGCCGCCCATCAGCATATTGCTTCCCAGTTAAAAGCACATTCCATCACCCGGAAATACCGGGCCATCGTACATGGCCGTTTCGGGGTGGAAGAGGGCTGTATTGACGCGCCGATTGGAAGAGACGAAAAGGACCGCAAAAAGATGGCAGTCAACGAAAAAAACGGAAAGCCGGCGGTTACTCATTATAAAGTTCTGCAAAATTTCCGGGAATACAGCTATATTGAATGTCAGCTGGAAACAGGACGTACCCACCAGATTCGCGTGCATATGACATCTATCGGACATCCGCTGCTTGGGGATATGGTTTATGGATGCCGGAAGAGCGGTTTCTCGCTGGAGGGGCAGACGCTTCATGCGATGACCATCGGATTTCTCCATCCCTCTACCGGCAGCTATCTGGAAGTATCCGCACCGCTTCCGGCTTATTTTCAGCACCTTCTGGAAATCCTCAAATCCTGATATTCTTCCGCAATTCTAAAGATTTAATTAAATTTCTATAAATTTCAGATTGAATTTTATGTGCAAGTATGATAGAATTTATATCAGTTTTCAAATAAAATGTATAGTTGATTGAATATATATTCAGCTATCAAATTAAAGGCCCGTTCAGACAGGCGAAAACAAAGTATAAATATACAAATAATACAAAGGGGTATTGCATGAATACGGCTGAATATCTGAATAGGTTGTTAGCAAAATACTCAAGTGCGTTCGATATTTATCAGCCATATGTCATTCATGGAAAAGAGTATCCTGCGTATGGATACTTTTTTTCACATACGGAGAAGTATGTTTTAGTCAGGGAGGCAAATATGTGGTCTTCCGACAGCTATGAGCATATCCTTTTTATCGAAACGGAAGAAGTTACGGACGCACTTTTAAAAGAGGCTTACAGCATTGTGACAGAATATATGGAGCCGGTGCTTGTAAGAAAGGGTGAAAAAGTTCCGCCGTCCAATCATATGTACAGCTACCTGACGATTGCGATTTTGTCGGAGAAAGCCATTTCGGGAAAGATGAGGAAAGAAATTCGGAAATTCCGGTTTGAGAAGAGCTATCAGTTCAGTATACGCGGATTTTCACAGGCACATATTGTCTGTACGTCGATGGAAGACAAAGCGGTTTATACCAATTTCGTCGGCCGCGGTTCCAAAAAGGTTTTTCAGAAGATTTTCCAGGAATAGCAATATCGGGAACCGTATATATTTATAGTTTATATTTATATAAGTAACCGCTTATATAATAGAGCAATCTATTTTATATAAGGGATTTTTAATCCAAACTAAATTTTAGGAGGGAATTAGTGTGAATTCAGTAGTATTAATTTTACTGGCTATCGTTATCTTCGTTGTGGCTTATCTTACATACGGCAGATACCTGGCTAAAACCTGGGGCATCGACCCTGGTCGTAAGACACCGGCACACGAACTGGAAGACGGTGTTGACTATTGCCCCGCCAAGACTCCGGTTCTGATGGGACATCATTTTTCATCCATCGCAGGCGCCGGCCCGATTAACGGACCGATTCAGGCGGCATTTTTTGGATGGCTTCCCTGTTTCTTATGGATTGTAATCGGCGGTATCTTCTTTGGCGCCGTTCAGGACTTCGGTTCCATCTTCGTATCCATTCGTCATGAGGGTAAATCTCTTGGTGAAGTTATTGAAGAAAATATCGGCCATAAGAGCAGAGTGCTCTTTACCGTATTCGCATGGCTTGTATTGCTTCTCGTTATCGCCGCTTTTGCGGATATCGTAGCGAACTCCTTTACGGGAAGTGCGGCAAACGGTTCCGTTGCAACAGCATCCATGCTGTTCATCGTACTTGCGATTGGTTTCGGTTTTGCGGTATACAGAAAAAATGCACCAATGGTCGTTGCGTCCATTGTCGGCGTTATTCTGCTTGCGGTATGCGTTGCAATCGGTCTTGCATTCCCGATTGAGCTGCCCAAGACATTCTGGATTATTTTCGTATTCGTTTATATTATGATAGCGTCCGTCACACCGGTATGGATTCTGCTGCAGCCGAGAGACTATTTGAGCTCTTTCCTGCTTTATTTCATGATGATTGCGGCAATTATCGGTATTTTCGGGGCACATCCGGAAGTTCATATTCCGGCTTATATCGGATTCCATGTCGACAATAACTATCTGTTCCCGACGCTGTTTATTACGATTGCCTGTGGCGCGATTTCCGGTTTCCATTCCCTGATTGGTTCCGGTACGACATCCAAACAGCTCGATAACGAAAAAGACGCGCTTTTAGTTGGTTACGGTTCGATGCTCATCGAATGTGTGCTTGGCGTAATTTCCTTAATTGCAGTTGCTACGCTGACATCCGATGGAAAGTTTGCGGCGGCGGGTTATGGTTCTCCGACAATTGTATTTGCAACGGCGATTTCCGGATTCTTTGCAGAGCTCGGCTTTTCCGAGGGCGCAGTTTCCGCAACATACACGATTATCGCGCTTGCGGTTTCCTGTTTCTGTCTGACCTCACTGGATACGGCTACGAGACTTGGCCGTTTCATGTTCCAGGAACTGTTTGCGGGAACAAGCGTAGGCAAGAAGATGAAACTGGAAAATATGTATGTTGCAACGATAATTACCGCTTTATGCGGCTTTGCACTCTGCCTTGCGGGCTATGCGAAGGTATGGCCGCTGTTCGGTGCATGTAATCAGCTCGTTGCGGTTCCGGCCTTCCTGGCAATCGGTACTTATTTAAAGAAACAGGGCAAAAACAACAAGATGCTGCACATTCCGATTATCTTTATGTCATGTGCGACCATCGTATCCCTGATATTCTCCTTTAAGAACAATCTGACGGCCCTGATTGGCGGCGGCCTTGACGGCGCGGCAACCTTTACGAATATTTTACAGGATGTCATCATCGTTCCTATCGTCGTTCTGGCGGTAATCCTGCTGATTGACGGCGGTAAAGTATTGTGGGGAAAAGCGAAATAAATAACAGCCAGTACGGCATTAAGAAGCAGGCGTGAGAGCGCCTGCTTTTCTTCTTTTTCACGAAACAATTTTTTGTTGCATTGTGCATAATTAATTGCAAAAATAATTGCTTTTTCTGTAAAAAATGTATATAATAAAATAGAACATGACAGAAGGAGGTACTGCATATGAATACAATTATTACAATCGGCAGACAATTTGGTTCCGGTGGGCGTGAAATCGGTGAGAAGCTGGCAGAGCACTACGGTATCAAATATTATGATAAGGAACTTCTGACGAGGACCGCCAAAGAGAGCGGCTTTTGTGAAGAAATGATGCACAATCACGACGAGAGGCCGACAAACTCTTTTCTCTATAATCTGGTAATGGATACTTATTCCTTCGGCTATAATTCTTCTGCTTTTGTAGATATGCCCATCAGCCACAAAGTATTTCTGGCGCAATTCGATACGATTAAAAAAATTGCAAATGAAGGTCCCTGCGTTATTGTTGGCCGGTGTGCGGATTATGCGTTGAGCGATTATCCGAACTGTCTGCATGTTTTTATTCATGCCGACGAAAAGAGCAAGATAAAGCATATTATGGAAAAACACGGGGATGTTACGACGGAGCAAAAAGCCAGGGATATGATGATTAAAAAGGATAAACAGCGGCAGAGCTATTATAATTATTATTCTTCCAAGAAATGGGGCCGCGCCGACAGTTACGATTTGACGATTAACAGCGGCATTCTCGGCGAAGACGGTACGGTAAAACTGCTGATTCAGTATATTGAAGATTTTGAAGCACGCAGGGGATAATCAGGAGAGCTGCTTCGATGCCGTGTTTTTACGGCAGGACTGTTAATCACATTTATAACTTTTCTGCCGTATCTGGCGGCCTGAAAGAAGCATACACGGATTTGGTAAAATCACGTCTCTCTTTTTGAAGGATTTTCCCGGAGCCGGACTTTATTGGCCGCCGAACGTCTTCGCTCATCCTCCAAAGCAGCATAATGTTTTTTGGTTGTATTCACATCCTTGTGTCCGAGTACGTCCGCTACCAGATAAATATCGCCGGTTTCCCGGTATAGCGAGGTGCCATATGTGCTCCGCAGTTTATGGGGTGTAATTTTTTTCAGGCTGGTAACGGTGGCGGAATATTTTTTCACCATATTTTCTACTGCACGCACGGATATCCGGCGGTTCTGCATGGAGAGGAAAAGTGCGTGCTCATGCCCGCTCTGGGGAATCACATGATTTCTTTCTTCCAGATAATCCTGTAAGGCTTCTTCGACTTCTTCCCCAAAATAAATAACCGCTTCATAGCCGCCTTTGCGACGGATTTTAATACCGTTATTCTTAAAATCCACGTCTTCCAAATCAAGCCCGACGCATTCCGATACACGAATGCCCGTGCCGAGCAGAAGGGTAAGAAGCGCTATATCCCTTGTTTTGGTCACCTGGTGAAAACGTAATTGCGCTTTTGTCAGATTCGTTCCGTCTTCGACCTGGTCTAATAAAATGGCAACTTCATCAGCGTCAAGACGGATGATTTCCTTTTCATGGAGCTTGGGAAGCGGTACCAGCGCCGCCGTATTTTTCTGTATCAGCTCCGCCTCGAAGAAATAGGAATAAAAACTTCTAAGAGCCGCCAGTTTTCGCTTTTTGCCCCGCTCGTCATTGGTATAAATCTTGTCATCCTTTTCATAATAGGATAAGTATTCCATATATTCTTCGATATCCTCCCGCGTAATCTGTTCCAGTAAGGAGAGTGGGAACTCTGTAATTTCCATTTTGGCACAATACGGATTCCGCTCATGCAGATATTCAAAAAATGTCCGGATATCGTAAGCGTAGGCAAGCCTTGTCCGGGCGGAGGTATATTCGGTAATGCCGCGGAAAAATTGTTTACAGAAAGGCGGAAGCGTGGCAAGAACCGCACGCATTTTCTGGATATTGTTAATATTCTGCTGGTCGTGGTAATTGTTGTTGTTTTTACTGTCCATATTGCCTCCCATGTTCTATTTTCAGACACTGTTTTTCCTCCTGTGGAGGCGTTTTTAGAAACAGAATCTTTAAACTTTCCATTCTTCCAGTCCACTTTGAATCGCTGTGAACATCCGTTCTTTTACGCCGGGCGTTTCCAGATTGATTTCCCGCAGAAGATTTTTGATGTATTCCCGCTTTGTACGGCCGTCCGCAGGACAGGGGCTTTTGACGACCGGAAGCTCGTATTTGTTTACGAAGCCGATGACATCCGCCTCCTGCATATAAATGAGCGGCCTGATGACGGTTAAATCCATGCGGTCCAGATAAGTTACGGGGCGGAAAGTGTGAAAGCGCCCTTCATAAATCAGCGACATGAGCATCGTTTCCACTACGTCATCTTTATGATGTGCATAGGCTACTTTATTGCACCCGGTTTTTTTGATAGCGTCATTTAACGCTCCTTTCCGCATTTTGGCACAGAGTGAACAGGGATTGCTTTCCTTCCGGTCTTCAAAAATAATTTTGCCAATGTCAGTCTTTATAATTTGATAAGGAATGTCCAGCCCATCGCACAGCTTTGTAATCGCGTCCAGATTCAGATTCTGGAACCCCAAATCGACCGTAATGGCCTGTAAGGTAAAGGGGTTCGGATAAAAGCGCATGAGACTGTGAAGGGCGTACAGCAGCGTCAGGCTGTCCTTCCCACCGGAAATCCCGACCGCAATTTTGTCACCCGCCTGAATCATATGATAATCGTCTACCGCTTTTCTTGTCACGCTGAGAACCTGTTGTAATTTCATATCTGGGGG
>CAJTRL010000082.1 GCA_910578715.1 uncultured Lachnospiraceae bacterium | reverse complement strand
AGTGGCCATCGGCTACCCAAGCACCCTACTTGCGATTTGTCTATTCTGTACAACTACGTTCTTGAAAGAATACGTTTTGCAATTACCTAACAGTTTAGTATATAAAGAAGGAGAGAATGGGAAAATGCTGGAAGAAAAAAGAGCGGGAGAAATCAGGAAAAAGAAAATCATAGCGGGTTTTGCCATTTTTCTTGTGTTTATGTGGCTTTGCACTGTTATTTCCAAAAGTATTTACGCGTCAAGACTTCCTGTGGTGACGACGGTGCAGACAGAACAGAAATATGTGGAGCATATCGTGGAAGTAGAGGGAATTGTTATTGCGGGGGATAAAAATCCGATAACGGCCCTCAGCGGTCTGCGGATTGAAAAGGTGATGGTACAGGTAGGCGACCGGGTGGAAGAAGGCGACGTGCTTTTTACAATCGATATGGAAGACCTGAATGCGATTATGGAAGAAAAGCAGTCGCAGATAGCCAAACTGCAGCTGCAGATTGATACGATTCTGCAGAACGAAGAGCTGGCGAGACAGAAAAAGGCGTTGGAAGAAGAACGTGCCAGGGCGGATTATAACTCCCAGGCGCAGTATCAGGACACCCTGGTCGGCCGTGCGGCGGAAGAAATCAATCAGGCGGAAACCGATATAGAGGAACAGGCGGGCGACGAGGAGGCTTTGAAGGACGCGTTACAGTCGGCGGCCTATGCGGAAGCGGATGCGAAGTGGCAGAGAGATAATACGATGAAAGACGCGGAAAGAAGAGTGGAGGACATTCTTTTACCGGAGGAGGAAAGTTCTGCGCTGGCCACCAGCCAGATAGAGCTGGCCGATATGCAGGCGGATTTATCGCAGTATCAGGCGATTAAAGAAATTGACGGCCAGATTACGGCGCCAAACAGCGGGCTGATTACGGATATTTTTATCAGCGTGGGAGGGCGGATTCCCGATTCGGCGGTCATGCTTTTTGCGGACGATGCGGTTCCGTGTCAGTTCAAAACGACGCTGACAAAAGAGCAGAAGAAATATGTGGCCTTAAATGATAAGGTGGGCTTAAAGCTGGACGGAAGCAGTAAAGAAACGGACGTAAACGTCGATTATCTGGCCGAAAGCGAAAGCATGCCGGGAAATTATGAGATTTATATCAATCTTCCGGAAGGAAAGGGAACGCCCGGTTTATCCGGCGTTATGAATCATACGGAAACGGGGGAGAAATATCCGAACTGCCTTCCGCCCGCAGCCGTTCATCAGGAGAATACGAGAAGTTATGTCTATGTGGTTAAGGAGCGGGACGGGATTCTCGGCATGGAATATTATGTGGAAGAGGTCAGCGTCAGGGTGCTGGATGAAAACGAAAACTGGGTTGCGGTGGAAGGCGCGCTGGATAGCGACAGCCAGGTTATTCTTTCCGCGACAAAAGAAGTGAAGAATGGGGAGATTGTGCGGTATTAAGCGAGAACCGGATAAGAGCTTGACGGATTCAAAAAAGAGAGATAGAATAAATATATGTTTAAATTAGGCAATTGTAGAAAAAGAAATATGAAAAGGTGGATTTTATTGGATATGATAAAAGTGCAGATAGGAGTGGAAGAAGAAAAATGAAGAGACTGCCGGAATCGGAATTAGAAATTATGATGATTATATGGAGGCATGACGGGCCGGTAAACCGGATGGAAATAGAGGAATCTCTCCATAAGGACGTGGCGGCGCCGACGATTTTATCCTTTCTGAACCGGCTGGAGGCGAAGGGTTTTGTCAGCGTTGAAAAAATAGGGAAGGTGAACTGGTATACGCCGTTGGTAAAGGAAGAAGAATATCTGCAGAAAGAGAGTAAAAATATTCTGCAGAAGATGTACCGGAACTCTGTCAAGAATTTCATGACCGCCCTGTATGACGGGAACGGGCTCACGGCACAGGATATGGACGAACTGCGGGAGTTTCTGGAAGAGAAGAGCGCGAAGAAACCGACAGAGTAATCGGGTTGGAAATCAGATATTTCTCAACTATGAGTTTGTGCTGACGTTTGCAATGCCCGACCAAACATCGCGCGCTGAGAGAAAGGTATGAACATAGATATGAGAGCGAAATGGAGAAAAATTATATGGGCGATTCTGGCGGTGCAGCTTCTGTTACTGCATGTACTTTTCCTGGAAAAAAACAATTGGAGTCAGCTTGTCCTTCCGGCCTGGCTGTTTTCGGCGGCGCTTGTAATGCTTTTCCATTACCTGAACTATGTCCGGTTCCGCAGAAGCTGTATCGGACAGCTCCGCATGATTTCTGATGAAGCGGTAAAGCAGAGCCTGAAAGAGGCGGCACGGGAAACGGGTCTGCGCCGGCCGGAGAAGGAAGGGGCGGAAAGGTCTTTCCTATATGGAAGTCCGGCGGTGCGGGAGCCTTTTGTCATCGGCTTTCGGGAGCCGATACTGATTTTACCGGAAAAAGAATACGACAGCCGGGTACTGCATTTTATTTTTTTACATGAATGCTTTCATATAAAACAAAGGGACACGCTTTATAAACTTTTTTTGCTGTTGATGCAGAGCCTGCTGTGGTTTCAGCCGCTTATGTACTTATTGAAGGCGGCCGGATATCGGGATGTGGAAGTGGCCTGTGACGAGGCGGTTGTTGAAGGAAAAGATATGGCGGAGCGGAAAGCGTATGGAGCCGCACTGCTCGACTGTATGGAACAGGCGCGGGCGGAGGGCCAGGCATATTCCGCTTATTTTTATCATGGAAAGCGTCTGATGCGGGCGAGAATCTCCGCAATCATGAATGAAGAGAAAAGATGGGAATTTCCGGCGTATGCGGCAATTATTGTTTTGTTTCTGGACGTTGTTTTCAGTTTTTATTCTATCGGAAGGAGTATGTACGACCGGGCACTGGCAGAGCGGGAACAAGTCCAGGCGGAAATGTACGGTTATGATGAAAACGGAGAGGTGCGAAGCTCCTTTTACGACGGATATGCGCTGCCGGAGTGCTTCTCGAAAGAAGCGGTCGGCGAAATGATAAAACTGGAGCCGCTTGGGGAGGACGCCTATTATCAGGAATGGCAGAGAGCGGATATTTATGAGGAAAAAGAATATGATGAGCTTCCCTTTGCGGCCAATGGCCCCTGGCAGATTCGGTTAAAGGATGCGGACAGATATCAGGATGCCGTACCCTTATTGCTTCAACGGTATTTGTCTTATTATCTGGACCAGGAATGGGCCGGGCAATGGAACCCGGAAGAATCCATGTATACGCTGTTGGAGGTTGTTAATAGCCGTCTGCTGGCGGGGGATAAGAAAGAGGCGGTTTTCGCGGTTATTTTCCGGTACTATATCGGCTCGGAGGAGGAGCTTTCGCAGTTTCCGGAAGCGCTGAAAAGCCGGGCGCAGGTCGCGCGGGAAAATGGCACATACTATGCGTATTTTAACTGGGCGGTCAAAATAAGCATGGTTCAGGACTATGTTTTTGAACTGGAAGGGATAGCGGAAACGGAAGAAGTACTGGCGGCTTATATTGAGGAGGGGACGCGGACGGGAACCTTTCCGGAGAACGGGCAGACCGGACAGGTGCAGAGCGAACCTGAAATGCAGACAGGACCGGCACAGGGTGAATCTGAAATGCAGACAGGACAGGCGCAGTCCGTACAGGAGCTGCTTGCGGATGTCCCCGCGAGTGATTTGGTACATGGAATCGATACGATGGAAGGCGGTGCGGATGGGGGCGCTCCGCCCGAAGAAGCGGCGGATGACGCTTTGGGCGGAGGCGCTCTGGACGGGGGCACGGCGGAAAATGCTTATCAGGTCGATACGAAAGACGGTGTTCTGCGGGTCAGCGGAGCTGACGGCGTTTTTCAGGAAGTGCCGATTACACTGGAAGAACTGTTTTGCCGGGGCGACGAAATGGACGGGAAGCTGACCTCGTTACAGCCGGGCAGCTATCAGGCGGATGAAAAGAAAATTGTTTTTGCGTATGGCGGGAGCGGTACTGTTCCCATTTCCGTAATTTTTTATGAGGAAGAGAGCCGGAGCTTTAAGAAATCCGTGGTGACGGAAGATTATTTTGGCGGCAGAAAAATCTTTGTGGATTTTCCGGAAAACGGACAGGAGGGATTTCTGATTTTTACGGGAGAGCGCGTCGTCTGGCAGGAAACAACGCTGTTGTTTCATACGACGGACGGCGGAAAGTCGTGGCAGCGTGTGGAGGGTGAGGGGCCGGATGTGATGACGATGGGCCACTCCCTGACGACGAGCGCGGTATTCCTTAATAACCGGGTCGGATTCGTGACGATTCGGGATTCGGAGAAACCGGAAATCTGGCGGACGGAAAACGGCGGAAAAACATGGAGGAAACAGGAGCTTCCGGATGTGCCGGAATATTACTGCATGGCGTATGCGCCGGAGGAAAAGGACGGTAAGCTGTATCTGTATGTAGGAATGGAGGAATATTCGGAATATGGGGGAACCAAAGCCAGATACGAATCGGACGATGAAGGAAAAACATGGGAGTATCGGGGGATTGTCGTCCGAAAATAGCGGGAGTTCTCTTTTTTTCAAAACGGCCTTTCATGTGCTTACAAGGCCGTTTCAAGTAATTGTTTATTGCATAACCTGGCATTACTTGTACTTGCTGTGTCAGTTCGGAGGAATTGCCGGGAAAGCGCCGGTGCTCTTTGGCTGTTTTGGATGGTGGGCCGGAGCGCTGTGCTATGGATTGTGGCTCTGGTGCGGTTATAACAGGCATAAAATACCTGTGGTTTTTTGTTCTCTGAGGGCGGATGGGAATCTGCTGGCGGTGTCGGAGGCGGCAGAAGCGGTAAAAACGGAAGAGTGCGGAAACGAGACAGATATCCGGGCGGAAAAAGTCTTTGCGGAGAAAGATGTTAAATGGTATATCAGAAGGAAAGCATACTGTCAGATTTTTCTGCGGGATAAGACGGTATTCGTGCTGGATTTACGGGAAATTCCGCCGGAGGAAAAGCATTTCCTGGATTTAAAACTTTCGACCGTCCGCGGCACCTGTCGAAGGGCCTATAAGACGGCGGCGGGAATTCTGCTGGCGGCGGCCACGCTGTGCGGCACAGCCCTGGTGGTCAGGAGCGCGGTACCTTATCGGGGAGCGCTCTCCTGGTATCTGAGCGATTTGCGGGATAAGAGAAGCGCCGTTCTTGTGCATGATAATGTGTATGAAACAGGGATAGAAGGGATTCTGGAGGATATCCGTCAAAAGTTGGATTTGCCGGAAACATTATGTCTGGTGACCAGCTTTAATCTGCATTTTGCGCCGGACGGAGAGATACAGTCGTTCGATACGATGCTGTACGGATATGATAAAAACGGCAATTTTGTTGACAGTTACCTGATAAGCTATCCTTCCGGGGCTTCCCGGAAAATTGGCATTTATCTGCATGGTGCGGCCGAAACGCCATACAACGCCGAGAAAGATTTGAAGCCGCTTATCGAGGCGGTTTCCGTGATGCCGCTGGTGGAGACGGTCAGCCAGTGGAGCGGGGAAGACTGTTTTGGCATTTTATATTATGGAATCCGGGAGTGGTATAGCCGGGAGGGAATCCTTTATCTGAACCACGCGGGAGAATGCAGAACGCCTCTGGCCGGGGAAATGTATTTTTCCGGTTACAGCATATCCGTTTTCTGCCCGGAAAACGATGCGCTGACGCCGGTGCGCTATCTTTATATGGGATATCAGGCGTTCCCGGAGGAGGAACCGGCATATACGGCGGATTATTACCCGGAAGCCATACCGGGAACAGGAGCCATGCCGGGAGGTTCTTCGGGATGGGGGGCGGGAGCCATGCCGGGAAGTTCTTCGCGTCCGGGAACAGGAGCTGTGTCAGACGGTTCCGGGCGGAAAGCGCACGCAACGGACAATTTCTGGCGGACCTGTGATGCCTGTCCGGTGGAAGAGTATGGAGAAATTTCGGAGACGGAAGAAGTGTATCAGGACAGTAACGGGGAGAATATTTATCGGTATCGTTACCGGAATTTCCGTCTGGATGAAACGCTGCACGGCGCAGAAAAAGTCAATTCGTTTCTGGAAGAAAAAGAACGGGAAATGATAGAAGAATGGCAGGCGTACGGCGCGCAGCTAACCGAATATGCGACAGCTAAAGAAGATTACGGGTATGGCAATCATCCGCACGATTTCATGGATTTTAAGGCGCTGACTTATCTGGAAGAGGATTATTGCAGTCTGGTATTCTGGGAAGAACATTATACGGGCGGCGTCAGTGCGTTTCCGGCAGTTTATGCCTACACGATTGACGTAAATACGGGAGAAGCGGCGGGACTGGAACAGATTGCGCCGCAGTTACGGGAAGAAGACTGGATTGCGCTGATTGACAGGGCGTTTGAGAAGGAACAGGGATTTTATGTTTTTCATGAAGGGACAGCGGAGGAAAAGACGGCGGGAGAACTCTGGTATCAGTCTTATCGCGCAGAGCATTCCTATCAGGACGGAAACTGGAACTCCGGGTTTTATCTGAGCGGACAGGGCATTGTCTTTTATTATGATTTCGGCCAGATTGCCTGGGAAGGCTATGGGGCGATTGAGGCGCCTGTTTCCTGGGGGGATATCGGGCTCAACGGGCGGTAGAGTTTGGAGGAGGATTTCAAAAATCCGGTTATTGCCGGGAAGATAAGGGCCGTGCTATGCTGGGATAAAACTAGTGTACTGACCTGTTCATTATCCTGATTGCAATATTGCATGGTCGGAGGCAGACCGGAGGAGGCTCAAATGCTGGATAATAAAAAGATTGCGGATTTTATAGCGGGAAAAAGAAAAGAAGCGGGGATGACACAGGCGGAAGTGGCGGAAAGTCTGCAAGTGTCTTTTCAGGCGGTGTCCAAATGGGAGAACGGAACGCTGCCAAACGTGGAAATGCTGGTGGAGCTGGCAAAACTTCTGCATGTGACGGTGGATGAAATTCTTGCCGGACAGGAGAAAAGCGCTGAAAACTTTTCTTATCGGAAGGCCGGGGTAGACATATCTTATACGGATGCCATGAAAAAGGAAATGGCGGTCTACCTGAAAACAGACGATGCGCGGGTGCTGAATGGATTCGGCCCTTTTGCTTCATTATATGATATACAGTTTCCTGAAATATCCGAACCTGTGCTCGTGCTGAAAGCCGAAGAACCGGGCTCCAAGCAGAAGCTGGCGATGGAGTTTGGCTACTGTGAATCCATCTGCCACGATATGATTAATCATCTTGTGAACGATATCGCGGTAATGGGGGCAAAACCGCTGGCGGTCTTAGATACGATTGTCTGCGGAAATGCGGAAAAGGAAACGATAAAATCCTTTGTCCGGGGAATTTCCAAAGCCTGCCGGGAGAACGAGTGCGCATTGGTTGGCGGGGAAACTTCCATCCAGCCCCATGTCGTGGAAAAGGGCGTTTATATTCTGACATCCAGCATTGCGGGCATTCTTTCCAGAAATGCGGTGATTGACGGTTCTGCGATTCAAGAGGGCGACGCGGTGCTTGCCGTCGCGTCAAACGGACTGCATACAAACGGCTATTCTCTCGTCAGAATGCTGATGGATAAAATGCCGCAGATGAAACTGGATAAGGTTGCGGGAGAAACGTTTATCGAGCAGATAATGAAGCCCCACACACCTTATTATAAAGTTATCAAAAATATCAGCGGCCAAGTGCACGGCATGGCACACATAACGGGAGGAGGCATCGAGGGCAATTTAAGCCGCATCATACCGGACGGCCTCTGCGCCAAGATAGAATTATCCCAAATCAGGACGCTTCCGGTATTCAGTTACATCAGGCAGATGGGAAATATTGAGGACGAAGAGATGCTGTCCACCTTTAACTGCGGCGTCGGGCTTATCATCGTCGCTTCCCAGGAGAAAAAAGCGGCGGTCATGGAAAGCGTCGGGGCGCGTTATGATTGTTATGAAATAGGAAAAATCGATTCCGGGCCAAAGAAAGTGGCATTTGAGGGAATGATGAGATATATGTAGGAAGCAGAGGGTATCTGTCCGGGCAGCAAATACGGACAGATGCCTTTTTTGTCTGCCATCTCTATTGACAGGATGGTCTACTGGTGATAGACTGATTATGCGGTCTATTAACGATAGACTGAAAGGTGTATATGTTAGAGGAGGACTGGATGTATATTATAAGGAAAGGCTGCGCGTAAAGGCGATTGTGCGTGAAAAGAGTTGCGCGCAGAAAGCGAATGCGTACAGAAAAGTCTGCCGACTAAAGCGAACGCAGGCAGAAAAAAGTGCGTGTAGAAAGATTTGTCGATAAAAATGATGAATGAAAAGTAATGTGCAGAGAGGAGCGGAATCTATGAGAGAATACAAACTGGCGGAAGGGGAGGCGCGTTTTGCGGAGCTGATATGGCAGAAGGAGCCGATTACGTCGCCGGAGCTTGTTAAACTATGTGAAAAAGAATTTCAATGGAAGAAATCGACGACCTATACCGTCTTAAAGAAACTGTGCCAAAGAGGAATTTTTCAGAATGAGAAGGCTGTCGTGACGTCCCTGATTTCCAAAGAGGATTTTTACAGCTATAAAAGCCGGAAGTTCGTTGAAGAATCCTTCGGCGGTTCCATTCCCAGATTTCTGACCGCATTCATGGGGAGGGGGGGGTCACTTACGAAAGAACAGGCGGAGGAAATACGCGAGCTTATCGACAGATATGAGGAAACGGAAGCCCCGTCCCGAAGCGGCCTGGAAGAGGGAAAGGAGGGGGAATCTTAGAATGAGCCGGATATTTTTGACAGTACTAAATATGAGTTTTACGGCGGGTTATTGTGTGATAGCGGTCATTGTGCTCCGTTTTTTGCTCAAAAGACAGCCGAAGATTTTTTCTTATCTTTTGTGGAGCGTGGTTCTGTTCCGGCTGCTCTGCCCTTTTTCCCTGACCAGCAGTTTTAGTCTGCTTCGGATAAATACGGCATTGTTTTCCGGGGAGCGGATTCATGTCCTGGACATGGCGGGTGCGAGTGCGGAGGAGCAGAACGCGGCGGATGGGGCGGCCTTTCAGGAAGACGGAGGGATTGCTGAAAATATGCTGGCGGCACAGAACGACAATCCGGCGGACGCGGCGCGCGTATGGACACAGAGGGCCGTAGGCCTCGCATCCTGGGTATGGCTTGCGGGAGTTGCCGCACTCTTTTTTTACAGCGTCGGAAGGGTTATCCGGCTGCGCCGCTTTTTGTCGGGTGCGGTTCGGACGGAGAAAGGATTTTATGAGACGGAGGAAATAGAAACACCGTTTGTTCTGGGAATCCGGCGGCCGCAGATTTATCTGCCGGCGCATCTGAGAGAGGAAGAGAGGGGTTATGTACTTGCACATGAGAGGGTTCATATCGCGCGGAAAGATTATTTTGTCAAAATCTTGTTTTATGCCGCGGCCTGCGTCCACTGGTTCAATCCGCTCGTATGGCTGGCCTTTGCGCTTATGGAGACGGATATGGAAATGTCCTGTGACGAGGCGGTTTTAGGAAAACTGGGCATGGAAGTTAAGAAGCAATATTGTGAGACGCTACTATTATTGTCCAGTGGAAAGACAAAGCTGCGGGGAGCCCCTCCGGCTTTTGGGGAAGGAAATATCAAAGGCAGAGTCCGCAATGTCCTGGCTTATCGGAAAAGAACGGCCCTGGCAGTCATACTGACGGCGTTTCTTCTGCTTGCCGCAGGCGTCGGGCTGGCATTAAATCCGGCGCGGCAAGAGATGAACGAGGAAGAGGCGCAGAGGCTGAATGCTTTTGTGGAAGCCTATGCGGAGGCTTTCAGCAGCAGAGACGGAGAGACGGCGGCAGCATTTTATGCGGATGAAGAGACGGCGCTTGAAAATGTTTTTATGCTGGAAAAGACGAACGGCATCTATACGCTCGGTATGTCGAGCCCCTGGCCGCTTTTCTTCCGGTATCATATTGTCCCGGAAGAGAATCGGGCGGATATTTATTATTATGCGTGGACTTCCGACCCGCATGTTTCCGTCTGGAAGGAGGAAATCCGATATACAGCCGCCGGGGAAGAATACCGGATATCCGAAAGCAGCATGAGGATGCTTGACAGCATTTCCACTAAGGAAGCGTTCGATGCTGCGTACCGGATTCAGGATAGCTACCAATTTGTGGATTATCAGGAAAACGGGTTTGTGGAGGCCATTCAGTTTCAGCGGGAAGAGGGGACATCCACAGTGGATAATACGGTATATCTTGAGCCTGTCAAAGCGGCGGAACATATTTTGAATCTGGAAGGCGGAACGGGCAGCATGGAAGGCGGCAGCGATTATCAGGTTATGGTACGCTATACTTTTGGGGACGGAAGCGAAGTTCTGATTCCGATGTTTCAGGCAGCGTATGATGTGGAGACGGGAGCATCCAAAGGCACTCCGGTCTGGATTGTAGATACTGCGGTCTGGAATGCGGGGGCGCCGTAAACGATGGTTTTCCGGGGCGCAGGACGGGGAATTAAGCGCCGCGCAGATGAGGTGTGAAATAGAATTTCGTAATTGAAATCAGGTAATTGTGAACGGTAATTGCGGCTGACAATAGGTTGACATATGTATACCTGTGTGCTATATTGGGTATACGGAAGTATACCCAATATTATCAGAAGAGTCTGGGAGGTATGGTTATGACAAATGTCAGTTTATCGGATGGCGAATGGAAAATTATGAATGAACTCTGGGAGAAAAAGGCGGCTACGATAACAGAGCTGACGGCGGCTTTACAGGGTAAAACCGGATGGGATAAGCATATTATTATTACAATGTTAAACCGGATGGCGAAAAAGGGCGCCGTTTCGTACCGGATAGTGGGACGTGCGAAACAGTTCTATCCGGCCGTTTCCAGGAATGAGGTTTCCATACGGGAGACCCGGGGATTTCTGAATAAAGTATATCGGGGAAGCATCGGAATGATGGTCAACGCCATGGTCGAGGATAAGGCGCTGACGCCGGAAGATATCGAGGAATTATATAAAATACTGGAGCAGGCGGAAAAAAAGGGCGCAGAGGCAGATTAAGAGAAAGGCATGGTTAATAGATTGAAAAATCAGAGATTTTTCAATCGCGAATTTGTGCCTGCGGCCCAAAGTTCGCAGGCTATGGGAAAGGCATGGTTATGTATATGAAAGAAGCGGTTATTACATCTTCCGTACTGATTGTGTGTATTGTACTGCTCCGGCGGTTATGCGGGAGGAAAATTGGCGCGAAACTGCAATATATGCTCTGGCTTGTCGTGGCTGTCAGACTGCTTTTGCCGGGTATTTATACAATCTTGCCCAATGCGTTCCCGGAGAGTGCATACAGCATTTTGAATATGACAAATGAGGTCGAAAAAGCGGCACAGGATTATATCAGGCCGTCCGTTTCACCGATACAGGGAAGTCTGCCGCCGGATGGCCTTCCTTTCCTGACAGAAGAAAGCGCGGACGGAAGAATTGTCACTTATCTGCTGGAACAGAAGATATGGTCAGACATTGTGAAGAAAATATGGTTGCTGGGCATGGCCGCCGTGGGATGCTGGATAGCGGCCGTGAACATAAGGTTTCGAAAAAAACTGTTCGGGAGCCGTCAAAAATATGACAGAAGAGACATCAAACTTCCGGTTTATATGGAAAACGGCAAGCTGGCGGTTTATACGGTAAAGGAGCTGACTTCTCCCTGTCTGTACGGACTGCCGGGCAGACAGGCCGTATATCTTCCCGAAGATGTAATAGGAGATGAGAAAAAAGTGCGTCATATTCTGGCGCATGAATACTGCCATTACAAGCAGAAAGATGTCTGGTGGTCGGCTCTTCGCTGTATTTTGCTGGTAGTCTACTGGTTTCATCCGCTTGTCTGGCTGGCGGCGGTTTTGTCGAAACAGGATTGTGAGCTGGCCTGTGACGAAGCGGCGCTTCGGATGCTCGGCGAAGAAGAACGGATTGCCTATGGAAAGACACTTGTTTCTCTGATAGGTAGAAAAACAAACGCCGCGGATGTTGTCTGTGCGGCGACGACGATGACGGCGGCGCCCAGAAGCATCCGGGAGAGAATCCGGCGGATTGCGGAGTCCCCGCACAGACTGGCATTCGTTATTGCTCCGGTGCTTGTGGCCATTGCGATGGTTGTGGCGGTGACTTTTACCGCGGCAAAGGGTTACCCGGAGGGCGCTTACCCGTTAGAGGAAAACGCTTTGACCGTAACAACGGACTGCTTCCAGGTAACGATGCCGGATTCTTTTGCCGGAAAAGCATATTACCGGATAGAGAACGACACGGATATTATCGTGTATCACCAGGAATCCGATTTGGAAGTGGGACGTTTCTGCAAGATATTATATGAAAATCCGGAGCTGTTGAATTTAAAGCAGAAAGAAGGAGCCGTTCTGATTGGCAATTATGGAGCGAACGGTTCTTTGAGAAATGATATGGAAGGGCGCGTGGAAGGCGCGGCGGCGACCGGCCATTATTTTGGCGTGGAGGATGCGGAGGCGGCGGAAAGCGGCGAACAGGCAGAAGATATCGGAAATGCAGAAGCGGCGGAGGATGCGGAAGCCGAAAAATCATCCGGCCAAAATGGTTTGGCTGGTGTGCCGGGAACGGACAGCAACGAGGCAGTTACTTATTATTCTCCGGAAGTGGGAGCGGCTGACGGGACTGCAGCCTGGAAGGCCTCCGGCGATGCAGAGCCGATTCCGGCACCCGAACTGGTGGAGAAAGATGTGATTCATCTGCCATATGATGAAAATGAAGATTACAATGCGGTTACGGTGGAAGATGAGACGGAATATCTGATTGTGGACGAAAACTCACCGGAAACAGAAGACCATCAGTTTTCGCCGAATGAAAATGGTGAAGAAGCAGAAGACCATCAGTTTTCGCCGGATGAGAACGGTGAAGAAACAGAGAGCAGCGTTGTGTATCTTCCGTCGGAGCAGATTACGGAAGTCTATCTGCCGGCCGGACAGCCCTGTTACCTGTATGTTCCGGCCGATTATTCGGAGGCGGACCCGGCGTTTCAGGAAGTGCTTTCCGAAATGAACCAGGCTCTGACAGAGCTGGCGGATTCCGTTATCGTGCTGTATGCGAGCAGAGCCGCAATGGAAGAGACGCTGATTGTCCTGGTGGAAAACCGTACGCCATATGTGGGCGATAATGTCAGAGTGTCTAAAATAGCAGGTGCCCTTCCGGCGGTGTCAGGGCTGAGCTATCAGTTTCTGGAGCTGAAAACGACATCGGAGCCTTATGAGGCAACGCTCCACTACCGCCTCGAAATGGAGAATGCCATGCTGACGGATTCGGATATTTCGTTTCTGGAAGCGGTTCTGATGTTTGCCGCTGTTGAAAATTTGAACACATGTAATATCCGAATCTATGATTTACGCAAGACGGAGGAAGAAACACATGCCGACCCGTCAAAGATGCAAAGTGAAACGATTAGCTATGACAGAACGGAAATGGAAGCGATTTTCGGTCCCCTTTATCCCTGCTCGGAATCGAAGGAAACGATAACGGAACTGTATAATAGCGTGCTGGAATATTTAAGCGATGAAAATAATCTATCGTAAATTGAAAATTTAAGAAAAATTTAAGAAAAAATTGAAACATTTTTGACAGTTCCGCACTCTAATATATTAGAATAGTATATATTATGTTAATCTTTTAGAGAATTTTTAAAGACAGGACTGGTATCATGGTAGTAACCGTTCGGCCTCCGCCCGGACAGAGCATTGTTCTCTTTGGAGGCACGCTTGCGCTCCGCTAAAGGAAGCAACGGTCCTAAGTTCAAAAGCCGCAGAGCGTCTTTTTCACTAAAGACCGGCATCCTTTACAGGGCCTCCGTCAGAGAACGATGCTCTGTCCGGGCGGAGTTTGAACGGTTACGAATGATATTGGATAATCAGGCAGAAAGTTACAGGCAGAGGGGAAGGATATTGTGCAGGGGAGTGTACGGAAGAGGAGAACGGAAATTGACTTATGGGAGATGGAGCGGCCGCAGAAGAACAAATCCGCCAAAAGAAACGGCCGTAGAAGGCCCGGCGATGTAGATATCATCGATATTTATCCGGACAGGGAGAACTATTCGGGCAGAGACTATCGTCCCAGGCAGCCGGACCGGGCGGCTGAACGTAGGAACCGGGGCATGGAATCGGACGGACGAAGCCGCAGGGCGGGCACAGAGGAGTCCTATGCCGGACGAAGCCGCAGG
>CAJTRL010000081.1:5597-14330 GCA_910578715.1 uncultured Lachnospiraceae bacterium | reverse complement strand
ACAAATACGCTGGCGGTCGGCCTTGTATTTATGATTCTTTTTAAGCCCACCGCCTATTCCGACGGATTTATCAACCTGATTATTTCCTGGTTCGGCGGAGAGGCTGTTGACTTTATAAACGGACCCTACTGGGCGAAAATGTTCGTTTTGTGTTTCTATACAATCTGGGTCGTCATGCCCTTTAAAATTCTGATTCTGACGAGCGCGCTTTCTTCGGTCAATCAGGAATATTATCATGCCGCACGGGTCGATGGCACGTCACGCTTCCGGATTTTTATGCGCATCACGCTCCCGATGATTTCGCCGATGATATTCTATCTGATTATCACGGGCTTTATCGGCGCGTTTAAGGCATACAGCGACGTCGTCGCCCTCTTCGGAACCAATCTGAACGCGGCGGAAATGAATACGATTGTCGGGTATGTCTATGATATGCTCTACGGCGACAGCGGCGGTTATCCTTCCTACGCTTCCGCGGCGGCAATACTGCTGTTTGCAATCGTCCTGACGATTACCTGTATCAACTTACTGATAAGCAGAAAGAAAATTCATTATTAAAGATTAAGATGCCGCATGCGCGGCAGAATGAGAGGAAACATGGATTACAAACAGATTGAACAAAAAGCCCGTACCCGCAAAAAGGTATGGAATACCATAACCTATATTTTTCTGGCCTTCTGGGGCGTTATCGTGCTGTTTCCTTTTTACTGGATGCTTTTAACCTCCGTAAAAAGCTATGGGGCCTATAATTCAGAATATATCCCGAAATTTTATACCCTGTCCCCGACCCTTCAGAACTACGTGGACGCTTTCAGCGCCGTATCGCTCGGACGATATTTGATGAATACAGTCATTTTTACCGTTGTGACAACCGCCGCTATGATGATTGTCATCACACTTGCCGCATTTGCCTTTGCCAGACTGGAATTTCGGGGAAAAAATACCGTGTTCCTCCTGTTTTTATCTTTGATGATGATTCCGAACGAGCTCGTAATCATTACAAACTTCGTGACAATTACAAACCTGGACCTGCGCAATTCTTTTCCGGGACTGATTCTGCCGTCCATTACTTCGGTCTTCTATATTTATCTGCTGAAGGAAAACTTTGAACAGGTGCCGGACAGTCTGTATTTTGCGGCCAAGGTGGACGGCACATCGGACTTAAAGTATCTTCTGAAGGTTCTGGTTCCAATTTCCAGGCCAACCCTGATAACCATCGCCATTCTGAAAATCATCGAATGCTGGAACTCCTATGTATGGCCCCGCCTGATTACTGACGACGAACGGTACTTCCTCGTTTCCAACGGCATTCAGGAAATCCGGGAAAACGGATTCGGCCGGGAAAATATTCCGGCAATGATGGCGGCCGTCGTCGTTATCTCGGTTCCGTTAATCATTCTGTTCCTCGCCTTTCGCAATAAAATTATGGCCGGCGTATCGCGGGGCGGGCTCAAAGGCTAACAGATTGAAGAAATTTTGCGTCCGGAGTTTCTAATCATTTCATTGCCGCTGATGCGGCGGAATTGGAGATTTTTATGAGCATACCAAAACATTTTTTATCCGCCTTTTCTTTTCTTACGCTGACCGCCGGATGCTGTCTTGCGCTGACCGGGTGTCATGGAAAAGAAGGTCTTGCGGCCTTTGAAATCCCGGAAGAATTTGACACTTCCAAATCTTATGATATTACTTTCTGGGCCAAAAACGATACCAACAAAACGCAGACAGACATTTACGAGAAGGCGATTTCCGACTTTGAAGCATTATATCCGAACATCACCGTCAATCTGCGCCTTTACACGGATTACGGAAAAATATACAACGACGTCATTACCAATATCGCAACGGACACGACGCCGAACGTCTGCATCACCTATCCCGACCATATTGCGACCTATCTGACCGGAACGAATCTCGTCGTTCCCTTAGAGGAGCTTTTTGCCAACGAAAAATACGGTCTTGGGGGCAGCGACGTTTTATTCGATTCTCCGGCGGAGTCGGAAATCATTCCGCAGTTTCTGGATGAATGCGCTTTTGGCGGGCATTACTATGCAATCCCCTATATGCGTTCCACCGAAGCATGTTATATTAATAAAACCTATGTGGAAGCGCTCGGCTATACGCTGCCGGACGTGCTCACATGGGACTTTGTATGGGAAGTTTCCGAAGCGGCAATGGCGCAGGATGCAGACGGAAATTACCTAATCAACGGACAAAAAGTTCTGATTCCTTTTATTTACAAATCCACAGACAATATGATGATTCAGGCGTTAAAACAGCAGAACGCCGGATATTCCACCGAAGCGGGCGAAATGCTTCTTTTTAACGACACGACAAAAGAATTTCTCCATACGATTGCACAGCATGCCGAAAGCGGCGCCTTTTCCACCTTTAAAATTTCCAGTTATCCCGCCAATTTTCTGAACGCGGGCCAGTGTATTTTTGCCGTGGATTCCACCGCGGGCGCAACGTGGATGGGCAGCGAAGCGCCGCTTTGCGATATCAGCCCTGACAAAATCGTGAATTTTGAAACAGCCGTCATGCCGGTTCCGCAGTTCGATGCCGAAAATCCGCAAATGATTTCCCAGGGGCCCTCCGTCTGCATTTTTAACAAAGCGGAGCCTCAGGAGGTTCTCGCTTCCTGGCTGTTTGCCCAGTATTTGCTGACCAACGACGTGCAAATCGCTTATTCGGAAACGGAAGGTTATGTACCTGTTACGATGAAAGCGCAAAACGCCCCGGAATACCAGGACTACCTTTCCAGATGCGGCGAAGACGATAATGCCCATTACGATATCAAAATTCAGGCTGCAAATCTTCTGCTCGATAATGTCGGGCATACTTTTGTAACGCCCGTTTTCAACGGCTCCACATCCCTTCGTGACGCCGCGGGGCATCTCATCGAAACAACGGTAAAATCTGTCAACCGCGGGCAGACCGTTGATGATATTTTTATTGAAAAACTATACGACGATACGATTTCCCTGTACCGTCTGAATCAGTCGGGCGGACCAAATACCCTTACGGCCGGTAAAGCAGACCTCGGGAAGCTGCCTCTGCCGTCCGTCATTTTGCTGACAGTCCTTGCGGCTATATGGGCTTTTATTCTCCTTTACCTTGCTTTTGGAGCATTAAAAAAGAAAGTAATTCGGCAATAATGCTATTGATTTATCCGGGATATCATGTATAATTATCTCGAAGTTGCTGTTAATAAGATGTTTTTAACAGTTACTAAATAACAGCCATTCTGGCATATGATTTTGGTATGTCCGCCGAAGCGGACAGATGGGAGGAAAAATGAAAAAATTGGTATCGTTACTTATGGCTCTGACACTCGTATTCGCCTGTGTCGGCTGCGGCGCGTCGGACGGAAACGGTTCTAAGGCCGATGAAGATGTCAAGTCAGAAGGCGTCATGACTTATGAGGAATATGTCGCGGCAGCTCTTGACTCCGAAGTTGTAATTGAGGCTTATGTACAGGCAAAACAGTCCTGGTGGGAAGATAAAGCCACCGTTTACGCACAGGACAAGGACGGCGGATATTTCCTGTATAACATGGCATGCTCTGAAGACGATTACGCAAAACTGACGACCGGAACAAAAATTAAAGTAACCGGATTCAAAGCGGAATGGTCCGGAGAAGTGGAAATTATCGACGCAGCCTTTGAAATCGAGGATGGAAATTATGTTGCGGCGGCGGAAGACGTTACTTCCCTTCTTGGCAGCGATGACCTGATTAATCATCAGAATAAATTCGTATCTTTCAAAGGCATGACCGTTGAGGCAGCCGGACAGGATGGCAGCGGTAACGATGTTCCGTTCCTGTACAACTGGGACGGTTCCGGCCAGGAAGGAGACGACCTGTACTTCAACGTTTCCTCTAACGGCCAGACCTATACCTTTACCGTTGAATCTTATCTGTGCGACAGTTCGACCGATGTTTATAAAGCGGTACAGGGCCTGAATATCGGCGATACCGTTGACATGGAAGGCTTCCTTTACTGGTATGAAGGCGTGAATCCGCATATTACTTCTCTGACGGTAAAGTAAAAACGTATTTCCCGGATATTATCTCTTATAAGTTATTATCCCTTTCATAAGAAAAGCCCTGTATATTTTAGATAAGTATACAGGGCTTTTTGTATACGGTCAGCCGCTTTCCCACCGCCCGGCCGCTCTCTTCCTAATTATGACGTCGGTTTCCGCAGCGGGCAGTCCGACAGACTGATGCGGTTCCGCAGTACGTTGAGGCCGCAGTCGTCCAGATAATCCTGTAAAATCGGAACGGACTGGGAAGAAGTCGGCCCAATGATTATTTCTCCAATCAAATCAGACATGTGCATTCCCAGTTTACCGCACATCCTGTTCAAATCCAGCGGATAATATTTTTTAATCCGGTCCTGTGCAACGTGATATTTGGATTCCACCACAAATTCATTCAGAATAAACGGCGAGATAACCAGCCTGCATTCCTTTTCACTGGCAAAAGAGGGATGCTTGAAGGCCGCCGACTGAATCCAGGCGTCCAGCATCAGTTCTTTTAAACCGGGCGTTGTTTCCGAGACTTCCGCCGCATCTTTTAACAGCTTATAAAATTCATCCACCAGCCGGTGTTCCCGCATATCTTCCTGATAATAGACGGTCTGCAGAGATACCGCGCCGCCCATCATCTTTTCCATGGGCGTTTTATGGAAAGCGATGCAGACCCCCCGCCCGAGATGGCCGTACCGCTCCCACTGGGAAGCGTCGTCCCTGTATTTGGAAAAGCAGGCCGCATAAGCCGAGTAATGAAATTCCTCTTCCATTTCTTTTTGAAAAAATGCTTCCACCTTCCGGCCCTTTTCCGTCTCACCGTCCATATTCAGCTTTTCGACGACCGCCTTCCCGATGCCGTTCATAAACAGGCGCATCTCCGAAACGTCATTCATATTTAAGACGTTATTCAGCCGGAGCTCCGCACACCGGATAATTCCGTCAAACGCATTAAAATCAGTATAATGATATAACATATTCTGTCTCCGCCTTTGCAAAAGGTCCGGGAAGCGCCGCAACACCACGATGCTCTCCCAGATAATCCGTATCAAAAATAATCGAAGAACCGTCCGGGTTCTCGTACCGCTCTTCCGGCTCAAACGCATAACCCAGAATATCGCTGTTGATAATACCGGTCTTAAATTCTTCCAGCAGTCCGTAAACATTTGTCCTCAGAATATATTTTCCGTCCGCTTCAATCAGCTCTACAACAGCCTTATCGTTATTGTTGACCAGTTTATGTTCTTCTTTTGACCAGGCTTTTGCGCCGTTAAAATAAGCGTTTCCGTTAATCCATACCGGAAGGTGTGAGAAGTGATACTTTTCCAGTTTCCCCATATCCGGCTGTTTATCCAGCTCAAACCAGCCAATCCATTCATCATAATCAGGATAACCTTCAAACACTTCCGTACCGACTACCTGATTGTCCCTTGTCCGGGAACTGATATCCTCTTCCTTCGTCCGCACGGGCCAGTTCTGGATAAAAATATTATTATAGATTCTGTCATCCCCATGCAGAATGCTCATAAAGCCCGCTACTTCCGTGCGGTGCGGAATATGATAAGGCGTATAGCGCGGCTGGTTCACGCCCTCTACCGTCATATCCGTGCCTTTTCCTACCAGCGTAAAAGAGCCGAGCATCAGGTTATGGACGCAGGCAACGCCCTGAGTCGCCAGACGAACCGCAGCTTTGGAAAGCATGATGTTATTGTCAACAAGCGTCGGGCCATGTCCTACCTCGATGAAAATATCCTGGCTCTCCATCGCTCCCTGTGCCATCGGCGTATCTTCAGACGCATAGTTATCATGCAGCAGATTCTGCGTAATGCGGGTTCCCTGTGCCTGCCAGTCACACCAGATTCCCATCGTACTGTGATGAATATGGTTGCGGCGGAAAATCACATCGATTGCGGCATGAAACTTAATTCCGGCAATCTCCGCTCCGCCAAGCTGCTGCATATTGTTGATATGATGGATATGATTATCTTCAATAATGCTGAATACACATCCCATACGGCCCACGATGCCGGCCTGTTCGCAATGGTGAATATGGCATCTGCGGACAATATGGCTTCCGACTTTTTCTTTCAGCCATCCATGATACTGACCGCGGCACACCGCATCCCGCTCCATCTGCGTCGGGCTCTTCACATGCTTTCTCGTAAAGTAGTGGTCGTTCTCCGGGTCGTAATATTTTCCGAGAGAAATTCCCGCACACTTGCTGTTGCTGATTTCACAGTCCTCGATAATCCAGCCCTTAGACCAGTGCGGCCCCACCATGCCGTCCTGATAGGCCGCCGGAGGCGCCCAGGTGGTCGCCGCTTTATTCACGCTAAATCCCGACAGGGTAATATAGCCCACGCCCGTCTTGGACGGCATGAAGCAATTCCGGCGGACATTAATTTCCACCTTCTCCCGATTCGGGTCTTTTCCCTGAAAATTCGCATAGATAACCGTTTCGTTTCCGTCCTGTTCCGTATACCATTTATAAACGGAATACTCCCGTTCCCAGGAAGGAGGCCAGATTTCTCCGGCAATACATTCTTCCAGCGTCTCCGCCTCATATAGCTGGCGGTCATTCAGATAAACCGCCCCCGTATGCCGCACCAGCGGCGCAAAATACCAGTCTCCGCCGACCATTGTCGTATAGGGATTATAATCCCCAAACACGCCGTTATCTATACGGCACACCCATACCGTACCCTGATAGTTTTCCCATGTTTTGATTTCCTCCGCTCCTGTGATTACCGCACCGAGAGGCTTCTCACTGCGGTACACGATTCGCGCATCCTCTTTTCCTCCGTTTAGCGGATTCACATATTCCCGGTATATGCCGGGCGCAACAATGACCTCATCCCCCGGCTGTGCCGCCCTTGCCGCCGTGTTAATGTGTTTAAACGGCATTTCCTTACTGCCGTTTCCATCCCGAAATGCCGCCGCGTTTACATACCATACCATCCGATAACCCTCCTGTAGTTTTGATAAAAAAAGAACTCCTTTTACAAGGAGTTCTCTACGGAGACGGCGGGATTCGAACCCGCGTGCCCCGAAAGGCAAACTGATTTCGAGTCAGCCCCGTTATGACCTCTTCGATACGTCTCCACATGAAACAAATTATATCCATTTCAGCGCGTCCCGTCAACTCCCAATTCAAATTAACTTTCCTGAGATTTTTCATCCAATCTAAAAAAACTAATATCCCTGACGAGTTCATCCGCACATTCCCGCAGTTTTACGGCCGATTCGTTGACAATGGCAATGGAGGAATCCAGTTCTTCCGCTTCCGCGCTCGTCTCCTCCGTAATTGCCAGCGAATTCTGGGAAATCGCATTTAACTGCTCCGATGCGCCAACCAGCCCGTTCTTGGAGCCGTTCAGCTCCGACATGCTGTCTGCAATTTCCTCGATGCCTTTCACGGAATGCCCGATTTCCCCATTTACCTTCGCAAAAACGTTCCGGACTTCCGCCACCGTCTCATTCTGCTTTCTGATGCTTCCCTGAATTTCATCCATCGTCGCAACCGCGTTTCCGGCATCTTCCAGAAGCTCCTGTACCACTTTATCAATTTCCGCCGCCGAATGATTGGACTGCTCCGCAAGTTTCTGAATCTGGTCCGCCACTACTGCAAAACCTCTCCCCTGTTCACCCGCTCTTGCCGCCTCAATCGAAGCGTTCAGCGCAAGCAGATTGGTCTCTTCAGCTATGGAAGCAATCATCTCCGTCGCCGCCCGAATCTGCTGTGCCGATGAATTGGTCGTATTTGTCTGACGCACGATAACTTCCATCCTCGTGCTCACATCTTCATCTGCCCGCTCCAGCTCTTTCACAGTTTCCATGCCGTTTGCGCCGCTTTCTTTAATCATATCCATATCGCTGCGCAATCCGTTCAGCGTATCTGTGGACTGCTCTATCATCCTTCCAATCTGTTCCACATCCGCCGCCACATTTTCCGTCTGCTGCGACTGGTCGCCAAGTTCTTTGGTAATCTCCTGCATATTAGACGCCACATGGTCCGCCGCCTGTGCCGTAGAATCTGCAATCTGCTCCATGTTGACGACAGATTCATTCAGCGTGTCCGCCGCCTTCACTATCTGCGCAACCAGCTCTTTCAGTTTACGATTTAATATATCCGTACTCCGGGCAATACTTCCGAGTTCATTTCTCCGCCGCAAATCTTTTTCGTTGACTACTTGATTCAAATCCCCTTCCGATATAGCTGTCAGGGTGGCCGCCAGACGTTTTAACGTGGCAATCATTCTCCCCACAAGCCAGACGACAACAATGCAGGTAATCAGCAGCGTGCAGCCTGTAAAAATATAAACCTGGTTTAAAATCTTGTGGAAAAAAGAAGAATCCACTTTCTTATTCAGAAAAGTATAGATGACCGCAACCATTTCCGAGCCCAGAATAAAAATTGGCAGTAAAGACAAAACCAGGATGTCTACCCGTAAACTTTTCGCGCCGATTCTTTTTTCCTTTCTTTCCTTCTCCTGTCCGTTCATATGACTCAGCCCCCTTAATTTTAGGAAATCCAAGATTTCCTCAGAAAAACAAATGTCTGCTTCACAGCCGCTTGTTTTTCTTTCTCATTCTTCACTCGCAAACCCGCGCTTTCAGCGCTCCCTGCTCCTGTTTTTCTCTCACGGTTTCACTCGCAAACCCGCGCTTTCAGCGCTCCCTGCTCCTGTTTTTCTCTCACGGTTT
>CAJTRL010000081.1:0-5499 GCA_910578715.1 uncultured Lachnospiraceae bacterium | reverse complement strand
TTCACTCGCAAACCCGCGCTTTCAGCGCTCCCTGTCCGATTTCATCGGACGTTTGCTCGTTAATCAACGCAAGAAAAACAAATGTCTGCTTCGCAGCCGCTTGTTTTTCTTTTGCGTTAATTACATTATACCATTTTTTGGGGGAGGTGCAACAAAAGTCTGTTTTCTATTCTCTAATAAGCATAGGGATGATACGATATCTATTAATCCAGGACTTTTTAGGAAACGGAGGAGCGAATATGCTGACACTTGTCAAAAAGGCAATGCGCGGTGATAAAGAAGCATTTATAGCGCTGATGGACAGACACAGCGACTCCCTGCTGCGCATCGCACACGGCTATCTTTCACAGGAGGCCGATGTCGCCGACGCCATACAGGATACGATACTGGATGCTTACGAACATCTTTCTTCGCTGAAAGAGCCGCGCTATTTCAAAACATGGCTGATTCGAATCCTGCTAAACAACTGTAACCATATTTACAACAGAAATAAAAACTATATTCCGCTGGAAGAGATTTCGGAGCAGCTCTTTGACGAAACACAGGAAGTCGATACGCCGCTTTTCCGATTCCGCGAACTTCTTTCCTATGTATCGGACGAAAACCGGCTCTGTTTCCAGCTCTATTACGGCGAAGAACTGACCACGCGGGAAATTGCGGACCTTCTGCATATCAATGAAAGCACGATTCGAAGCCGTATGCACCGGGAAAAACTCAGACTGAAAACACAGCTTCAAAAAAACGGCCATACGACATCGGCCAGAAAAGGAGGCGCTTCCTCATGAAAAAAGAACACAGAGATTCCGATTTATATGAAATTCTCCATTTCACACCCGAAGCCACGCCCGAAATTGAAGACTGCATCAGTGACGCTTACGCACAAATCAGAAAGGGGAGTGTTAAAATGCACAAAAATAAAACGAAACAAAAGCACAGCCGAAAATATTTATATCTGGGCCTGGCCGCCGCATTTCTTCTTGCCTTCGGCTTCTGGGGATTTTCCAATCCCGTACTTGCCGGTAAAATACCTTTTATCGGCAGAATTTTCCGGCTGGTGGAAAAGGACATCGGCTATTCCGGCAATTACAGCGAAAACGCCGTGCCGCTTGCCACACCGGAAGCGGAAAATCCGCAGTCTGACGCAACTGGCTCCGGCGGCGGAAATTCCGGTTCAAAAACATCCGATTCAGGCCTGGCGGGCACTAAAGATAACGCTTATTCCCAGACTGCGGGCGGCGTAACCATTACGCTCTCCGAAGCCAGCTATTCGGAACTCGCCCTGTATTTTTCCGTGGAAATATACTGCGAGGACGGATTCCCGGAAGATTTTAACATGGTCAAAAATACCGAAGGTTACATTCTTTCCTATGACTTGTTAATGATGAACAGTAGTCAGCAGTTCGATTTTTCACAGGCGGACCCGGCCCTTTATCCTACCGATGTTTTGTCCTGTTCGATAGAAGAAGGCCTTTCGACTCCGTACAGTATCGAAGGAAACTATGTGGATTCCCATACCTTCCTCGGCGTTATCCAGGTGGAGCTGGATTCCATACGGCAGATGCTGAATGTCAGCTCTCTTCCTCCGGATTTTACTTACTCTCTTACCATCCTGAACCTCTGGCACAGACTGAACAAAACCGCCAGCATAACGGAAACGACGACGGCCGACGGGACGCCGGTTACCATCCATGAACCGGAACGAAAAGTCTATGAAGGCCCCTGGAGTTTTACCATTCCCGTATCAATGGACCAGACGACCACACAGACGAAAGAACTCATGCAGACAAATGACGACGGCATCGGCATTGCGACTGTTATCAGGACACCCTATGAAATGAAGGCGGAACCGATTCTGCCCGACAGCGCAGACCCTGCGGACTACATTGTCGTCATTACGGACGCCGACGGACAAATTCTGGAATCCCAGGGACAAAATGCGGAAATCTATTCCGTTTACGGAAGAAATACCGGGACCGTCCATATTTATGTCATGGATTATTACACTTTTATGGATGAATGCAAGGCAGAAAATGCCGCACTCCTTCCCGAAAAAGCGCTGTTTCAGACGACCGTTAAATGGTAAAAGGCTGTTAAAAATTCGTTAAGCCTTTGCTAAATCTTTGTCTGCATTTTGTTACAGTTCCGCTAAGAAGTGCCTCCTTCTGTTTTTATCTCTGCCGCGGACCTTTATAATAGCTATGATGAACGGAACGGAAAGATAAAAACAGAAAGAGAGGCATTTTTATGAACATTGGTATGTTAATTGTCGCAATCGTCGGCGGACTGGCGGGCTTTCTAAGCACCGTCTACCTGGTAATCAGTCTTCCGGCTGTTATTATATGGAAAATCATTCGTCATTTCAAATCCGGCTGCGCCCTGACGGACTAACAGCGGACAACATTTTTCTTTTAACGATTTCTTAACGCGCCCTTCGTTTCCTTTTGGTCAAAAACAGGTATAATGAAACTATACCATCCTCGAGGAAGAAAGGCGCGTACAACATGAAATCCCGAAAAACAAGAAATTTTATCATTACCGTTTCCTGTCTGGCAGCCGCAACCGCGCTGGCTTTCCTGTTCTTTTATTTCGTACCGAATAACGGAAGCAATATCGCTCTGATTTATATTCTCGCCCTGATTATTATCGTCCGCTTTACGGACGGTTATCTTCCCGGTGTTTTTTCGTCGGTTATCGCGGTAATCTGCGTCAACTTCCTTTTTACCTATCCTTATTTTGCTCTGAATTTTACGCTCGCCGGCTATCCGATTACCTTTCTGGAAATGCTTGCCGTCACGCTTTTTACCAGCACAATGACAACAAATATGAAAGAACAGGCAAAACTGATTGCAGAACGGGACAAACTGTTATCGGAAGCCGAAAAAGAAAAAATGCGCGCCAATCTTCTGCGCGCCGTCTCCCATGATTTGCGCACGCCCCTGACCGGCATCATCGGCGCCAGCTCCTCTTATCTGGAAAACGACGCTTCTCTGACACACGAAGAGAAAAACGCCATCGTTACGCATATCCAGGAGGATGCGAACTGGCTTTTAAACATGGTAGAAAACCTCCTGTCCGTAACGAGAATCTACAACCAGTCCACTAAAGTCAAAAAAACCGACGAATCCGTGGAAGAAGTCGTTTCCGCCGCCATGCTCCGGCTGAAAAAAAGGATTCCCGACGCGCAGGTCTCCGCCTCGGTTCCCGACGACTTACTTATCATCCCGATGGATGCGATTTTAATCGAACAGGTTTTATTAAATCTGCTGGAAAACGCCATTATTCATTCACAAAGCGAAAAACCGATTCTATGCTATGTGGAAGACGACGGGCAGACGGTGACTTTCCATGTCAAGGATTATGGTATCGGCATTGCGGAAGACCGGCTGCATGATATTTTCGACGGTACCCCTTATATTGGCAGTTCGGAATCCGATTCCAACAAAGGCATGGGCATCGGCCTGTCCATCTGCAAAACCATCATTATGGCGCACGACGGCAGAATCGGTGTCCGCAATCACGAGCACGGAGCCGAATTTTATTTTTCTCTGCCAATCGAGTAGGGAAAAGCCATCTTCCCATACCCGCCGGACGCGCAAAAGAAAGGACATCTTATGACGCCTAAAAAACAGCTTTTACTCATCGAAGACGAACGCAACATTTGTAACTTTATCACGACCACACTGAAATCCAACGATTATAAAGTTATCTCTGCGCCCAATGCAGAAACGGGCCTGTCGCTCGCGGCCTCCCAGTGTCCGGATTTGATTCTTCTCGACCTGGGCCTTCCCGACATGGACGGCATAGAGGTTATCAAAAAAATACGAGGCTGGAGCAATATGCCGATTATCGTTATTTCCGCCAGAACACAGGAGCGGGAAAAAGTCGAAGCGCTGGATGCGGGCGCAGACGATTATATCACCAAACCCTTTGGCACTTCCGAGATGATGGCCCGCGTCCGCACCGCTCTGCGCCGCGCCGACTCCGGAAACAGCGTGCTTTCTTCCGGCCAGAACCGGTATGTGGCCGGAAATCTCGTTATCGACTACGAAAAGCATATCATTACAATTGACGGGAAAATTGTTCATTTTACACAGATTGAATATAAGATTCTTACTTTTTTATCCCAGAATGCGGGCAGGGTCATTACTTATGATTCGCTCATTTCCCATGTCTGGGGGCCTTTTGCGGACAGCAACAACCGGATTCTGCGCGTCAACATGGCGAATATCCGGCGGAAGCTGGAAAACAATCCGGCTGAACCGCAATATATTTTTACGGAAATCGGCATCGGCTACCGGATGATTGATAACGAAAATCAATAGCTTTTCCCTTTCCGATATGATACACTTTCCTAAGAAAGACTTGCTGATTGCAGCTTTCCAAGTATGCCCGGACATTTTCCTGCACGGGCCGGGTGGGAATGGGGAAAAACTATGACGATGAACTCAGATGAAAAATATATGAAAGAGGCTATCAGACAGGCCAGGAAAGCCTATGTCCTGGGAGAAGTGCCCATCGGCTGCGTAATCGTCTATCAGGATAAAATCATCGGAAGAGGATATAACAGACGGAATACCGACAAAAACACACTGGCCCACGCGGAAATCACCGCCATCAACAAGGCCAGTAAAAAAATGGGCGACTGGCGGCTGGAAGGCTGTACGCTCTATGTAACGCTGGAGCCGTGCCAGATGTGCGCCGGAGCCATCGTACAGGCGCGCATTACCGAAGTCGTTATGGGCTGCATGAACCCGAAAGCCGGCTGCGCCGGTTCTATTCTGAATATTCTTGAAATGCCCCAGTTCAATCATCAGGTCCGGGTCAGAAGAGGGATTCTCGAAGATTCCTGCTCGGATATGCTAAAAACTTTTTTCAAAGAGCTTCGTATCCGAAACCGGAAGGAGAAAAACGTGCCCGCCGAAACTGCGAAAAAAGAAATAGAAGACACGTCCGCCGAAACAGCGAAAAAAGAAATAGAAGACGCGCCCGCCGAGACTGCGAAAAAAGAAATAGAAGACACGTCCGCCGAAACAGCGAAAAAAGAAATAGAAGACACGTCCGCCGAAACTGCGAAAACTGAAAGTTGACAAAACGACGAAAAAACGATATACTTATTAAACCGCGCAGCCGGGGCGTTAGCGGTGCCCTGTACCTACAATCCGCTCTAGTAGGGGTGATGCCTGACTGAGGGCTTTGTCTTGTGCAGCTGCCCTTTATAAGTGGCGTTGAAGTTCGGGTCTTACGCAATGGGAATCCATGAACCGTGTCAGGGTGGGAACACAGCAGCACTAAGTGGAACCTTCCATGTGCCGTAAGGGTGCCTGGCGGAGTCAACTGTAAAGGTAACGTGCATGAGCCGGGTTCGAGAGATGGCGCGCGGTTTTGATTTGAAACAGCTTTTTCTATATCATTCCGCCGTTGACCGCTGCACACAAACATTTTTTAGAGACTATCCCAAAGTTTGTGTAAACCTCCAAACTGATGTAAGATAAGATTACA
>CAJTRL010000080.1 GCA_910578715.1 uncultured Lachnospiraceae bacterium | reverse complement strand
TGACGGCGTAGAAACGAAAGAATACTTATATGCCCAGTACGTCATCAACCGTAAAATTACCGGGCTGGAACGAAATGAGCTGATTCGAGCCGTCTCCGGAAAGCATCCTTTTGATTTGTTCACACATGACCGGAGCTTTTCTTTTCCCGGTCTCACCAATCACGGGCCGGTTGACAATTATAAGGAAATGCCTCTTGTCTTTTACCAAAGCAGGATAAATCTGAATATTTCCCTGCGCAGCATTTTAAGCGGCATTCCACAGCGGGCCTTTGATATTATGGGCAGCGGCGGTTTTCTGCTCAGCAATTATCAGAACGATTTTCTGGATTTTTTCGTGCCGGGAGAAGATTTCGATTTTTATGAGAACAGGGCGGATTTACTGGATAAAATTGATTATTATCTGACCCATGAAGCGGAGCGCCTTGAAATTGCCAGAAACGGGCACGATAAAATTTCCACCGCCCATACTTACCGGCACCGTGTTCAGGAAATGTTGGGGTAAAAGCACTAACCAGATAGATTGGGCTCCGGAGATTACTTCAACAGGAAAGGAAACCAATGGAAAAAGTAAGCGTTATCATACCCACTTACAACAGAGCAGATGTTCTGGCCGACTCCGTCCGGAGCGTATTACAACAAAGCTATGCGAACTTTGAATTGTTAATCGTGGATGACGGTTCCACGGATAACACGGACACGATGATAGAGTCTGTTTCGGATGAGCGCATCCGTTATCTGAAAATGTCTGAAAACAAAGGCGTTGCGGCAGCCCGAAACGAAGGTCTCCGACATGCAAGATATGATTATATCGCTTTTCAGGACAGCGACGACTACTGGATGCCCGATAAGCTGGAAAAACAAATGGCATTTCTGACACAAAGGCCCGAAGCTGCCCTGCTCTACTGCCCTTATATTTGCCAGAAAGCCGACGGTTCTACGCTTTTTGTTCCAGGCGCCAACATTCCGCTTTCGGAGAAGCAGGGAAAGATTTATCCCTATATGCTGAAAAGGAACACCATTGGAACGCCCAGCGTGCTGTTACGCCGCAAATGCCTCGAAAGCGCGGGCTTTTTTAACGAATCTCTGACCTGTCTGGAGGACTGGGAGTTTTTCTTACGAATCGCCAGAGACCACGAGATTGCTTTTCAGGAGGAAGCAATGGTGCGCGTCAATTTGAGCAAAGACGGCGTTTCACATAATATTTCCGGCTATTATGCCGCCCGATGCTATATGCTCGCCCTGCACAAAGACGCCTTTCTGCAATATGGCATTTTTCAGGAATGCACGAAGGAAATTCTGGAATCTGCCGAAAAATTAGGCATTTTATCGCAGATATCCACCATGATGCAGTATTATCTACAGCAAACCTGATACAAAAAGGAGGATACCCATGATTCCAATTTCAGTCTGTATTATCGCCAAAAATGAAGAGAAAAATATCGAGAAATGTCTTGCGCCGTTAGCGCCGTATGATTTTGAAATCATCGTCGTCGATACGGGTTCCACCGACCGCACCAAAGAAATTGCCCGAAAATATACGAATTTCGTTTACGATTTTGAGTGGGTGAATGATTTCAGCGCCGCCAGAAATTTTTCCCTGAAAAAAGCATCGCATAATTATGTGCTGATTCTTGACTGCGATGAATTTCTGACGGAAATCGACCTGGAAGGTATCTATCGGCTGATTGAAGAACATCCCCGCAGCGTCGGCATGCTGTTGCGCCACAGTTATTATGAAAGCGGTGGAATGCGCGTTTCCTACCCGGACCGCGTGGAGCGGCTGTTTCACAAACGGTATTATCATTATAATTTTACGATTCATGAACAGGTTTCCGATATCAACACAGACAGTACTTATTTTGAGCGGTATGAAATTCCGCTTACGGTAGACCATGTAGGGTACTGCGGCGGTTTACAAAATATGCTGCAAAAAGTGGAACGGAATAACACCCTGCTCCTGAAAGAAATCGAGAAAAACCCTGAAGATTCTTATTTCTATTTTCAGGTCGGCCAATCTTATAATTCTATTAAAGACTATGAAAATGCTTATGTTTACTATAAACAGGCTTTTGAACACCCTATTGACCCCGCGCAGCCCTGGCTCCCGGTACTCGCCCAGGCTTTTCTCCATGCCATGAATTCCACCGGAAGAGTCGAAGAAGCGATTTCTTTCTTTACGCCCCGGTATGATTCTTTTTCGGGAGACGCCGGATTCCTCTGCGCGCTCGGCGTTTCCTACCTGAGAACGAACCAGCCCATGAAGGCAATGATGGAGTTTGTCAAAGCATTACAATGTTCCTCTGCACGGGGCGAAGGTGTAAACACCTATATACCCTATTACAATATCGGTCTGATAAATGAAATGTTAGGCGATACCGCTTCCGCAATTTCCTTTTATCAGCGGGCTGCCGCCTATGGCTACCCTCTCGCTGTTGAAAGGCTGGGTGAACTCGGCGTAACAACCAAATAGAAAGGATTTTCATCATGCATCCCATATCTGTATGTATTATCGCCAAAAACGAGGAAAGGCGAATTGAAAAATGTCTGGCCTCCATCAGGCCCTATGGTTTTGAAATCGTCGTTGTCGATACCGGCTCCACCGACCGCACCAAAGAAATTGCCGGAAAATACGCAGACCAGGTACTGGACTTTACATGGTGCGACGACTTCAGCGCCGCCAGAAATTTTTCCTTACGGGCCGCGTCCAATAACTGGATTTTCATGCTCGACTGCGACGAATCGATTAAAACAATAGATGTGGAAGAATTGAATTATTTTCGGAAACATTTATCAGACAGCGTGGGCTCCGTTTCCAGAGAAAATATCGTGACGGAGAACGGTGTCCCAGTCATCAACAACACGGACAATACAGAACGTTTTTTTGACAGGCGGCTCTACCATTATACGGGAATCATTCATGAGCAGCTTACGCCAAAACGCGGAAAAGAAATTTCCGCCTACCTGTTACAGACCACCATTGTGCATACCGGTTATGATATGACGGAAGAAGAACAGCGGGCAAAATACCTTCGAAATTATACCTTGTTGAAAAAACAGCTCGAATGCGGACCTGAAACCCCCTATCTTTACTACCAACTGGGCAAAAGCTGCGAAATTATCGAAGACTATGCCGCTGCCTGTGAGTATTACAGTAAAGGACTCTCTTTTGACTTAGACCCGGAGCTGGCCTATGTACAGGCGATGGTCGTTTCCTACGGGAACGCGCTTCTGCGCACCGGACAGGAAGACGCTGCGCTCGGCTTTGAAAGCATTTATGACGCCTTTTCTTCCCTGGCAGATTTTGTTTATCTCATGGGCAATATCTATAAACAGAACCGGATGTACGAGCAGGCTTTTGAGCAGTATCAGAAAGCCATTGGCATGCCATTATGCCGGCTGGAAGGCGCCAATAGTTTTCTTCCCCTTTATCAGACCGGAGAAATCTGTGAACTGCTCGGCGATATTCCGGCCGCAATTTCCTGTTATCGGCAGTGCGGAAACTTTTCGGCGGCTGTCGAACGCCTGAAAATGCTAAATCCCCCCTCACCGCGGTAACAACACTTTCTTATCATAACGAAGGAGACATCTATCATGATTCCGATTTCCGTATGTATCATTACCAAAAACGAAGCCGAACATCTGGACAAATGTCTGGAAGCGCTCAAGCCTTATCCCTTTGAAATTGTCGTTGTAGACACGGGTTCCACTGATAATTCCAAAGAAATAGCCCGTAAATATACCGATAAAGTATTTGATTTTGAATGGGTCAGGGATTTCAGCGCCGCCAGGAACTATTCCATCAGCCGCGCTTCCCATAACATGATTCTCGTCTTGGATACAGACGAATTTCTCATAGAATTTGACTTTGACGAAGTACAGCGCCTTATAAGCGAGCATCCTAAGTCCGTCGGACTCATCAAGCGTCTGGACTACTTTGAAACCGATGGTGAAAAACACTGCCAGACTACCATTATCGACCGCTTTTTCAACCGAAAATACTATCATTATGAGCGGCCAATCCATGAAATACTCGTACCGACCGCCAATATAAAGACCACCAGTTATAACCTTCCCATCGTCGCCGACCATGTAGGATATGTCGGTTCCGCAGAAAAGTTATACGAAAAGGCCATGCGGGATATCGAACTTCTGCTTCCGGAAATCGAAAAAAATCCCAATGAACCCTATTATTATTTTCAAATGGCACAAAGCTATCTCTGCATGCGGGAACATGAAAAAGCATTTGTCTATTTTCAGAAGGCAATGGAGCGGAATCCGTCGCCGGAAGAAGACTATACCCGCATCCTGGTGTGCAACTATGGCAATATCCTGTTAGATAAAAATAAGGCGGAAGAAGTCCGCGCCCTGCTTTCTTTCTATAACCATTATAGCGATAATGCTGACTATCTGTGTATGATTGGTGTCATGTACCTTCATTTAAATCAGCATTTAAAAGCACTGCCGGAATTTGTCAGGGCGTTGAGCGCACCCTCCCGGGATTCCGTGGAAAACCATGTTATTTCTTATTATATCGGTTATATCTATGAAGTTTTCGGCCAGAAAGACATTGCCAAACAGCATTACCTCAAATGCGGGGAATTTGAGCCGGCCCTGGAAGCCATAGGGCGGATGGACGGAATGTAGAAAAAGAGCCACTCATAAGATGGTAGCAAAATCCCCACCCTTAAAGAGATGTAGGAAAAAGAGCCACTCTTACGAGTGGCTCTTTGGTAGTTCATTATGCAATGTTCGCTAATATCCTGACAATTAGCCCAGTAAGGACAGTGCCAGCTGATTGCCCTGATTTGCCTGTGACAACATGGATGTACCAGCCTGCTGTAAGATGCTGTTGTTGGAGTACTTAACCATCTCAGTAGCGATATCTGTATCACGGATAGCAGATTCTGCGGATGTCGTATTCTCAACGATGTTGTTCAGGTTGTTGATTGTGTGCTCAAGTCTGTTCTGGATAGCACCCAGGTCAGAACGCTGCTGAGATACTAAGGACAGAGCACCTTTGATGAATGCATTCAGGGAGTTGAAATCTTTCGCTGAAGCAACGGAGCTCGCATTACCAGCATCGAGTCTCATGAAGGTATTCATAATCTTCTCAGCCATAGTACTGTCTAATACAGCTTTGTTGTACTTACCATTACCGATTGTTGTAAAGGTATTTACCGTAGCATCGGTCATGCTGCCAATCATTACCTTAGAACCGGATTTGTCAAGTGTAAACTGGCCGTATGTTGACATCGTACCGCTAATGCTGCCTGCTGTCAGATTTCTGAAAGTAACCTGAGTATACAGTTTGGTATCAATGTTGTGTGCCAGACCAGCCATACTCATGTTTGCGATGCTGACAACGATGTGCTGACCAGCCTCTGCGCCAACCTGAAGGCCTTTTACGAAAGAACCGTCTAACAGGTTCATCTCGTTGAATGTCGTTGTACTCTGTACACGGTCAATTTCACTCATCAACTGGCCGATTTCTGCCTGAATGGAAGCACGGTCTGTTGTTGTAAGAGTTCCGTTTTCACCTTTAACAGCCAGCTCGTTCATTCTCTGTAACATATCCTGAACTTCTGCAAGTGCACCTTCTGCTGTCTGTACAGTGGAGATACCGTCCTGAGCGTTTGCAGATGCCTGTGTAAGGCCTCTAATCTGACGTCTCATTTTTTCGGAAATTGCAAGACCTGCTGCATCATCTGCTGCACGGTTAATCTTGTAACCGGAAGACAGTCTCTCTGTCGATTTTGCCTGAGCGCTTGTTGTTAAACCAAGCATTCTGTTAGAGTTCATCGCTGTAATGTTGTGTTGTACTACCATAATATATTCCTCCTTGAATTTTTTACGGCATCCTTGCCGCAATTTCTGTTTTCCTGTAATGTTCTCTCCGGCTCGTACGCTGCCATCAATCCCATTACTCCAGTTACGAAGTAACTATTGCTACAAAGTAACTGTCGGCCAAGTAAGTAATTTGCTTGCTTTACTTGTATTATATATCGGAGTTTCTCCGATTTACTTTAGGGCAAAAATCAATTTTTTTTGAAAAAAATGAGTTTTCCCATAAGCACTACTTCTTGCTGTCATAAAACTGAGGCGATACATAGTTGAGCTTATTCATGCTGTTATAATAATTCTGGCTCGCTTTCGTTTTTGACATCGCATTTCTGATTTCCTTTGCCCGCTTTTTAAACTGAGCGTCGGCACGCATCTGATTGCGCATTCTGACCGCATTAATCTTTACGACTTTATCGGTAATCTTCTGGATAAGGCCTTGCATCTGCGAAATTTCCGACTGATATCTGGATTTATTCGTCATGATTTCCGTGCGGACTTTATCGTATACCGCTTCAAATCCTTCGTCGAGTTTTTCCAGCATCTCGGTATATTCCCCGATTCGGTCCAAAGAGGCATCCAGTGCATCCATGTCAAGCTCTTCCTTTTTTAAGAGTTCTTCCTGTAACGCATTCTCTCTGATAATATCATCCAATATCTGGTTCTTTTTCTCAAGACTCTGCAATAGTATTTGTGCAATATTCTGACTCATGCCTTCCCTTTCTTACGCCTGTCGGTTACGCCGCATTACTTCCTTCCAGGTGTCTCTGACACTCCTTAAGTGCATATTGACCTCTTCCAGTATCGCCTTATCTTTTTTCATGTTTGCCTCAAAAAGCCTTTGAAGCAGATATATATAAATCCGGTCAAAGTCCTCTGCGACTTTATACTGTCGGTCCAGCGTGTTGCGAAATTCTTCTATAATACGCTGTGTTTTTTTAATATTGATATGGGCTTTCTCGATTTCACCATTATCAATCGCAATAATCGCAATATTACAGAATTTTATCGCGCCTTCATAAAGCATCAGTGTCACTTCCGCCGGTGAAGCGGTTAAAATTTTATTGTTTGCATATTCGGCAAAGGGATTGCGTGCCGGCATAGTCTTCTCCTCCTTGATTTAACATGCGCCACAGTTCGTTATCAGCCGCCAAGTATACTTGCCAGCGAGCTGCTTCTGGATTCCAGTTTGGACATCGCAACTTCCATCTGGGAAAATTTCTTGTACCATTTATCCATCATTGCATTCAGTTTATCTTCTTCTTTCTTGATTCTGTCGGTATAATCTTTATATTCCGACTTCATGACCTTATCGTTATATACGGTCATCGCGCTGCTCAGCGTTGTACCGGCCATCTTCTTCGTCAGGTCGTCATACAGATTGGTAGATAACTTGGAGAAGAAGCTCATAACGGTATCCGGGTTGGACGCAATCATCTGCTTCAGCTTATCTTCATTTGCTTTCGTCGTCGCGTCGTCCGGGTCGCCGTCGATATGATATGCGTTCTTCTCGTTATCCTTCGATTTAAAATATCCGAGCGTATTGATGCCGAAATCCGACAGGTACATCTTCTGGCCATTCACTTCCGCTCCCTGTAACATCACGGAAACCAGGCTGAAAGAAACAGAACTTAATGTGCTGTCCCGGCGAAGCAGGGAATCTTTGATTTTCTTTTCCCACTCCTCGACTTCGCTTTCGCTCAGCGCTTCTTTTTCTTCGGAAAGAAGCGGCTCATATCCTTTGGAAGACTCCGCGTTGTACAGGGAATCCATCTCATTGATGAGCTTATTGTATTCGGTAAAGAAATTCTTAATCATGCCGTAGATGCCGTCCGTATCGGTTGAGGTCGTCATCGTAATTTCTTTCTCCGTCGTTTCCTGTGCGGTCAGCGTGAGGCCGTTGACGTTAAAGGTATTCGTCATGGATGTAAACTTCGCGCCGTCAATTTCAATTTCCGCATCCTGTGCGGTAACTTTGCTTGCCGCGAACATATCCTTTTTACTGTCATCTGTTGCCGCGGCCAGCATTTTCTGGGCAGTCTGGACTCTCGTGTCAAATTCGGTTCTGACCTGTGTTTCCAGCGGAGACATCGCCATATTATCGACGTCATCCGAGCCGTTATCCAGATACTGTGCATTGTCTTTTATCTTATCTTCATTCAATGCGATTGCCTTCTCGTTTGCAACGATGGCCTCTTTGTTTTCCTCAATGGAAGTTACCGCATCAAACCATTTATTGACGGAATCCACCTGTGCCTTGAGCACATCGCTGACGTTTCCATCCTTGACTGCGTCTTCATATTTTTTATTCAGGCCGCCTTCACGGACCATAACTGCCTTATCTTCATAAATGGGGTCGCCGTTCTCGTAAACAATATTTCCGTCGTCATCTGTTACGACATTGCCGTCATCATCCTTTTTCTCTACCTGTTCAAACATCGGATTGCCGTCGGCATCCACCTTCTGAACCTTTTCGTAAACGGTATTGCCGTCTTCGTCTTTTTTCTCCACTAACGGACCATAGGCAATATCATTCATGAAATCGGTAACTTTCTGCTTCGCCTCTTCGTATGCGGCTTTCTTATTTTCATAGTCTTCTTTGAGATGCTCTTTGTCGGCGTCCGTCAGCGTCGTATTGTCCATCGCCTTATCCATCCGGTCTTTAGCCGCCTGCATCTCATCATAGAGACCATTTTCACCATATAATTTCTCCACATGACGGGAAAGCGACTGGCCAAACTTTGAGCCAAATGCAGACGCCAGAAAGTCCGCATCGTTCATCTTATCAAAGTATTCATCGTTTTTCTTTTTCAGCTCATCGTTTTTCTCCGCCAGGGTTTTGTTTTCAGCTTCGAGCTTTTTATTTGCTTCGCCATATGCCGCCTGGCGTTTCGCAATTTCATCGGCAATCAGCTTATCGTATGCTGCAAGGTCATCTGCGTAACCGGCCCATATCTGGGTATCCGTCTTTTTATCCGGGTCGGCGCTTACGATATCATTTTTCGACAAGAGCCCAAGAAGCGCCAGCGCATTCATGCCGCCTTCATCGTTCGCCACCAGATTAAAGTTATTGGCAGCGCCTGTATTGGCAGAGCTGATAAAAATTCTCTGGGTTCCCTGGTCGTAATTCGCATTCAGGCCGGTTTCTTTTATCATGCCGACTATGTCGTCAATCGTCGTATTCTCATTAATGTTAAAATCCACATACTGTCCCTGTGCGCCGACAACTCTGAAGCTGCCCGTCACGGATGCGGAATCGGAGCCGCTGCCCAGCACTTCCCCGCCTCTGTGTTTCAGCAGCTGCGCCAGATTCGCCGCACCGCTGAAATGTACGCCGTTCTTTGTAACCAGGCTTCCGCCCGTCAGTCTTGAGCCCTTCGCAAGCTGGTTGACTTTTACGCTTCTTACGCCGTCCACCGCATCGTTGCTCGTAACAACTTTGATTGCATTCGAATTGGATACGCTCGTTGTTTTTTTCAGGTATGAACCCTGATAACGCATATCGCTGAGCACATTCGTATAGAAATCATAAATCTTTGTATTTAATGCTTTCCACGCATCCTGCTTCCAGCTCAGCTTTGTCTGCGCTTTCACAAGGGAATTTTTCTTAACGCTCTGCGCGGATACCAGTTCGGAAATGATGCTTTCCGTATCGAGCCCTGAAAACATTCCTGTAATTCTAATAGACATCCGGTTTTCCTCCTATCTCTTCTCATCTACGAGAATGCCCGCGATTTCCCAGACCTTCGCAATCATATCGAGTGTCTTTTCCGGCGGGAATTCTTTCACAATTTCCTTCGTATCCTTGTTCACGATTTTAATCATAATTCTGTTCGTGTCTTCATGGACGCCGAAAACTGCCTCTTCTTTGCTGTTGATTTTGCGGTTCATTTCCGCAATCGCTTTTTTCAAAGGCTCCGATGCCATTGCCTGCTGAGAATTTAACCCCTGTCTCGGATTTCCTCCGGTATCTTTTTCTCTGCCGCTTCCGCCCCCCGCTTCCTCGTCTTCCGACTGTGTCTTTACGACAGAAGCAGTGGTGGCATCTACCTTGACTGCCTGTTCTGCCGGAGAAACTTCCATGTCAGCCGGCTGCACGGGCTGGACTTTCGGCTTCACTGTATCCTGTGCCTGAAAAGTCATTACGCTGCTTAATGGTTCAATTGCCATTTTGAATCACCTCCATGTGATAATTTGTAGTTCGTCCCTTATTCTGAATCGTTTAGAATCGTCCTGACCGCCTTTGCATGAAATAAATGCAAAGATAGTCCCTTGTTGTATATATCGGAACATCACGATAATAATTTAGGGCAGCAAAAATAAAAATCTCATATTTCCTTCGCAAATCTCTTGGAACTTTTCCCATTTTCCGGTACACTATTCTTGGCAGTCTGCCTTCATAAAGATTATAACATAACGCTGACAAAAAGGAGCGGAAATTTTATGGAAATTCTTATTTACCGGTACAACAGTATCTGTGAGCCGGATATCATACAGGTATTTGAATCCTTTGGCATCACCGTATATCAGGAAAAGATGGAAATGACGGATAAACAGGTCTCACCTTCCCGTCAGGCCGCAAAAATAACCGAGTGGCTCCTTTCCCATCAATTTGCTTTCGTGTTCAGCGTAAATTTCTACCCGGCCATTTCCTATACCTGTAATCATTTTAAAATCCCTTATGTCTGCTGGAGCGTGGACAGTCCCGTTGCGGAGCTTTTCTCCAACGCCCTGAAAAACGAGTGGAACCGGATTTTTCTGTTCGACCGGGCACAGTATGCCTTTTTCCATCCCTACAACCCGGAGCATATCTTCTATCTTCCGCTGGCAACAAATGTCCGGCGGTGGGAAAAAGTCCTTCTGGAAATGACCGATGAGGATTATCAAAAATACGGAAGCGATGTCGCTTTCGTCGGCTCCCTCTATTCTGAAAAAAGCCGCTATGACAGACTGCTGGAGCGCAATTCTCTTTCCGCTTATGCTCAGGGCTATGTAAGCGGGCTGATACAGGCCCAGTTAAAGGTCTTTGGCTATAACTTCCTCTATGACTCGCTCTCCGAAGAGGTTGTTCAGGAAATCGCCTCCGCAGACCCTTCCTTTTACAAAGGACAGGACGTCTTTCTCGATACGGACCGCTATCTTGTGGCTCACCAGTATATCGGGATGAAGCTGGCCAACGTGGAAAGAACAACGATTCTTTCCGCCCTCTCCGAGCGCTTTAACGTTTCGCTTTATACCCGCAGCGACACTTCCGCACTTCCACACGTCCATGCAAAAGGCGGCGCGGGCACGCTTACGGAAATGCCCAAAATATTCCAGGCGTCCAAAATCAACCTGAACATTACCATGCGCGCCATCGAAAGCGGATTGTCTCTCCGCGTCTGGGATGTGCTCGGCTGCGGCGGTTTCCTCCTGACGAACTATCAGGCGGAAATACCGGAATATTTTGAAATCGGAAAAGACCTTGAAGTATACGAAAGTACCGAAGATTTGATTCAAAAAGTGGATTATTATCTGCACCACGACGCGGAGCGGATGGAAATCGCTCTGCATGGATATGAAAAAACGGCCAGATATCATACTTATGAAATACGGCTTGCGGAAATGATACGGGTTCTGAGCGGTGGGTGAAAAAAGAATCCGCATTTGTGATGGCGGACGGCACAAGATGTTTCCGGGGGTTCCCGGCTTCGTCGAATGGATTTTCTAAGTATTCCGATAAGAAGTTATGGTATCGGACGCAACCGCCCGATATTCGCCATCCAGGCTCAAATCGGGCTTTCCGGAACATCCCTGTTCCGAAATTGCTGTTTTATGGATGGAATACTAAGAAAATGCTATTCGACTGCACAGGGAACCCCCGGAAACATCTTGTGCCGTCCAACCTTATAAACTGTCATTGTTTAATAACAGGACATAATCTCCCCATCTTTTATCCCAATTCAGATACGGATTTTTGGCCGCGGTGGGAAAATATTGCAGGAGTTTCTCCCGGAAATAGCGAACCTGTTCTTTCCAGTCCGGCATTTGTCTGGAAATTATAAAACTGACAGGATCCATAAAATATTTGTAAATCATATACCACTCAAATTCGGCTGCATATCCTGTCATCGCGCCGTCTAAAAATCCTCTCTCAGAAAGCTGCAGCAGATACAGCTCCATAATATCCGCAAGCTGTCTGATTCTTCCGTCGTCATTCTGTCTGCGGATGAGCCCCTGTTCATTCCGATAATAGTGGTACAAAGTGTCCCCCATATGATAACAGGACCCACAAAGCAGCATTGCAAGTCCTGAAAAAAAATTGTCCTCACCATAAGTTATCGTTTCCGGGAAAAACAACGCGTTTTCCTCCAGAAATTTCTTTTGATAGAGCCGTCCCCAGACCGCTGTTCTGAAAGAGTTCAGAATAAAACAGCCTCTCTCTTTCGGACTCCCTACAATCATCAGACGGTCGCTTTCCCTTTTCTCAACAAGAAGCTCCTCTCCATCCGAAAACGGTCTGTAACCGCATTCAACGATATCGACCGCATATTCCTTCATACTGCTGCACATTCTTTCAAACATGAACCTGTCCGCAATATCATCGGCATCCACGAAAGCAATATAATTTCCTGTCGCATATCTTAAACCGATATTTCTCGCCGTTCCGGGCCCGGCATTGTGTTCACAGGCAATGACCAGCACATTTTCGGGATATTTTGCTTCGAAGCGGAGCAAATGGTCATAGGTTCCGTCCCCGGAAGCATCATCAATCAGAATCAGTTCCAGATTCTCCATGCCATATGTCTGTTCTTCCAGACTTTTCAGGCATCTGTCGATATAGTTTTCTACACGATAACAGGGAACAATGACTGATATTTTATCCTTCATTCCGGTTCTCCATTCCTCCCGCTGATACCTATGCCTTGTTCACAGCCTATTTCAGCAGATTCTGTAAAGCCTCCAGCCCGTCCGTGTTCACCGCTTCCTGATTGGAATTCTGAATCTGCATATAAACTTCTTTCCGGTACACGGGTACTTCCTTCGGTGCGCTGATGCCTAGCTTCACCTGTTCTCCTTTTATCTCCAGCACTGTAATTTCAATATTGTTATTGATAATCAGCGCCTCGCCCTTTTTTCTGGATAAAGCTAACATCTACTCACCCGCTTTCTTTTTATTGTTTAAAATTTCATAAATGGGAAACTTCACCGGATATTCGTCGCCTTCTACAATAACCTGCATCGCTGTTTTCTGTGCCGCGTTAATAATAATCGGTCCTTTCAGGTTGACAGTCATTTTCTCAACCTCTTTCGGCACCGTCATCGTGACGAGCACCAGCATATCGTCCGGATTCAGCTCTCCCAGATTCTTCAGGATTTCATCGTCCACTTCCGGATTATAATCCGGGCATACGCGCAGCGGGTCCATAACCGGCATTGCAAAAGCGGGCTCCTGTATAGACTGCAGCCAGTGAATGGAATCCGCTCCTTTGTCCGAATCGTGAAGCAGCGCAAACTCCGTAAGCTCCGGGAATCCGACAATCCCTTTGGGAAATGTGATAATCCTGTCGTCATCTATTGTTATCTCACCGAACACCTTTGTCATTATCGTCATATATTTACTCCCATCTGTCTGCTTTGGCAGACACTCATATCAATCGTTGAAAATTTTAATTTTCAACCTTTTCCCTTTCCTATCAGATATAATTCATCAGATTTGTCTGCATGATTTTACTGGTGGCCGCAAGCGCAGCTTCATAGGTGAGCTCCGAGCTCTTTAACTGCACGGCTACTTCCGTCACATCTACATCTTCGTTATTGCTCTGCAAATCTTTGAACGTTGCCTTCTGGCCCATCAGCCGGTTCTTTATCAAATCCAGGCGGCTTCTCCGCGTGCCGTTATCCGTAACCGCTACGTTCGTATCATCAATGTAACGCTGGCATTTGGTCAGCTGGTTTTCAAACTTCTTCTGTACATTGTCCCTGATGTAGGTATAGGCCTTGTCAGCCGCATCCAGCTGCAGTTTCAAATCTTTATATTCTACCGAATCCTCCGGATGCTCTTTCATCTTCGCCTCGATATCCTCTTTGACCGCTTCCACGTCTTTGAGCTGTTTCAGATAAATCTTGAAATCATCCATATCTCTTCTGACATCATGAGTAAAGACTTCGTGTGCATGGGTATTTACCTGGATATCCTGATTAAAGCCCATCGCATAATAAATATCCTGGTCTTTGCCATCGACATTATATTCGATGACTCTGCCCATAATATCATCCACTACTTCCTGTGCGTCCTCGACTGCCTTCCTTGCCGCGTCGAGGTCTGCCTGCGGCGTGTTTTTATCCGCTTCCGCCAGTTTCAGATTCGACTGCGCCAGTTCCAGTTTTTCCTTGGCATCATCCAGAGCCATCGCCTTGTCGATATTCTGCTCGTCGGTTTCCACGCAGTGGAAGTAATGAACCGGATTAATATCCCCTTCTTCCCAGGTACTCTTGGAATATTTAAAAGTAACCTGCATATTTTCATGGACTTTTACCGGGTCATTATAGTAAGCCTCGCTGAAAATAACCTCTCCGGTGGACGGAATGTAAGCGGCCTTTGTTCCGGTCGTATCCGCCGCAATCGCCCGATAGGCTTCCTCCGCATCCTCATAAATAGTCAGCTCATCCACCCCTGCCATTTCGAACTGTAAAGCATTGTTATCGACAGGATTTCCATTGATGTCAAACGCCTGCATACTACCATTCGGCTGCCTCTCAATGGTCTTAATATTCTCGTCAAAATCCAAATCATCATAAGATAACCGGAACCGGTACAGCGTCTGATTCGTAATCTGTGTTTCGTTATCCTTGATGCCGTTTCCCATCTGCCAGTCCGTATAACTGATGGTTGTGATATCTTTATATCCCCGGCT
>CAJTRL010000079.1 GCA_910578715.1 uncultured Lachnospiraceae bacterium | reverse complement strand
CGGTAGAAATGCCGCAGATAATCGGGGTTTGTTCCTTCGCACAGAGCCGCTTCCCGGTATAGTCTGCGCAGAGCGTTTTCCGTATCGGATTCCTTTCGGAGCCGGATATTTTCCGCAATGAAATCGAGCTGGCGCTGGCCGCCCTGAAAAACGTCGGTATTGAGCGGAGAAGGCGAATCCGTATGCCCGTGAAAGAAAAGAGCGCGCTGTATGGCCGGAGCGTTTTCTTCCTGACGCTTATCCAGTTCCGCGGTGACGTCTGCAAGCGCCTGGCTTATTTCGTCCAGGTCAATCGGTTTTTCCACATAGCTGGCGGCTCTTAATTTTATGGCTCCTTTTAAATATTCCTTGTCGGAATAACCGCTTAAAAAGATAAACTGGCAATGGGGACAAAATTCCCGGATAGCGGCAGCCATCTGAATGCCGTTCATACGGGGCATCTTGATATCGCTGATAATAATATCGGGCTGACACTGACGGGCCTGTTCGATTGCTTCCTCTCCATCCGACGCCTGGAAAATCCGCGTGACTTTCAGCTCTTCCCAGGGGAGATGCTCTTTGAGCACTTTTCTGGGCATCGCCTCATCATCTACTATCAAAACTGTGTAATTCATGCAAGAACCCCCTGATAAAATATGATTTTATAATCATAATATACAAAAGAAAAAGATATTTCAATTCAAAATGAGCCGTTTTATACGCAAAATGACAACTAACACAATATTGTACTCCTTTCATAATTTAGTTCCGTTGTAACGGTGAGAATAGTCCGGTATAGTTTTATTAAGATAAGACTGTCGGGAAATATAAAAGGATATTTGCGGTGAAAAGGAGGGAATTTTATGCGAAAAGGAAAACATCCGTTTTTACACGATTTACATAAGAATCGGACCAAATGGCTGATGCTGATGCCGGCGGCCATCGTGGTGATTCTGATGTGCTATGTGCCGATGGCGGGGATTGTGCTGGCATTTAAGGAGTATAACTACCACGATGGAATTTTCGGAAGCCCATGGGTCGGGTTTGAGAATTTTCAGTATTTTTTTAAGTCCGGCAAGGCATGGCTCACCACGAGAAATACGATACTATATAATCTTGCCTTTCTGTGTGTGAATACGTTTCTGCAGATTGCGTGTGCAATTATGCTGAGTGAGCTTGCGGGAAAAGTATTCAAAAGAGTAACGCAGTCGGTGATGTTCCTTCCTTATTTTATTTCCTGGGTAGTGGTCGGCGCTTTTATTTATAACCTGTTCAATTATGAATTTGGCGCGGTCAATACTTTCCTTAGAGGAATCGGTGCGGAACCTGTGGATGTTTATTCCAATAAAAATGCGTGGCCGGTTATTCTGATTATCGTCAGCGCTTTTAAAAATGTCGGTTACGGAACGGTCATGTATCTGGCAAGCATCGTAAATATAGATGGAGAAATGTTTGAGGCCGCCGATTTGGACGGTGCGACAATGTGGCAGAAGATACGCTATATTACCCTTCCATGTATCCGGCCTACGGTAGTCATTCTGTTCCTGCTTGCCATCGGCACGATTATGAAAGGCGATTTCCAGATGTTCTGGCAGGTAACGGGAAATAATCCCATGGTTCTGGACGTTACGGATGTCATTGATACTTATGTGACACGTTCGCTGCTGACGCTGCAGGAATTTGGAATGACAAGTGCGGCGGGGCTGTATCAGTCGGGTGTATCTTTCATTCTGGTATTGATTGCGAATTATATCGTAAAGAAGGTAGAGCCGGATTACGCTCTGTTTTGACAGGACGGGAAAAAAGGATAGAGGAGGATTTTTCATGGCGGTAACAGGATATAAGAAAAAAAGGAAGAAAGGCTATGACAGACTGGTATTCAGTATTGTATCGCATGTGGCGCTTTTCGCGCTTGCCGCCGCCTGCCTGCTTCCGTTCTGGCTGGTGATAAGCGGTTCGGTGTCGGACCAGCAGTCCATCCGGTTAAACGGTTATCAGCTGATTCCGAAGCAGTTTTCTCTGGAAGCATACCGGATGCTGTTCCGCATACCGGAAGAACTGATAAGCGCGTATGGCGTAACGATTCTGGTGACGGTAGTGGGAACCGGGCTTGGGCTGCTCGTGACAAGCATGGCGTCTTATGTTCTGGCGAATAAGAATTTCCGGTACCGGTATCAGGTTTCCTTTTTCTTCTATTTTACTTCCATTTTTGGAGGCGGTCTGGTGCCCTGGTACATATTTAATACGAAATATCTGCGTTTTCATAATAATATCATATCGCTGATACTGCCGATTCTTGTGAATGTGACGTATCTGCTGATTTTGAAAAGCTATATGATGAGCATACCGGAATCGTTATATGAATCCGCGTATCTGGACGGTGCGGGAGATATGGTTGTGTTTTTTAAAATTGCGCTTCCGCTCAGCAAAGCCGGACTGGCTACCGTGGGATTGTTCATCGCACTCAACTATTGGAACGACTGGTATAATGCAATGCTTTTTCTGGATGAGGGATGCAGGGAGCTTTATCCGTTACAGTATTATCTGAACAATATACTGACCAAAGCACAGGCGATTAATGCGGCCGCAGCCCGGAGCGGCATTCCGGCAAGCGATGTGCCGAGCGAACCGATGAAACTGGCAATGACGGTGATTGCGACGGGACCGATTGTTTTATTATATCCCTTCCTGCAAAAATATTTTGTAAAGGGGGTTACTATTGGAGCAGTAAAAGGATAATGATAGAGAGCAGTTCATAAAAAAGGAGGAAAAAGTATGTTTGGTAAGAAAAAAAGAACGATTTCATTGTTGCTGACGCTTGCAATGCTGTTAGTAACGTTATGCGCCTGCGGCGCTCAGGATTCCGGCGGAGGAAGCAGCCAGACAACGTCGGGTACGGAAAATGCGAGTACAGAAAATACGAATACGGAAACCGTTAAGCAGCCGGAAGCGGGACAGGAAGAGAACACGACCGCGGGTGCGGCGCAGACGGGACCGGATATTTCGGAAGAGGTTACGCTGGTGATGTATCTGATAGGCGACCGTCCGGTGGACAACGATGAAGTATTTGCGAAAATCAACGAACGTCTGAAATCGGAAATCAATGCGACAATCGAAGTAAAATTTATGAGCTGGAGCGAATATGAGCAGAAATATCCGCTTATCTTCGCATCCGGGGAAGACTGGGACATTATTTATACGGCGGACTGGTGCTTCTATAATGCACAGGCTACCAAACAGGGATTCTATGAGATTACACAGGAAGCGCTCGAAACGTATGCGCCGATGACGGCGGAAACGATGTACGAAGAAGCATGGGAACAGGCGAAAGTGGACGGCAAGGTGTATATGCTTCCGATGAATTATAAGGAAATTACCGCTTATGTCTATATGGCAAGAGGCGACCTGATGGATAAATACGGGATTACATCGGTTGCTTCCCTGGATGAGGCGGAAGCCTATATGGATGCAATCGTACAAAATGAACCGTCTCTGATACCGATTGATGTGGGTTCGGATTATGATAAGTTGTTCCTGTATGACCGTATATGGAAAAAAGCCAACTGGGAAAGCGATGAAAAAGTTGTGGGAATCGGCCCCTGGCAGGTTATGGCGAGTGTCAGCGAACTGGATGACGGCGTTTCCGTAATGGGAAATTATGACCAGCCGGCGTTTTTAGAGACAATCACGCGCCTGAAAGACTGGAAAGACCGCGGATTCTGGAGTAAAAATGCGGTTGTGAATACACAGAACAATACGGAAAGTTTCCAGGCAGGAAAATCCGCGCTGGCAATGATGAACGCCAACACGGCAAAAAGCGTCTATGCTTCCGTCAGCGCAGAGCATCCTGAATGGGATATCAGAGTATTCGACGCACAGGAAGGCGTACCGCCGGTGTTAAATTCCTATCTGGCAAATGGCATGAGTATTTTCTCCAAATCGAAACATCCGGAGCGCGCGCTGATGGCTCTCGACTATCTGCGCAATGATGAGGAAATCAACAGTCTCTTCTGTTACGGTATCGAAGGAAAGCACTGGGAAGCGGCGGGCGACGGCATGCTGGTATCGCTGCCGGACAGCGCAAATTACGCTTATGACAGCAACTGTAACTGGGGCGTCAGAAATGACGCATACTGGCGTGTGATTGAAGGCGGCATTCCGAATATGCCGGAGTTAAACGCGGTATGGCAAGAAACGGCAAGAAGCGAGCGGTATCAGGCCTTTGTATTCAACGACGAATCGGTAAAAAATGAGATTGCCGCAATCGGTGAAATTTTTGATACGGATTATAAACTTTTAGGGCTTGGGTTCACGGATGACCCGGAAGCGGATATTGCAAAACTGCGCGAGAAAATGGAAGCCGCGGGAGCGCAGAAGGTGTACGACGAAATCCAGAAACAGGCGCTTGCCTACTTAGAGACAGAATAAAATGTTGAAATAGCGGAAAGGGCGGGCGTATGCCCGCTCTTTTTCGGAATAAAAGAGTATTGTTTTAAGAAGAATCCGAAATGGGCAGGAAGCAGGACATGCCAGAAGGGAATGGAAAGAACAGGTATGAGAACGGTTTATGGTGCAGAAATGGGAATTATGCCGGGCAATGCCCCGCTTCTGACAGGCGCTTTCAGGGATGCGCTTGATAAACTGCGGAAAATGCAGAATGTGACACTGTTATTGGAACAGGGCGAATATCATTTCTATCCACAGTATGGAACAAAAGGGAGTTTCTGCATTTCAAACCACCATAAATGTGCAGAAAGAACAGCGGCTTTCCGGCTGGAGAAATTGGAACATTTTGAACTCGACGGTGCGGGAAGCAGATTTATTTTTCATACGGATATTCTCCCTTTTTATATCCATGAAAGTAAGCATATCGCTTTTCGGAATTTTTCCGTGGATTACGCTGTTCCGGCTTACTCCGAAGGAAAAATTATCAGTGTAAGCGCGCAGAAAATGATTGTGGAAATAGACCCCGGAAAGTATACATGGCAGATAGAAAATAACTGCCTGTATTTTTCCGGTGAAAATTTCTGTCACCCACTGCATCTTTGTCTGGAGATGGATGGAACGTCCGGCGGCCCCGCTTATGGGACGGACGACCTGTATTTCAGTACACAGGAGCAAAAAGCTGGGCTTCATCCACTGATTGAGAAAGTGGATTCTGACAAAGTATGTTTTACCTTAGAAGGGGAAGAACATTTCTTTCCGGGAAGCCGCGCCGGGAACAGACTGGTGCTGCGGCATCATCCGCGGAGCAATCCGGTTTTTTATGCGTCGGATTCTTCCGATTTAACGCTGAAAACAGTAACGGTTCATCATGCGGAAGGTATGGGGATTCTGGCGGAGCGCTGCACGAACATCGGCCTGTATGATTTCAATGTGCTTCCCGATGAAAAAAATCCGCGTTGTTTCAGCGCGTCGGCCGACGCCGCGCATTTTGTAAGCTGTGCCGGAGAGATAAAGCTGGAAAAGTGTCGTTTTGAAAAACAAATGGACGACGGCGTGAATGTACATGGTTTTTATTCACCGGTTCAGAGGCGGATAGACGGCGATAAACTTTTGCTAGGGTGGGGGCATTCCGAACAGGAAGGCGTAAAAATGGCGCGCCCCGGCGATGAGGCGGCCATTCTGGACGCCGGAAGCCTTAAGCCCGTCTGGAAAGGATATTTTGAGAGCATATCATTTCAGGAAAATGCTGTATTGGCGGTATTTGACAGGGAACTGCCGGGGTGTCTGCCCGAAAATCCGGTGGTGGAAAATCTGACGCTTTCGCCCAGCGTTATCATCAGAAAATGCAAATTTCGGAAAAACCGTGCGAGAGGCGTTCTTCTTACCTGTAAAAAAGCATTGGTGGAAGAATGTTTTTTTGAAACGGCGGGAGCCGCGGTTTATCTGGAGGGCGAGGCATGCTCCTGGTTTGAATCGGGGGCGGTTTCCTCCATTGTTTTAAGAAACAATCAGTTTGTGAATTGCGCCTATATACCGGCCTGGGGAGAGGCGCCCGTCACGGTATGCCCAAAAGTGGAAAGCAGCGGCGAATGGTATTATCATGGAAAGCTGGAACTGTTAGAAAATGAATTTCAATGTTTTGATGAACGCGTTTTGTATGCGAGGCAGATTAGACAGATACAGATTATGGATAATCGATATTGTGAAACCTCAGAATATCCGAAGCGGAGGGGCAGACGGTTTGATATCGCGAATTGCGGCTGTTTTTCCGAGAAATATAATTTATAGTATACTTTCATTGATTTGTGGATATTTCATCTTATCCTTTTGTCGGCGGAGCGGCTGAATGTGACTTACAGACGCTGGCTTTTGCGTGATTTCTCAAATATACTTTGCCATAGAAATTGCAATGGAGTATAATCAGTGTAGAATATTGAAAGGAATACATACCATGAGCAAAATCATCATTCAAAAAGAAACGACCATTGACCCGATAAGCCTGATTGGCAGAGAAGCCGGCGTCTGCTGGGGCGGGGATATCACCGATGCGGATAAAAATTATAAACGGGGAATGAACTGTCTGGTTTCCGGACATGGAAGAACCTGGGAATACCCTCAGGTATACATGATTCTGGACGGCTATTCGGCGAGAGTCATCAGGGAACTGTATACCCATATCGGCGGCGGCCCCACCAGATTACAGGCGTCCACGCGGTACATCAATTACCGGAAAGGATTTCCATATGTCGTGCCGCCTCAGATTGAAGGGAATGCCGGGGCAAAAGAAATCTATGACGGTGCGATGGACGAGGTTCTGAAAGCGATGCAGAAGCTGGAAGAGCTGGGCATACCGGGGGAAGATATTGCGATGCTGCTCCCGCTCGGAATGGAAAGTAAGGTAGTATTTCGGACGAATCTCAGAAACCTGATTGATATGGCGCACCAGCGCATGTGTACCAGGGCATACTGGGAATACCGCAGACTGATGAACGATATGACCGCCGCGCTTGGCGCATATTCGGAAGAATGGCATTACCTGACGGAACACTATTTCGTTCCGAAATGCGAAGCGTACGGCTACTGTACGGAAACAAAGTCCTGCGGCCGGAGGGGAAGACGCGAATAGGTGTTCAGACCCTTTTTAAAAGGGGCTGAGCATTACCACAACCCCATCAGATGCTGCATCAGTAAACTGACGCCGGTAATGCCGACCCAGCAGCAAAATCCCATGACAATCGGTTTGCCGCCCGTCTTGACGAGCTTGACGATATCGGTATTTAAGCCGATGGCGCTCATGGCAAGCACGATAAAGAATTTGCTCAGTTCTTTGACCGGGGTAAATACGCTTGAGTCGATGCCGGCGGACACCGCAACGGTGGTGATGACGGATGCCGCGATAAAGTAAAGGATGAAAAAGGGGAATATCTGTTTCAGGCTTACTTTTTTCCCGGCGTCGCCGTTTTGTTTTTCTTTTCTTGTGCGGAGCATCGCCAGTACAAGGGTAATCGGGATGATGGCGAGGGTACGGGTGAGTTTGACGGTAACGGCGGTATCGAGCGTGGCGGAGCCGAGTCCCCACATGCTGTCCCAGGTGGAAGCCGCGGCGGTAACGGAGGAAGTATCGTTTACGGCAGTTCCAGCAAAAATACCGAAGGCTTCTCCGGTGTTTGTCGCAAAGCCGATGAGCTTTCCAAAGGTCGGGAAAAGCAGAGCCGCCAGCACATTGAAGAAAAAGATAACGGAAATGGCCTGGGCAACCTCTTCATCGTCCGCGTCGATAACGGGAGCCGTTGCCGCGATAGCGGAGCCGCCGCAGATAGAAGAGCCGACGCCGACCAGCGTGGAAATTTTACCCGGAATGTGCATGAGCCTGTGTAAAAGATAGGCGATTATGAGGGAAGTGGCAATGGTGCTGACGATAATCGGCAGAGACTGTTTTCCGGTCTGCAGAATAACGCTCAGATTCATGCCGAAGCCCAGCAGGATAACCGCCCATTGGAGCACTTTTTTGGATGTAAATTTGACGCCTGATTCAAAGGGCGTCTTATTTTTGATAAAAAGGGTTATGACCATGCCCGCGATGATGGCAATGACCGCGCCGCCGATGATGGGAAACTGTTTCCCTAAGAACCAGGAAGGGATGGAAATTGCCAGGCAGAGAAGGATTCCTTTCCAGTTTTTTTCTAAAAATTTCATATTCTTGTGTTCCTCCTTATTGATTTCTTCCATATTATAAAAGTTACGGAAATTTCTGTCCATAGTTTTTTATACATTCCATTTTATAGGGCGGACGCCCGACATGAGATAAGCTGCCAGCCGGTGCCGATTCCGATTGACAATCCGCACTTGTTTTGCTATGGTGTTCTTGTTCGCAGACAGAGCGGAAAAAGGCATACGGCTTAAAGAAAAGAGGAGGAATCACATGGTAATACCACAGGCAAACAAACGAATTTCCAAAATAGATACTTATCTGAACTGTGCGGAGGCTTTTGCTTACCGAAGCACCTGTATCAAACGAAAATACGGTGCAGTTATCGTAAAAGACGACGCGGTCATTTCCACAGGGTATAACGGCTCGCCGCGTGGTTTTGAAAACTGTTGTGATACCGGAGTCTGTCCGAGGATTACACGGAATATGCACCAGGGAGAGGGATACGAGATTTGCCGCGCCATTCATGCAGAGGCCAATGCCCTGCTAAATTGTTCCAGGGAGCAGACGCTTGGGGCCGACCTGTATCTGGCGGGCATCAATCCGGCGGATTGTTCGGTGCATAAAGCAAAGCCCTGTCCTTTGTGCGCCAGGATGATTATTCAGGCGGGCATAAAGAATGTCATTTTGCGGGTTGGGGAAGGAGAGGACAACTTTCAGGTGATTCCGGCAAAGGAGCTGGAATGGTATAAGGAAGCGGCGGAATCCGGGCAGACATCTATTGGGTAAATTGGGGGAAACCGTCGAAACTGATATAGCGTTTTTTCTTATGAGGGTGGACTTTCGGCGAAATCGGGCATAAAGCTGAGCGTTTACCTGGATGGTTCAGCGTGCCGGAAAGAGTATATTTCAGGGGAATACGGGCATAATAAAAATGCAACATTTTGTATAAAAATGTTGCATTTTTCATTTACATTCTATATATCGACTTCTGTTCCAAGATACTTTATAGTCAGATAAAAAATATTTCAAAAAGTTTTTGTCCTATATCACAATTCAATATGAAGATAAACAAAATCTCTTTCGTCCTGTTCGATGCCGAGATACCGCTGTGTGACCTGATAGGAGGAATGGTTATAAAGTTCCATCAGCATGGCCGGCTGCGTGCCCTGTTTCCACGCGTGATAGCCGAAGGTCTTTCGGAGAGAATGACAGCCGATATGCTCTTCAAAGCCGGTGTTCCGGGCGGCTTCTTTGATGATGCGGTAGGCCTGGTAACGGGAGAGCGGGGAGCCCTTTTGCTTCCGGCTCTGAAAAAGATAGTCTGTCCATGAGGCGGGTTTGTTTATCGCATAGTATTGTTCCAATGCTTTCTGTTCGCTCCGGTTGACAGCCACGATTCTTTCTTTTCCGGTTTTTTGTTCCGTAATGCAGATGTGTCCGCGAAATTCCCGCTTCTTTTCATCATATACATCGTTCCATTGAAGCTGTAAAAGGTCTCCGATTCGGAAAGCAGTGTTCAGCCCCATCACAATCATCGTGTAGTTGCGGGGATTTGGTTTGATGGAAACATAGTAGTCTTTGAACTGTTCCAGCGCTTCTTTGTTCTTAATTGGGTAGGTTACGCTCATCGTTATTCTCCTTTGCTTTTGTTTTGTTGTAATCATACAGGATAAACAACAAACGGAGGATTGTTTTTAGAACCGTTTTGCAATGCAACATTTTTATACAAAGAGTTGCATTGCATGGAGGCGCTCCGGGAACCGGAGAAAGCAGGGAGGTTTCAAAATGTTAAGACTGACAGTTGGGCCGGAAGATTATCTGATGATTGGCGACGATATTAAAATTATTTTCCTCGGCGGAAGTAAAAACCACACGCGCATTATGCTGGACGTGCCGAAGGAACTGAATATTGTCCGGAGCAAGGTGGTGGAAAGCGGTATCGAAAATCCGGAGGAAAAGGAAAATCTGCCGCATTATTATGCCGTACCGGATTTGCCGGAGAAATACAGGAAAAAGAAAGTCATCGTAAATGACGGGGGCAGGAAAACACGGCAAAATAATGACGGAAACGGCGCATAAGAGAGGCAGCTTTAAGCGCTTTCGGCGCGCAACGCCGCTTATGCGGGCGGATGCAGAAACGTTATAGGTAATAGCCCGGGGCTGTCCTGGGGGCTCCAGGTTTATTATAAAAAATGAAAAAACGCCGCAAAAGGATTTGCGGCAGCAAAAACAAGGAGGTAATTTTATGGTAGTACAACACAACATTACAGCGATGAACTCTAACAGAATGCTTGGCCTGACAACGAGCGCACAGGCAAAATCCACGGAGAGATTATCTTCCGGCTATAAGATTAACCGTGCGGCGGACGACGCGGCCGGTCTTGCGATTTCCGAGAAGATGAGACGTCAGATAAGAGGTCTGACACAGGCGTCCGCAAACGCACAGGACGGCATTTCCACCGTGCAGACGGCAGAAGGCGCGCTGGCGGAAGTTCAGGATATGTTGCAGAGAATGAACGAGCTGGCAGTAAAAGGCGAAAACGGCACTCTGACAACGACAGACCGCGCATCCATCCAGGCTGAAATCAGCCAGCTGATGAGCGAGGTTGACCGTGTACAGAGTACGACAACTTTCAACGAGATGAACCTGTTAGACGGTTCCTTCGTAAAAGGCCTTCAGGTTGGCGCAGAAGCCGGACAGCACATCGTTGTCAGCATCGCGAACATGAGTATGGTAGGTCTTGCGAACAACATTGACAGTAAACTGTATACGGCGGTTACCTTCAGAGGTCTGGTTGAGGGTCAGATTAAAGGAACAATGTCAACATACGAATTGCAGAGATTAACGAGTACGACCGGTGGAAAGGCCAACGCGATGATTGGCAAGATAGATGAGACAGGGGTTATTAATACCTTCTCGAATCTTAAGGGCACCAAGTATAATAGCGTAACACTCGACAAGGATATGGCAATTTCGATTATGAACACCTTTATGAAACTGGTGCCGGGCGATGCGGGTACGGTTGCTTCGGCAAAAGATTTCAACTCCCTGAACGCATTCATCAAAGGCGCTCTGTCCTTAGTATCGCAGCAGCGTTCCGACCTGGGCGCTATCCAGAACAGATTGGAGCACACCATCAATAACCTGAACAATATTGTTGAGAATACCACATCGGCTGAATCCGCGATTCGCGATACGGATATCGCTACCGAGATGGTAAAATACTCGAACAACAGTATTTTGCAGCAGGCCGGTACTTCCATGCTTTCCCAGGCAAATCAGGGCAACCAGCTGGCGCTGTCACTGCTCGGATAATTTATTTCCGGTTCTCAGGAAGTATATTGAAAAACCGCATTCCCGAAAAGGGATGCGGTTTTTTAGTCCTGTCTTTTTCAGATTATTTCAAATTAAGGAAGATTCATTTTAAGAAAGATTCTGGTTAATGCTTCTGTTGTTCCTTTAATAACGCGAAAAAATCTTCTTCCGGCATGGGTTTTGCATAGTAATATCCCTGTACCTGGTCGCAGCCGATGTTCTGCAGCAAATCCACCTGTTCTTTGGTTTCGACGCCTTCCGCCAGAAGGCCCAGTTCCAGCTTATCCGCCATGGAGACTACCTGTTCCAGAATCAGCTTTCCCTTGTCGGACACCATCATATTTTCTATGAATTTCCGGTCCAGTTTGATAACGTCGAAGGGCGTTTCCAGCAGAATGTTCAGGGAAGAATAGCCGCTTCCGAAATCATCCATTAACAAAGTAAAGCCCTCTTTTTTTAGTTCAAAAGCCTTCTTGCTTACCTGCTGGCTTTCCGCCGTTTCGGTGATTTCCAGTTCCAGAAGATTCCTGGGGATTCTGCTTTCCGCAATCAGAGAGGAAAGAACCTGGTTGCATTCGTTATTGCGCAGATGAATGCGGGATACGTTGACGGAAATCGGACACGGGCGGATATTGGCGTCTTGACATTTTTTAATAAAATGACATGCTTTTTCCCAAATGTAGTAATCTACTTTCTTGATAAAACCGTTTTCCTCGATAATGGGGATGAACTGGTCGGGATAAATCATGCCGCGCTCAGGATGCAGCCACCGGACAAGCGCTTCCGCGCCGATAATTTCTTTTTTGACTATGCTGTATTTGGGCTGCAGATACATCATGAACTGGTTTTTGGCGATGGCGGTTTCCATATTTTCCTCAATAAATTTCCGGTTGTACAGCGTTTCTTTGAATTGTTCTTTATAGAATAGGATATTTGTCAGGATATTATTTTTGGCCGCTTTTCTCGCCATAGCCGCGCGGTCTTCCATCTGCCGCAGTTCCGCAACATCTTTTTCGACCGTATAGATGCCGAAAGTGATATGCAGTTTTACATCCTTGAAGCTGCTGATGCTTTCGTCAATTTGGTGAATGAAGTTCAGCAGTTCTTCGTCGCTATCGTATTCTGTCACCACCATGAAGACGTCGCTGCGCAGATTGATGAAGTATTGTTCGGGATGGCATAGCTCTTTCAGCTTTCTTCTGATAAAATCCAGAATTTCGTCGCCAAACCGTTCGCCATACAGGTCGTTGATGATTTTAAATTTGGAAATATCAAACTGAATGAACCCGATTTCTTTGGTGGAAGAATGTAGAAGATTATTGACATTTCTGCGAAAACGTTTCAGCCGGGCAAGGTCCTTTAAAATGCTCTGCATTTCGTCCGTTTTGGGAAGGTCTTCCGGGGAAATGGAACTTTCCGTTTTGTCTTTGAAAATATCCGCCAGCATTTCTTCCAGAATATCGATACTGGTATTCAGCGCGTAGGGGCATTTTTGAAGAATCAGCCCTTCCTGGCGGATAACGGCCATCTCTTCCGGTTTGGAAATATCTTTGCCAAGAATATCCCGACAGTTGACTGCGCCATTCATTTTTTCCGTAAAAAGCCGGATAAACTCTTCGGTTTTCTTATTACCGTATACTTCCAGTTCCCGGTCCTGGGAATCGTAAAAGCCGAGCGCCATACCGAGTATCAGAAGAGATGCCGTAATACAGCCGCAGGTTCCGCCCTGACGCATCCCGCCGCCAAAACAGGTGCTGATTTTGAATGCGGTCTTTAAATCCAGCCCCAGGTCTTCGGCGAAGGAGCCGAAAAGCGCCTGGGAACAATGGTATTGCTGATGCAGAAGCTGTACGGCTTTTTCTTTATGTGTCATGCTGTTCCTCCGTATAAAAATAAGGGTTCCGTTAAAGTATATTCCTATTTTAACACAGAAAGACGGGAATGGGAAGTAGAAGGCGCGGCCGCATACGCGGCGCGCGGGCACTTATGATGTGAGGGGTTCTAACGAAGTCTTTCCCGAATCTGTTCCCGGCGGCAGACGTTTAGTTTTTCAAAAATATTGGAAATATGTTTTTTAACTGTCGTTTCGGAGATATTCAGTTCCGCGGCAATTTCGCCATTGCTTTTTCCCTGTTCGATAAGAAGCGCCAGTTCCGCTTCCCTGTTTGTCAGGCCGAGATTACGGTAAGCCTCGTATGCTTCCGATGCCGTCGCGTATTTCCGTTCTTTTAAAGGCTCTGTGTGGGCAGTCTTTTCCGGGTGTGTGTCAGGAGTAGTTTCCCGGCCGGGTGTTTTGTCCGGTTCGATAGAGAAAATAGCCCAGAGACAGATGCCATAGAGGATGGGGCGGCAGCTTAGGGCGATTTCTCTTAACAAATGTTCCTGTTTTACTTCTGACGACAGGAGAAGAAAAAGAAGTATGAAGGTCTGGATATAGCTCGCGAATAAGGCACAGCCAGCCAGCTGGCCGGTATACCTTTGTCTGCTTTCTCCACGCTGAAAACCCGGAAAGAAGAGGAGGAGCATCCCGGCAAGGACGAGACAGAACTGCTTTACATCAAACAGCTCTGTCAGGTTAAACTGTAATAAAATTGATAAAATGACAAGATAGATGAAGATTGCTGCCGTTTTTGTGACATTTTTCATAGCTTACTCCGTTCCCGATTTATTTGTGCTTATGTCCGGTTTAGGCAGCGCTTCTTTGCCCAGTAAAATATCGTCTTCGCTTTCCGGCATAAATTCGATGATTCGCACCTGTAAAATCGATTTGACGGGAAGCAGCAGAAGCGCCAGCACTGTGCCGTAGATAAAGCAAAGGATGGAAACGGAAATCGCGGGGCCGAGAGACTGCGGCGTATTCATCGAATGAAGCACTGCAATCATGGCGGTTAAAAACAGAAAAAGACCGCTGCAAAGAAACGTCCGAATCATCAGCGTAACGGCTTCCAGCGCCCGTTTGATTTCAATCAGGCTGCCGCTTTTCTTTTTGCCAAGCGCGATGTGAAAGGCATTGTTGAAATCTCTGAACAGGCCGGATGAAATCAGAATCGGAAAGTTGAGCAGCAAAATCAGCAACAGGCTTGTCAAATCGATGAAACTCTGAATGGACACCGAAAAGCTCAGAATAACCGATACGAGAATGACTGCAAGAATAGAAAGAAAATACATAAAATGCCTCCTTTTTGTCTGTAATGGACTGTCTTTATATTATTTTAATAGGAACATCTGAAAAATACTATACTTCTTCCGGTAGTATTTTAGTAGTATAAGGACCGTTTTCCATTGTTACCGATATGGGATAAACTTATAAACCACTAAGCACTGCTGCGCCTCTTCTGATGTTGCATAAAAATATAAAGAAATACGCTATCTTATGGTGTAAAACCTTCAGATGCGTTGATTTCTTAGTCATGAAAGACAATCAAAAAAGAATAGGCTTTCCTATTCTTTTTGATGACTTGCAATATTTTGTAATTTGAACTGGACGATATTATGAACAATGTATTCAGTACGATTCACTTTGCATTTATTTTTGCGAGCAGCAGTTCTCTTTCAGCAGACCATGCTTTCTGTTCTGCGGAAAGCGCTTCTTTTTCCGCAGAAAGCGCTTCCCGCTCCGCAAGAAGCTCCTGGTTTCTGGCGGTCAGCCTCTGAATTTCCGCATCTTGTATTGCAATTTCTTTATTCCGCATTGCAATTTCGTCCTTCTGCATTGCAATTTCGTTCTTCTGCATTGCAATTTCGTCCTTCTGCATTGCAATTTCCGCATTCTGTATTGCAATCTCGTCTTTCTGCATTGCAAGTTTTTCCTTCTGTCTATCCATCTCATATTGTATGCTGGCCTGACGGCGGTAGTAGTCTTCCCTGGCTTCGC
>CAJTRL010000078.1 GCA_910578715.1 uncultured Lachnospiraceae bacterium | reverse complement strand
AACAGCGCCGCTCTGAGGATTTCTACCTTCTCTTGCTGCTCTTTCGCTTACTTCAAAAGTACCGAAACCAACTAACTGTACTTTTCCGCCTTTCTTTAATTCATCCGCAACAACATCGGTAAAAGCCTTTAAAGCCTTCTCTGTATCCTTCTTGGATAATCCTGCCGCATCAGCCATAGCTGCAACTAACTCTGTTTTGTTCATTTTAGTTCCTCCTCTTTATATGAGTTTGCATTGTCTTTAGAAGTCTCTCTCGTGAAACATCTATGTCTATTTATAAACGTTTTCTAGCGTGTTGTCAAGCTATAAATGCCTTTTTGTAGGGTTTTCGGCAAAATTAGCATTATTTTCATATTATGTTACCTTGCCCCGCCAAAATAGACATGATATTTCTAATTTTCTTCATTGTTTTCCGCATGATTGCCGCTGACAGTGTTACCGCTTACCGTATCTTTGCTGTTCGTTGTCCCGGAAGACGTCCTGTTCCGGCCGGATGCGCTCCGGTTGCCGCTGACCGTATCATAATCATCATACAGCGGCTCTAAATCCGCAAAGGAATACGTAATATCCTGACCGTCGTTATATAGATAAATCGTATAGCTCTTTGCCTGATACCCGGTCTTTCTTAAAGTAATGGTATGTCCTCCCTCTACCTTCTTAAAATTAATCGGAGAAATTCCTATATAATTACCGTCAAGATATACTTCTACATCCTGCGGCCCGTCAATATAAACCCGGTTGCCCGTTACCGCATTTTCTACTTCCGCTGCATCGCCAGTGTTTTCGGTTTTGTCGGATTCACTATTATTCTCCTCTTCTTCCTCCACCTCAAGCTCTTCCAGCGTAAAACTCAGGCTCGCATATTCGGAACCGACCTGAATATATTTTGTCATGGACTCATAGCCTTCCGCTTCCAGAGAAATTTTGTGAATGCCATAGGTGAGCTCCACTTCCTTGCTGATATCGACCGCTTCGTTGTCAATGCTTACAGACGCTTCATTCGGGTTTACGGTAAATAAAATTTTTCCCGTCATTTCCCCGGCAATTTCGAGGTCTCCTACATCCAGTACCACTTCTTTATCGCGTTCGATTGTTACTTCCTTTGTACAACTTGCATTTCCATTGGATAAAAATACCTGATAGCTGCCTTCCGGAACGGCAAGAAGCATATTTTCCGTAATCTGCTGAATCACGGTATTTCCCACTTCAATCCAGCCGCCGATAAGAGCCTGGTCATTGGAAAGGCGCAGATAACCGTGTCCTTTCTGCACGCTGATACTGTATATTTCATGGTCAATGCCGCTAAAAGACAGAATATCCTTATCGACAATATCCATCAGTTCCACCCGGCGGCCTTCCGATAAAATTACCGCCTCATCCGGCAGAGAATAAGTGCTGGAACCGATAGTCGCCGTTTTGTTCATTCCGCCCAGATTATAATTTTCAATATTATTGTAAACCCAGGAGCCGGGCGACAGTTGAACGCTCGCAAGTTTCTTTTTTCCTCTTAAAAAGGTGATGTCCACAATATCCCCTTCTTTCACCTGGGACATTGACATGGGGCCTTCGTGCCGGTCCTTTACATAGGTTGTCCCGTCATAAGAGAGGGTGTATTGCTTTCCTGTGGCAATATTCATAAAAGTAATATTTCCGCTGTCAAAATCTGTGGAGAGCACCACTGCCGTATCCGCCGAATCATAACTGCCGGCTTCCGCCACGATAAAATCCGTTCCAATCACGTCCTGGTCGTTCTCCCGGGCAAGACCAATATTGCTTGCCTGGGATGTACAACCGGTAATCACCAGTGCCAGTATCATAACAACGGTTACAAATGCTGATAATCTCTTGTACATCTGATTCCTTCCCTTTCCATATCTTTTGCCGCCGGCAGCGGCGCAAAACTATGTCCGTTTCCGGAAAATCGTCTCCAGAAAATCCTGTTTTTCTTTTTCCTGCATCAGAAGCCTTTCCAGCTTCTCCATATTCCGCCCCGGAATCCACGCTTTACCGGAATTATAATAAAAGTTTACAATTTTCCAGAATTTTTCCGGGTAGGCAAAACGATAGTAAAGCTGCATATAATCTTTTTCCGACAGACTTCTTTCTTCCATATAAGAATGCAGCAGAATATCCCCGAGCGTCTGCGACCAGTTATTTTTTTCAAGCAGCTTCCGCATAAAAAGATATAAATCCCTGACCGGATTATCTCTTATGCACTTTTCAAAATTTATCAGCGCCATGCCGCAGGACGTCTGTATAATATTATGATACTGATAATCACCGTGACATACAATAGGAAATTTTTCCAAATTTTCATTTTTCCCCGCCTTCATATAACAGCGCATTTCTTCCGTCACCTGTAAAGCAGTATCAAAAAAATAATCATAGTGCTCAATTAAATATATCTCAAAAGCAGTCTTCTGGCTCTTTTCCCGCAGAAAACGGCGCACCTTTTTCAGCTCTTTGTTATGCTTTTCATACTCTTTTTCAATATGAAAAACTGGCTGAGAAGCCAGATTTTCCCACGCGGACAGGTCCGCACAGTTATGTAGTCTGGCAAGAACCCGGACGGCCTGACGGCATTCTTCAACCTCTCTGTTATTACATTCTTTTCCTTCAAAGTAACTTTTAACAATATAAGGAACTCTATCCTGGTCATAGACAATCAGTTCGTCTTCTTTTGTCCTCAGGATAGACTCCACAAGCGGAAATCCCGTCTCCCTGATATGTTTTAACAATGTATCCTGAAAATAAATCTTATTCACAGGGCCGTTATATTCTTTTAAGATAAAAATTCCCTTATCAGATTCACAAAGAATCGCACCTCTCCCCTTCCAGGTCCGGCCAACTTCTATCTCATAATTATCAAATAACCCCACCGCTCTGTCATTCACGAAAATACCTCCCATACCAGATTGTTCCTCATCTATCCTATCTTATGAGAAAGTATGGAAAAGTATGATTTTTTTGTCGGTTAATCTTGCAGGGGCAGCAGGGAAAGCAGATAATCCTTCTGATTATGTTCCGGTTCCTCCAGAACCACTTCCAGCAGTTTATGAAGCGTCAGCCCCATCTCCCGCCCGGGCTTCATGCCGATGGCAAGAAGGTCGCTTCCTGTTACCGCCAGCTCTTTCAGAGAAAGACAGTCTTTTTCGGCGATAACAGTATTATATATATTCTTCAGGACTTCTAACTCCGACAGTTTTTCTTCCCGCTGATACTCGCTCTGTGCCATAATATCGGCATATTTGACGGAAAATAACAGCGGAAAAATATCCTCTCCTGTCTGATGGACTGCCCGCCTTATAGATTTTGCGCTGCTTTCTATTTTCAGGTCATGATATCTGACGAGCCTTCCTACTTTATCAATCGTATCATTATCAAATTTTAACCTTTTCATAATCCGGAGGGCTATTTCCTCCCCTGCGGCCGCATGTCCGTGATTATGCGTGATTCCATTCTCATCGACCGTTAATGTCCGGGGCTTTCCAATATCATGAAAAAGCATTGCAAGGCGCAGTACCTTATCCGCTTTTACATAAGGAAGGGTATGAAGAATATGCTCACCTACATGATAACAATGATGGGGATTGTTCTGCTCCGTCTTCATGCAGATATCAAACTCCGGCAGTATTTGCGCGGTAATCCCCGTTTCGTATGCAATTTTTAAAAAATCAGGATGCGCCGATAATAGCAGTTTTACCAGCTCGGTCCGAATACGCTCCGCGCTGATGTTATGTAATGTCGGTGCGAGTTCCATGACCGCCTTTTTCGTCTTTTCTTCTATGATATATCCAAGCTGTGCCGAAAAACGCACCGCCCGCATCATACGCAGGGCATCCTCCGTAAAACGTTCCCTGGCGTCGCCCACACAGCGAATCAGGCCGCGCTTCATATCCTGCACGCCTTCATACAAGTCAACCAGGCCGTCTTTCGGATTATAGGCCATCGCATTGATGGTAAAATCGCGGCGCCGCAAGTCCTCCTTAAGATTTGCCGTAAAGGTAACGTCCTTCGGATGGCGGCTGTCCTCATATTTTCCATCAATGCGATAAGTTGTTACTTCAAAACCTTCTTTTCCGTACATCACGGTAACGGTTCCATGCTGAATCCCTGTATCGATTGTCCGGTCAAAAAGTTTTTTCACCTCTTCCGGCTTCGCCGAAGTCGTAATATCCCAGTCATCCGGTTCTTTCCCCAGAATGGAATCCCTGATACAACCGCCAACCGCATAGGCCTCATAGCCCGCCGCCTGAATCCTGTCTATAATATCCTCTACCTTCCGGGGTAAACAAATCCGAATCATAACAATTATGCCTTTCTCAGCTTTTCCTATTATAATTCATGCTAATAACCAACAGCACATTCCGTTATCCGATACTGGGTCCACGGAATAAAGATGTCGGGTCGCCGAAGTGAACATCCTCCTCTTCTTTCAAAGAGGCTGACATTCTATCCAGTTCCTTATCGGACAAAATACTTCTGTTTCTTTCAATATATTCCTTCTTTTCATCATCTGACATATTTGAAAAGTTGTCTGCCGCAAGCCTGTCCGCCGCCATGGCATAGCCAAGCTCCAGAGGCATCTGATTAAAATCCATTCCGTCGTCATTCCTTTCTGTATTTTATTTTCGCGGGCAGCGAGCCAAAACCATGCTTGCATGAATTTGGCGACTGCCGCGATATAAAAATAGCGTATACAGAAAAGAACAATTTATTCCTGTCCCGGCCGTATTACTACGACCATATATATCCTGTATGCCAGACAATAAAATTATATTATGCCAGCGTACAGATTCCTCTCAGCCGGATATCTTCACAGGATGCGCCCACGAGAATCTCATAATCTCCGGCGTCAACGGTAAAGGCATGTTCGTCGCTGTTAAAATATGCAAAATCCTGACGCTTCAAAATAAAAGTCACCTTTCCCGTTTTTCCCGGCTGTAATTTTACTTTTGCAAAGGCCTTCAGCTCTTTGGCCGGACGCTCAATTTTGGGTGCAATCGGCGCAACATATACCTGAACGGCCTCCGCGCCCGCCAGCTTTCCAGTATTTTTCACACTCAGACTTACTCTGACCGCTCTGTTTCCGTCTTTTTCCTGTTTCAGAGACAGATTGCTATAAGTGAATTTCGTATAGGAAAGGCCATGTCCGAAGCAAAATGCCGGAGCGGTTCTCTCTTTGTCAAAATAACGATACCCGTAGTATAATCCCTCGGACAGACTGATGCTCCCGCGTATGCCGGACTGCCCGTTTTTCGCGGTAACACAGTCCTCATATCTGGCGGGAAAAGTTTCCGCCAGTTTGCCGGACGGATTAACATCCCCGAAAAGAATCCTGGCAAAGGCTTTTCCCGTTTCCATGCCGGCATAATAACTCCACAGAATTGTTTCCGCCTTATCCCGCCATGGCATTTCCACGGGCGAGCCGCCAATCAGCGCGATAATACTGTCTTTTCTTACTTTCAGAAGCTCTTCAATCAGCATATCCTGTTCATAAGGTAGTTTCATATCGCCCCTGTCCATGCCCTCACTGTCAAAATCATGATTCAGACCGCCGATAAAAATAACTTCGTCCGCCTCTTTCGCTATTTTGAGAGCCTCTTCGAATAATCTGACATTCTTTTCATGAATCAGCTGATTTTCTTTTTCCTTCTGCGCTGCCTTTTCCTCTTCTTCTTTCCGGAAAACCTCTGCTCTTTCCTGTACATCCGGCGACTCTTCGCCCTCTCTTCTAACTGCCAGTCCGATGTCCGTATTTTCCAGTTCATCCAGGCTGTTTTCCTGCCAGTTATGGCTGAATGTTTTCGGTTTCTCCGGCACATAATATCCGGGCGCATAAACCACTTCCGTATTGCCGCCAAGATACATCTTAATACCCATTAACGGACAGATTTCATAAAGCGCTTTGATTTCCGCGCTGCCGCCTCCGTCGGAATGAATCTTTGCGGCATTCTGTCCAATCACCGCAATTTTCCTGATTTTTTTCCGGTTAAGCGGCAGTTTGTTTTCCGTATTTTTCAGAAGAACCATCGATTCCTCCGCAGTCCGGAGCACAGCCTCCCTGTGAGCCGGACTATTGTAAACGCCCGCTTTCCGTGCATCTTTCTGCTTTCCTATCATTTTCAGGCGGAACATCATCCGAAGGATATTGCGCACTTTACTGTCTACTGTGGATTCCGAAATTTCTCCCTTTGTAATCGCTTCTTTTAACGGACTGGCAAATTTGTAATTGTCAAAATCCGGGAATACCGACATTTCCACATCCATTGTTACTTCCGCAGCCTGTTTCGTCTTATGTACGGCTCCCCAGTCGCTGATAACCGTACCGTCATATCCCCATTCTTCTCTCAGTATAAAATCGAGGAGCTGTTTGTTCTCACAGCAATGGGTTCCGTTAATCATATTGTACGCCCCCATTATGGAATAGGAGCCCCCCTCCTGTACGGCTGCTTTAAAGGCCGGGAGATAGATTTCGTATAACGTTCTGTCATCTATGACCGTATCTACCATCAGGCGGTCCGTTTCCTGAACATTACAGGCAAAATGTTTCACACAGGCTGCAACGTCATTCTCCTGGACGCCCTTAATAAAAGGAACGGCAAGGGCCGCCGTCAGCTTTGGGTCCTCGCTCATATATTCAAAATTTCTTCCGCACAACGGGTCTCTTTTGATATTGATGCCGGGCGCCAGAATTACATCTTTTCCGCGTCCTCTGGCTTCCTCTCCGAGAACATATCCCGACTGGTATGCCAGTTCCCGGTTCCAGGTAGATGCCAGAGCGCTATTGCTCGGCAAATAAGTAACATAATCGTCATGATTTCCTGTTGGAATCCATCTTTCATTATGAAATTCGTTCCGGACGCCCATCGGTCCGTCGGAACATTTTAAAGGCGGAATATCCAGCCGCTCTACCGCTCCCGTCTGAAAAAGTCCCGCTCCGTGAATCATCGCAATTTTTTCATCTAATGTCATTTTTTTCAGCAGTTTTTCAATCTGGCTTTCTATTTTTTTATCATTTCCAATTTCTAATTTCATCAATACCCGCCTTTCTTTCCTTCTGCGGCATCAGGGCGCAGACAATCTTATGACTAGTATATCCGCTATTTATCCTGAATACAAGTTCAGAAAAATTATTTTAATCCATAGTTTCCGGTAAAAACCGGATTGTTATCATTTTTTGTTAAAAAATATGAGCTAATCATTGACAAATACCTGTAAACTATTGTATTATCTTAGTTGTGCAAAAGATTCTTTCATAACGGGGTGTGGCTCAGCTTGGTAGAGCGCTACGTTCGGGACGTAGAGGCCGCGTGTTCGAATCACGTCACCCCGATTTCATAATTTACTAAGAAATAAAAAACTCTGAAACTGTTTTCAGAGTTTTTTATTTCTAAATATTATTTTGCTCTGGTTCATTTTTAAAGATACCCCTCGCTGTTACCATTGATAAGGAGGATTTTGCAATCCTCCTTCCAACAGCTCAGGAAAGAAAAAGAATTGTTTCTGCCACTGTATCTTATTAATCTTCTCCGATATTCACAAAGTTTCCCATGAATAATTTTCTTTCCCGATATCTTCCCCTTTTACGTTCCTTATCTTATCACATAAAACGCTACCGAACCGTTACTTGTCCGGCAATTTTTGCAGCATTTCAGGCAAAATTGGTAATTTTTGTAAAATGGAGTCGATTCAGGACAAGGCTTTATCGATTTTATCTTCCAGTTCTTTCTGTGGTACTGCGCCTACAACGGTTTCTTTTACTTTTCCGTTTATAAACAGCATCATCGTCGGAATAGACATAATACCATATTGGGATGCAATCTTATTTTCTTCGTCAATATTGCATTTTCCGACTTTCACTTTTCCGTCATATTTTTCCGCCAGTTTTTCTATCACCGGAGCCATCATCTTACACGGTCCGCACCAGTCCGCATAAAAATCTACAAAGACCGGCATATCGGATGCGAGCACCTCCTGTTCAAAATTTGCACCTGTAAATTTCTGTTCCATTTTTTCTCCTTTCTTTTCCTCTGCTATCTTTCAAGATTCTCTGGGTTCTCCGCCTCTGATGGCAGAAATAACATATTTGTAAATTGGATTCCCTTTTGAAGAAAAACGCTCTTCATATTCCGTCATGATATTTCCTTCCATCATTCCGGCATCATGATGAAGGTCGTATGTTACCTGCTCCAGATGCCATCCGGCGGGCTCCAGTTCCCCCAGGGCAAAAGTAAACAATTCCCGATTATCCGTTTTAAATTCCAGATTTCCTTCTTTGGATAGTATAATCCGATACCGGCCTAAAAATTCACGGGACGGAAGTCTTCTTTTTGCATGCCTGTCTTTGGGCCACGGGTCGGAAAAATTCAGATAGATTTTATTGACTTCTCCTTCTCCGAATACTTCCGTAATATCTTCCGCATCCATACGAATGAAATACAGATTGGGAAGCTCTTCTTTTTCCAGCTTCTGTATTCCGCGTATCAAAACACTGGAATACTTTTCGATTCCGATATAGTTTATTTCCGGGTGAAGTCTGGCATTATCCATAATAAAACGGCCTTTTCCCATGCCGATTTCAATCTGCAGCGGATTAGAATTTCCGAATAGTTCCCGCCAGCGGTTTTTTCTTTTCTCCGGCTCCTGAATTACAAACCGGCTCGCGGCAATCGCTTCCTTTGAACCGGCAACGTTTCGTAGTCTCATAACTTGTCCTTTCTATGCGATTCCATTTTACACTATTTTAAAATGTAAGAAAAGAATATCTTAAAAAATCGGGCAAAAATATTTTGTTTTTGTTTAAATATGGTATAATAACCGTTAGTGAAAAGACATGCCTGTATGTTTGACGAACGGCAAGTAAATCTGGTTATGCTTTATCTGGAGGTTTTGACATTGATATATTTCATTCATCATAGAAAGTTTCAGGCCCGTTTCTTATTAACGGCCTTTTTAATCGTTTTCCTTTTCCACAATTTTCATATGACCGCTCACGCCACAGCGGAAGAACTGGCGGAGGAAGCGGAAGCGCGAAAACTGCTGCCCGTACAGTCCGATGAGATAGAAAACTGGCCGACCGGTCCGCAGACGAGCGCCCAGGCCGCCATTTTAATGGAAGCCAATACCGGCATTATTCTTTATGCCAAAAATATTCACGAGAAATTATACCCGGCCAGCACGACAAAAATTCTCACCTCGCTTCTCGCTATGGAAAACGGTAATCTGGACGATATGGTTTCTTTCAGCCATGAGGCTGTGTTCAGTGTTCCAGGAGACGGTTCCAACATGGGAATGGATGAAGGAGAATCCATCCCTTTAGAAGAAGCACTGTACGGAATTTTAGTTGGTTCCGCCAATGAAGTATCTAACGCTGTCGCGGAATATGTCAGCGGCTCCATCTCCGATTTTACGGACTTGATGAATATGCGCGCCAAAGAACTTGGCTGTACGGATTCCCATTTTATCAATGCAAACGGCCTTTTTGATGAAGACCACTATACTTCCGCTTATGACCTTGCCGTTATTTCAAGAGCTTTTTTTCAAAATGAAATGCTTTGCAAAATCAGCAATACGGACCGTTATCATTTTGAACCCACTGCGACACAGCCTGACGATTTTTATAAAAAAAATAAACATCAGCTGGTAACCGGTGAAATACCTTATGAAGGAATCGTGGGCGGAAAAACCGGTTATACGGACCAGTCCAGACAAACGCTTGTCACTTGTGCCGAAAAAAACGGTTTAAAGCTGATTTGTGTCGTTTTCAAAGAAGAATCTCCCGAACAGTTTACGGACACAGTAGAACTTTTCAATTATGGTTTTCAAAATTTCCAGATATTAAATGTCTCTGAAAATGAAAAAAAATTTAATATAGAAAATGTAAATTTCTTTCAGGCAGATAATGATATTTTCGGAAATTCCAAACCCATCCTGTCGATTGATGCGGACAGTTATGTTATCGTTCCTAATATGGCTGATTTTTCAGATTTGGATTCGACAATCGATTATCATATTCAGGAAGAAAATCACGTTGCCAAAATCGACTACACCTATAACAGCGTTTATGTCGGGAGCGCATATGTCAATCTTTCAGAATATGCCAAATCCATTTATGAGTTTGATGTCGTAAATGCAGAAGATACTTCTGGCAAAGATGATAACAACAAAACGGAGCCGGAGAAAAATGACACGACAGCTGCCAATCCGGAAGAAAATGACACCATCTACATTAATGTAAAAAATGTTCTCATCGGTGTTTTGATTTTTGCTGCGTTTTTTATCTGTCTATTTATCATCCGTGCGCTTATTGTCAACAATCAGAACTCAAGGCGAAGAAAAAACCGCGTGGACAGAAAAAAACACCGAAGAGAACGTATCCGCTCTAACTTCGATGATTTTGATTTCTAGCCGCCCTTTTTTCTTTGCGGTGCAGCCTTGCCTGTTCCTGCATATGATATATATTTTCCACATCCGCTTCGGAAATGAATTTTTCGGTCTTTACCGCATAAATCTGGCCGTTTTCTGCCTTGCGGATTCTGATTTTGGATTTCATATGGCCATGCACGTCACAATATGATACGCAGTAATAATGCTTTCCGTTGGGGGTGAACCAGCGGATTTTTTTCTTTAAATTTTTCTGACAGAGATAGCATTTTGTAGAAATAACGTTTCTGTCATTCATCGCCTTTATTTTATCTTCAAATCCCCTGGAAATATATTTTGCATAGGATTCCAGCGGCAGTTTATCGAATATAACGTGAATTTCTTCCTTTTTATCCTGGGGAATATGAAAAACGTCGAAAGAATAATTTTCCAGCACACTCTCATCGAGCAATGCCACAATTTTAGCCGTATAATAGGCATCGCTTAACGCTCTGTGAAAAGGAATATCCTTTTCAATTTTCAGAAAATCTATCGCGTATTCCAGTGATTTTCTGGATTTCCTGTCTTCAAACGCAATGCTGAATAACTTCTGAATATCCAGAAACCGAAAAGGCCTGTCCGACATGGGTTCCAGGCCATAGTAACGAATATTCCGCTGGAGCTCCGTTAAATCCATAGAACCCCAGGTACATAAAATATAATCTTCTCCCCACCATTTTCTGAACGCCCGCATAACTTCCGGAAAACTTTTTCCACTTTTAAGCTGTTCCATTTTTAAATGAATCAGTTTCCTCGTAACATAATTCATTTCATGATAAACCTGCGGTTTTATCAGTTCGTTAAACTCTCCAATTTTTTCCCGGCGGCTATTTAATTTTATCGCACCGATTTCAACGATTTCAAAGGGGATATTTTTTTCCGTTTCTTCTCCGGCGCCCTGATTCCATTCTAAGTCCAGTATGATATAATCCATAAAATTTCCTTACTATAATTACGACTTCTTTCTGTTTTGTTGTGCACTCAAACTGAAACAACCGAGCCATATCGGATAGTGTTATTTTACCATAGCCTTTCCCGGCTGACAACAAAAAGCGGAACATCCCTTATATACCGGGATATTCCGCATGATACTTTCCAATTTAAAATCTATTTCCATACTCTTAACAAAATATAAATGAAAAAAGGTTGTAAGTCCAAGAATCCTTGAATTTACAACCTTCTCAGCGTTCCCTGCGAGAATCGAACTCACAACTGGGGCTTAGGAGGCTCCTGTTATATCCATTTAACTAAGGGAACTGATACATATGAAAAACTTGCTAACAGGCAAGTGATTCGACTATGAAATAAAACCTTAAGATATATCCGGGTAATTAATATAACCCTGCATCCAGATAATACCTTTGAATCTACGGCCGACTTGCGGCTCTCCATATAAATCTGCAGTATTGATGCAGACATCAAACTGTAAATCATTACAGCTTAATTTCATTACATAAATTTCTTCTCCTGTCAGCCTGTTTGCCGTCTTGGTATACTCCAATATTTCACCGAGAATAGAATACTGGTCGCACTCCACTCCATAAGGCATGAAATAAGTATCAACAAGGCTGAACACGTCTTCCTTTAAGATTTTTCTGGATATTGAAGTATAAGTATCCATATCTTCCAGCGTAAGGCTTTCTATCGCTTCTTCATCGCCCTGTCTGGCGGCGGCAATCAGCTGATTTCTGTTCAGGGATGCTTTCTTTACTTTCTGCATTTCCGTTTCGTCTTTTATCAGAGGAAGAATAATATTACCCTTTATGGAAAGACCGGATAATGTAAGAGTTGTTCCTCTGATTGGCAGCAAATTCATATGCTGCGCTTTTACATATGGAATAATATTCTGCAAATAGAATATCAGGCTGACGCCGACTTTTATATCGTCGCAGATACCGGCATAGGATTCCTTTTCTGCATGCCGTTCCACCGAAACGTCTTCATAAGAGCTTACATCTCTTCCTTTTAAATAAGGATAATAATAATCAAACGTGAATTTGTCATCCGCATCAAATTCTCCGCACACAGCGATTCCCATATTTTCAGCAAAATCTTCACAAAATTCTGCAAGTATGGTTTCATCACCATTAGACGTATAAGAACGATGCTTTGCACTTAATATGATATCCGTGACCAATTTCTGCTGTTCTCGTCTGTCTATCAGCTTGCTAAAACCAATAGCCCGCATATATTTATGCAAGGATTTCACCTCCCCTTATCTGATTTCCGTCTTACCACCCATATATGGACGAAGGACTTCGGGAATACGAATAGAGCCATCCTCCTGCAAATTGTTTTCCAAAAATGCAATCAGCATTCTGGGCGGCGCAACAACTGTATTATTTAATGTATGGGCAAAATATTTTCCGTCTTTGCCATTTATCCGTATTCTTAATCTTCTGGCCTGTGCATCTCCAAGATTAGAACAGCTTCCGACTTCAAAATATTTCTTCTGTCTTGGCGACCATGCTTCTACATCATAAGATTTTACTTTCAAATCAGCCAAATCTCCCGAACAGCATTCAATCGTCCTGACCGGAATATCTAACGACCTAAATAAGTCTACCGTATTTTGCCATAGTTTGTCAAACCAAATCTTAGATTCTTCCGGTTTACATACAACAATCATCTCTTGTTTTTCAAACTGATGAATCCGGTAAACGCCGCGCTCTTCAATACCATGCGCTCCTTTTTCCTTCCGGAAGCACGGAGAATAGCTGGTTAATGTCTGTGGAAGATTTTCTTCCGGTACAATTGTATCAATAAATTTTCCAATCATGGAGTGTTCCGACGTCCCGATTAAGTATAAATCTTCTCCCTCAATTTTATACATCATGGCATCCATTTCAGCAAAACTCATTACGCCATCCACAACAGCGCTCCGAATCATAAATGGCGGAACACAATAAGTAAATCCTCTGTCAATCATAAAATCTCTTGCATAAGAAATAACAGCGGAATGAAGTCTTGCAATATCACCCATCAGATAATAAAAACCATTACCCGCAACTCTTCCCGCGGCATCCATATCGATACCGTTAAATCTTTCCATGATTTCCGTGTGGTAAGGAATTTCAAAATCCGGGACAACCGGCTCGCCATATTTTTTGACTTCCACGTTTTCGGAATCATCTTTTCCAATCGGAACGGATGGGTCGATGATATTCGGAATTGTCATCATATCTTTTTTGATTTTTTCCCGCAGTTCGTTTTCTTTCTCTTCTAACTGCGCAAGACGCGCTGCATTTGCAGAAACTTCTGCTTTTTTCGCTTCTGCTTCTTCTTTTTTGCCCTGTGACATCAACGCGCCGATTTCTTTTGATATTTTATTTCGGCTGGCACGAATGTCGTCCGCTTCCTGCTGCGCTTTTCTGACTTCCTCATCCAGTGCGATTACTTCATCGACCAGAGGCAGTTTGGATTCCTGAAATTTTTTTCTGATATTTTCTTTAACCGCTTCCGGATTTTCTCTTAAAAATTTGATATCTATCATTTCTATATTCCTCCCGAAATATTAATTTTTTATTTGCGATATCAGGCCTGTATACTTATATTTTCGGTTTATCCTATTACTTCTTTGATATAAATATTATTTACTTCCAGCAAATCTTTAATAATATCCACGGTTTTTCCGTTTTTATCCTGAACAATACGAATAACTGGTCTTCCGGGAAATTGCTTATTTTGCCGGAGCACAATACCGATTTCACCTTCATTCGTCTGAATATAAGTACCGGCCGGATATACTGCCGTAAATTCCAGAAAAATATCGACAATTCTCCCGTCAAATTTGATATCTTTAAAATTTTTCAAATATTCAATCGCTTCATAAACTTTGACTCTTTTACAGCCAATGCCGCATATCATTTCATCAAAAACATCACAAACCTGTATAATCCGGCATTCCAGAGGAATATCTGTTGCTTTTAATGGATAACCGGAGCCGTCAATTCTTTCATGATGATATAATATCATATTTTTGCTCATATTGGAAATCCAATTTTCGCCCTGTAAGGAAGAATATGCGTAAACCGGATGTTTCTTGTATTCCGAATACTCAAATTCCGTCATTTCTTCTAAATCATGGTCCATGTAATCAGCTGTCAGGTAACGCAGTCCTAAATCATGCAGAAGACAGCCCACGCCAATATCATGAACCACTTCATGAGAAAGGTTCATCCGCAATGCAACAACCGTTGCCAGACTGCATATGCTGACAGAATGTTCATAGATATCGGAGCTTCTTTCCCAGATATCATATATCTGCTGAACAACTTCCTCTTCTTCGAGAATCTCGATAATGATATGGTCTGCTATCTGACTCAGTTCGACCAGTTCTTCATTATGACAGTAGGTATGTTTTTCAAGAATATCTCTTACTTTTGATTTGAAAGATTCTTCTATTTCATCTTTCAAAATAGCAACCGATTCTGCTTCTTTTACATCCCATACATATACTTCCCTGATATTCAGTTCTCTTAACTTTTCGATATAATCCTGACGCAATACAGTTCCTTCGGACAATAAAACATTATAATCCCCAGTCATAACGTTATTTGCCAGCCGCTCTTTACCTGTCAGGTCATCAATTTTACAAATCTTTTTAATCATACGTTTTACCACTAAATATTTTAATTATTTAACTTTTTGTCTGATAATTTAAATTTATTTTAAGATTCCTCTCCCATAGCAATGTTTATTGCTTTTCTTTCTTCATCTCCCAGTTCAAGACTGCATTCGCCCAGTTTAATTTCTTTCGTATAACTATAACAGCCTTCTGCACTATGCACAGAATTTAAAAGAAAACCATTATTATTTTCATCCAGCAGCACAAGACAAAAACTCAGCTGTCCTCCCATCTGGGCAAATGCGTCATATTTTACAACACCGATTTTTTGAAATGCTTTTTCAAAATTCCGATATAAAGTACGAATATCCTTTTCGTTTTTTTCAAGAGAAACTTTGATAAACTTATTATCCTCGTATAAACCAAATATATCTTTTTCCAGGTTTTTTGCATTTTTTCCTAGCATAAATTTTTCGTACTTTTTGGTCATCTTTGATAATTTTACCATTTGAATAATTACAAGAACTAATATAATAAGAAGAAATGCAATAATGCCTATAAATATATATGTAATATCCAGATTACCAAGCCCTGTCATCTTTAGCAAATCATAATTCATTTTTATCCCCTATTCTTGTCCGCTTTAGCGGACATTCAATTCAAAAGCGGAA
>CAJTRL010000077.1 GCA_910578715.1 uncultured Lachnospiraceae bacterium | reverse complement strand
GACTCATCACAACAGAGCTGGTCGATTAGCCTTTTTTCGATTACAGATTCTAATTCTGCCATAAGCTATCCTTTCTGTGGAAACATATTTTGTAATGTGAAACTACACTTGCTTTTCCGCAACAAGCCTGTCAATATCCTCAAAAGCATTTTCCAGGCGTTCAATATGATATCTCTCATACATATCATATATAAAATCTGTTAATTTCAGCTTATCCCACAATTCCAAAACTTTATCTGCCGTAGTATTTTTATATTCCGCATAATTTTCAAGTAAAAATATAAAAAATTCCATCTCCTTACCCATGTCAGTCTCTCCTTAAATATAATGAATTACGTGGGTCTCCCGTAACTTGCTCGGCTTCCCACATATCAAAAATTCCAAACGGGCTGAAATCCCACATTTCAAGTTCTTCATCTGTCAGCATCCGGTAAGTTTCAGAGAAAAGAAATCTTCTAAGCGCCAATAATGGCTCAAACCCATATTTCTCCACTATCATCTGCGATACCTTTTCATTATAAAAGGAACGAATAAATACCATTTCACTTTTCATTGTTACACCTCCCTGTACGCTTCAGCACACAATATCTATCAATATTCGGAAGTTTACTTCCGAACTTCTATCGCCTCGCTCAAAACTAATGATTTAAGAGCTTTTTCAGTTTTAAAAGCATACTGGTCTTTCAATTTTTGTGGCAAAAGTCTTTTAATCGTCTCATCTTCATCATATATATCGGCAAAATACAGTTTAATAACCGGCATCGTCCGGTCATTGGCAACCGGTCCAATCACAATATCTGATTCATCCATAAAATCCTTGATATTCCGGTTGTTCGCAACAAATTTCAGCCATTCAGCAGACGCTTCCTCAAATTTAATCACCTTCAATGCGGATAATACTTCGCAGTCAAAGTCATAAGACGTAATTATTTGTTTCCCCTCTCCCCGTCTTTTCACTGTAAGAAACGCCCATCTTTCCGCCTGTTCATAGCTTGACGTAAGATAGAATCCCGTACCAAAATCAAGCCTTCGGTCGGACTGAAGAATTTGTGGCTTTTCAACAACAATATTACTTCCATGATATAGTTTCATCCAACTGTTACTCCTTATACAAACATATTTTGCAGCATAAATTTCTTTATTTCTTTTAATTCGTCGCACTTGCGTTGGTGAAGGGTGATGAGGCGGTCGAGGTTATTAAAATACTGACCAAGTCGATTTTGTTCATCTTTGAAAACCGGAACCATAAACTCAAATGCGTCAATATCTTTTGCCGATACATTAGGCTGAGCGCCAGCCACTAAAACAGAGTTTAACTGTTCCGAAAAATACTGTGAGCGCGTAATAATTGAAACAAATCCATAGTCACATTCTGATGTAGGAACAAAATACCCCACACGCTGATTTTGGTAGTATTTATAAGATTTTTCCGTACGTAATATAGATACTTTTCCTGTCGTTGCACCGGACATCGCTAATAATACAGCACCATCAGAAAGTAAATATGCGGAGTCATCGCCCTGTTCTGAATAGTATGCAAAATCTGCCCCTACACTACCATCAGAAAGGATATTAGAAATCCTAACAATGGGCACACCTTCACTTACATATTCACTGCTTTTGAAAGCAAAGCCTCCCCTAAGTGGGGCTATCTCCCCCAGCCTACGCTGTTCCCAATCTTCTGTAAATCCCGCAAAACGAATCTCCGGATTTTTCTTTCCGTTCCGGGGAAACATTTTTTGCAGCATATATTTCTTCAGCTCTTTTGCATCATCACACTTATGCCGGTGAAGGGTGATGAGATGGTCGATAATTTCAAAATAGTTCCCAATTTTTCCCTGTTCTACTTGCGAGTTTGGCATGGTTATTTCACTTTTCAATATGTTATCATTGTACAAATGCTTAACTGTTGAACCCTCTATTAACCATTCTATTACCTGATACGATACCTTTAGAAACTTCTTATTTATTTTGTCATCTGTTTTTAACCAAACGACATTAGAATCTTGATAATACTCATCTTTCCCTGTATATTCAGCTATTCTGCCTACGCTCCCAACCGCAGAAATGAGGATATCACCAAGTTCTGGATAAGGATATAACGTCTTAAATTCTTCAAACAGCTCTCTGGATATAAATGCATCCGCTTTTAATCCAATAGTTCCATTTTTATAAAAAGGGATATCTCCTATCTCGCTTGTTTGTCCCTTAAAAATCCTCTTACAAGTCTGAATGGTTCCTAATTCCCCCAGCTTCCGCTCTTCCCACTCCTCCGCAAATCCCTCAAACCTTATCTTCGGTACTTTTGCCACAATCACACCTCCCTGAGGACGCTGATAAATTCTTCCACAGCATCCTTCGTTTCAGCATCTGCAAAAGTCAGTTCCCCAAGCATTTTAAGCAAAGCGTCATTTCCTTCTTTGATAGCCCTGTTTGTCTCCCTTATGGATGCGGAAAGCTGTCTGATATCCACTTCCGGTTCTTCTTCGCTGGTATCTACATACCTGGGAATATTCAGATTAAAATCATTCGCTTTAATATCCTCAAAAGATGCAAGATACGCCAGCTTATCAACCGATTTTCTGTCAGTATACAGCTCCAGCACTCTGTCAATGTGTTCCTCGCGCATGACATTCTGCTTCTTTTCCTTTTCATACAGTCTGGACGCATCAATAAACAATACATCCCGTCCTTCCCTGTGCTTTTTCAATACCACAATACAGGTTGGAATAGAAGTATTATAAAACATATTCGACGGTAGTCCAATAACGGCATATATCGCTCCGTTCATGAGAAGTGTCTCCCTGATTGTCCCTTCTGCCGCTCCTCTGAATAACACGCCATGAGGAAGGACAATCGCCATCGTACCTGTCTGCTTTAAATGATAGAACCCATGTAACAAAAAAGCATAATCCGCTTTTGACTTAGGCGCAAGTTTCCCCCCATAATCCATAAACCGCTCATCCTGTTTGAATCCCTCCGCCGCAGACCAGTTTGCCGAATAGGGCGGATTCATCGTTACAACATCAAATTCTGTCTCCTCATCTGTCGGCCAGTCAGCATCGAGGGTATCTCCGTTACGCAGATGCTGGTTTTCGGGCAGAACTCCGTGCAGAAACATATTCATCCGCGCCAGATTATAGGTTGACGGCATTAGTTCCTGGCCATAATATTTAATGTAATCCGGTTCTTTTGAGTAATTTCTACAACTGAGCATCAACGAACCCGACCCCATACATGGGTCATATACCTGTAATCCTTTTTTTCCTTCCTGACCGGATATGGCAATTCTGCAAAGAATCTGCGCAGGGCCATGCGGCGTATAAAATTCTCCAGCCTTTTTCCCCGTTTCAGAGGCAAATTGGCCAATCAGATATTCATATGCGTTGCCAAGCACGTCTCCTTCCGTATGAAGAATGTCCACGCCATCCAATACTTTGATGACCTCCGCAATTGTGGCGCTCTGCTTCTGGTCTCCCGTACCAAGCCGGTTTGAATATAAATCCACATCCGCAAATAAGCCGTTAAACAGTTCATCAGACTCTTCTATACGATTAAATGCCGCCTGTAGTTTTTCCCTGTTAAAAGAATTATTTTTAGCAGCATTTAACATACTTATATATGTCATATCAGGGTCAAGCGTATAATGCTTTGATTCTTTTATTTCATTCAGCAGTTCTTCGGCGTCATCCGATTTCATTACATCTTCATACACACGCTGCGCTTCTTCCAGGCTGTCCGGATGTTTATCGTTGATGAGGTCATAAATTTTCGCCAGATACGAGTCCGATAAATATTTATAAAAAACCAATCCTAAAAGATATGTTTTATATTCATTTGCATCCATTTTCCCTCTAAGTACATCCGCACCGCTCCACAATACCTGTAACAAATCTTTCCCTTCAGCCATCGCTAATTTTCCTCCATCCTGCGTATCAGCGCCATCGTAAATTTTCTGATATCCTCTGCCTGTTTTACCATAAAATCATTTTGTATAATAGACTGTCTGTATAAATTTCCTATTGTCCTTTGTTTTTCTATATCCGGCAAAACAATTTTTAATTCACCAATCGTTTTTATATTCAATTTCCTGACACTCAAAGTCGTCCCCTGATGGTACATCTCTATCTGCTGCTCAAAACCCTTTCCTTCATTAAACTGATAACAAAAATACCAGGGACAGAGTTTTTCGGTGTCGAAATCGCATCTTAAAAAATTTGATGTAATACATTTTGCTTCCGTCTGTTCCGAAATCGGAGAACACTTTGATTTTATCAAATTTATGATACAGCCCATACCCTCTTTCGCCGGATGAATACAGTGTAAATCTTTCTCAAAATCTTCCGGGGTATATAATTCATCAGTCTGCTCTCTTATTCGTGTAGGATTTTTACCTAATGTGAATTTCATAATCTCATTTAAGAGTATTGATTCCATCGAGTCTCCTTTGCGTAATTGAGTTAAATTACACTATAACAATACCTTTTTTCGCAGCTTTTGTCAACTTAAACACGCAAAAAACGCCGCCCACAGCGTCTGCTGCAGACAGCGTTTCGTTTCTATTGTTTGCGTAACACCTTTCCAACTGTTTATAAAATCCTTCTCTACTTTTGGTAAAGCTCCGCAATATGTAAAGATTTTTCAGGATATTTAGTCTGCAGATACATCAGGTATTGCAGCGCGCTTCCTTCATAGGGCTGCACATCGCCGAGCAGACCGACTTCATAACAGTTACGGACAACATTGATAATACATTCCTCCGTATGGTCCTCTTTACAGTCTTTGCATTCTTTTAAAATATGTGCAATCGCCGTTTCCAGTTCCGTTTCATCAAACACTTTAAAATCCATCGTCGGAACATGCTCCACACCTTCCGGCACTTCTTTTTTAGGTTCTTTTTTGAAATTGCTGATACATTGTTTGGCATAGCCGATTGTACAGTTTTCCTGCTGACACTGGCCGCAGACGCCTTCACTTCTGCAGCAGTTCATCAAATCATTCCATACCAGCTCAGCATCCAGTCCTTTCTTATGTTCTTCCGCCATACTTTACCTCCTGGTGATATTTTCTGTGCAATACTATAACATACCGGATATGACACAGGCAAGATACTGTCGGCAGATTTCAACATCTGGACCATGAAATTTTTATAAATTCGAACAAAAGACTTTACGCCAAAGCCAAAAACAACAAACACAATCAGACGTCCTCCGGGCCGGTAATGCGTTTTGAGCGCCAGCCGCCCTGTAAGTATCTGGCAATAGAAACTATCAGCGCAATCGTCCATCCGGCACAGAATGCCCACCAGATGATATCCACGCCGACAACATGCGCAAAACCGACCGTTAAAAACAGCCGGATAAAAAAGCTGAGCAACGTTGTCAGAATAAACCAGCCCATATCGCCGCTTCCTTTGAAAGTGGCTTTTACCAGCATAAACACGGAAAAAACCACGAGAAACGCGCCCACCACTCTGATATAAGCGGTTCCCACCGCAATGACCTGTCCGATATCCGCTTCCGTCTCTTCGATAAAAAGCCGGATAATGCGCTCCGGAAAAATCTCAAAAACAGCCGTGAGCATCAGCGATAATCCGCCACAGCTCACAATGGAAGCCACAAGTCCCGGCCGGATGCGCTCTTCTTTACAGGCACCGATATTCTGCCCGACATAATTGGCATAGGCATTGCTGTAATTGATGGGAATGGCCGTCGCCAGATTGACGACTTTGGCCGCCGCCGCGCTTCCGGCGATGACCGCCGGGCCAAAGCTGTTTATCGTCGCCTGGACAACGACGGAACCGACCGATACAATCGACTGCTGTAAAGCGGAAGGCAGGGCAAAGCGAAGCATCGTAAATAACAATTCTTTATCAAACAGGGGCGTATCGGGCCCGCGTCCGAACTCTTTCAGCAGTTTCGGAATATCTTTTACTGCCAGAACTGCCGCCGCGAACTGGGAAACCGCCGTCGCAATCGCCGCGCCGACAACGCCCCATTGCAGTCCTATGATGAAAAATAAATCCAATAACACATTGAGAACCGAAGAAACGACCAGAAATTTAAGCGGTGTTCTGGAATCTCCCAAAGCCACATAAACACCGTTTAACGCATTATAAACAAATATCGGCACACAGCCGAGAAAGTAAAACCGCAGATACCCGGCCCCCATCCCGATAATTTTCTCCGGCGTATTCACAAGCGCCAGAAGCGGCTCCGCTCCCGCCAGGATTGCGACAGTGGACACAAGCGCGACACCGGCCGAAAAAAGAACCGATGTTGACATGCTCTGCCATATTTTCTCCGTTTTCCCGGCGCCGAAATACTGCGCGATGACGATGGAGCCTCCGAGAGCAAGGCCCGTTGCAAGCTGTACGAATACCGCGGTAATACTGCTTGCGCTCCCGACTGCCGCAAGCGCATCCGTTCCAAGTCTTTTGCCGACGATAATCGTATCGATAACATTATAGAACTGCTGAAAAAGATTCGATAAAATCATCGGAATAGCAAAAAGGAGAATCGTGCGAAGCGGATTCCCCTCTGTCATCTTATGTGTTTTCGTCTCCAAGCCCTTGTTCGACATTTTATATTACCTTTCCATTCCGGTCCTAGTTCTTAAAACTGTGAATCGGCGCCGGGATTCTGCCGCCGCGGTTTACAAAGGCATCACAGGAGAACTGATTTACCGGCATAATCGGCGCATAGCCGAGCAGCCCGCCAAATTCCACCGTTTCACCCACGCCCTTTCCGATAACGGGAATCAGACGGACAGCCGTTGTCTTCTGGTTGACCATGCCGATAGCCATCTCATCGGCAATAATGCCGGAAATCGTCGTTTCCTTCGTATCACCCGGAATCGCTATCATATCGAGACCGACGGAGCAGACACAGGTCATCGCTTCCAGTTTTTCCAGTGTCAGGGCTCCCGCCGCCACTGCATCAATCATCCCCTGGTCTTCGCTGACCGGAATGAATGCTCCGCTGAGCCCGCCCACATAAGAAGAGGCCATTACACCGCCTTTTTTTACCTGGTCGTTCAGCAAAGCGAGGGCCGCCGTCGTACCGGGTGCCCCGGCATGTTCCAGACCGATTTCGCATAAAATATCCGCCACGCTGTCTCCGATGGCCGGCGTCGGCGCAAGGGACAGGTCAACGATGCCAAAAGGCACATTCAGCCGTCTGGATGCTTCCTTTGCCACAAGCTGGCCCACACGGGTCACTTTAAAAGCGGTTTTCTTAATCGTTTCGCAAAGAATCTCAAAATTTTCTCCCCGCACTTTTCCAAGCGCGGTCTTAACAACGCCGGGACCGCTGACACCCACGTTGATAATTTTATCCGCTTCCGTCACCCCATGAAAAGCACCCGCCATAAACGGATTATCATCCGGCGCATTACAGAAGATAACGAGTTTGGCGCAGCCCAGGGAATCCTCCTCTTTCGTCGCCTGAGCCGTCTGTTTGATGATTTCACCCGCCAGTTTGACTGCGTCCATATTGATGCCTGTTTTCGTAGAGCCCACATTGACGGAACTGCATACCCGCTCGGTTATGGAAAGAGCCTTTGGAATCGACCGAATCAGCAGTTCGTCCGCTCCTGTCATCCCTTTTGATACCAGCGCCGAATACCCGCCAATAAAATTCACACCCACTTCATGCGCTACCTTGTCGAGCGTCCGCGCAATCGAAACAAAATCTTCTTCTGTCTTACAGGCGGCTCCCCCTATGAGCGCAACCGGCGTCACGGCAATTCTTTTATTGACGATTGGAATCCCGTATTCTCTCGAAATCTGCTCCCCCGTCGTCACAAGTTCTTTTGCCGCTTCGTATATCTTATGATAGATTTTCTCATTCAGTCTTTTTAAATCCGCATCTATACAGTCAAGCAGACTGATGCCGAGCGTAATTGTCCGCACGTCCAGATTTTCTTTCTCTATCATCTCATTCGTTTCCGCAACTTCAAATATATTAATCAAGGCCGTTCTTTTCCTTTCCGTTCATGCTTTGCAGAGCCATTTCTTTTCAGATTCTGTGCATCTGATTAAAAATCTCTTCTTTCTGACATTTAATAATCACGCCGATGCTCTCGCCAAGCTGTGCAAGCTCCTCCGCAATCATGCCAAATTCTTTCTGCGTATGGTTCGTATCCACAATCATCATCATGTTAAAATAATCCTGTACAATGGTCTGTGAGATATCCAGAATATTAATTTGATTGTCCGCCAGATAAGTACATACCTTTGCAATGATTCCCACCGTATCTTTTCCTACAACTGTAATAATCGTTTTTTTCATTTTTAAAATCGTGCTCCTTTTTTCCGCCGCATAAACGGCAATTTAATCAGATTTCTATCATCTGCGACACTTCACTTCTTTTGGCTACATAAATCGGAAAATCATCCGCCTGGTATGTGGTATCCGACATCATGATTTCCACTTTGACTGTCTCATAGGCCAGTTCCGGAAGGTTATTCTCCTTGCTCAGATGTCCTAACATAATTGCCTGAATATGGTCATTCAGCAGGCGGCACAACAGCCTCCCCGACGCCTCGTTGGACAAATGGCCCTTTTCACTCAGAATACGCTGTTTCAGATAATACGGGTACGGCCCTGTCTGGAGCATATTCACATCGTGATTCGCTTCCAGATACAGCATATCCAAATCCTGAAGACAGGCTACCGTGTAATCATTATAACACCCCAGGTCCGTAATGATGCCAATTTTCTTTTTATCATGGCTGATACGGTACGCCACGGGCTCCGCCGCGTCGTGGGAGGTACGCATCGGATATAACGTCATGTCTTTGACCACACATTTTTCATCCGCATTAATACAGTGAAAAAGCGATTCCTCTATTTTCCCAAGAGACGCCGTCCGTCTTATCGCCTGAATGGTTCCCGGCGTTCCATAAATGGGAATCTCGTACTTTCTTGCCAGAACTCCGAGCCCGCTGATGTGGTCCGTATGTTCATGCGTAATAAAAATACCGTCTATTTCCGATAATTTCAGGCCGAGCGCCGCTACGCCCTCCTCAATCCTTTTGCCGCTGATGCCCACATCAATCAAAAGATGTGTCGCATCGGAGCCGGCATAAATACAATTTCCGCTGCTTCCGCTCGCAATGCTGCATAATCTCATAAGTATATCAGTCTTTCCAATAAATTTTAATTACGTCTCCGCTCCGAATCGGCTCCATGTACTGCGCATTTCTTCCGTTCAGTTCCGTTGCAATGCCGCTTCCCTGCGGAACCGACAGGTCAAAATTTATGTAATCAAACACATCGACGAAAATATATCCGCTCTTTCCTTCCAGACGTACCGGCGCCCCGTTGACCATGACCTGAATCGCCATCGGAATATTTCCAGCGTTTGCGGCTTCGGCCTGTGGCGCTGTTTCTTTTGCTGCTCCAGTCGCCTGACTTCCCGGCTGTTTGTCCGCATCCCCCGCTGTTCGGGCATCCGGCTGTTCTGCTGCCGCTTCATCGTCCGTTGGAACGCCGCTTTCTGTCCGCTGTGTCGCTCCGTTCGTTAAACCGTCGCTTTCTGTCCGCTGTGTCGTCTTTCCGTCTCTATCTGCCATACTATCCGGCGCACCCGGCTGATTCTTCCTGGCGCCATCGGCCGCGTCCACCTGATTTTCCGAAACGCCATCGGCCATATCCGGCTGTCCTTCCTTTTTCTCCGGCTGTTCCGGTTTTCCAGTCAATATTTCCGGCTGCCTGTCAGCTTTATCCGCCGCAAACGGATTGCTGTCTTTCTTCGGCTCACTCTTCACATAACTGCCGTCATCCTCCGGAAGACTGGCATAGGTATCCGGCGCGCCACTTCCGTAAATGTCCCGGTCAGATAACTGCAGCTCTTCCATCGTCCAGATAATGGCAAAATTCTCATACACTTTCGTGTCCATATCCGCCAGTTTATTGTTCACATAAATATTCATTTCCTGATTGACGATAACATCCATAAATTCGGCAATCTGTCTGACCGTATAATAATTCAGAAACTCTATCGAATCATTTTCCTGAATCCCGTAATAGCCCGACTGCAGATGTCCGTTCACCATCGCAAATTTGGGCAGTTCCACTTTCTGCTCGTTCACTTCAACAGGCATCACCGCGCCATATTCCGGAAGCTGGTTGATATCCAGCGCCGCCGGCTCTCCCGCCGTCGATTCGATAACCTTTACCTGGTCGTTGGCACGAATCGGCGTATAAATATCCGCCTCCTGCCCGTTTACCCGGATAACCGCGGCTTCTCCGAGCATGCCCCTCGTAATGCGCGGTTTTCCGTTGACAAAATAATTCAGTTCTTTTCCACGCTTCGGAAACAGGCCGGAATTGGGAAATTCCGCCTGCATGGCGGCATCCACCACCGCCAGTTTATTATTGTCATACAATTTGACTCTCTGCTCATTAAAATAAACAAAAATAAAATTGTTGTTCTGCTCATAAAAACTGAGGCAAATACCGATTGGCGTCACCATCAGAGAATCTTTTCTCGCATCTTCCTCATAAAAGACAATCTGCTGCATGACTTCTTCGCCGCGCACCGCAACTCTCTCTTTTTGTATATCGAGTTCTTCCGCCAGACTTTCCGTATATCCTTCAAGCCTTCCGCCGCCGCCGACAACAAATACCGCGCTGACCGATTTGTCCCCGTTCAGCTCTTTGATTTTATCGGCAACCAGCTTCGTCATATTCCGAATGACCGGCATGGCTACTTCGATTATTTTTTCCCTGGAAATGGTCTGGGTCAGTCCCATAATATCTTTATACTCAATGGATTCTTTTTCGTCCGCTTCCCTTTTGATTTTCTCCGCGGTCTTAAAATCCACAAGACAGTGTTTGGCTATCACTTCCGTCAGCGCGTCTCCGGCAATCGGAATCATACCGTAAGCAACGATGCTGCCGTCCTTTGTAATAGAAATATCGGAGGTTCCCGCCCCCACATCCACGAGCGCGATATTTAACATCCGGTACATTTCCGGAATCGCGACCTGAATCGCCGCAATCGGCTCCAGTGTCAGGTTGACGACTTCCAGCCCCGCAAGACCGACCGCCTTCTGCAGACCGTCCACCACATCGTCCGGCAAAAAAGTTGCAATGATATCCACGCCGACGGATTTCGCCTTATGACCCTCCAGATTGACAATCGGATAATGATTCAGATAATACCGCACAACCGAATAGCCGACACAGTAAAACTTTATTTCCGTGTCGTTCTTTTCCAGAAATTCTTCATAGGCTTTTTCGACGCCCCTGGAATCCAGCGCGTAAATATCTTCCCCGTCAATCTCTTTATCTTTATCAAATTCATGCTCCACATGAGTCGTAACAGTCCGCAGCACACGTCCCGCCGCCGCGATACAGACGTCTTTCAGCTTCCGTCCGATTTTTTCTTCCAGACGAATTTTTACCTCGTTAATCGTCATGCCGACCTTATGAATATCATGAATCTGGCCGTCCAGCATGGCCCGCGTTTCATGCTCTCTGATACACTGGGCCACCACATGGAACCGCTCGCCCGTCCGGTATCCTACCGTTCCCACAATGCTTCTTGTTCCGATATCCAGACCAAACACCAGCTGGCCCGGAAATTTCATCATTTCTGACACAGATATTCCTCCAATTTCTCATCCATCTGCCGACAGGCCTCCGCAAGACTTCCGCTATTGTCAATAACCACCCTGCAATGCTGTCTGAACTCCTGTTCGGATAACTGTTCTTTTAAAATACCGTCTATCTTTTCATCGGAATAAGCCCTTCCCGCTTTCAGCCGGCTGCGTCTGATTTCCGGCCTCGCATGAATGTACCAGAGTTCATCCAGCAGCCTTTCATAGCCGCCTTCAATTAAAAGCGCCGCCTCCACAAAAAGAAAATCCTTATCCGCTGCTTCCCGGCACCGGTCAATTTCCCGCAGAATATATTCCTTTACCGCCGGATGCACAATGTCGTTCACTGCTCCAAGCAAATACTTGTCCGCAAAAATCTTCTCCGCCATCCGCTTTTTATCAATCGTGCCATCCGGATTCAAAATTCCGTTCCCAAGCAGCTTTACCAGTTCATCATAACATCTCTGTCCCGGTTTTTCTACCAGATGCGCCACTTCGTCCGCCAGAATCACCCGACATTTGTAATGCGCTTTTACATAGTCGAGAAGCGCCGTTTTTCCGGCTCCAACGCCTCCCGTAATTCCGATAACTTTCATACTTTCCTCTTATTCTGCCGCGCACGCAGCATATAATCAGTAAGAACTTTGGGACACACATCGCCACAAAGTCCAGGAATGAAAACTTTAATTTTCATTCCTTTCACCGTATTATTTGGCATCATACCAGGTCATTCCTGTATGCAAATCGATTTCCATTGCGACGGACAATCTGGCCGCAGCCTGCATCTCTTCCGAAAGAATGCGCCTTACCTGCTCTTCCTCCGGCTCGTATACTTCAATCAGCAGTTCGTCGTGTACCTGCAGTATCAGCCGGGAACGCAGTTTTTCCTTCCGCAGCCTCGCCCAGACATGAATCATGGCGAGTTTGATAATATCCGCGGCGGTTCCCTGTATCGGAGAATTCATCGCCACCCGCTCTCCAAAGGAACGCTGCATGAAATTGCTGGAAGATAATTCTGGAATCGGCCTTCTTCTGCCGAACATGGTCTTTACATAACCGTACTTTTTCGCGTCTTCCACCAGCTTATCCAGAAAAATCTTGATGCCCGGATAGGTCGCAAAATATTGCTCGATATATTCCGCAGCCTCTTTTCTGGAAATGCTCAAATCCTGGCTCAGCCCGAAAGAACTGATGCCGTATACAATGCCGAAATTGACTGCTTTGGCGTTTCTTCTCTGCAAAGCCGTAACTTCTTCAAAGGGCGTATGGAACACTTTGGACGCCGTAATTCTGTGAATATCCTGGTCCATCTGATAGGCTTCTATTAACTGTTTATCGTCGGACATATGCGCAAGCACGCGGAGCTCAATCTGGGAATAATCCGCATCCATAAACAAATATCCGTCCTCCGGAACAAATACCTTCCGGATTCTTCTGCCCAGCTCCATCCGTATCGGAATATTCTGTAAATTCGGCTCCGTGGAACTGATTCTTCCGGTCGCCGTAATCGTCTGGTTAAAAGTGGAATGAATCCGGCTGCCCTCGTCGATATAAACCGCCAGACCGTCCGCATAAGTCGATTTCAGCTTCGCAAGCCCTCTGTATTCCAGAATATCCGCAATCACCGGATAATCCGGCGCCAGCTTTTCCAAAATATCCGCCGCCGTAGAATACCCTGTTTTCGTCTTTTTTCCGCCGGGAATGCCCATCTTTTCAAAAAGAACTTCTCCAAGCTGTTTAGGGGAATTGAGATTAAACTGTACGCCGGCCTGTTCGCAGACAGACTGTTCCAGCTCCGCAATCCGTCCGGTAAGAGCCTCTCCATAGGCTTTCAGCTCATCCGGCCGCACCCTGATGCCCGCAAGCTCCATTTCATACAGAACTTTGGTCAGCGGCATCTCTATTTCGTATAACAGTTCCAGCATTTCCGCATCTTTCAGCTTTGCAGAAAGCGTTTCCGCCGCCATCAGGCAGACATAAGCCTGAAAACAAGCAAACTCTTTTAACTCTTCCGGCTTTTCTTCCAGCGTCTGCCGGAAAGTATTTTTCCCACAGACCTGTTTTTTGTCCGGAAGCACCAGCGAAAGATGCTCACCCGCAACCGCTTCCGTATCGTAATCGTTTTTGAGCGGATTCAGCAAGTATGCCGCCAGAAGAATGTCAAAATACTTTCTTTCCCGGTAAGCTGCCAGCCCGTCCTCACCGACGATTTCCTCCGTCTCGTCCTGCTCAATCACATCGTAAAGCTGCTTGATATTGCAGACACTAAGTTTACATAATTTATTTCTGTTCAGGCCGCTCAGTTTCCCGGCCAGATACTGCCCCGTGATAAATCCCTGACAGGGAATGAAATATATTTCCTTTTCCGAAAGCGCAAATGCGACGCCCGCGAAATCCTCCGCCCCTTTTCCATCCCGCAGCACGGAAAGGCCAAAAACCGGCGGCCTGTTCGCAATACCGGATTTGCCGGAAGTTTCCGTATTTTCAGCCGCCTGCTCCGAATCACACCGTTTTTCGGCCAGCGCAAACAATTCTTCTATTTCCGATAAATCCGTCAGCGTCTTAAAATATTCCGTCTGGCTGTTCGTCACGACAGCATCCTTTTCAAAACGGGATAGCAGATTTTTAAACTCCAGTTGTTTACATAATATATATGCCTCTTCGGTAAAGAAATTGCCGAGCCGCGCGTTTTCAAAAGAAAAATCCAGCTCACAATCTACCTTAATCGTCGCAAGCACCTTACTTAAGTCGGCAAGCTCTTTATGATTCGCAAGAGACTCTCTGACGGCTTTTTTTGTTACATTTTCCAGGTTTTGATAAATATTCTCCAGGGAGCCAAACTGTTTCATCAGTTCTGCGGCCGTCTTTTCCCCGACCTTCGGAACGCCCGGAATATTATCCGCCGTATCTCCCATCAGCGCCTTTAAGTCGATAAACTGCTTCGGCGTAACCTGATACCGCTCCTTTACGTCTTTGGCGTAATAATTCTCCACTTCCGTTCTGCCGCCTTTGGTCTTGGGAATCCGGATTTTGATATGCTCCGATGCAATCTGTAAAAGGTCCCTGTCCCCGGAAACCAGAGCAACCTCCATGCCTTCCTTCTCCGCCCGTACCGCCAGCGTTCCCAGAATATCATCGGCCTCCAGCCCTGCCTGTTCCACGATGCTGATTCTCATCGCTGCGAGCATCTGTTTCATCACCGGAACCTGTTCCCGCAGTTCTTCCGGCATCGGTTTGCGCGTTCCTTTATATTCCTGATAAATTTCATGCCGGAAAGTCGGCGCATGTACATCAAACGCCACTGTTAAATAATCCGGCGTCTCCTCTTCCAGAATTTTGAACATAATATTCAGAAAGCCATGAATCGCATTCGTATGGAATCCCTGGCTGTTTGTCAAATCGGGCACGCCATAAAACGCCCTGTTCAAAATACTGTGTCCGTCTATTAAAACTAATTTCTGACTCATTTTAGTGCCATGCCTTCCTTTTTCAGAATTTAAATACAACGAGCAGCGCAATCAGAATTTCCGCTGCTACCGCCGCTTCCAGACAAATCAGCGTATGCAGAAGCACCCGCCGCACCTTTATCTGGTGCCTGGCATCCGAAAGTCTTGTCGTCAGCGCCTTCTGCAAATTAAAATTATTACCCGCTTCCAGCCGTTCCAACCCCTCCGCCACCAGAAACTGGATAGAAAGTTCTTCCATACATTCCGGGCATCCGTCTATATGTTCTATGAATTGGTTCAGCACTTTGATATCTAATTCGTCCTGCAAAAATACCGGAATCATTTTTTCTTCATCTTTGCAATCCATCTTTACCCCGTCTGTCTGCTTTAGCAGACATTTTAATCAAAATCTGCCAGCGGCTGTTCTGCCCTGTCCGCCGGACAAAATCATACAGTTTTTATTATATACCATAATGCGGTTCTTTGCAAAGGCTCCGGGAAAGAAAAGAATTTTGAGAAAAGAATTTTATGATAGAAATAACTTGCCAACCATTTACAGTTATGATATCATATAACTCGGTTACAAAACGCTGGTGTGTCGGAATGGCAGACGAGGCAGACTCAAAATCTGTTGCGGGCAACCGCGTGTGGGTTCAAGTCCCACCACCAGCAGTAGTTGGAATCGCCGAATCTCTTGTAAAATCAAGGGTTTGGCGATTTTTTAATATCCAAATATTTTGAGTACCTTTGAGAACTTTTTTATTTTACTGCTTTCATAATCTCCTTATTGATGC
>CAJTRL010000076.1 GCA_910578715.1 uncultured Lachnospiraceae bacterium | reverse complement strand
GGACTTATAAAGCAGAATATCACGCTGTTATAAATCCTTTTATCCATGGCCAGTCCGTTGGCTTTGTTCCTATGTTCAGTTGTCCGGCTCTGTTCTTTCATCTTTTACCGGCTCTGTTCCTTTAATTTCTCCACTTCCTCAAATACCACATCGTTCAGGACTTTGATGTAAGTTCCTTTCATACCGGAGGAACGGGATTCTATTACTCCGGCGCTTTCAAACTTGCGCAGGGCATTTACGATGACGGAACGGGTAATTCCGACCTTATCCGCAATCTTACTCGCCACAAGAATGCCCTCCATGCCGCCGAGTTCATCGAAAATATGCGTAATGGCTTCCATTTCCGAAAAGGAAAGCGTTCCAATCGCAGATTTCACGACCGCAACCTTTCTGTTTTCTTCCGCATTCTCCTCATTGACAGCCCGGAGCATCTCAAGCCCTACGACGGTCGTTCCGTATTCACACAAAATGATGTCATCGATATCGTACTGCTCATTACATTTATAAATAAACAATGTTCCGAGCCTTTCTCCCGAAATCTCAATCGGCGCTATGACTGCCTGGAACTTCCTCGTATCGATATTTTCAAATCCAAGCGTTTCCAGATTGACATTCTCCTTTGTCGAAAGTACGGAAAGAAACCGCTCGTTTAACATCGGGTCGATGAATCCGCCCACATGCTCTACAATCAGTTCCGTCAGAGACTCAACCGTATTCAAATCCCCTACACCCAGAACCTTTCCTTTTTTGCTGATTACCAGAACATTCGATACAAGAATTTCCTTCAGCACATTGCAGATATCATTAAAAACGACTTTGCCGGAATTGTTATTGTGCAAAAGTTTTCCTATCTTTCTGGTCTTATCCAATAATTGTACGCTGCTCATGTCCCCCGCCTTTCAAAGTCAGATATCAGTCACGTCCCGATACTTACTGTACGCCATACGCACATTCTAACATATTTTTTCAGTATTTTCAACGTATATTAACTGAATTTTGGCACAATTTTCAGACAATTACTGGAATTGCGGAATTTATGCTTCTGCCGGCTGTGAAACAGCCTCCACATAACCGCAGTTCTCATCCGCACATAACAGTTTATTTCCTTTTTCCAGCATGATAGAACCACATTTTGGACATTTTTTGTCCACCGGTTTCTGCCATACCATAAAATCGCATTCCGGATTATCAATACACCCGTAATATTTTCTGCCCTTTTTCGTCTTTTTCATGACAATATCTTTACCGCACTTCGGGCAGGCAACCCCTATCTTTTCAAAATAAGGCTTGGTGTTGCGGCATTCCGGGAATCCCGGACATGCCAGGAATCTGCCGTGAGGTCCATATTTAATCACCATCTGTCTTCCGCAGTTCTCACAGACCTCATCCGACAGCTCGTCGGCAATTTCCACTTCCGCCAGCTCTTTTTCCGCTTTTACAACCGCCTCTTCCAAATCGGGATAGAAATTGGCGATGACGGTTTTCCATCTGACACTGCCCTCTTCGACTCCGTCTAACAGCGCTTCCATCGTCGCTGTGAAATTTACATCCACAATGGACGGGAAAGCATCTTTCATAATATTGTTGACGACCTCGCCCAGCTCCGTCACATACAGATTCTTGTTTTCTTTGACAATATAACGCCTCGCCAGAATCGTTGTAATCGTCGGCGCATAGGTGCTCGGCCTTCCGATGCCAAGCTCTTCCAGCGCACGCACCAAAGATGCCTCCGTATAATGGGGCGCCGGCTGCGTAAAATGCTGCTTTTCCTCAAAGGAATCAAAGGTAAGCCGTGTGCTTTCGTCGATTCCTTTGACAAGCGTATTGTCTTCCTCTTTTTCTTCCTCATCCGTATAAACGCTTAAAAAGCCGTCAAATTTCACCCTGGAAGCCGCCACCGTAAAACGCTGTCCCGCCGCCTCAATCTTAACGGACGTCGTTTCATACTGTGCCGGAGTCATACGGCTTGCCACAAAACGCTTCCATATCAGCTGGTATAAACGGAACTGGTCTCTGGATAAAGAATCTTTTAACTGTAAAGGAGTTCTTCCGATGTCCGTCGGCCGAATCGCCTCATGCGCATCCTGTATTTTCTGGCTGCTCTTCTTTTCCGTTCCGGACTCTGCGGCATATTCTGCTCCATACTGTCCGGCAATATAATCCTTTGCGGCGCTTTCCGCTTCCTCGGAAATTCTGGTGGAGTCCGTACGCAGATACGTTATGACACCCACCGTGCCGTTACCCTTGATATCGATACCCTCATATAACTGCTGTGCCAGCCGCATTGTCTTCTGTGTGGAAAAATTCAGCATCTTGCTGGCTTCCTGCTGTAACGTCGATGTGGTAAAAGGCAGCGGTGATTTTTTCACTCTCGTGCCATGCTTCACATCCGTCACCCGGTATTCGGCATTCTCCAGCGTCTTCTTGATTTCTTCCAGTTCTTCTTTGGAAGAAATCTCTTGTTTTTTCTCCGCCGTTCCGTAATATTTCGCTACAAGCGGCTTCTTTTCGCCCGGAATCCGGAAAACCGCATCCAGTGTCCAGTATTCTTCCGGGATAAAAGCATTGATTTCCTCTTCCCTGTCACAAATAATTCGAAGAGCAACCGACTGGACACGCCCCGCGCTCAGTCCTCTCTTAACCTTCGCCCATAAAAGCGGCGATATCTTATACCCTACCATGCGGTCGAGACAGCGTCTCGCCTGCTGCGCATCCACCAGGTCCATATTGATTTCCCTTGCGTTTTTCAGGGATTCCCTGACTGCATTCTTCGTAATTTCATTGAAGGTAATGCGGTATACCTTTTTCCCCTCCAGCTTCAGGGCGTTCAGCAAATGCCATGAAATCGCTTCTCCTTCGCGGTCCGGGTCTGTTGCCAGATATATTTTGTCCGCCTTTTTCACTTCCTTGCGCAGACTGGCCAGAATATCGCCCTTTCCTCTGATGGTAATATAACGCGGCTCAAAATCATGCTCGATGTCGATACCCATCTGACTTCTTGGAAGGTCGCGCACATGCCCGTTGCTCGCGGCCACTTCATAATTTGCCCCCAGAAATTTTTTAATTGTCTTCACCTTTGCGGGCGATTCCACGATTACCAGATACTTTGCCATAGCAATTCCCCATTCCTAAATGCACTTTTCTCTTGCTTAACGAGAACTACTATACAGCATGTTGCAAAAGGTTGCAAGAAAAATTTTCTTTCTAAATTCTGCCAGCGCCGCCTTCTTTGTCATGTTGTCAGGCTGCTTTCCTCTATTCCGTGGATTCGCAGCAGAGCCCGGAGTTTTTCGTTTTCGGACTGGGCATCGGCCAGCTTACGGGACCATTCATCGGTTACTTCGTTGCGGACTTTTGCTGTTACTTCGTTGCGGACCTCTTCCTTCACTTCATCACGGACCTCTTCCTTCACTTCGTCACGGACTTTCGCTGTCACTTCATTGCGGACCTCTTCCTTCACTTCATCACGCACTTTCGCCGTTACTTCGTTGCGGACTTTCTCCGCTATTTCATCTCTCATTCCCACCTCCACTTCCTCTCTTACGCCATCAATCAGCTCCGCCTTTATTTCTTTAATAAGGCCCGGCTTTATCTGATTCGTTATCCGCTTCCGCAGGCGCTTGCTCAGGAGCCTGTCCACATCGATTTCCATATAAAAATCTGTAAGTGTCATGTTCATTACCTCCCTGTATAATTTTGGATAATGCACAAATACCTGTTCCATTGCCATCCAGACATAGTGTATGTAGTCATTGTACTGCCATTGTGTAATATTCCCTTCCGAAAGTTCGGATTTTAATATAATTATAACTTCTTTTACGAACATCGTCAATTCTTTCCGGGTGACTTTTTTCTTTTTTGTCCTAAGTCGTGGACGAAAACGCAGAAATGTGTATGGAAGAAAAATTGTCAGGTGGTTTTCTTTAATTTTCAGTAGAGAATAGTTCTGTACTTTTATGACCGGAACCGTGTAAGTGATTTCACTGTTATCAGGCATTACAATACGGCAGCACTCTTTATCCGGCACTGTGCCGTTCGTTCCCAGGTATAAAATAATGGATGCTGGAAAACGCAGCCCTTGTGCTTTTTCATCCTCTTTCCGACCATACAGCAAAGAAATATTAACGTCATATTCATACATGCGAACCGATATGCGGTCTTCTTTTTCCATCTGGCATTCCAGATGATAAATGTCGGCTCCGGCAATTCTCAAAACAATATCCGCAAAAATTGAGGATATCTGTGCGGGCTGTCCTGAATCTGATTTTCCCGGAACCGGGTACTCGGTGGACAGCAGTTCTACCGACGCATCTTTTGGATATTCTTTTTCAAATACCAGTTTGAAAAGGGGAAAAAGCTGTTCCGGCATATGCCTGACGATGGATTTAAAGATTTCATCCCATAACTTGTGTGCGAGTTCGATTGACAGATTGGCAGAATCGTGTTGTTTGTTCATAAGATTTGTCCTTTCATGATGTGACGGAATCAGAAATTCCGCAATGGATATGTTACAGACGGAGAGGAGTCTCCGCAGATAAGATTTTAGATAATTGAAGCATAACATTTCTCTGAATATATTGCAATGTTTTTTTGTCTGCACATGACTGCCTGTGCTGGCTGCTCCCGTCACAAAAAATGACAGGGAACCGTTCCTGACGAACAGCCCCTGTCATTCTATGTGTCAATTTTCTCTCATTCCGGCTGAAACAGCTTCTATTCCAGTAGGAAAAGCTGCGCCCTGTTTAAAACAACGGAATCGCTTCCGGTAACCGGTTCGTCCTTGCCAAAATGATGGAAGCGCGATTCTACTACAATATAAATATCCGCATTCATCCGGCTTTCATTCCGAAGCGGAATGACGGGCGCCTTTATCTTATAAACTTTGCCGGGAACGAGGGTAAACTCCGTTCCGACTTCCACAAGACGGTTGCCTTCCACGGTCCATACCTGTGACGCGAAAGGACTCGCGGGCACAATTTCCCCGCCGATATCAATTCCCGTGCCTCCGGCTTCGTCCTCATAATAGAAGGAAATCTGCACTTCTTTGCCGAAAGCCAGATTCGGTTCCGTAATTTTGAAATATACGTCCGTCGTCTCATCGAGAAGCCCCGCGTTTCCATCCGCCACTCCCACCAGCTGTTCATCGAAAGGAATACAGATGCTTTCGATTTCCGGTGCATCCGAAGCAAGCCCCGCCACAATCGAGACTTTCGGATTCTTGATTCCTACGTTATAGGCCGCCATCAGCGCATTCACAAAAAGTCTGCACTCCATGACGCCGTCCGCTTCGGAAGAGGGCTCCACACCGGGTTTTTCTTCATATTCATAAGCATAATAGTCTTCCCCGATATAGATAACATTTCCTCTGCTGTACAGATAATAATTGTTCGCCGCATCGGCCCTGGAAACATCATAAGCCGTCACCGTATCCGTCTTGTCGGAATCCTCAAGGCAGTACCACGCCGTAACATCCGCTATGGAATCATCATTGCCATTATCTAACAGGTTCAGCACATAATCCCCGCCTTTTACGGCCTGCGCAAGTCTACCGCTCTCTCCGATTTCAAACGGATAATGGGAAATCGAACCGTCATTAATTTTTCTTACTTCCAGATTGCTTTTTTCGCCAAACATATCGTCCCTTAACGGCGCATAACGATAATGTTCCAGCCCGCCTTTTTCCTGGCCGAGTTTCTCATAGGTTCTGACGTCTCTCTGACCGAGCAGCCAGCTTTCAACACCGATTCTTCCGGTATCTCCAAGCGCCGCGGAAGAAGACATCAGTACGCCTCTTCCCTGTGCAATGAAGTTGTTTACCGCCCCGGCAACGTTTTCCATATTTTCCGCCGGGCCAAAGCCCATAACGAGCACGTCAAAGCCTTCCAGATATTTCGCATTCTGCGCAAGCTGTTTTTCCAAATCCGCCGCCGATATGCTCTTTATTTCAAATTCCGAATTGGTCAGCCCTTCCGCACTTTTCAGGAAATGCCCCATCATCGTCTGGTCTGCCGCCTTATAAGCCAGCGCAAGATTATACTTGGCCGCTTCGTTGATATCTGCCGGTCCCATTGTGTCTACATTTCCCGGCGCAATCTGTAAAATACGCACCTTCGTCGGCGTCGGCTCATAAATTTCAAAAAATCCCGTCAGCGCATCCCGCCTGTAAGTATTTCCTGAATCGGACACTTCCAGTTTCCAGGGCAGAATCCCCTTCTGAGGCGTGTCAAAGTCGATAATGAACTGGCCGCCTTCCGCCGAAAAGCCGCTGTAAACCGCTTCGTCCTGTGCAAACCTTCCGTCCTGATTCTGGTCAATGTAGAGACGGATATCCACGCTGCCCGGATATTCCTCTCCCCGGTCATCTTCTATCCTGAAGGAAACAGTCCCCTGATATTTTCCTTCCGCGTCAGCCCTTATCTGCCGCACAATACCAGTCTGTTCCGCTCCTTCTTCCTCCGAATCCGTACACCTTATCTGCGGTCTGCGGATATTGACCTGAGCCGCAAAAACCGCGCTGCTGTGCACATCGGAAATGGTATACAGATAATCTTCATATTCATTGACCGCCGTCCGCAGAAAATCAAACATCTGGGAATCGTAAGCGACATAATCGGTATTGATTTCATCCACGCCCGCATCTTTGGCCGACTGTCCGGTAAAGAAATCATCCTCCACGACAATCGGATAACCCGCCTGCATATATTCGAGCAGAGCGTTTTTCTTCTGCGGCGTAATATCGATTCCTTCGTAGCGCTCCCCGTCCTCGGTCGCTATATCCCCGGTACCGCTGTATACAATGCCGTTCATTTCCTCATCGTTATAGACGGTATAACGCAGTCCGCCTTTCCGCTCATAATTAAGCCGCTGACCGTCGAGGCCGATAAAAATCATCTGATACCGGTCATTGATATCACTCTGGCTTCCGGAAAATTCCGCCACGGAAAGCGTATCGACATCCACTTCAATCACCTTGGAGCTTCGCAGAATCTGCTGCCCCGGCCCGGATAAATCTGCCTTTTTCCAATAAAGCACCGTATGACCGTTCTCCGCGCCGCCCGTCTGCAAATCGGAACGGGGATTCGTGGTCGGCTGTAATTCCAGAACCCGGATATCCCGGAAATCGCTGATGAGGCCTACCGCATAGTTGATAATATACTGTACAGCCCTGGCTTTGCTGACAATTTCCGATATCTGGTCTTCGTCCGCAAGGGTGCTGTTCTCCGCCCTCAATGCGGCAAACACTTCCATAAAGCCCGCTGAAACCGTTCCATCGTCAAAAGGCTCATAAAAATCCTCCGCAACAAGCGTCTCCCCGTTTAATAAATAAATATTTCGGTTTACATAATTATAATTATTATCCTCTTTATCCGGGTATTTCGACGCCGCAATATTCATTATCATATTGTCGGCATTCTCCATATCCTGATAATATGCGGACAGGTTCTTTTTGAGCAGAATCTGAACAAGTCTCTGGTAAATCATTTTGGGCGTCTCTTCCACGCCTGGATTCTGTCCTGTACCCGGATTCTGTCCGGCATCCGGCGCCTGCCCCGTGCCGGTATATCCGTAATTTGCCGTAACAATGCCATAATCGGCTATAACAGGCATCAAATCGATAACCGCACGCTGAACAATGGTAAAAAGAACTTTCTCCGACATATCGCCGCCGTACTCCGCCATATAATGGATGGATGCGCCGCTTCCGAGCAGCTCCCCAAGCCCGGCTTCCAGATAAACCAGGTCAGCTTCCATAACGTCTTCCGGCGTCACCTGGTCCGCGGTAAGCGCTTTCACCTGAATGTTAAAGGATTCCGATTCGTTGTCGTCTCCGGCCAGACTATGAAATACATACCGCTCCAGCCAGTCCGTACTGCCGCCGCACTTAAAAAAGGTAGGCGCATTATAGAGCATCAGCCGATACCCTGTTCCGTCCGTTTCCGGCACTTCCTGTAATTTATATTCTCCCTGGCCCGCGCCCGCATATACGAAAGACGCATCTGCAACGGTTACATTCATCAGCGGGGCGATGTTCTCCGCCGCACCGTCGGCACTTTCACCGTTTTCGGCTACGATTCCTGTCAGAATGCCGTTTTCCGCAGAAACACCGTTCCCGTCAGAAATTCCATTGATAAGCGCACTGCCCTCCGCCAGATTATAAGTACCGTAAGGAGGCACGCCGTCTACTGCCGCTTCTTCTTTCGGTACAGCGCTTTCAAGCTGGTAAAGCGACCTCGCTTCTTCCAGTCCGCTGACATAACGGAAGCGCACCACATAATACCCTGTTTCCGTCGCTCCTGCCGTCGGCGGAATTGTGGGCGCAACTGCCTCCGGCGGCGTTTCAGGCTGTGCAGGGTCTCCCGGCGCGGTCGTGCCGCCCGGCGTTACTGTCCCGTCAGGATTCGTGCCCGGCTCCGTCGGCGTTGTTCCGTCCGGTGTCGTACCGGGCTCCGTCGGCGTTGTTCCGTCCGGTGTCGTGCCCGGCTCCGTCGGCGTTGTTCCGTCCGGTGTCGTGCCCGGCTCCGTCGTCATTGTTCCGCCCGGTGTCGTGCCCGGCTCCGTCGGTGTTGTTCCGCCCGTGGTTGTTCCGGGTTCCGTCGGCGTCACGTCGTCAGGATTGACTGGATTAGTCGGCGTCGTGTCCGGCGCTGCCGCCGGAGCGCCCGAAGAACTGCCCCCGACCGTCTGTAATTCCGTCTGGGCCATCAATATCGAGCTATCCTGTATACAAACCAGCTTCCGCCAGACAAGTCCCGCCACTTCCGCGGTGTTATCCGACGCGGTATTATTATCCGCCACCGCATCTTCCTGTACACTGGCCGGTTCACTTAGGGCATTTGTGTCGGAACCGCTTCCGGCATCCGGCGTACCGGCATCGCCGTTTCCTTCTCCCGTGTCTCCTCCGGACGTTTCGCCGCCGTCTCCGATGCCGCTGTCTCCCGTATCTCCTCCGGGTGTTTCGCCGCCGTCTACGGTGCCGCTGTCTCCCGTATCTCCTCCGGGTGTTTCGCCGCCGTCTCCGGTGCCGCTGTCTCCCGTATCTCCTCCGGGCGTTTCGCCGCCGTCTCCGGTGCCGCTGTCTCCTGTATCTCCTCCGGGCGTTTCGCCACCGTCTCCCACATCAGGATTGTTTCCTTCATCCGGTGAAGGCGCCGTGTCCTCAGCATTATCTGGCCCGGCCGGGTTCTCTGCCGGAGCGTCCGGCTGTGTATTTTCGCCGGAATTTTCCTCGTCATCCGAAGGGTTCTCATAGTCCGGAATATCTTTAAACTGCCCCACATATTTAAAGATGCCGTCTTCCAGCAAGTATACGCCCGTCGATGCCGGGTATTCTCCTTCCGTGCCCGTCACCTGTATGGCGTCCACTACTTCATATCCTTGAAGGGCCGCTTCCGGCTGATAGGCAAAAACAGCATGGTATGCGCCGTCCGCCCCGGCCCACTCATACACCGCGCCATCGCCCATTGTATTGATTCCGAAAGTGCCGCTCGCCAGGTTATAATCGTACCCCGTCCGGTCAGCGCCGCTTCCTTCTATATACTGCTGTACCGTCGCATAGACAAAACCGCTCTGTCTAAATTGCGCCGCGCCCGTCCCCGGGAAATAACTGTCATATATCTGGTGCCATCCGTTTTCTTCCGATAAGTCCGGCGTCACGCCCGCATAGCCTTCTCTGTAATCTATCCGCAGAAGGGAAGAATCCATTCCCGGCGGCAAAAGCAGAGAAGCGAGTTCTTTTCTTTCATCATACAGTAAAAAGCCGTCCTGATAGCTGTTGAAGGTCGTTTTCAGTCCTTCTTCCACCGATACCAGTCCATCCCTCGTCAGCACGGGCTGGTCCGTCAGATAGCCCATCGTGCCGAGGGAAACGTTCGGAATGCTGATTGTCTGTCCATGACTTGGGCTGGCACTCGAAAACGTGTAAGCATATGCCGCCGTTCCGGGTACAATATCCAGTATGACAAAAGGCTCTCCTTCGCTATGCGCCGCTACTACTTTGCCGATTCCGCCAAAGGATTCCTGTGCTTCCACGGGTGTTGCGCTCTGTAAAAAATTCCAGAAAGAGGTGCCCGCGACCGTGACTGCCAAAACAGACGCGGTTGCGGCAAGCACAAGTTTTTTGCCCACACGCGGTTTTATTCTGTTGTTCTGGTATTTATATCTGTACCGCTTTGCTACTCTTTTTCTTTTCATGGATGATTACCTTTTATATACATTGTACTTAGTTTATCTGCTTCCAGGCAGTACCGCTTCCTGTTCCCTGGATTGTAATCGTAGAATTGGAATCAATCATCTGATAATTACTATTAATCAGACCGGTACATTTTAACGTGTAAGTATCGTTTGTACTATTATATGTAACCTCTATTTTATCCCAATAATATTTTTTAACTTCATAGCTGCCATTTTCCCGATACAGAAAATATCCCCAGCCTTTCGAGCCGTTCTGTCCCAATGTAAGACCATACCCATCTCCCTCTTTCTTCGTAAAGTCTTCTTCTGAAGGTAATGGCATGTAACCGATTCCTGTTGTCTTGACACCGTTCAAAGTGAACGACACCGCAGATATATTCCCATTGCCAAAGAAAATCGCTGACTGGCCTTTTGACAACAGTTCATCATATTCACCTGGCGCAAACAGTCTCCACTCATCCCCATCCGGTTCACAAATAAAGGTTCCCGCACAGCATCTTTTTGTTATTCCCCATCCATCCGTATAATCATAATACAGTTTCAGTTCATACCGGTTCTGCGCCGCATCAAACCGACATTTTACCTCGGAGAACTTCGGTTCATGCAGTTTCCCTTCCTTATCCAGCAGATAGGTCCCGTCGTAATAATAAATGGACTTTTCCTCCGCTCCCAGGTCGCGGAACTCGCTCAGAAACTGAAATGTATCAGACGGCACGGGGAAGAAAATCTGTCCTTTCTTGAATCCGTCATCCGTATAGGTCCATAAAGTCAGGTTGCCGCCGTCTTTTACCTCGAAATTAAAAGTGCTGTTAAAATCGTAACAATACTGCTTACCTTCAAATTTTTGATAATTTTCACTGACTTTCAGGTATACACCCGCGGGTTTGTTCACATAAGGAAATACAGGCGCGTAATGATATGTCCCTACGGTCTCTTTTTTCTTATCATAATAATGATTATTATTTTTATCTCCTCTTGTGTGGGCAAAATCTAATAAAACATTGGCGCTCGCATGATTTGACAAATTGCTCTGGTTAAATAAAAGCACATCGCCAATACTCCCGGTTCCTTCATAAGGGGACGTCTGACCCGGCTGCCAATCGTTTTCAGGAGAATAATAAATTTTCTCCCACTGGGAACTATCTTCACCTTTTCCCTTATAAACATTATAATAAGCCTGATTCTGATAATTGGCAGAGGCCCATGTACTTGTAACCGTTCCCATATAACAGGTAATTCCTCTGCATAAATCACCATATTTCTGAACGGTATAAATTGTCTTGGCATCTACGCCGTCATAATATGTCTGTCCGTCAAGATAAGACACAATACCAACCCTCGGCTTTTCCAGCGTGCCCGTCTGCATATTGGAATACTCCGGATATTTTTCCCCACTATATGCGCCCGTCACAGGATTCACGCCGTTTACATATTCCGGCCAGAATACCTCATCCACATATTTTTGCAGATAATCATATGCCCATCCGCTCGGCTTTTGGCCGCTCCAGCTGTTCGGACTTCCCGACCATGTGCTGAGCGCATTTCTAAGTTCGTTATACTCTGGTGTTTTATTATTGTTTGCATCCCGCAAATCCGGGTCCGATAATATATTGATAATCTGTACGGATATCGCATATTCCTGATTCAGATTCAAAAGCCATGTGTCCGGTTTGAGTCTTGCGTTATTACCCTCCGTCGTATAAATCATTACCATATCTTCCGACGCCGGCTGATTCGGGTTCTTCTTAACTCTGACACAAACCAAAAATACCGGGTCGTCCGAATTGATTCCTACCGCGTTTACAATATTGTCGTCATGCCCGTACATCATGACGCCATCCCAGTCAATATGTATCTTTTCATTTTCCTTCACCTTCAGCGTAATCGTGCCATACACGATGCCGCTTCCGCCGTCCTTCGTATAACCCTTCTTCGCGGATAAAAGGGACGCGGCCTGAATTACGACTTCATCGCCGTCCTTCGCGCTGGCGCTGATTTTGAAGGATGCCGCTTTGTTATCGTAACTTACCATTTCGACATATTCTTCACCGGAAAGTATCTTCCAGCCAAAGGCCGGATATTCGTCCGCGATAACATATTTATCTTCTGTCGTCGGGTCTCCACAGCCGCCGCAGGAAACGCCAAGTTTATTGCCTTCTACCGAAGCGTTGATTTTAAAAGTCGTTCCGGCGGTAATCTCCGTGCTTCCGCCGTCCTGGGAAAGCGCCACCGTCTTCGCCCTCTTCACATAGACAACAACTTCCGCCGTCGCCTGTTTTCCTTCGGAATCTTTGGCATTCGTTGTAATGACTACCTTGAAGCTCTCCGCCATTTCACCGGAGGCAATGCTGATAATGCCGTTCGCCGTATCACTGAACTGTGTCGCACTGTCAAGCGGAAGCGCCTCGTCCGAAAGCGACCAGGTTACGCTCTTATCCATGATGTTCTGCCCGGACACGAGGGGCGTTGAAAAATGATAGGTCTCGCCCGGCTCCAGAATAACGGAATTTTCCTTTGGCGTAACGCTCAGCTTCACCCGTTTGTCCAGCTGTTCCAAATCAACATCGTTAATCCGCACTTTGTTCCGAATCGTAATGTTATTGGAAGTATGATAGGTTTTATTATCCCGCTCAAAGGTCATGGAAATCTGTACGACTCTTTTTTCCTCGACCTGGGTCAGGTCCACGCTGAACTCCGTAACATATTCCGCCAGAACGACCTGGCCTTCCTCCGCGTTCTGCGGGAAGTCCTTCTGCGATACGTCGATTTCGGAATAATACAGTCTGGCATCGTCTTTATTCCAGTAGAACTGATAGTTTTTGTCGTTGCCGCTGCCGCTCTCGATGTTCATTTCATAAACAGGATTTCCGTCGCTGTCCACCTTCGGAATTCCATTCTCATCCACTTCCTGGACGGGTTTGCCGTCAGCATCCAGCTTTATCGTGCCCGCGCCGTTATACATGGTCAGGCTCTTATCGTTCGGCTCAAAGGTAAAATCCGCATCTTTTACAGCAAGAACAGGCGTGCCGTCTTCCGTATAGCCCGCATAGTTCACGCTTCTTGTCGTATCGATTAGGACATCGGAAATCTGATTCAGCGCAAGCTGTGCCTCCTGCTGCAACATGATTTCCGTATTCGCCGCCGCATAGCTCTTGGAACCGACGACGATAAAAGAACAGACCGCCGCCGTCACAATTGACAGGATAACGACTCCTATCAGCAGTTCTACCAGCGTAAAGCCTTTCTGGTCTCTCATACAGTTTTCACCCTTCCCCCGTTTTTTCATACAAACTCCCATCTGCCCGTTCAGCCGGCATTCCGAAATCAGGATAGTGAAATCATCTCGCCCTGATTGTCATGCTTTCTTCTAAATGTATTAATCTGCTCTGCTGAAACTCCCCGCACTTCGCTACTCCAGCTCAAGCTCAACCTTCCCGGTCAGTTCGACTAACGTCATCACATAGGAACGGCTGCCGCCTCTTATATATATTTTTTCACAGAGAATACAGTCTTCGCTCTTATCGCTGAAAGAGCCATTGCTTCTGTCGAAACAAAGCTGCAAAGGATTTCCCGACGTCAATTCCACTTCTGTCGTCTCGCCCTTTTTCACATAAGCGACATACACTCTGGAATTTCCGATTTTCTCCGGAACAGCATTCCCGGCATCATCGGTTTTTTTCGGCTTCCAGTCTTCGCCTTCTTTTATCCATTGTATAATATAAACGTTGTTATCCGAGGCATCACGGTATATTTCCACTTTTGCCTCGCTTTTGCCCATCGCCGTCACTTTGTTTTCGGCCAGGGCTTCCTTAATATCATTGGCACAGGTTTTGGCACTGGCGCCAAAAATAATGGAGATGGAGAGAAAGGCGGTTCCTGTCAGAAGCGCCATAATGACAATAACAATTATCAGTTCTACCAGAGAATAACCGTTGTTATTTTTTCGCATGCCGTCAAATCCTTCTATTTCTTAATCCAGTTCATATATCTGACGATTTCGGACAAATCGACGTTCAAAATACCTGTTTCGTCCACTTTGGAACCGTCCGTTACCTCTTCCGCCAGTATACCGCTGCCATTTACAAAAAAGTCCATCGCCGTCTGCGCATTCGTTTCGGAAAGCGGCGCGTTCAATGCTTTGTAGGTACCCATTTTATCTCGTTTGACGGATAGGGTATTTCCCGCAATCGTAATTTTACCCTGTGCTATCAAAAGGCCCGTAAAATGTTCGTCAACGATAACATTTCCGCCCGCGATGCCGTCCTCCGCATCATCATCCCGGTCGATTGCCACAATCAGACGGATGTTTTTCCGCTCTCCGGGCGATACAAGACTGGTCGCTATCTGTGACAGCATGAAGGTATCATTATCACCGTCGCCGTCTCCCGTGCAGTCCGTCAGCACCGCTATCATGCCGTCTTCCGATTTAAACACGACCGTACCGCCGTTATCTTTCAGATAATCCCGCAACAGGTCTTCCTGAATAATACTGTTAAATACCGTCTGATTCGGACCGACGGTGGAAAAATCTTCCGTCAGATTCGTAGTCAGCGCCTTATACTTCTTTGCATAGGTTTCCGATAATTCCAGAACTTCCGCTTCGTCCACAAAATTTTTCATTTCGGATGCATTATCCGACACTTCCTGATAGCCTTCGTCGGGTGAAGGCTGTTCTCCTTCCTCTGTACCGCCGGAGTCCGCGTCTCCATCGCCTTCTTCTTCGCCCGGCACGGATGTCTGCAGCCCTCTTAACAAAGTAACGCCGCTATCGGAAAGCGCATCCGATACAAGGCTGTTGCCCAGAATGGTATACTGCGTATTTTCCGCGGTATAGTCTCCGAGGACAATGCCGCCCGCCGCATATTTTTTAAAATAATTATCAATCGTTTCCTTGCTGGCGTTAAAATTATAATATTGTGCAAAATATTCCGCCGCTTTATCTTTATCCATTACAAGATAATAATAGGCAAGCGTCTTATTTTCACTGTCCGCACTATTATACTGGGTATAAATTTTGCGGATATGGTTCATATCCGTTACGCCAAAATCGCTCAATGTTTTATTGTCCAGTTTATAAACGGGTTTATTGAAATCTACTTCTTTAAAATCCGCGCCATATCGGTTCTTGTAATCCTCCACCGTGGCCGCCATCGCTCCGTTAAGCGGATTTTGTCCGACCATCGTTTTATTATCCAACGTACCGATACATTCCGCCGGAACCAGATAGGCTATCTGGTTGCCTTTGACCGCGATGGATTCTCCCATCAGCACGGCTTTGGACGTGCCCGGAGTTCCTCCCGGCGTTCCAGACATCGCAAGCCCGGTACTGAGCGACTGCCCGATATAGGCGCGTCCCGCAAGCAGCAGTTTATTGACGCCGCTCATATCCACCGTTGCGTTTCTTCCATTAATAATAATCGCACTGCTAAGCGACGGCGTTACCGCACCGTCACCCATACCCGTTTCCACCGAAGAACCGTAGCCGTAGTATTCTTTCGTCAGCGTCGCCCGGCTTCCGTTTCCGGTAAGAATCAAATCGTTCGCCACATAAGTTTTGCTGTCCAGGCTCAGGGTTCCGCTGTTCAGATTCAGGCCCGCCGCATAAACCTGAGCGCCATAATCCGGCACGTCTCTGACAATGAATCCCGCGCTCGGCCCTTTTACCGAAATATCGCCTTTGGATATTACCCGCTGTCCTTCCCTGACAGTCATTGAACTCGCCATATTTACCGTAATGCCGCCGTCTCCAAGCACTTCATCCTGTCCCGCATAAACGCTGCCCTCGATAAGCGCCGCGCCGCTGCCGTCCGTCGTAAGGATTCCTGAATTTCCGACAAGCGAATATTCATATAAACTGTCAATCGAACCGTTCTGATAAAAAACAAGTTTCGGCACGTCGATGCAGATATCCGTATTAATAATGGAAACCAAATCGTTCTCGTCCGTATAAGATACCTTGATATCATGCAGTACCAGACTGGCATTGTTCACAAGCTCCATGCGGCAGCTGCTGGATTTCCAAATCGTATCATCCACGCCGGCAAACAGGTCGTCATCCACAAAATTCTGCAACACTTCCAGACTGTAAAAGCCCGTTCCCTTTACCGGGTCCGTCAGATTTTTTACGAGCGTATCGAGGTAAGTTGTTCCGAAACGGTTAAAACGGTTTGTCTCGTTTTCGTCAAACTCCCAGTTTTTCATCACGTCCTGATAACTTATTGTTATCGCTGC
>CAJTRL010000075.1 GCA_910578715.1 uncultured Lachnospiraceae bacterium | reverse complement strand
GAGCGACAGTGCAGCGAAAGCGTGCCCTACGGTGATTGTCTATTTTGTACAACGGTAACTTTTGAAAACATAGTTTCGCAATTACCTAATACTAAACTGTCTTTTCCATTTCGCTTTATTCTTTCAGGCCTGAAAAAATAATTCCCTGTTCCAGGTAGTCCTGTCCCCAGACGAATACAAATACCGCCGGAATCAATGTGATAATGGACGCCCCGAAAGCGTATCCGGCCTGTGCCCAGGTAATCTCCGGCAGATAAAGAGAAAGCGGCCAGAGCGACTTATCCTCCAGAAAAGCCATCGGCTGTTCCATCATATTCCAGTATTCCAGAAACCCGAGCACCATCGCCGACAGCAGTCCGCTTTTACCGAGCGGAAGTCCTATTTTCCGGAAAATGGTAAACTCCCCGGCGCCGTCGATGCGGGCCGCTTCGAATAACTGCATCGGTATGCTGCGGAATCCTCCATAAGACAAGAATACCGGAAACGTGGAAAACACCGCCGGAAGTATAACCGCCTGGTGCGTATCGAGCATTCCGAAACGGTTCAGCACCAGATAGCTTGACAGCATCATAACCTGAAAAGGCAGCAGCATGAGCACCACATACAGGGCAAACAGCGCCCGGCTTCCTTTCACTCTGTATACGGCAAAGGCCCAGGCGGCCGGAACGCCTACAAGAAGCTGCCCTATAAGAATACATCCCACAATTTTGATGGAGTTCCAGAACAGCACGAAAAACTGCGGCGTCAGAAAAAGCAGCTTTCCGTAATTTTCAAACGTAGGGTAATCCGGTATGAGCTTCCAGGTGACAAACTGCAGCTCTTCCGCAAAAATCGGCGACAGACATTGCTTTAATTCTCCGTTTCCCATCACGGAGCCTGTCACCAGAAGCAGCACCGGCAAGCAGACGAGCGCCGCCGGAAGCAGGAGCAGAATCGTTGTCAGTTCCCGCCGGATATTCTTAATTCTTTTTTTATGATTCACTATAATCTTCATATCCTTCTCTCAATCTGTAAATTTGTTTTTATCCGGCAATTCCCCGGTAAGCTAATCGCTCTTATCCCACAGTCTCTGCAAAAGCATGATAATTACGAACAGAAATCCGCCGACACAGACCGCCGCGGCCGCCATTTTATCAAAATCCAGATTGACAAACCAGTTATTAAACAAATGCTGTAACAAATAGATGCTCTGCTCAGGGTAAGAGCCCGCCACCAGATAAGCCTCTCTGTATATTTTAAACGAATTTAGGAAAGAAAGGATGACTATTGTGTAAAGACTTCCTTTCAGATTCGGGAGCACTACCCGGAAAAAACTCTGCATCTCGGAAGCGCCGTCCACCCTCGCCGCTTCCAGCATTTCGCCGGAGATTCCCAGAATCCCGGCCAGCCACAATACGACCGTATACCCTGTATTTTTCCAGACATAGCTAAATACCAGCACCCAGAAAGCCGCACCGCTTCCCAGATAATCTTTATGTACCTCTCCCCAAAGCCCGCTCCATTCGCCGATTCTGGTCAGGAACAGGTTCAGAAAACCCTGTTTATAGAAAAAGAGTTTCCACACGATAACGATGGTTGCCGTCGGCATCGCCAGCGGAAACAGGTAAAGCGACTTGATGAGCCCGGCGCTTTTCAGTTTGCTGAGCGGCAGCGCAATGATAAGCCCGATAACTACCAATATCGGTATACAGACGAGCGTAAACCGGAACGTATTTTTTACCGCCAGCTGGAAAGCCTGGTTGGCAAAAATCGTCTGATAGTTCTGAATGCCATTGAACTGCCCCGTCACAGCCGTTGCAAAGGAACGCCGGAACACGTCCAGAAACGGAAGCAGCACAAACAACAGCACGCCGGCAAAACTGGGCGCCATGAACAGGAAAAAAGCCCTCCGCAGTTTGTTCTTTTTCCATAGGAATCTGTGTCCTTTCAATCTTTATCCCTCCGCTTTTCTTTTCTCTTTAGATTATGCTTTTCATACCGGCAGCAAATTATCGTTTACTCGGCCATATAAATAGATATCTTCTTCTCAATGGCCTCCATTGCTTCTTCAAGGCTTTTCTCGCCCTGTATATAGGCTGCGCCCTCATCGTATACGGCATACTCGATGAAATCGTTTTTCAGGTAGGCCGTATCAGTCTCCTCCATACACTTTCTGAATGCCGCCTGCTGCTCCTCGTTCGGCCAGTAAACTTCCAGATACACCCGAAGGCCGTCGGTATTGCTTAACATACAGGCGCCGCAGGTTACACCCTCCTGAAATTCTTTTCCTTCCGGCGATAAGCATTCCTCAAAGGCCGCTGTGTTGACAGGCAGGCCATAATGAAGGCTGGTCTGTACTTCTTTGCCAAGACAGCTTTTCACAAAATCCGCGGCGCGTTCCTGATTGTCTGAAGCCGTACTGATACCGAGCAGCGATATTGCCCAGAACACATTGCCGCCCTGTCCCTTCATCACTGTCCACTCAGCATTTTCAAAGCCCTCCTGCTTCTGTATAGAGGTCATCCTGTTATATGTGCTGAAATTATCGAATACGCCAAACGTTCCGTTTACCATCTGTGTTACGCCGCCGAGATAGTTCATCGTATCGTCGGTATTTGCTCTCATATCGTCCGTATCGTCGTAAGACTTCCCTATGGATTTTATGTAATACTCATTCGTTTCGTCATAATTTTTCACCGCCTCTTCGGGAAGCCCATCCATCTGCGCGTCATAAATCCGTTTGGTCTGAGTCAGGAACCGGGAGACCGCTTCTTTGTCCAGTTCTCCTTCCCCTGTTATCCAGGCCGGCACACAGGCCATGGAAAACAGCCGCATAATGCCTTTGGCCGTACAAAATCCGAGCAAATCCTTCCCCGGATTTTCCGCCCGCAGAGCTTCCACCATATCCGCAATGCCTTCAATATCCGAAATCCCCGCAAGATACTTTTTATCCGCCATCATCACCGGAATCCGCACCTCGCACGGCATGGCATAAATTTGGCCGTCCATTCTTACCGCTTCCGTTATATTGGAGAACAACGCTTCGCTTTGTCCGGCTTCTTCCAGAATCGGTCCCAAATCGAGCAGAAGTCCTTTTTCCACATACGAATCTAACGGCATATTGTCTAAAAGCAGCACATCCGGCCCTTCTCCGGCCATAATTCTGGTATTCAGGCTCTTGACTGCGTCTTCTTTGGTGACGGAACTGCTGCCATCCATGCCGACTTCAAATTCGACATACACCTCTGGATTTCTAATCTGGTACAGATTAATCGCCTGTCTGAGCGTTTCGTTATCTTCCAGTCCATATACCGTAATTTTTTCACTTGGCTTGGCGGGAATACTGGCGTCATATATATAACGCGCCATCATTCCTCCTTCAAACAATGCCAGAAATTCGTTATTTTGAAGCGGAAGCATTCCCTGAATCTTATAGGAAGGATTTCCAAGACTGCACAAATTTCCATCAATAATCTGCTCCATCACACTTCCGCCGATGACATGTCGGTACAGCCCTTTTTCCCCGGCCAGATAAAGAACATCCCCGCCGCTGAAAAAATAGTACAGCCGATAAGTGTCGTCGGCGTCATAATCATCGTTTCTGTCCGCATAATTCGTGCTTACAAATTCGGTCAGAACTTCATCCTCTATATATTCTTCTTTTGCCATATCATAAAGCACCGGGCCGTCAAAGCGTTTCCCGTCTATCAACATCAAATCTCCCTGGAACCGTATCTGTTCCAGCCGGCCGCCATCCAGTGCGAGAAACAATTCACTGCTGCCGTCTTCCTTCACTTCATAAAGGCTGGAACTGCTGATTGTACTGACAAAAATCCGTCCGTTATCCGCCACATAAATTTTGTACACATAATCATCACTGTCCGGTAATGGAACTTCCACCGGAATTTCTGTATTATCCGGTTTGATAATCAGAACCTGAAAATTTAATGCATAATCAAACGGATTCTCCGATTCATTCTCCTGAATGTCCACCTGCCGGATAAGCGCCACCGTATTGTCCGGGCCCACCGCCATGCTGGAGATATAAACGCCTTCTTCCAGCATCTTCGTCCGCCACTGTCTCGTATCCGTCATCCAGAATTTCCCGTTATCCCCTGTTTTCATAAACTCCCCATTCCTGTTGGAAATGAGCAGACTCCCGTCAGAGAGCTGGTAAAGGCTGTTGCCTCTTCCGAAAATTTTGTCCGATAAATCCGTCATTTCTTCCACATAACGGCCCATCGCCGCGGGAGAAGAACCGTCTTCGGCTCCGGCGCCGTCTGTCGCGGCGTTTCCCTGTCCCGTTATACCGCAGCCGACAACCGACGACGCTAACGCCGCCAGTATCAGAAGTACGGTAATGCCCTTTTTGTACCATTTTGTCATCGTTATAAAACCCCTCTCTTTACTTTTATTACCGCTTTTATTCGGCAAGATAGATGGCTACCCTTTTTTCGATATCATCCACCGCTTCTTCAAGGCTTTTCGTTCCCTGAAAATAGGCGGCGCCTTCTTCGTATACGACATTTTCCATCACATCATTTTCAATGTAGGCTGTGTCCAGCGCCTCTATATATTTCATATACCGGCTGATTTCTTCCTCTTTCGGCCAGTAATAAATCAATACAATCACATTCCCGTCTTCGCCATCCGTAACGACGGAACCGTACATCCCATCGCTTCCCAAATCTTCCGGTGCCCGGAATTTCTCGTCAAGCGCCGCCCGGTTGACCGGAAGGCCCTTGTACAGATAAGACTGGTTTTCTTTTCCCAGACAGACTTTCAGAAAATCTTCCGCCAGTTCCGTATGTTCCGATGCGGCATTGATTCCGAGCAGGCTTTCCGTCTGGAAAACATGGCCGCCCTGTCCTTCCACCGGCGCCCAGTCCACCGCTTCAAATCCTTTTATCTGCTGTATGGAAACCAAATCCATACAGGAAAAACTGCCGAATAAAGCACGGTAATACCCTCCGACATACTTCATTTTGTTCTGGCCGGATTCTCTGACATAATCCGAATCCTCATAAGAAGCAACACCGTTATATATTTCATAATTCTGCGCAATTTCCTGATACCGCTCCAACGCTCTGTCCGGAATGCCATCCATCTGCGCATCATAAATCCGTCCGGTCTGCACCAGAAATTCCCGGACTGCCTCCCGGTCGAGTTCCCCGCTTTCCGTCATCCACATAGGAACACTGACCGGAGAAAACAAGCGCATAATACCTTTTTCCGAACAATAACCGATTAAATCCTGACCCGGATTCGCCGCCCGGAGGTCTTCCATCATATCGGCAATCCCTTCCAGACTGTCCGCCCCGGAAAGATGCCGTTCGTCCGCCATCATCATAGGAATTTTTATTTCACAGGGAACGGCATAAATCTGCCCGTCCGTGCGGAATGCGTCCAAAATATTTTCAAATAAGACCTCTTCTCCGCTTAACTGCATAAGCAGCGGATTCAAATCCTTAAGAAGCCCTTTATCAATATAAGAAGACAAAGGCATGTTATCCAGCAGCAGAACATCCGGCCCTTCTCCCGCCATAATTTTCGTATTCAGACTCTTGAGCGCGTCCTCTCTCGTCATGGAATCTCCGATTATGCCGCACTCAAACCGGATATGAACGTCCGGATGGCCCGACTGATACAGATTGACCGCCTGCCTTACTATCTCATTATCCTCCAGACTGTAAACGACCAGTTCTTCGCTTGGAATGGTGGGAATATCCGGGTTATATACATAATGTATCATCCGGCATCCTTCAAATAAAGCCAGAAATTCATTGTTTTCGAGCGCAACCATCGACTGTATTGCAAACGACGGATTTCCGAGACTGCAAAGCTCTCCGTCAATCAACTGCTCCATCGCGCTGCCTCCGATAACATGGCGGTACAATCCCTTTTCTCCCGCCAGATAGATTATCCCTTCTTCCCCAAAAAAGAAATACAGTCCGTGAGAATCAATACTTCGGTTTTCTCTGTCCCGGTAATTCATTGCAATAAATTCTTCCAGCGCCGCATCTTCCATATATTCTTCTCTATCCATATCATATATGGAAAGACTGTCATATCCATACCCGTCCATAACCATCAGATTTCCCTGAAACTGTATCAAATCCGGGTGCCCGGCTTCCACCGTCAGAAACAGTTCGCCGCTGCCATCTTCCAATACTTCATAAACGTTAGACGTTCCTCTTGTCGTTACAAAGATTCTGCCGGAATCCGCGATATAAACCCGGTCCAGATACTGGTCGTCTTCCGTCAGCGAAATTTCTGCCGGAATCTCCGCATTATCCGGTTTGATGATAAGAAGCTGCGGATTCAGTTCCGGCATCTGCCGGTCGTCTCCGGTGTCTTCCATTTCCTGACTGTTTTCGCTTTCTCCAATGTCTCCCGTTCCCTGACTGCTTTCGCCTTCTCCGGCGTCTTCTGCTCCCGGGCTGTTTTCGCCTTCTCCGGCGTCTTCTTCTCCCGCGTTTTCTCTTTCGTCAGCCTGATAGATAAGGCAAACCGTGTTATCCGGTCCCACCGCCATGTTCATAATGTAGATGCCGTCTTCCAGCATTTTTGTCCGCCATCTCCGGCGGTCCGTCATCCAGACAGCTCCGTTATCCCCGGTCTTTACAAATTCCGTATACCGGTCCGTTACAATCAGATTCCCGTTAGCCAATGGATAGATGCCGCTTCCGTCCCCGGAAATCTTATTGGTTAAATCCATCGGCTCTTCCACATAACGCCCCATCGCCTGTTGAGAAATCGTTCCATTCTGTATGCCGCCATCGCTCGTCGAATCCGCTTTATCCGCACTGTTTCCCGCAGCGCCGCAGCCGCCGAGTGAAGCCGCCAGCATCACCGCCGATAAGAAAAAAGCCAGCTTCCTTTTTCTCCCCAATATCATTTTCCACTACTCCCTCCTGACAGACTTATTTGTTCCTTCAATCTAAATCATTCCATTTATACCACGAAAAGAACCGCCTGAAAAAACGATTCTTTCCGCAATCCTTTTTCTTTTATTCCGCCATGTACAGCGTGACTCGTTTCTCAATGGCATACAGCGTGTCATCGAGACTTCTCACTCCCTGAAGATAACCGCTTCCCTCCTCGTAAACGGCATTCTCCAGCATTCTGTCCTCGATATAAGGCGTATCCGCGGCCTCGATACATTTTCTGATATCTTCTTTCTGCTTCTCATCCGGCCAGTATGAGACAAAACTGAACCTCTCGCCGTCCGGCGTTCCCATACTTTCCCAGCTGAAGGCCCCTTCCTCATCCACCAGTTTTTCGTCAGGAACAAAAACCTGTTCAAAAGCCGCCTGATTCACCGGAAATCCGGTCCACATCGCGGCCTGATTCTCTTTTCCGAGACACAGCCTGATAAACTCTTCCGCCCTTTCGGGATGTTTTGACGCGGCACTGATTCCGAGCAGCGTATTGGCGCAGAAAACATTACTGCACTGCCCGTTCATAACGGACCAGATATCGTTCTCATAGCCGCTTACTTTATTAATGGAAGTCATCTCCGCATAGGCGCGCTGCCCATCCAGCGCTCCGCAGAATATTTTTGTATATTCCGCCGTATACGGCAATGCTCCCACACCTGTCCGCAGATACCGGGAATCATCCATCGCCTCGCCAAATTCTTCCACAAAATTATCATTCCCCCGGTTATACCCATCAATATATTCCTGTGGAAGTCCCTCCATCTGGGCGTCATAAATCCGTTTCGTCTGCTCCAGAAATTCCGCAACCGCTTCCTTGTCCAGTTCCCCGCTTTCCGTAATCCATGCCGGAACACAGGTCATGGAGAAGAAACGCATGATTCCTTTCGGTGAAGCCATCCTTACAATCGCCTGCTCCGGATTATCCTGCCGCAGCGCTTCCATGCCGTCAGCAATGCCGCTTAAATCCTTCATCTGCGATATATATTTCTCTTCTCCGGCTATCGCCGGAATATGGATTTCACAAGGCATCGCATAGAGCTTATCCCCTGTCTTCATGGCCTCCATCAGATTTCCAAAAAGCGCTTCCTCACCGCTCATACCGCCTATCAATGCGCTCATATCCAGAAGCAGTCCCTTTTCGATATAAGAATTAAGCGGTAAGTCATCCAGTATCAGGACGTCCGGCCCTTCTCCGGCCATGATTTTCGTATTCAGGTTTTTCACAGCGTCTTCCCTTGTGATGGAACTGCCTTCTGTAATCCCAATCTCATACTGTACCATAACGCCCGGATTCGCCGTCTGATACAAAGAAACCGCCTGCTGTATTGTCGTGTTTTCTTTCAGGCTGTATATTTTTACCACTTCATCCGGTACGGTCGGCATCTCCGCGTCATAAACGAAGCGCACCAGCTTTGCGCCGGTAAACAAAGCGAGGAACTCGTTATTCTCCAACATCACCATGCCCTCCAGCACATCGGCCGGATTGCTGAGGGTACAGAGACTGCCGTCGATAATCTGCTCTACCGCACTTCCCCCCACAACATGTCTGTGAAGCCCTTTCTCTCCTGCCAGATAAAGAACGTTTTCTTCTCCCACAAAAAAGTACATATCAAAACCATCGTCGGTTTCAAATTGATTGCCACCGTTATAATATGTTTTGACAAAATCGGTGAGCACTTCATCTCCCTTTACATACTCTTCTTTTTCAATATCGTAAAGCACAAGCGTGTCATAAGAAGCGCCGTCCATGATGAGCAGACTGCCATGAAACTGCATAAAACTCGGTCCGCCGTTTGGCACTGTCAGATAAAGCTCACAGCTTCCATCATCTTTTACCTCATATAAATCATCGCTGCGGCCCATGCTGACGAAAACTCTTCCCTCATCCGACACGCCGACTGCTCTTGGATATATATCCGGCGAAGGAGCTTCCACCGGAATTTCCGTTCCGTCCGCTCTGATGACGAGCCCTTCCTGTATGTATTCGTCTCCCTCCATCCTGCCGATGACAAGCGCCGTCGTGGAATCCGCTCCGATGGCGATATCACAGATATAACTGTCCGCCTCTTCCAGCTTACTCAGCCAGGGATGTTTTTCTTCTTCCCAGGTTACGCCGTTATCTTTGGAAACGAGAAACGGTTTATTACCGTCGCTGATAATCAAACTGCCGTCCGCCAGTTGGAACAGTCTGTTCCGGCGTCCCGAAATCTGTCCCGACAAGTCCGTAACCTCTTCCACATAACGGCCCATCGCCTGACCGTCCCCGGACTGCTGCGCCGCCTGACTGTTATCCCCGGTCTGCGCCGCGCTGCCTCCTGTTTTCTCCGTATCCGTACTATTTATTTCGTTCGTCTCCGCCGCAGGACCGCCCTCCGGTGTCTGATTCTGCCCGCACCCGCCAAGCAATGTAAGCAGCATGGAAAACAAAACGATTACCGCCGCCGCTTTCCTGACGCTTTTATTTATCTTCATTATTTTTATACCTTATCCTTTCCTTCCTTATTATTCCGCCATATAGATAGAAGCCGTCTTTTCAATAGCGTCCAAAGTCTCCTCAAGACTCTGTTCTTCCCGCAGATAAGCGGCGCCCGCTTCATATACCGCTTCTTCCAGCACAGTGTCTTCAATATAAGGAACTTTCACCGTCTCCATAAAACTTTGCAATTCCGCAATCTGCGCTTCTCCCGGCCAGTATACAACCAGCTGAAAAACCTGGCCGTCTTCATCCATCATCGCTATATTGCTGTATTCTTCATCCTCTCCGATTCCTTCTTTCCGAATGTTCCGGAAGGCTTCCCGGTTGACTGCAAATCCGTTAAACAGCGACGTCTGATTTTCTTTCCCAAGCATAAGCCGTATGAACGCCTCCGCTTTCTCCGTATTCCCGGAAACAGAACTGATTCCCATAAGCGTCCGGGGATAAAAGACATCTCCGCCCATCAATGTAAGCGCATTATCTTCATATTTCGTCATCCGCTGTATGGAACATAGCGCGGCATAATCATATTCGCCGCTCATGAGAGAATACAAAATCCGGCGCAGTCCCATCAAATAATCCATATAATTTAAATTCTCTCTTGCCATATCGGAATCATCATAGGCATCATTCCCGTATATCTCTATTATTATGTCTTTCAGCTCTTGATACTGGGCAAGCGCCTCTTCCGACAGACCATTCATCTGAGCATCATAAATCCTTTTTACCTGCGCCAGATAATCCTCCAACACATTTCGGTCTATTTCCCCATTCTCCGTTTTCCAGTACGGCACGGAAATCATGGAAAACAGCCGCATAATTTCCGATTCCGAACAGGGGCCGAACAGATTTTTGCCCGGCTGCGCTTCCCGCAGTTCTTCCACCGCGTCCGCAATACCGGATAAATCCGCGGCTTTGGAAGAATAGATTTCAGGCCCGTAAACGACGGGCAGTTCTATTTCACAGGGCATCATATAGATGTTACCGTCCGTGCGGAAAGCATCCACCAGATTTTCAAACAGCGCATCTTCCCCGTCCAGACTATCGAGCATCGGGCTTAAATCGCATAGCAGTCCTTTTTCTATATAAGAATCCGCCGGCATATTGTCCAGTATCAAAACGTCCGGCCCGTCCCCCGCCATCATTTTGGTATTCAGGCTTTTTAAAGCGTCTTCCCTTGTAACGGAACTTCCCTCCTCCATACCGATTTCGTACTCGATATAAACTTCCGGATAAGCCATCTGATACATCGTAACCGCCTGTCTGACCGTGTTGTTCTCTTTCAGGCTGTATACTTTCAGTTTTTCACTGGGAACCGTCGGGATATCCGGGTCGTATGTAAACCGGACCGCCGTTCCGCCGTTAAACAGCGCGATAAACTGACAGTCATCCAGCGCCAGCATTCCTCGCAGCGTAAAGGACGGATTGTTAAAAACACTGAGATTGCCGTCGATTACCTGTTCGATGGCATTGCCTCCTATCACATGTCGGTGCAGTCCTTTTTCCCCCGCAAGATACAGGATGTTTTCCTCTCCCATGAAAAAATACAAATCGTAAAAACTGCCGCCGCCATTAGTCCTGTGCGGATAATTTTCCCTCACAAAACTGCGCAGCACTTCATCCTCGATATATTCCTGCTTTTCCATATCGTAAATCAGCAGTTCTCCATAATTCCATCCGTCCAGTATCATCAGGTTATTCTGGAACTGTATCAACATGGGCGCCGATTCCAGCGTCAGGAACAGTTCGCTGCTGCCGTCCTCTTTTACCTCATATAGATTCGGCCCATAGGTGCTGATAAAAATTCTGCCCTTGTCCGATATCCATACCATGCGGGGATTTTCGTCCTCTTCTGTCATGGAAAGTTCAACCGGAATCTGTGTGCCGTCCGGCCTGACCAGCATCAATTCATTATGAACCTCAAAGGGATTTTTTTCTTCCTCCGCTGGGTCGTTCTGCCCGGCATCATAAATGACCGCCGTCGTATTATCGGCCCCCACCGCCAGATTGACGATAGAATCCCCTTCCGGTAGAGCGGCCTTCCAGCTTCGCGCGCTTTCGTCCGCTTCCCATGTCGCTCCGTTATCCATAGAAATCTGAAAATCGTTTACATCGTCTGTTATGAGCAGACTGCCGTTTTCCAGTCGGAAAATATGGCTGGCATAACCAATCCGGTCCGACAAGTCGATGATTTCTTCCACATACCGTCCCATCGCCGTGCTTTCCGGCTGCTGCGCGCCGTCCGCATCGGACTCGCTCCGGCTGACCGATGAAACCGTATTCGTATTTCTGTTATCGTCTGCGAAATGATTCCCGCATCCCGAAAGCGCGAACGCCAGCGCGGAAAAGGCCAGCATGGCCGCCGCTATTTGTTTTTTCAGTTTTCTTTTTTGTGACATGCCTTACTCCTCTCCATGTTACATGATAACAAGTTAATCTCTAAGGAATCTCTAAAATCTTAAAAATTTCTTGAAAACTCTATTCCTCCCTTCTCATTACCGTTTTGACGGTAACAGCATAACAGTCCTGTCTCTAAATCATCTCTAAAAAATAAAATTTTTAACGAAATATTTTTAGAGAATAATTAAAGATTTCATTGCTAAAATAAAATGTGATATAGGAAATAGTGAAACGCATTCTTTATAACCGCTGTCCTGGAAGAATACGTTTCGCAATCGTCTGGAATATGATATTATAAGGAAAAGAGTCCCCAGCAGACCGAAAGAAAGGTACGGTTATTACAGAAATGAGAATTTTGCTTGCAGAAGACGACAAACAACTGAACAATACGCTTACTTATCAGCTGGAAACGGAAGGTTTTACGGTAGATTCCTGTTTTGACGGGGAAGAAGCTCTTTTTTACGGGGAACAAAATATTTACGATATCATCCTGTTAGACCGGATGCTTCCGCATTTAGAGGGAACGGATATCCTGACTTCTTTAAGAAAAAAAGGGATTGTGACGCCCGTCATCCTGATTACGGCGCTCGGCACGCTGTCCGACAAGGTAACCGGCCTTGACCTGGGCGCCGACGACTATCTGGTTAAGCCCTTTGCCTTCGAGGAGCTTCTTGCCAGAATCCGCTGTGTGGCAAGACGCCCCCATACGCTGACAAACTCCGAACTGCTGAGCGTTTCAGATGTTACCTGGCAGGCTTCGGAAGGTATTCTGAAAGGCCCTTCCGGCAGCTGTACCCTTTCCAAGAGAGAGGCCGCCCTTCTGGAAACTTTTCTGCGCTCCAAAGGACAGACACTGCCGCGTCAGACGCTTCTTTTGAAAGTCTGGGGCCCGGAAAGCGATGTGGAAGAGGGAAATCTCGATAATTATATCCATTTTTTGCGGAGACGTTTGCAAATAACCGGAAGCCGTCTGCAGATTAAAACGATACGCGGTATCGGTTACAGCCTTCAGGAGAAATAATTCATGTTCAGGAAAGTTCACATACGGCTTACTCTGCTCTGCGCCGGGATTACCGCCGTCATTATGATTATCATGTCCCTCTGTTATCTCTACGTTTCAGAAACGGGGCTTTACCGGAATCAGTTCCAGTCCTTTCAAAACGATATCAATACCATTACGACCAATTTAGAACAGCAGTCCGTTATTTCCATGGAATGGCTTTCCAAAATGGAAGCCCAGGGCAATTATCTTTTTTATGTGCTGGACGGCGGCGTTCCTTTTCTTTATAATCAGTTAAACGACACCCCGGAAAACTCCTCAAGAAGCCTTCTTCTGGATGAATGCCGGAATGCGTACGAGCGTATTATTGAGGTGGACGCTTCCTCCGAAAGAAATTCCTCCTATGCTTCTTTCCATTCTGAATTTAGATTCGTTTCCCAGTCCACGGACGTGGAATACTTCGGAAGCGTCATCAATATGGGGCAGAATGCCTCATCGCTGGAAATCATCGTTCTTTCCTCCTTACAGACGCTGGAAAAACAGATTCTGGAACAGCGCTTTCATTTCATTTTAATTGATTTGGCCGCTATACTGGCGCTGACCGTTTTTTCCTGGCTCTTCACCGGGCTTCTTTTAAAGCCCATCATGGAAAACCACCAAAAACAGGTGCAGTTTGTCGCTTCCGCGTCCCATGAACTGCGCACGCCGCTCGCCGTTATCCTGTCGGCTGCCGAATGCTGCAAAAACGCCCCCGTCCAAAAACAGGAGGGCTTTTTAAAGACTATTCATCAGGAAGGGCTCCGCATGTCTTCTCTCGTCAACGATATGCTTACCCTGTCCGGTTCCGATAACCAACGCTTCGCCGTACGCCCGAAACCCATCGAGCTGGACACGCTTCTGATGAACTCCTATGAGGCCTTTGACCCCCTGGCAAGAGACAAATCCATTACGCTCTCCATCAGCCTTCCGGACAAAGCGCTTCCGCCATGCTCCGCAGACCCGGAACGCATCAGCCAGGTCATCTCTATCCTTTTGCATAATGCCATCAGCTATACCCCGGAACACGGCAGAATAGCGCTTTCCCTTTCTTATAAAAAGGAGCATTTCTATCTTTCCGTTAAAGACAACGGTATCGGCATTTCCGATGAAGATAAAAAGAAAATTTTCGACCGTTTTTACCGGGTAGAAAAAGCCCGGAGCACAAAAGAGCACTTCGGGCTTGGCCTTTCCATTGCCTATGAAATTGTAAAAGCCCACGGCGGGAGCATCCAGGTAACGGACGCTGAGGGCGGCGGCAGTATTTTCACGGTAATCCTGTGAAAAATTTTCACCATATTACTGCAGTTCCGCCCCATATTTCTGATAAAGCTCCTGTAATTTATTCATATCCTCTTCCGATACACTCTGCTCCAGATATTGCTGGACTTCTTCGAGGGATTCCTCATTGATGCCGTCTCCCACAATCTCCATGCAGTCGGAAATGGTCTGGCTGTTCGCATACTTGCCGATGATTTCCTGAGCCTGTTCCTTGTCTTCCTCGTCCATATTCGCCACGATTTCTTTCGCCTTCTCAGCCGCCTGGGGCTCTCCCGCGCTTTCAAGCGCTTTCTCGATAACCTGCTGCGCCGCCTGTTCCACTACCTTTTCCGTCACTTTATCCTTAATGCTGTCCACAAAGTAACCTTTGCCCAGCATAAAAATACACACAAGACATGCCGCGATAACCAGACTTAATAAGATGATTTTTCCGATGCCTTTTTTCTTTTTTCTTCTTTTCTTCGCCATATACAGACCTCTCCCTTGTTATTCTGCATTTGTTATTTTACATCACGGATTGTTGAATGAAAAGCCCCTTTATGCTATACTATAAATCAAATTTAATAATTCCGCCTCCGCCCGGACAGAGCATCGTTCTCTTTGGAGGCACGCTTTCGCTCCGTGAAAAATCGTAGCGGTACTAGGCTCAAAAGCAGCAAGCTGCCTTTTCGCCAAGTACCGACGTTTTTCAAGGGCCTCCGTCAGAGAACGATGCTCTGTCCGGGCGGAGGCGGAATTATTACAATCAAATAACGATAAAAGGAGAAACTTTCATGTGGTCCAGAGAATCTTTAAAAACTGACGCGAGTATAACGCTTAAAAACTGCTTTGGCAACTCCATTCTGGTATGCCTGATTCTTACTGTTGCCGGCAATATCGGAAATTTTACCGTGCGCTTCAACGATATTAATTTCAGCAGACTTTCATTGGGGCAGCTGCTGGCTATTACGGTTCCGATGAGCATAGCTTCCATCCTGACGATTCTGGTAAAGATTTTTCTGACCAATCCTCTCTCGGTGGGCAGCTCGCACTTTTTTCTTTCTTCCAGAATCAGGCCTTCCCGCGTGGAACAGGTCGGATTTTGTTTCAAAAGCGGGCGCTATGGAAACGTATGCAAAACGATTTTCATGATGAACCTGTTTATCAGCCTGTGGTCGCTGCTCTTCGTCATCCCCGGCATTTATAAGTCTTACCAGTACCGGATGGTTCCTTATCTGCTGGCAGAAAATCCGGAAATGGATTACCGCCGCGCGCTTGAGCTCAGCACTTCCATGATGGACGGCGAAAAATGGAATGCCTTTGTGCTGGATTTATCTTTCATCGGCTGGTACCTGATTAGCATTTTTACCTGTATGATTCTGGCAGTGCTCTATGTTACGCCATATCAGTCGCATACCAACGCCGGACTCTATATTTTGCTCCGCACCAGAGCCATCGACAACGGGCTCGTAAACCCGGCGGAGTTGTACGCAGTTGTGAATCAGTAGAGATACGGTCTCTAGTAGGAAATATTTTCTCTCTGTACATTAAAAGCGCAAGCCTTTGTACCCTTCACATAAAGAAGCGAAGGGTACGAGGGCGACACTGCTTTTGTTTCATTCTCATTCATAAAATAATATGTATCTTGGTATTGCAAAACGGTACGATTTTGTTCAATTTTATTTGATTCTTTATCCCAACAAAGAAATAAAAACTGTACACTATTAAATCTAAATACATATGAAATTTCTAAATCTGGAAAATTTTCTTTTTCTATATCTCATTTAAAGTAATGTGTCCTGTTTCATAGTTTATGTTTCTTATCGTACTGTTTGAGTAAAAAAATGAATTTCTACCCCATCATTTTCGCTATAAGTCTGAATAAAATATCTCGCTATGAAATCCTTGGCATAGCTATCAATATATGAAATCCGTTTATTATTACACTCTGCACAAACATCGTTTACCATCGGGTCTGATTCATAAATCCTATTTCTCGTTTCATCAAAGGTTATATAACATTCTGGAAATAAATCCTCTTAATTATTTAAACTGCAAATCGGCTTACAAGCCGTAAGCCAATTTATTCGGAGAGTTCACTTTCTATTTCCTCTACTGTCGGCAAACTGCTTTTAAATTCCTCACGAAGCACCTTTGTCAATTCATATTCTGCAATTCCGATTGGCTGTGAAATATCATCGAGTGCATACTCGGCAACAACATCATCTTTATCCTTACATATAAGTATACCAATTGTCGGATTATCCTTTTCTGTTTTCATCTGTTTATTGACAGCCGTGACATAGAAATTTAATTTACCTGCAAATTCTGGCTTGAATTTTTCTGTTTTCAGTTCCACGACAACATAGCAATGAAGGCGGACATGATAAAAAAGCAAATCCATATAGAAATCACTTTCGCCGACATGCAAGTGTATTTGCCTTCCAAGATACGAAAAGCCTGTT
>CAJTRL010000074.1 GCA_910578715.1 uncultured Lachnospiraceae bacterium | reverse complement strand
GATCTAGACATTCCGCATATTGATAAAATAATCAATATTATTGATAGTATAACAGAACTTTTGGCAATCATTTTCTTCAACTATATGTACACTCCTTCATTGACTAATATAAATATGTGCAACTCGCATTAAATACGCATAACTCTACGTTATGTACTTCGTATATTGTTTTAATTATACATCTATATAGTATATATTTTTATAAGTATAACACATCATAACAGGATAGTCATAACATTTGAACAACGTTTGGAGGATTTTTATATTGTTTAGATGCAAAATAACCTACTGTTACGCAAAGAAACGTTTGCAGAACTTGACAGAATAAAAGGTGAACTCTATATGATAGTTCAGACTTTTTCAGAAATGAGGTAGTATACATGCCGGGTGATACCGGACGGTTACTTCCCAAAAAGGAAATCATCGCCAAATACAACATAAAGGACAATGTAAATGTTCTGACGGACGGCATTTATAATGACCCAGACTTCCTTTCCTGGGACGGATTTGTGATTCTTTTGAAAGCGCAGTCGCTGTGGACGGAAAATATCATTGTCAGGGCTTTACTGTATCTCGCGCAGACCTATCATGATTACTTCGAGCGCACGAACCAGTATATTTTTTCTGCAAAGTCATGGAGGTCATACATGTTTTCATGGACAAATTCTGTTAAACTATTTATAATTTATATAGTTAGTTTTACAATTCATGAAAGGGATTGCTATTTATAATTTTAGAATACAAAATAGCAAATGGGATAATCAATGATACCAGAAAAAGAGCGTTTTGAACAAATAGTGGATTATTATAGCGGGGAATATAAAAAAGGGTTATTAGGTAAAAAATTTCCTGTCAAGTTATATGTATATCCTTCCCATATTGAGGGCTCCGGATTTGCTTTCATTGGAACAGATTTGGCTGCCGAAAGCGATTTATATTCTATCCCGTTTCTTCAAATTCGCAATATTTATAACGAGACTATTGATGGAATTACAGGAATTTCCATCGAATACGCTGGCGACTCTATTACCACGGATAAAAACAAATCCAAAATATTTTTGCCAGCAATAACAGAACCCGCCAAATGGGTTCATTTATTATCTGATATTCAGAAAGAGATTCATGAAAAAGAACTTCAAACAATTCTGCTCCAACAACAAAGAGAAGAACATGAGAAAGCACAACGCGAATATAAAGAAGCGGAATCTGCAAAATTTTATCTTGACTGCTTCAACTTTCATATTAAAAATTCTACTCCACAATATGAATTATACAAAGATAAAAATAAAATTGCCTTAATATATATCGATGAAAACAAATCACTTCATTTTTTAAAAATTGATGGTGACGCCAAAGAAGAACATAACGGCGTTATCCCTTTTGATAAAATTCACTATTATGAAAAAGCGGGTAATATCCATTATGTATCCGAGATTCATGGTAATTATTCAAGTTATGGCGGAAGCGTAACCGCCGGAAATTTTTCAAAACTTGCAACTGCGGGCGGCGGCCTTCTTTTTGGAATGATGGGAATGGCTGCAGGAGCGCTATTATCCTATAAACCTTCACAATCAGAAAATATTCAAACAAACTTTTCAATTGATTCTGACACCAAACAGATTGATTCACGAAATGTAATGCTGAATTTTTACTCTGATATCAAAAAACAATATATAGATATTGAACTGCCCAACGATATATACAATTTCCTTCAGACACATCTTCCAGAGAAAAAATATACTATTGTATTAGAACTGGAAAAAAAGGCGGCAGTCAGTCAAGCAGCTAAATCGTTAGGAGAAAGAGCATTATTACAAGCCCCATCCGAAACGGCGCATCAACAATTAGAAGATAAACAAGGCTCCGATTCCATAACCGATTTTAAAAAGAAAGTGGAAAAGTTAAAAATTATGAAAGAAGCCGGTTTGTTAAGTGATGATGAATTTGATGCTGAAAAAAATAAATTATTGAAAATGATTTGACAATAAGGATAACAATCATGATGAATTTATTTGATGAAGAAGAGGTTATTCGTTCCTATATCAGAAGCGAACGGTATGAAGCAGAACAAAATACGGTAAAAGAAATAGCTGTCCGTATGATTAAAGCTCAAAAAATGACATTGGAAGAAATCGCGGACTGCACAGAATTGCCTCTGGATTTTATCAGAGATTTGCAAACTGAAATCATGCAGCCCTCATAACCAGCCGCACCAGACAATTCAACAGCAGAATAACACCCTCTAAGAGTGTCATTTCTAAAAGCGTATGAAACCATACGCTTTTTTGCATTTACAGGGCAGACTGCATAAGCTGTTCTTTCCATGTTCCCACAGAACCGCTTTCAGAACATTTTATGCAAGCCGCTCTTCCGCAAAAACAAATCTTACGAGTTCCACAAGCTCTATCAGCGGTACTACCGCACTAAAAAGAATATTCCGAAGAAGAATACGCCAAATATGAGCACGAATACTTATAGGGCTTGAAAAAAATTTTTTCGATAAGAAAATTTCATACAAATTTTATTGTAAACAAGAGTCTTTATTTGTATAATTAATTATATACGAAATACTTTCAATATATTTTCTACTACTGCTTTTTCAGAAACGAGGTGGTACACATGCCGGACAATGCAGAATGTTTTCTTCCCAAAGAGGAAATCATCGCCAAATACACCATTAAAGACAGTGTCTTCTCCGATTTATTTAAAATCAAAAAATATCTCCTGCAGTTATACCGGACGCTCCACCCGGAAGATATCACGGCCACCGAAAATGACCTGACAGACATTACCATCAAAAATGTTCTGACGGACGGCATTTATAATGACCTCGGCTTCCTTTCCGGGGACAGATTTGTGATTCTCCTGGAAGCGCAGTCGCTGTGGACGGAAAATATCATTGTCAGGGCTTTGCTGTATCTCGCGCAGACCTATCATGATTACTTTGAGCGCACGAACCAGAACCTGTACACGCACAGAAAAGTCAAAATGCCAGAGCCTGAATTGTATGTCATTTACACAGGAGACAGGAAAGACATTCCCGATATGATATCCCTGTCAGAGGAATTTTTTGGTGGTGACGATACTGCTGTTGATGTAAAAGTCAGGGTGATTTGCGAAAATGATACAGACGACATCATCAACCAGTATATTATTTTCTGCAAAGTATATAATGAACAGATGAAACTGTACGGCAGAACAAGAAAAGCCGTCACGGAAACAATCCGCATCTGCAAGGACAGGGATGTGTTAAAAGATTATCTGCATGACAGAGAAAGGGAGGTCGTATCTATTATGATGAGTTTATTTGATGATGAAGAGATTATGAAGTCATATATCAGGAGTGAGCGGTATGAAGCTGCAAAGGAAGCTGCAGAGAAAGCTACAAAGGAAGCTACAAAGAAAAATTCCATAGAAACAGCGGAAAATATGATTAAAATGGGAAAATTATCACTTGAAGAAATATCTTTATGTATACCCACACTATCCCTTGACGAATTAAAGGCATTGAAATCAAAAATCCTACAGCCCTCATAACCAGCCGCACCAGACAATTCAACAGCAGAATACCCCCCTCTATGAGTGTTATTTCTAAAAGCGTATGAAACCATACGCTTTTTTGCCTTTTTCAGGGCAGACTGCATAAGCTGTTCTTTCCATGTTCCCACAGAACCACTTTCAGAACATTTTATGCAGGCCGCTCTGCAAAAGCGCCCTTCCAAAACCCGGCAGGGCATCGTGCACTACTGTTACCACAGGGTTTTTCAGGGCAGCTTTCAATGCCTGCCCTGATTCTATATAAACAACTCTCAAGAAAGGAATGATACCCCATATGTCCAACCAGAACTTCATCAAATTCGACTCCGGCTCCATGTCCAAAAAAGTAAAAGAAGCCGTAGGCGAACTGAAAAAACTCGACGACATCCTGACCGAAATCAGCCATGCCTCCGGCCTGACTGACGCACAGCTGAAAGAACTCGGAGATTCCGCTTTCGATATCGCGCAAAAATATGGAAAAAGCGCGGACGAATACCTGAAAGGCGTCCGGGAAATGTATCAGGCCGGACAGCGGAATGCCGCACAGATGGCCGAACTTTCCATGCTGGCTCAGACCGCAGGGGGGCTGGACGCTTCCGTTGCAGACAGCTATCTCATCGCCGGAAACGCGGCCTATGATTTAAAGGGAAATGCAGAAGAACTCTCCCAGATACTGGACGGCCAGAACAACATCGCGGAAAATGCTTCCGTCACCATGCTCGATATGGCGCAGGCTGTCACACAGGCCGCTTCCGCCGCTTCCCAGTCCGGCGTGAAAATGAGCGAACTGTCGTCCCTCATCGCGCTGGCGGCATCCGCCACAGACGAATCAGGAACCGAAATCGGCCGGACCCTCCGGGACCTGTTCACCAGTTTACAGGATGCGGACAATCGGGCGGTAACGGATGCTCTTGACGCCCTCCACATTTCCATGTCCGAAATCGTAAACGGCTCCGAATCCTTAAAGACTCCAGTTCGGTTACTGGAAGAGCTGGCCTCTGCGCTGGACGCGCTTCCGGCAGACAGTGTCCTCCGCACGGACATCCTCTCCGGCATCGGCGGCACGGAACATGCCGACGCCCTCTCCGCAATGCTGGACAACTGGTCTTCTTTTGAAAAAATGCTTGACCTGTACGAATCCGGCATGGGAAGCGCCGCCGAAACAGCCGGGCAGTACGCCGGAAACTGGGAAGGCTCCTTAAACCGCCTCTCCAACACATGGCAGGACACCGTCCACAACATCCTGAGTTCCGATGTCATGACTGCCATCACAAACCAGCTGGACGGTTTTCTTTCCGTCATCAACAAAATCACGGATAAGCTCGGCTCTCTCGGCAGCCTCGGCGTCGGAGCCGGTCTGTTCGCCGGATTAAAAAACGTCGGTAGGGATAAAATGTATTCCCCCACACTTTTGTTTTTAACAGCCGACAGCCGCATGTGTTCTCCGGGATACCGGAGTTTTCATGCGGCCGAATGTGAAATACACAGGGTAAATAAATAATTGGAATAATATGCGGGAACGAAGGTACAACGGCTGCGTAATGGCAGTGTATCACTACTCTCCTGTTATGGTGACATAACCAGGTTCGTAACAACGTGACGCTCCTTTCATCCGCAGGGACAGCTCTTTTTAAGAGAAGCCCTCACAGAAGCGACAATTTCCACAGCAGGTTATATGAAACGATGCCTGCTGAATATGCGCTCGGTACTGCCTGGCATGACAGGATAATCCCTGAAAAGATTATGGATTCATGTATTGTGGAAAAATATTTGAGTTATGTTATCTAAAAAAAAGAACGAAGTAATATCATTTAATACTTTACATACATTCCTTTTATTGAATTAAAAGAAAGGAAAAACGCTTACTAACATATATGAAAATACTTACAATTGCATAAAATACTACTGCCCTTCTAATTCAAAAGATACATCTATGCTCCTTGAAGATTTATCTTCAACCATTATTAATGTACCATTTTTACCATACCAGACATATGTATCATAATGATATTTATCGTCAGGTTCTACATCGGTTTCATCAGGTTCGCCATTTAATTTGACAAGTTCTTCATATATGTTTTTTGGCATCCAATGAGAAGTGTCTATATCAAATGCAATAAATTTTAGTTTTTCATCAACAAATCGATATTTCATAATACAATGAGAACCATAAAATGAGGTGTTTGTATATTCAATATCAAAATCTTTTTTATTTGAATCATTATCAAACTTTAATTCACGTTCTTCAATTGTATATTCCTTAGAAGTTTCTATTTTAAGAAGTTCATCTAAAGTAATTGCTGTTGAAATATTATTGAGCGTTAAAGTTCTTGTAGTTATGCTATTTTCGATTTTATTTTTTAACTTCTGTTCCTTTACATAATTAATTCCACCAACAATAATAACCGGAATCAGAATTATTGAAAAGAATATGATTAAAAATATTTTAGACCTTTTATCTAATTTCATAAGTCTCTCCTCGTATTTGAAATGATAGGTTAATTATACCATTGTTCTGTCAAAAAGTATATAAGGGATTCTCCACAAGTCATAAATCATGGTTCTCCACAAGCCATAAATTATAGTACGATATTCAGGACACTAAATGCAGATGCCAAAAAAATGACTGAACAATTCGGTTTATTTAAGAAATCATTTCAAGATATTAAGAAGGATTTTTCAAATGGATTAGGATTTAAAAATAGTTTATTTCAGACTTCTATTTCAAAAACTGATTATCAGGCATTACAGAAATTTAATTCGGCAATCAAAATTTCGAATGACGGACTTACCAAAAGCCAGCGTATTACTAAAGCCTGGAACGAAAACATGACAGGATGCAGCATTACTGCTAAGAGAATGGGCAATGACCTTGTAACAGGCAAAAAGAATATACAAGATATATCCAAAGCGATGAATACGGCTTCCGGGTCAACAAAAGCTCTTGGTGTTGCTATGAATGTAATGGCTAATATTGGTTTTATGCTCATTATTACTGCAATAACAAAAGTCATATCAAGACTGGCACAGGCACAAGATAATGCTGTTCAAGCGGCAAAAGAGGCTACAGAAACTTATAAGAGTGAACTTGATTCCATTGCTGATTACAAGCAGAGATTATCCGAACTACATGAGGAATTAAAATCTGGAAACTTGTCTTATGAAGAAACCAAGGCTAGGCGTACAGAGTTAATGACTATTCAAAATGAACTGATTGAAAAGTTTGGCACTGAAAAAGGTGCTATCGAGTCCGTAACCGAAGCTGTAAAGGGTCAGGTAGATGCTTTAGATAATTTAAATGAGAAAGCATATAGAGACTGGATGGCAAAAGCTGATGAACAGACATTTTGGAATAAGCTGTTGCCAGGCGGAAAATCCGGATTGGACCAGGCAATAGATTTTATGGAATCCAAATTGACTATTTCATTTTTGGATATGCAAAATGCAAATCTTAGCGATGAGTTACAGGCAATTCAGAAAGAAATAGATGAAACAATACAGGCTAAATATAATCTTGATAAGACATTTTCCATATTTAGTATCACTGGTGCACCAGACGAACTTAAAACTCAGTTAGAAAATATCCGACAAGACTATGCTGATATTTCTGAAGAAATTTTTTACAGGGAAGAAATTCCCAGTAAAATGTGGGATGAATACCGAAAAGAAGCTATAGATAGCATCAATGAAGCGATAAATATTCTTGATAATGGATTAGAGAAACACCAAGATACATACAAGACTTACATTGAAGGATTAATCAAATATGACTCTGAATACTCAGATGAATATGCAAATATTCTTCAAAAACGTGCAGAATTGGAATCCGCTCAAAACTCTGGTAATAAAGAAGAAGTTAAAAAAGCAAAACAGGAATTTATGGATTCCATAAATGATGCAATTATAGCTTCTGATTCTGATGAAAACATCAAGAAATATTTTGAATCTTTATATCCTGAATTACAAGCAGAATTTTCAAAATGGGCATTTGAATTTGACTTAGAGGCAAATATAAAGGGATTGGATGATACAGCCAAAGAAATTGGCGAAAAGTACACCGCTACAGACCTGCTTAATATGGTAAATACAGAAGGCGTTCAAGAAGGAGAAGAATCTTTTAATTCACTTATTGATAAGGCTATTGAGTACGGCATATGTACTGATAAATCAGCTGATGAAGTACAGAAACTTATTGACCTCTTAGTCGAATTGGGAATTGTACAAGACAATATAAAAAGTGACACATTCAGCAATACTTCCCCCGCCCCCTTCCCCCAAGCCTGGGCCGACTCCTTCACCTCCGAAGACGAAGCCGTCAGAGCACTCGGCAATACCCTCCTCGAACTCGCCAATCAGGGCCGCCTGACTGTCGAAACATTCCAAAACGCCGACTCCACAGGTTACTTCAAAAACCTCGGCATATCCGCCGACGAAGCAGTTTTCAAAATTAACAGGCTGGCCGATGAATCCCAGCAGTTATCTTCCATGACAGACCAGATTTCTTCCATCAGTGAAGCGCTTGAGACCAAACAGACCGAAGGTTTTGTCAGTGCCGATATCCTTTCGGGTTTTGATGCCGAAGTGCGCGGTCTGGAGTCATGGGACAGATTTCAGACTGCTTTAGGAAGTACCGCCTCTTCCTATAATGAATGTGAAGAAGCCGCCAGTGCGCTTGCCAGTGAATGGATAAACAGCAGCGATTTCCTCGCTCAGCTTACGGAGGAAAACAAGGAATACTATGCGACACAGCTGGAAGCCATGGGCCTGGAAAATTATGAAGAAATCATCTCTTATGCCCAGTCTCTCAATGAAGCAAAAGAAGCGCTGGCGCAGTCAAGTCTGATGTCCGGAGACGCCACACAGGATGAAATTGAAGCATTGATTGCCGAAGGAAACTATTCGGAACTTACGGCCGGTCTTATTCTGCAGCTGTATGATGCAAAAATTGCAGAACAGGCACTTACCCTTGATACTTCCGCCGACTGCGAAAAACTGATTGCCCTGGCTGGTGACGCCGACAAAACATCGCGGGCTATCCAGCTGCTGATACAGTTAAAGGATATCTATAACGGGTTTGAAAGCGGTATCTATGACGGTAACCGTCTGTTACGCGAAGAAGCGCTTGCGGAAGTTGACAGAATAAAAGGCGAACTGGAAGCGATTGCAAATGAGGAATCCAAAGATTCCGTTACGGTACCGGGAGTCCAGCTCGGCGCCAAAGGAACCTCCGCCGCCAGAGCCGCCGGACAGGCCGCCGGAGACGCCTATGCTGACGCCTTTGAAAAAGAACTGGAAGACTTAAAAACCCTCCGCGACCGCGGCACAATTACCGAAAAAGCATACCTGGACGAGTTCCGCAGACTCTATCAGCGGTACTACCGCGATAAAAAGAAATATGCCGAAGAATACGCCAAATATGAGCACGAATACTTACAGGGCATGAAATCCCTCTACGAATCAGCCCTTTCCGGAATCACCTCCATGCTCGACAAACAAATCGGCTCATACGAGGACCAGAAATCCGCCGCCGTGGATTCGCTCGAAGCGGAACGCGACGCGAGAATTGAGGTTCTGGAAGCGCAGAAAGAACAGTACGAAGAACAGATTAAACTGATTGACGGGCAGATTGAAGCCAAAGAGAAAATCATCGACGGCATCAACGAGGAAATCGACGCCATCAAAGATGCGAACGAGCAGCGGAAACGCGAAATCGACCTGGAAAAATCCAAATACGAATTAGAGCGCATGATGAACCAGCGCACCATTCTGCAGTACAGTGCCGACAAAGGCATGCACTATGTACAGGACACGGACGGGGCCCGCGACGCAAGGCAGGCCGTGGAAGACGCGGAACTGGAAATCGAGATTGCCGGTAAGGAAGAGCAGATAAAGCTCGTCGAAAAAGAAATCGACCTGCTGGAAGAACGAAAAGAATCTATCAATGAACAGATAGACCAGCTGGACGTCCAGATTGACCAGATTAACAAGCAGTATGACCGGATGATAGCCGAAACGGAGCAGTATTGGGACACTATCATTCAGGGCATGGAAGATTATAAATCCCGCTGGGAGGAGCTGGGCGAAATCGAAGAACAGGCCAAACTGACCGCCACGCTGGAACAGCTCGGCATCTCCACAGGCGATATCCTGAATATGTCCGGAGAAGCCTTTGCCAGATTCAAAGAAGAATATGTCGGCCTCCTCGCCGATATCTACCGCGATAACGACACAATGCTCTTCGGCCTTTCCACCGCCGCCGGAATCAATGTAGAAGCGCTCGGTTCCTATCTGGAAGCCACACAGCAATACATTGACGGCCTTAACGGACTTGGCGAGGCCATTTCCCCCGTATCGGACGCCATCGGCGCCGTCACAAACGCCCTGACGGGCGGAGGCGGCAACGGCGGCGGACAGGGGGCGGACGGCACTGACACAGGCAACGGCGCCGGTACAGGCGGACTGGTCGGCGCAATGGGCAGCCTGAAAGAAGCCACCGACGACGCTCTCGGCTCCGGCGGTCAGGGAGGCGCCGAATCCGCAAACGGCGGAGACGGCGCGATTGGCAAATTCGGACAATTGGAAGACGCCGTAACCGATGTGACCGCCGCCGTCGGAGGCGATACAGAGGAAGCCTCCGGCACACCGACAGCCGACATAAAGGATAACGGAGCGGATGAAAACGGCAAAGGACTGATTGGTTCCATCAACAAGCTCGGCGAGACGACAGAAACAATCCTGGGCGAGCCCGACGGCGAAGGCGTCACCGGACGGTTCAGACAGCTTTCGAACGTCATCGGACAGGCGGAAAAGCATGTGCATGACATGCTCAGGGGGCTGCACGATATCGATGGCGAAACCTTCGAATGCACCATCAAAATCAATGTCGAAATGAACGGTGAACTTCCCGGCGCCATCGGCGGTTCCGTTTCATCCAAAATCAAGGCGGGCTCATATAATTTTTCCAACAGCGCGTCGCTCGACACGCCGCTTCCAGGCGGCCTGTCCGCCCAGTCTGCCGACGCGGCCGTCGAGGCGGTGGCCGCCTACGCCATGCCCGCCGACGAAGCCGCAGCATCCTACATCATGCCCGCCGCCAATGCGGAGCCGGAAATATCTGCATTTTCGCCCGAACCAACCCACATTGCCGCCGAAACCGATGCGGAACCGCTCCTTTTACCGACAGAAGATTCTCTCCTTCGTCCCATCGGCCCTGGAGAACGGGCTTATGAACTGCGCAAAACCTTTGAACCGCTTTTGCAGAAGGCGGACGAAAGTTTTGAATACCTTTCCGGCAACGCGATGATTACCCATACAAGACTGATGGAAAAAATGGTAAAGGATATTACCGCCGCAAATATCATAACCAATAACAAAAACATACAGCCCAATATCCGCATCGGCGACATACGCATTACCTGCCCCGGCGTTACGAGCCGGGAAGTCGCCGCACAGGTGGGTACCGAAGTGAACCGTCTGTTTAGCGGACTTCATCTCTATGTGGAACAGCAGAATACTGTCAGATAACCTGACGATACCATACTTTTATTGTCCGCCGCCGGACAGATATTTTTATCATAAAAAGGCCGCGCTCCGCAACATGGCGCGGCCGGTATAAAGGAGAACAGACACTATGGATTTCCGAACAGAACTTATAAAGTCGATTCAGACAACCTTCGACCAGGAACTGAAAAATTACAAAGCAGACCGCACCTACAAATCCGTCATCAAAAACGTTACCGCCAAAGGTTATATTATTCTCGACGAAACAGGCTGTGAACGGACGGTAAAATGCGCGATTCCCGGCCTTTCGCTGCACGCCGGGCAGCATGTATGGGTCAAAGAACCTTTGGCCGATATCCGAAACATTCATATCTGCGGCGTACTATAAATACAGAAAAGGATGGTGATAAAATGCCCAAACCTTATCTTCAGAAAATCAAGCCTTTTGATGCTGATAAAGATTACGAAATTTCTCTTTCCTGGACCGGGAACCGTTCCCATTCCAACCGGATTATCATAAGAGATTATGAAACGAACGCCGTCATCTGGGACGACACCGTTTCTTCTTTTTCCCTGAAACATACCATTCCCGCCCATACCCTGACCAATGGCAAAACCTATACGATACAGGCGCAGACTTATGATATCGGAGGCAATCCCTCCGCCCTGTCGGACAAGGTCCTTTTCCATGTATTTCAGACGCCGGACTTCTATTTCCACAATCTGCCGCAGAACCGCATTGTCGAGGGCTCCTCTTTTACGGCGGAAATATACTATTATTCCGCCGACTGGGAAGATATCAGCAAATACCGCTTTTCTCTATACGATGCTTCCGGGAAACTGCTGCTTGACAGTGCGGAACAGACCGACGCCCTTTTTATCAGTTATACTTACAGAGGCCTTAGCAATAACACGGTCTACCGCATCCGGTGCGTCGGCGTAACCGTAAACGGAATGGAACTTGACACCGGGTATCAGGAGATTACCGTCAGATTCGAAAATCCGAACCAGTACGCCCGCCTCTACGCCTCCCCCGTCCCCGGACAGGGCTGCGTACAGGTCGCTACGAATCTGGTTATCATCCAGTACAACGGAACCGATACTTTCGAATACATAGACGGCATGATTGACCTCCGCGGCAAAACACTGTATTACGACAAAGGCTTCCTTATCAAAGACGATTATACGGTTTTGATTCGCGGCACAAACCTCTGGCAGAACGCCGACATTTTTAAAATGAACAACGACGGCCTGGGACTCACATTGAGCTCCCGCATTTACGACGAGGGAAGGCTTCGTTTCAAACTGACCGTTCCAAACGGCTTAAACAACTACATTCTCTATTCCGATGAACAGGTTTTTACCGATTCGGACATGATGACGATTGCCATCCGGCGCAAAAACAACATCTACCAGTTAAAAGTATTTCAGGAACTTGGATATTCTCCACAGGGAAACCTCTGGTACGGGACGAACCGGCCGCCCAGACAACTGATGGACGACCTCGACGTATGGCTCGATACCCCCGGCGAGACCGAAGTCGTAAACAAAGACAGTTACATCTCCTTTTTAAAACAGGAGGAACCGACAGACGCAATACGAAACGATTTATGGATTGGAGGCGATTAAGCGCATGTTCTTTTGTGGCAGCGGCTTCGCGGGTGGTGAACTGGCATGCGCCCTCACCCCCACGGGCCTTGAAAATATTAACTATGTTGAACTGAAAAACGGTATTTACGACGACCTGTACATCTCCAAATCGGCAGATTTTGAATTAACCGCACACTGCCCCGAAGAATGGGATTTTGATACCGTCCTCTGGGCAAAATTCAGCCATACAACCAATGCCGGAAACGTGGACTGGAACCTGGAAACCACCTCTCATATCATTTTAAAAAGCAGACCGGAAGGGAGATTTAAATGGAAGACCATCGCCGTCAAAGAAACCAGAAGCATTGAAGACTTTGTCATCAACTACCCCGATTACTTTGTGGCCTCCGGCCAGACGATGGAATATGCCCTCGTCCCTGTTTTTTACGGCATGGAAGGCGATTACGCCACCACCTCTGCCACCCCGAAATATACGAAAATGTTTCTGATTGAAGACGGAATCGTATGGGGAACCGAAATCACGGACGGCTTCTGCGATACGACACGCAATATCCCTTCTTCCACCGTCGAACTGCTGAACAGCCGATACCCTGTTTTCGTCAGAAATACCAAAGCCAACTATGATACGGGAAGCTGTAAAGGCGCTTTTGTTCCGCTGGATGAAACCGCCTGTGAATTTACCTATCAGGAAACACAGGACTACCAGCGCATTAAATACCAGCGGGATTTTATGGATTTTATCTGCGACAGCATACCGAAAATACTGAAACTGCCGGACGGAAGGCTCTGGCTCGTACAAATCACGCCCAGCCCTTCCGATACCGCAAACGGAACCTATAACGACAGAGAAATTTCCTGGAACTGGGTGGAAATCGGAGACGTCAACTCCGAATCCGACCTGTACTATCTGGGATTTTCCAAAATTGAAGCAGAATGGTGGGATGAATAATGGCAGAAATTATTACACAGGAAGATTTGGCACTCGTGCTCTCCCAGTCAGCCGCCGCGCAGACAATGAAATTAAAAATCGAAGTGCTTGACGCCGGTCAGAAAATCATCGGAATCCTCGAATCCGATTTGACCGGAGGCAGTATGTCAATAAACGGCGAATCCGATATCCGGCGTACTGCCGGATTCGTCGTCCAGCCGACAATCCGGGAAAAGATAAAGCTGACCGAAAACAGCCTGCTCTGGCTCAACAAAGACATACGACTCTTTATCGGACTGTTCAGCCGGCGGACCGGACAGTACCGGTATTACCCCCTCGGCACATATCTTTATGAAAACGCTTCCGGCACTTACGATGCTGTTTCCGACAGCCTCTCCGTCAACTGCGCCGATTTTATGAAAAAGCTGGACGGCACGAAAAACGGCCAGCTCGGCGCCCTCCTCATGCGCTACCCGGCCTATGAAGAAAACGCGGCGACCGGAGAAGTTATACGATATAACATTATCCGCGACGCCGTCATCGAAACCCTGGAAAACCTGGCCCATATCACCAGCCACAGAATCGACGACATCGGCGAATACAAAGCCATGCCCGACTATAACGACGACTGGCAGAAATACCGGGACGAAAACATCACCTGGAACGCCATCCCCTCCGACCTGGAATTTTCCGCCGGATGCAGCGTCCTTTCCATCCTGACCTCTTTCAGAGACCTTTACCCCAACTATGAAATGTTCTTTGATATGGAAACCAACGCTTTTATCTGCCAGTTGAAACCCATGTGCTACGAAGACGCCCTTTACCTCGACAACTCCTTTTTTCAAAAAGTTCTGCTGTCCGAAAATACCTCCGTCGATATGACGGGCGTCCGCAATATCTGTGAAATATGGGGAAAAGTCATCGAAACCGATTTTTACAGCGAGAACTGCACCTATGCCGGCAATGTCTACGCATCCACCATCGACGGTTACGAAGACGACTACGCGAACGGAGACATTCTGGCCCTGAAAATCCCGGCGGCCAATCAGGCCAAAGCCCAAATCAATATCAATCATTTCGGCCCGGTCGGCATTTACAGCGAATCGGACGAAAGCCCCATAAAAACAAACCAGCTGCAGCCAGGCACCGTATACGCCTTCAAAATCAAAAAGAACCGCACCGACGGACAGGATATTATCAAAGCCTATCTGCTCGGCCAGTGGCAGGTCCACGCCCTCGACGTACTGACAAACGGCCGGAAAAGCGACCGGTTTGTCACAGGCTCCGACGGAAAAACCTACGAGCTGTATTCCAAAGAATACTTTCAGCATTTTTACAACTGCGAATGCGTCCATATGACCGTCATCCCCGATTCTCCTTTTACCGTGGAAAATCTCGGAGAGATACTGGACGTTAAAACAGGCAGCGAATATGAAAACATCACTTCCAACGACCTGGCCGCCGACAGAGCCCGATGGGAAAACTGGAAAAACAGCAGACTGACGGACAATATCACCATCACCACCGCCCTTCTGCCCTTCCTCGACGTAAACAAAAAAGTCTCCTACCGCCGGAGCGACTCCGACGCCGAGCAACAATACGTCATCACCTCCGTTTCCCATGATTTTTCCGGCTTTACTTCCACAATTACCATGTATAAATTTTATCCGCTATATGAAAAGCTGATAAAAGAAGCCGGAACTCACCGGATTTTATCCGAATACGTGCATGGCTCCCTGAGCAAATATACCCACCGGGAACTGTCCATGCTTGCCGGAAAACCCAGATAACGCCCATGCGCGAACATACTTTTTATTTTTTAAGGAGGACGAAATGAGTACATTCACAAACTATCTCAAACTCCATAAACCCGGAGAAACCGAAAAATACACCGTTAACGTTTTCAACGCCAATGCAGAGCTCCTCGACTCTGCGCTGGCGCGCATCGAACAGCAGAACGAACACCGCGACAGCCTGCTGGATGCCCTGAAAACAAAGGCGACCAACCTCGTTGACGGCCTTTTAAGCAAAGAAGACCATGCAAAATACGAAGACGCCAGCGCCAAAAAACACAAACACGACAACAAAACCATCCTGGACGGCATCACCGCCGCCCTGATTTCCACCTGGAACACCGTTTCCGACAAAGTGGACAAGGCCGCCGGAAAAGGCCTGTCCACGAACGACTATACCACCGAAGACAAAACCAAATTAAGCGGAATTGAGCCCGGCGCAAAAGCTAATGTCCAGGCGGACTGGAATGTTTCGGACGCCGCTTCCGACGCCTACATCAAAAACAAGCCCGATTTAACAACCCTCGCCCAGTCTGTCATGACAGGCGCATCCGCAAACGCCCCCGGCACCGCCGGAAACGTTCCCGCTCCGGCAAAAGGAAAACACAACGCCTATCTGCGGGGCGACGGCACCTGGCAGGAAACATCGACAAGCCTTACCGCCACAGTGCCCGGCGTCCCCTTAGACCATACCGCCGCTAAGGTACTGAAAGACCAGATAGATGCGCAAAACAGCAATTTATCTGAGTTGGGAAAAGCATTAGGAATAAAATTAAAATATAAAAGTATTTCAATAACAGCTCCAGCTAATTCTGTTTTAGCAAGTTATATTATTCCCGATGCAAATTTTATAATGTCTGCTACTATAGAATACACTGATGGTTCTTATTTTATAAGGCCAATCTGTATGATTTCTGGCAGTACAGTGCATATCAGGTACAATACCTATGCAAGCGTACAAACAATTAATGTGCTGGTATTATATATATGACTATATTTTCCTAATTCCTACAAAGGTATTTACAAATGTAATACTTACGGCATTTGCGATTGTACTTTCAACGGCCAAAGCAATATCTGCCCCGTTCATTACAGTAATAAAACCGCTACATGCCGTGTTTATTCTGTGCGATATTTTATATAGTTGTTCATGATAGAACATATGATATTTCACACAAAAATACATTCCCAAGTGAAAATCCCTGAAAGTTGCCAGACAACAAACTTGTAAAGAAAGAACCATTATCAACAGGTACTGAAGCAGTAGCATTTGTCCATGAAGTATTGTTGTAAACCCGTACCGATGTAATATTAAGTTTTTGTCCTTTTTTTAACTTGGGAATAAGAACAACCATTCCAAAACCGACTATATAATAACAAGGAATCCATCTTGTAGTATATGTTCCACCGCCTAAACTCCCACCCAACTCAGATAAATTGCTGTTTTTCCATTCATGAACCCTCAAACCCCTTTCCTACGATTCTTGCCAAAATAAAATCAGGAGGACAAAACATGACAAAATATGAAAGCGAATACAGCAGCTTTC
>CAJTRL010000073.1 GCA_910578715.1 uncultured Lachnospiraceae bacterium | reverse complement strand
CGCCAGCGTATTTGTCACATAGGGAAGAAAATAAATGGTCTGGAACAGATTCCGCAGCGGCTTGATGGAGCAAAGCCCGGCAGAAATAAGCAGAGCGATGCCCGTCGAAAGCGGAACGGTAATGATGACCAGAATAAAGGTATTTTTCAGGGCCTGTAAAAAATAAGGGTCGTGGAGTACATAAGAATAGTTATAAGAACCGACGCCCCAGTACGTCTGGGAGGCGGAATTATAGCCTTCTTCAAAAGAATAAACGAACACGTCAATCAGCGGATATACCATAAAAACGCCGAGAAAGAGAATTGCGGGTAAAAGATACAGCCATGCTTTGAGGCCGCTGCCGTTAAATTTTTTCATCATTAAACGCCATCCTTTCTTCCGTCTCGTGGTCGAAAAGGAATACTTTGCGGGGATTGAGAGCAAATCTGACATCGCTTCTGGAAGTATCAATCTGACTGTCCGCCCCGATGATGGAGCGTACTGTCGGATTCAGGGAGGCCTGACTGCGGGATATGATGCTGATATCGCGCCCCATGACTTCCACTCCGTTAAGCTCACAGCGAAGAGGCCCGTTTTCCTGTAAAAGAAAACCTTCCGGCCTTATGCCGACATAGACGGCTTGCTCGGAAACGCCCTTTGCCTCCAGAACGGCGTCTTCACCGATATATAATTGCTCTTCCTGAATCCGCCCTTCAAAAACATTGATGGGAGGCGTTCCGAGAAACTTTGCGACAAACAGATTGGCCGGGTTGTCATAGACTTCCTGTGGTTTTCCAATCTGCTGGACAACGCCTTCCTTCATGACTACAATCATATCGGAAATACTCATGGCCTCTTCCTGGTCATGGGTGACAAAAATCGTGGTAATCTGTGTTTCTTTCTGGATTCTGCGAATCTCTTCCCTTGTCTGGAGCCGCAGCCTTGCGTCGAGATTGGAAAGGGGCTCGTCCAGAAGGAGAACTCTTGGCATCTTAACAAGGGCGCGGGCAATCGCGACGCGCTGCTGCTGGCCGCCGGAGAGCTCGCCCGGACGGCGCTCCATCAGCTCGTCTATCTGGACGAGTCTGGCCGCAGCCTGCGCTTTTTCGAGCATTTCAGATTTGGACAGCTTCTCTTTTCCTTTCAGATTCTGCAGCGGAAAAAGAATATTCTGCTTTACGGTCAGATGCGGATAGAGGGCATAATTCTGAAAAACAAGGCCGATGCCTCTGTTTTCCGGCGGCAAATCGGTAACGTCATCTTTTCCGAAAAAGATTTTGCCGCTGGTCGGTTTTATCAGGCCGCTAATCAGATTGAGTGTCGTGCTCTTGCCGCAGCCTGAGGGACCGAGCAGACCGATTAATTTGCCGTCCGGTATCGCAAAGCTGAAATCATTGACCGCGATAACGTCTTCCCGTTTTTTCCTGTCGCGGCCCGGAAATTTTTTCGTCAGATTTTGTAAGATTACTTCCATGATTGTTATGCCCCCGTGTTTTCTGGTTTCAGAATTGTATACCATAATCTGTTCACATTGTACTGAAAAAAAAACCGTATTGCAACCACATAATAATTATGTTGTGATACTTTTTAAAATATTATATAATTTATATAATATCCGTGCTTTCCGAAAAGCAGACGAAAACATAAAAAAAGAAAAATTAAAGGAGGAATCGGAATGAAAAGAATCGGAATGCTCACCAGCGGTGGAGACTGTCAGGCGCTTAACGCGGCGATGAGAGGTGTTGTGAAGTGTCTGTCATGCAGCGGGGAAGATGTGGAGATTTATGGATTTTTAGAGGGCTATAAGGGACTGATTTACGGGGATTTCCGTATGCTGACGGGAATGGACTTTTCGGGTATTCTGACGAAGGGCGGAACGATTCTTGGAAGTTCAAGAACCCCGTTTAAGCTGATGCGGGAGCCGGACGAGAACGGCCTTGACAAAGTAGAGGCGATGAAGCAGAATTACTATAAATTAAAGCTGGACTGCCTTGTTATTCTGGGCGGCAACGGAACGCATAAGACCGCCAACATGCTGAGAGAAGAAGGCCTGAACATCGTAACGCTTCCGAAGACCATCGATAACGATTTGTGGGGAACGGATATGACCTTCGGATTTCAGAGCGCGGTCAATATTGCGACGGACTGCATCGACTGTATTCATACGACGGCGGCTTCCCACGGACGTATCTTTATCGTAGAAGTTATGGGGCATAAGGTTGGCTGGCTGACATTGAATGCAGGTATGGCTGGCGGGGCGGATATCATTCTGATTCCTGAAATTCCATATGATATAGACAAAGTTATCAAAGCGATTAACGGCCGTATGGCACGCGGTTCCAAGTTCACGATTATGGCGGTGGCGGAAGGTGCGATTTCCAAAGAGGATGCGAAACTTTCCAAGAAAGAGTATAAGGAAAAAATGAAGAATTATCCTTATCCCTCCGTTTCTTATGAGATTGCGGACCGCATTCAGAAAAAGACCGGACAGGATGTGCGTGTAACGGTTCCGGGGCATACTCAGAGAGGCGGAAGTCCGTGTCCGTATGACCGCGTGTTTGCGACGCGTCTTGGCGCAGAAGCCGGAAAACTGATATTAAAAGGCGAATACGGTTTTATGGTAGGCTATAAGAACAGAGAAGTTGTCAAAGTTCCGCTTGAAGAGGTTGCGGGAAAACTGAAAATGGTAGCGCCGGATGCGACCATTGTTCAGGAAGCAAAAATGACGGGTATCAGCTTCGGCGATTAAAATTGGCCGGGAAAGAGGCTTTTACAGACTTTGGCAAGAATGGAGACTTACTATGAGAAAGGCATGGTTCATTTAAATGTCATATACGGCGTTGTACCGGAAATTCCGGCCGGACTGTTTCGAGGACGTAAAGGGACAGGAACATATCGTAACGACACTCCGCAATCAGATTAAAGCGGGGCGGGTCGGGCACGCGTATCTTTTCTGTGGGACGAGAGGAACGGGCAAAACATCCATTGCCAAGATTTTTGCCAAAGCGGTGAACTGTGAGCATCCCGTGGACGGCAGTCCGTGCAGAGAGTGTCCGACCTGTAAGGCCATTGCCGCCGGCGTCAGCATGAACGTTATCGAAATCGATGCGGCGTCCAATAACGGCGTGGACAATATCCGGGAAATTGTTGACGAGGTATCTTATTCTCCGACGGAAGGAAACTATAAAGTTTATATTATCGATGAAGTTCATATGCTTTCCATAGGGGCTTTTAACGCGCTGTTAAAAACGCTGGAAGAGCCGCCGTCCTATGTAATTTTTATTCTGGCAACGACGGAGGTTCATAAGATACCGATTACGATATTGTCCCGCTGTCAGCGGTATGATTTCCGAAGAATCTCCATCGACACGATTACGGACAGACTTAGAGAACTGATGGAGGTAGAGCAGATTCAGGTGGAGGAGCGGGCGCTGCGTTATGTTGCCAAGACTGCGGACGGCTCTTTTCGTGATGCGCTGAGTCTGCTCGACCAGTGTATTGCTTTTCATTTCGGACAAGAGCTCACTTATGACAAAGTGTTAGATGTACTCGGCGCGGTGGACACCAGCGTGTTCAGCAGACTGCTCGGCCATGTGGTGGAACGGGATGTACAGGGATGTATTTCTCTGCTGGAGGAAATCGTCATGCAGGGAAGGGAGCTTACCCAGTTCGTTACGGATTTCACATGGTATCTGAGAAATCTGCTGCTTGCGAAGACTTCGGATTCCATAGAGGATATTATCGATGTGTCTTCCGAAAATCTGCTTCGGTTAAAGGAAGAGGCGGCGCGCATCGAAACGGATACGGTGATGCGTTATATCCGGATTTTTTCCGAACTGGCGGGGCAGATTAAATATGCCGCGCAGAAAAGGATTTTAATCGAAATTGCCCTGATTAAACTGTGCAGACCGGGGATGGAGACCGATACGGGCTCGCTGCTCGAACGAATCCGCGCGATAGAGGAGAAGCTGGAAAAAGGCGTTGTTATGGCATCCGCCGGGGAAGTGCCGGCAGCGGCCCGTCAGGAAGGCGCGCAGCCGGCAGAAACAGCTGCAAAGCGCGCACAGCTTCCTAAGGCAGTACCGGAAGATATCAAAACAATTGTCGGCAGCTGGCCCGCCGTCGTCGGAGAAACATCCATGCCGATGAAAAAATATTTGAAGGACGCCCGGCTGAGCCTCGGCGGAGACAACAGGCTTATGGTGGTTGTGGAAGACGGGATTGCGTCGGATTATTTTTTGAAACAGGAAGAAAATAAGAAAACGCTGGAGCGGATTATTTCCAATATTGCGGGCAAAGAGATTGAAGTGACGGTTCAGAGCATAAGAAGCGACAGAGATTTTGCACAGGATTATGTGGATTTAAGCCAGATAATTCATATGGAGATAGAAGAAGAGTAGGTTGAAAAATTTCTGGTTTTTCAACGGAAAGGAACAGGTGTTAAAATGGCAAAGCGTGGAGGATTTCCGGGAGGCGGAATGCCGGGAAACATGAACAATCTGATGAAACAGGCCCAGAGAATGCAGCGTCAGATGGAAGAAAGCCAGAAAGAGCTGGAGGTAAAGGAGTTTACGGCCAAAGCCGGAGGCGGCGCGGTTGAAGTGACCGTGACCGGGAAAAAGGAGATTACCAAAGTAAAACTGTCACAGGAAGTCGTTGACCCGGACGATGTGGAAATGCTGGAAGACCTCGTTATGGCGGCGGCAAATGAAGCGCTGCGCATGGCGGAAGATGCAAATGCCGAAATTATGAATAAAATGACCGGCGGACTCGGACTTGGCGGAGGGTTACCCTTCTGATGGACTTGTACGGCGGAACTATCAATAAATTAATCGAAGAACTGGCCGGACTGCCCGGAATCGGGAACAAATCCGCACAGAGGCTGGCCTTTCACCTGATTAATATGCCGAAGGAGAAAGTGGAACGGCTGGCGAAAACCATGGTGGAAGCCAGAACCAATGTCAGGTATTGTAAAGAATGTTTCACCCTGACCGAGCATGAGCTTTGCCCTGTCTGTGCCAACCAGGGCAGAGACCACGGGACAATTATGGTGGTCGAGACCACGAGAGACCTTGCGGCTTACGAGAAAACAGGAAAATATACGGGCGTTTATCATGTATTGCATGGAGCCATTTCACCGATGCTCGGAATCGGCCCCAACGATATCCGTTTAAAAGAGCTGATGCAGCGTCTGCAGTCGGATATTCAGGAGGTCATCATTGCGACTAATTCCAGTCTTGAAGGCGAAACGACCGCCATGTATATCGGTAAACTGATTAAGCCGACCGGTATCAAAGTGACCAGAATTGCCAGCGGTGTGCCGGTGGGCGGCGATTTGGAATATATTGATGAAGTGACGTTATTGCGCGCGTTAGAGGGAAGAACAGAATTATAACAGGAAGCGGACCGAAGATTGCCGGGAGATTTAAGAGCGGAAATGGAGGATGAATCATGGCGGTTACGAAGGAACTTTTTGGAACGACAAGGGACGGCAGCGAAGTGTATGCGTTTACATTGGAAAATGCGAACGGAATGAAGGCAAGGCTTATTAATTTTGGGGCAACGCTTATAAACCTGTATGTACCGGACCAAAACGGCAAAGCGGAGGATATTGTGCTCGGCTTTGACAAACTGGAAGATTATTATGGGAATGAGAGTTTTTTTGGCTCCACGATTGGCCCCAGTGCAAATCGTACCGGAAATGCGGCATTCCGGATTGACGGCAAAAACTATCAGATTGAAGTCAATGACGGCCCGAACAATCTGCACAGCAGTATTGTAAGCGGCTATCACAAACGGGTATGGGAAGTGGCGGAAACCGGTGAAACAAGCGTAACCCTTTTCCTGGAGGCGCCGGACGGCGATATGGGTTTTCCCGGAAACAAGAGAATCACCATGACTTACAGCCTTTCTGACGATAATGCGCTTCAACTAAAATACCATGGGACTTCTGACAAAAATACAGTAATCAACATGACGAACCATACTTATTTTAATCTGAGCGGGCATCAGGCGGGCAGTATAGAAGACCATATCCTGACGATTCACGCGTCCAATTACACGCCGGTTATCCCCGGTTCTATTCCGACGGGGGAAATTGCGCCGGTGGCGGGAACGCCGATGGATTTTACCAGCCCGAAACCAATCGGACAGGATATCGGAGCCGATTTTGAACAGCTGAAGCTGGGGAAGGGCTATGACCATAACTTTGTGATTGACGGAGCGGACGGCACGCTGCGGGAAATCGCTGTGGTGGAAGATAAAAAGAGCGGCAGAAAGCTGAAAGCGTTCACGACGCTGCCCGGCGTCCAGTTCTATGCCGGAAACTGTATCGGCGTCGAAACGGGGAAAAATGGCGTTACTTATGGGCCGAGAGTGGGAATGTGCCTCGAAACGCAGTATTTCCCGGATGCCGTCAATCATCCGAATTTCCCATCCGATGTTTTCGGGCCGGACAGGGATTATGAGGCGGTGACGGTTTATCAGTTTGTGTAGTGTATCATTTCAGCGATAAGCACACTTGTATTTCCATAAAATTCATTTGATTTTAGATAATAGATGTATATAATAGAAGTAGGGAAATCCCTACTTCTATTATTTTATGTATATTGAATGGGAAATATTTTAGTATATGACAGGAGGAATCATTATGCTGGCAAATGCTTTTGTTGATAATGCTAAAGTGATGTCAAAAGGACAGGTTACTATTCCAAAAGATGTACGGGAAGTACTGGGGGTAACGAGTGGTGACAGAATATCTTTTATTGTAGAAGGTAAAACAGTAAAAATTGTTAATTCCGCAGTTTATGCCATGCAGCTGCTTCAAAGTGAAATGGCAGGGGAAGCGGAGCGCTCCGGTCTGGATTCTGAAGATGCCGTGATGGACCTTGTTAAAGAAATGCGAAATGAGGAAAGTGAATAATGAGAGTGCTGATTGATACAAATGTTCTCATATCTGCCGCGTTAAACGCAAACGGAGTGCCCTATCAGGCGTATGTAAAAGCGGCTTCCTATCCTAATCATGGGTTAATATGCGAACAAAATGTGGATGAAATGAAACGGATATTCAATAAAAAGTTTCCAGAGCGGCTTGCGGCGCTGGATAAATTTCTCTCGCTTGCTTTGCTCACACTTGAATTAGTTCCTATACCAATGGACGAAAATATACAGGAATCCCAGATTAGGGATATGAATGACCGTCCAATTCTAAGGGCGGCGATAGAGGCTGAAGCGGATGTCTTACTCACTGGTGATAAAGATTTCCTGGAGGCGGGATTGGAAAATCCAACTGTCATGAATCCGGCGGATTTTTTGGAGATGGGTTAAAAGGTTTTATATGTTGTGTGTGAGATATTGAGCCAGATTTTCGATGGCATTTGCTAAATCTTTTTCAAATGCTGACTTTTCTTTCTCCTGATATACGTCATATTCTTTCGATAATAAAGATTTACAGTCATTTAATGTTTCGATAAGTTTCTGGTTTAATTTTCTTTTTCTTTTTTTAAATTTTATAAAGTTGTCTTTTGAAAGTTCTGTTTGAAAATAATTAATATAATTTTCGATAATATAGGGCGCAATATGAAGTTTAATTCTAATTTTCATACAGGAGAAATCTGTAATTTGCGAATATGCAATATCTTGAAGATTGATTAATTCATTATAAAGAGCATTTACGAAGCTGCGTTTTTCATTTGGACGTTGAATGGATAGCATAGAGAGCTGTTCGAAACCGTTAAATATGATTATTGGTAAAATTAGAGAGATTATGGTTTCGGAAAAATAGAGACAAGCTATACCAGAGGATATTGTTATTGCATTAACAATATAAGTTAAGGCATTTTTTGAATAGCGCGAGTAATCATACTTTTCGAGATATGAAGTAAACTTGTAGATTCTATTAATAAAGTAGAGAAAACGGTTTGTCAATATACCTATAATGAAATTTATGAGGATATAACCCAAAGTGGTGATATGTGATTGATTAAAGACTAAACAAAAGTAATACGCAACAGAATAAACCAAAGAATTGATAATAATAACATTCATGTTACGAGCAAATATTTCTATATTGAATAGTGATGCAATAATATTTAGTCCGCTTAAAAGCAGTAAAACAGGGGAGGCGGCGAGTATAAAGATAAAATATAAAAATATAATGATTTTTTTTAATACATTTTTATTTTTTTGATGATTTCTAATTTTGTGTGAAGGTTTATCATATCGTTCTAAAAGGAATATCATCAGTAATGTTAAGAGTGATATTATAAATAAATAAATGAAATAAATAAAAGCCATAATAGAAGAATTTGGCTCTTTTATTATTTGTATAAAAGAAATAGCACACACTACTAACATAATGACAGCTATTTTTATTGTATCTAATGGTTTGATGGAACCGATACCATACCGTTCATCTAATTTCCGGTCATAATCTTTAATAAATTGAAATTTGCCTGTAATTTTTCCCATTTTCATAACATTACCTGATAAGAGTATGTAATTCCAAGAATATAATAATTTAACTATGAAAATGATAAGCAACTATTCGACAAATATCAATATATTGGCAAAAATAGTAAGAAATCTGGAAAAAATGGCAAAGAATTTATTTCTTACTCCAACATAATCTCCTTCAAATCCATCTGCTCCATCTTTTTTGCATAAAAGAACATCACCCCTTCATACAGAACGATAAAACAGAACAGGGTCAGAAACATATTCGGAAAATCAAAATGATATTCAGGTACAATCTCAATATCCGCAAAAACAATATTTACCATAATTTTCAGCAACAGATACTGATAAACGCTTCCGAGCGCAAATCCCAAATAAGCCCAGGGGCGGTAGCCGCCAAGAACCGCGCCGGCGCAGTCCGTACTTTGATAACCGAATACCTTCATCATCGTAATGGTCTTGGCGTTTGCTCTGATAACGGAGGTGGACGCGATAAAAAATGTGACACAGGCCAGCACGATGCCGATTGCAATCATCATGACGGCTATCATCCGGCTGGAGAGTTCCTTCATGCTGAAGGACATCTGCATCATGGAGGAGAAACAAAATACGGCAAAGGTAATAAAAAAGATAAGGGATTTCCGTTGTCTTACGCTGCTTTTTTTCAGTTCCTGTAAGAAGGGCTGGTCCGTTTCTTTTCCGGCCTTGACGATTTTCTTTAATTCTTTTCCGCGTAAAAGGGAGAGCGGTGAGGCATTCAGTTTCAGATAACTGTAAAAAACGGCGAGCAGAGAGAAGAACAGTGCGGGCAGAACAGTAAGCAGCAGGCAGAGCACCGGGTGGAAACAGACGTCCATTTCCGGCAAAAAGCCTTCCTGATTCTGCCCTTCGTAAAATTTCGGCATGAGCAGATGGGCACAAAAATAAGCGAGTCCCGTGCCGACAAGGACGCTGCAGCCAAAAGTCCAAAATTCACAGGCGATTCGGGTACGGGAATAGCCGAGCGCTTTCAGGATGCCCAGCTCTTTCTGGTGGATATCGATGTAGTGTCCTACATAGAAACATAACAATACGACGGTTGTCAGCAAGAGGCATCCGCCGGAAACGCTGCTCGTGACTTTTCCGGTCATAACCTGTGCATCATAAAGAGCCTGGGAAACCGGAGAAACAATTTCCTCTTTTATGCCCGCAAGGTCCAGATTATAATTCAGAAATAATGTGCATACGAATACGGCGCAGAAGCTGACGATCAGTATTCCAATCATTTTCAGGGTATCTTTGTAATTGATAATCATTTTGAAACGATGCTCCTTTTCGTTTATTCCCGCGGGCAGCGGGCCAAAGTCATGCCTGCATGAATTTGGCGGCTGCCGCGGGGGTCAATACTTCCGACAGCATACTTTGACAGATACTTTCTATCGGTTTTTAGTAGGCAATTTCATAAGCGGTTTTCGGTTTCACGTTATGAAGGGTTTCCACAATGCGTCCGCTGTTCATGCGGATGACGGTATTTGCCATTTCCGCGATATTCTGGTTGTGGGTTACCATGATTACGGTAAAACCGGATTCCTCCCGGAGTTTACTGATATAGTCGAGGACAAGTCTTCCGGTCTCCTCATCCAGTGCCCCGGTGGGTTCATCCAGATACAGGACGCTCGGTTTTTTGGCGAGGGCTCTTGCGACGGAAACGCGCTGTTGTTCGCCGCCGCTTAATTCATGGGGATATTTCTGCAGTTTTTTATCGAGCCCGACGGCGGCGATGGTTTCCCGGTAATCTTTGTTTCCGGCGAGGTCGGCGCCCATTTTCACATTTTTATCCACATTCAGGTTGGGCAGAAGGTAGTACTGCTGGAAAATAAAGCCAATATTTTTCTTGCGGAATTCGGTCAGTTCTTTGTCTGTCAGATGCGCGAGTTCTGTCCGGCCGTAGTTTATTTCGCCTTCGTCCGGGCGTTCCAGCCCGGACATAATGTTTAACAGGGTAGATTTGCCGGAGCCGGAAGCGCCTAAAATAACGAGAAAATCGCCATCTTCTACCTGAAAAGAAAGACCTTTTAAAATTTCGCTTCTGCTTTCCCCTTTTCCATAGAATTTATGAATATTTTTGACTTGTATCATGACTGTTCCTTCCTTTCTACTTTTTTGAACAGAAAAAGAAGACTCTGGAAAACTTCTTTCATCATTTCCGAAATCTGTTCTTTGGAATAGTTGCATAAATGGGTGACCGACATAACCGCTATGCCGTGCGAATAAGTCCATAAATGCTGATAAAGCCTGTCGGCGGTCGCTCTGTCCAGTCCGTACGGTTCCTGTACGGTGCGCAGAATCCGTTCATAGCTTTCATCGATTAACGGCAGAATCTGCGATATATTGGAAGAAGGGCCTTCCCCGTCAGGCGCGCTCATGAACAGTAGCTGAAACAGCTTCGGCTCTTCCATCGCAAATGTAATGTAGGCGAGCCCGACGCCTCCGAATGCCAGCTTTTCTTTCAGCCCGCGTTCAACATACTGACGATATCGTTCTTTGGCGGAACGAATGACCTCCTGGTGGACTTCTTCCATATTTTCAAATACCGTGAAAATCGGCCGCGCGGAACTTCCAAGCTGCATTCCCAGTTCCCGCGAGGTCAGTCTGTCCATGCCTTCGGACCGTACAATCTGCATCGCTTTTGCCAGTATTTCTTCCCGTGTAAATTTTGCTTTTGGCGGCATAGTTTCTCCTTGCTAAAACATATGATTTAAAACAATTGATTTAGATAAAAGATAGCACGGAGGGAGAAAGTTGTCAATAACCTTTTTACCTGATGCGCGCAATTTGATAAATTTCGCATCTTTTTTGTGCTATATTGAGAAAAAGTATGCCCGTCGGCAGCGGGCGCATGGAAAGGCGTGAAAATCAAAATGGCAGCATCAGACATTGTAATTCACCAGGGGGAAAAAGAGGAAAAATATCAGTTATATGTGGAAGACTATGTTATGTCCTATCTGAAAAATTACGGAGCCGGAGAAAGCGGAAAGATTTATTTCTATGGGAAAAGGGAACAGAAGAATAAAAAATATTACATATATGGGGCCGGACGGGAGAGAGAGCTTGCCTGTTTCGCACAGTATGAGCCTCTGGATGAAATCGTATGCCGTCTTACTGCGGACATGCCGGTGTTTCTTTTGGAAAACAAAAGAGAAACCTATGAGCTGGCCGGATATTATATTTTTTATCAGAGCAATGAAGCGATGCAGAACTATATGGTCGAACAGCGGAAAGCTGCGGAGGCCCTGGAAAGAGCGCAGAACAGAACGGATGCGAGGGCGGGAAAGAAGCAGCCGGGAACACAGGGTATCGTAAGGCCGCAGAATATCATAAGGCCGCAGAACATCGTCAGACCACAGAATATCGCCGGACATCAGAATGCCGACAGGTTCCGGAGTATGGGAAAAGCGCAGGATGGGAACGGACTGCGAAGCGATAACAGGCTGCGAAACGACAGTGGAACAAAGAGCGGCAAAACGGAGGTGCGCCGGGGAGCCGTTCGGGGCGGAAGGAACAAGACGGAAAGCGCGTCGGGCAATTTCAAAGGCGGACTGATGGCAATGCAGCTTGCCGCCATTTTTATCGTATTGATAGCGATTGTCATCAATTCGACCAACAGCTACACAAAGCTGGAGGAACTGAATCAGGCGGCGGTGGAGGTTTTCTTTGCGATGGAAAATGAAGAGGCGGCCGATAAAGAAATTCCCGGTCAGGCAGCGGGTAAAACAGAAGACGCACTGACGCAGAGCGGGAAAATCGAGGACTTAGCGCCGCTTCAGGAAGATACTGCGGCTGCCGAAACGGAAGGAACCGTGCTGCGGCTGGAGGATTTGGACCTTAATTTCGAGAAGGAAAACCAGATGGCAAAACAGGAAGACAATGACGGACAGACGGGAACGGAAGACGCCGGGAACGGACAGGATGATGAAAACGGGACGCAGAAAGAAAACGACGCGGAAGATAGCGGAAACGGACAAAAAGAGAACGGTGCGGAAGATAACGGAAACGGAGAAAAAGAGAACGGCGCGGAAGATAATGGAAACGGTGCACAAAAAGGAAACAGCTCGAAAGACGACGATAGCGGGAAAGAAACTGCGGAAGAACAGGAGAATACAGGGGAAAAGGCAGATACAGCAGAACAGGCGGATGCCCAGACAGAGGAAATCGCCCAGAGCGAGCAGGCTTTTGCCAGAAATTTTGCTGAATACTATAAGATAGAAAAGGGAGATACACTTTATAAAATCAGCATAAAAATATACGGAGATACGGGAAAAGTGGAAGAAATCTGTGAGTTGAACAAAATCAAAGACCCGGATAATATTAAGTATGGACAAAAAATATTACTGCCATAGAAAAATATATGGTATAATAAATTTTCATAGCAGTAAAAAATAGTACCAGAGGATTAAAGGCTGAAAACGAAAAGTTTTCAACTTTTGATTTGAGTGTCTGCTGAGGCGGACAGATGGGAGGTACGGATGATAAATGTCAGGGATTATTTTAAAAATAAAAAGGAAAAGAAAGAAAAAGGGAACCGCATCAGTTATCTGGAAAAGATAAAAAGCCATAAGTTTATGATTTTTTACCGCAGCGTTCTGCTTTTTGCGCTGGTAGCAGCGGCTGTCGCAGTGATGCTGATTCAGTGGAATAACAAAATTTATACGCAATGCGTGACCGTTTCATCCATAGAAACGGGGAAACCGCAAAACGGAAATCTGGCGGCTTTTTCGGAGTACATACTGACTTACAGTAAAGACGGCGCGAGCTGCATGGATGGAAAAGGAAATGCAGTCTGGAATGAAACGTTCGAGATGCAGAATCCCATGGTGGATATTTGCCGGGATGTGGCGGCGATTGGCGATTATAACGGAAGAAGCATTTATATCATGAATACGGCGGGTTCACTTGGAGAGATTACGACAAACAGGCCGATTAGAAATTTCTGTGTCGCGGCCAATGGCGTCGTTGCGGTTATTTTAGATGATTCCGGGCTCACATATATTTATCTGTATGACAAAAACGGGAAAGAACTGGTACGAATCAGAACGACTATGAAAGACAGTGGATATCCGTTCAGCATATCGCTTTCGCCTAACGGAAAGCTGTTATGTGTGTCATACCTGTTCGTGGACAGCGGAGAATTAAAATCGAGCGTCGCATTCTATAATTTTGGAGAAGTCGGACAGAATCAGACCGATAATTATGTCAGCGGTTATGATTATCTGGATGTCGTGGTCGGATATACCCGCTTCCTCGATGAGAAAACGCTTTTTGCAGTTTCCGATGACCGGATTATGTTTTTTGAAGGAGAACAGAAGCCAATCAGCATATCGGAGCGTCTGCTCAATGAAGATATACAGAAGATTTATTATGGAAAAGACAATGTAGGACTGGTATTCAACAGTATGGACGGCAATAGCAGGTATCGTCTTGATGTGTATCAGAAAACGGGAGAGCTGAGCCTGTCCATCGGTTTTGATATGGAGTTTACAGATATTGTATTTGCAGAAGACCAGATTATCATTTATAATGAGTCGGAATGCCAGGTCTATAATATGGATGGCCTGGAGAAATATTCCGGTTATTTTGAAAAGGCGGTCTACGCGCTGATACCGACACAGACGGCGTACCGGTATATACTTGTTACGGCTGATTCCATCGATACGATTGAATTAAAATAACGGACTGAGAAAGGCGATGAACGCAGGCTTGAAAATGGATTTTAAAATTGTTTTTATCGTAATAATTTTTCTGATGGCGGTATGGAGAATCCGGAAGGGTTTCCGCAATGGAATGATAAAAGAAATTGCAAATATTTTTTCTATTGCGGCCGCATTGATATGTATCACACTTCTTTTTATGACAATCAGCAGCATTGTGGCAAAAACATTCAGCGTGCTGACCGTTTGTATCGTAGGACTTATTGGTTTTGGCATCATATACAAATTATGTGGTCTTATTTTTAAACCGATTACTGCGATTGGCAATATCTCCGTGATACACGGACTGGATAAACTGCTTGGCGCCGTGATGGGACTGGGCGAAGCAGTTATCTGTGCGTATTTTCTGTATCGCTTCATGGACTATTTTGGCATTTATTCTTTTTGAATGGTCAGTTCGAAAAGCGATTTTTCATAGTCTTTTACATAGTATCTGATATTTGTTCTGCCTTTTTGGACAATCGTATGTCCTTCGGCCTCCAGTTTTTCTTTCTGGGACTTTACGCCGCCCGGATATTTCGCATTTAATTCCCCGTTCGCTTTCAAGGTCCTCCAGTAAGGCGTTTCGTCTTTGGAGCGCTGATGACTTGCCCATGCTGCAATTGAGACGAAAACGCCGGCGGTAATCGGCTCCGTGAAGTCCGCGTCGTTTAATGCGGCAAAGTAATCGCGGATTTTTGAGATGGTAATCACTTTCCCGAAAGGAATGCGCTTCATAACCGCATCATAGTCGATTGGCGGGGCAAAATACATTCGCGTTCCGCCATATTTTTCAATGCTCTTCGGGTCGGTAATCGTTTGGAATTTGGGCATGTCTTTGCTGTCGTGAAGCATTGCGTTGAAATCTTTCTTATTTTCGTTTGCCATAGTTTTCCTCCTGGTATATAATGTGTTTGAGTTGGGAGCAGTCTTTGATTCTGTGAAGCGTCTGAAAATTGAAGGGCGTTCCAAAGTAAAGATGTCGGCCCATGTATTAATAAGGCCATTTTAATATTATTTATAAACCTATGCAATGAGACGGTTTTATTTTTTGAAGATATTTTGTTTTTCTTTATATATGGTTGACGAAAGTATAATGTTTAAGCGGGAAAATACATTTGTGCCTGCAATATCAAAGTAAAGTTTGCAGAACGTTATCATTCTATGATATAAAAAATTGGGACGAGGGCTTTTGGTGAAACCCTTATATTAGCAGGTGAGGATAGTTTATGAAAAATGAAATAATAAAGAAATCAGCAATTGTCTGCAGCAGGGTTTTATTTCTGGTTACCATATGCGAAATCATTATTCTGTGGTTGAACAGGAAACTATCCGAACCCTGGAATTTATTGTGGTATGATTTACAGTCCGGATTTTCAGATAATAAAGAGTATTTGAATAAATTTTTATTTGCATTCATTATTTTTTTGATATGTTATTTTTTTTATTTGGCAAATAATAAAGATGGTTTTTCCTTTGTGTGGCATATAAGAATCGGAAAACGTCGTGGTTTTGTCTGGAAAAGTCATTGGGTAATATTGGGGTGCATATCTGCTGCTTTTCTTGGAGTTACATCCATGATATATCAGGGTATGATAAGCTGCGGCAGAAGCAATTTATGGGAAGGGAGCATTTTGGTAGGGCATTCATTTGGGAGAGTTGACGAGTATACTTATACAGGATGTTTAGAAGCATTTTTGGTAAATTACGAAAAAGGATATCGGACATTTGAAGTGGATTTAACAGTGACGGGCGATAAAAAGGTAGTCTTGCGGCATGATTGGGAGCAGGCAATACAGGAGGGAATCTCTTCGGATAATATTCCAACCCAGGACCAGTTTTTATCAATTCCGATATGTGGTATGTATACCCCCTTGTCATTTCAGGATTTATGCTTACTTATGAAAGAGTATCCTGATATTTGGATAGTAACAGATTCCAAGTATACAGATACGGAGGATGTAAAAGAGCAGTTTGCGATTATGGTTCAGACAGCGAAGGAATGTGATGCAGAAGATGTACTAGACAGGCTGATAATACAAATTTATAATCCGGAAATGCATGATGCTGTAAAAGAAGTATATCCTTTCAAATCCTTTATTTTCACATTATATCAGTATTGGGACGGTTCGATAGAACAGTTTACAGAAATATGCAGATGGAGCGTAAAACATAATGTTGATGTAATTACAATGCACTTTGACTATGCAATAGAAGAAAATCTTGAAGTGGCAAAACGATATGACAGGGATATATATGTGCATACTGTGGACGATGCTGAAGTGGCAAAAGAATTTTTGGATAAAGGGGTCAGAGGAATTTATACAGATGATATCAGCCCGGAAGAATTAAAGGAGGAAAGAAAATGAGTTTTATTGCCTTATTTTTACCTGCAAGTATTTCTATGATGATTCGTCATAAAAGAAACAGAAATTTAAAGTGGAGTATTCCGGAAAGTATTATGGAATACGCAATTCTGGTAATGGCCAACGTGCTAATATCTCAGTGTATTGTTGTATATGTATTAGGGATTGGCCAGGTGGATATGACCGCGTTTCAAAGCTTTCCCTTTTTTACAAAATATTTAGTGATTTCTATGAGTATTGCGTGGCTGACACCTTATATTGAGGAAATTGTACGGAAATATATTAATGTTTCTTTTTCGGTAGAAGACTCAAATGATTTTCAGAATAAGACGGGGCAGAGTTGAGATGAAGCAAACAAAAAAGAAGCTGGTGTGGGCAGATTCTGTAATAATGGCAATTTTGACATTTATTGTGTTATTGCTGGTGAACTCAGCTGCCTGGGCAATGTCTGCATGGGATAATGTGGATTTTTCTACAATTATGTTTCAAATGCATACTCCGTTAAACGGAACCAACAGTGAAATTATAGACTCTTTTATTAATATTTGTATATCCCGGACGATTCAGGAGACATTGGTAATTGCTGCGGGCTATTGGCTGATAAAGTGTCTGAGTAGAAATTTGAAATTTTCGTTTTCCCTCACATTTTTTAATTTAAGAACTAAATTAGATATCGGGAAAAATAATAGAGTATGGAAATGGCTTCCGACAATATACTTTTGGGGAATGTTGGCTGTATACGGTATTTTATGTTA
>CAJTRL010000072.1 GCA_910578715.1 uncultured Lachnospiraceae bacterium | reverse complement strand
ATAACTATCAACAAATCTTATATCAGTTTTTGAGTTTACACAAAACTTGAAACAGTCTCAATATGCAGTATGAATGAAAACTAAGTCAACCTACCTTATACCCCTCCGCATTATTATAATCAACCTCAATAAAAACTGAAAATATATGTATCAACTTCTTTGCATTTCATTATTTCTATTTCTTTCTTGTTCCCTTTGAAAATGTATTCGCCATAAATTTTCCACATCAGGATAATTTGCATGCTTATCTATTGGCGTATTTGTGTCACCAACTCTGGTATATATATGATGGTCAGACACTTTCCGATATCGTTCAACTAAATAATAAGGTGCATGCTGTGAGTTCCTCAAAGCTGGTGTACTTGCGGACTACTTTCATAAACTTTTCAGCGTTTGCCGTGGCTTCCAGCGTCCTTGAAAGCTCGCCCTGTAAAACGGCGGCACGCTCTTTCAGTTCCTTTTGCCCGGCTTCATAGTCTGCCGAAAGCTCCGTGAAACGCTCATCCGATATGCGCCGCCCCACGCTGTCCTCGTATAGTCGCTTGAATATAGCGGAGCGTTCCGTAATCCGCACAAAAAACCACGTCGGAGAACAAGCCCACTTCATCATCGCAGTTGGGGCGTTTGCGCTGTTTGCGTAGCTCTTGCACACGCTTTGCCTGCTTGTCCATCAAATTAATTTTTTCCTGCGTTGTCAAATCTTTTGTCAGTTCATAAAAATAGCACTTACATTTGGGGCGGCCATTGTTGATGTACTGTTACACAAGCCGGGATTTGTCTACTTCGATACAATTGCCTTAATCGCACCCAAACTATGGATTCTTACGACACGATTATTATCTGTTTCTGATATTTGTTGCAGCTGTTCCACAAAAGGTCTGACGAACTCCGGTCTGCGTTTACCGAGAACACGGAAGATTTCCGGTGCTTCCATCCTTACCTTGTCATCTGCATCGTACAGAAGTTTCTCAAATATCGACATATAATTCTCATAAATGTCGGGAGTGTTTGTGGCAATATTTTCCGATGCCCAGATAAAACTCAGTCTGACTTTCGCCTCCTCATCAGATGCAAAGCGAAACAGGTTTGTCCAATACGGTTCGATTATATGATAGTTGCCTCGTCCGATTCTGCCGAGGGAGTTAGCCACACGCTCTCGCAAAAGCGGTATCGGACTATCACAAAAAGAAGCTATTACAGGAACCGCGTCCTTCACTAACAGAGGATAAATAAGACCAATCTCACCAAGCTGCCAGAGCGCCTTTGCCTGTATTTTCACAGATTCATGGGTAAGAAGAGACGAAACATACGGAATACTCTCTTTCCATTTACGCCTGTCATTTGTCAGTATTCCAAGTTCTTTATAAAGTTCCGCTTCACTCAATTCATCATCTCCTCAGACTCCGGTTTATCTTATTGTATCATTTTACTATAACCAGCGCAGTCACACACTAATATGAACCTCGCATTTACGGTATATCAAACACAAAAGTGTGATATTTATACACTTCAAACATTATAGAAACCAGGGGGATTAAATCTCTCATATATTCAAGTATTATTTTCTCTCAAAAAATTTATCATTCTCTCTTTATATTTTTCATTATCAAAACAATTCCCATTATCATATAATCTTCTGAATAAGTCTTCATCAAATTCATATATTTTAGTCAGACTTATATAAATATAGCGGTTATTCTCAATCAAGGCAAAAATAGATTCAATATACTCCTTTAGATTTTTAGATATACACAACTCAATTGCTTTTGTTTGATATACTGCATTAGATAATGATTTACAAATATGTAAAAAATATTTGGAATCCGCAAAATTACGTTCAGATAATTCTTCTAATAATTTGCACTTTTCTTCGTTAGCATCCATTTGGTCTATGCACTTCATGACAAGATACTCTTGCTTTTGATTTAATATGAGTTCTAAACACCACTTTCGACGTGTTTCATTATTTCCTTTAGCAATTACATTTTCAATTTGTGTAGCAGTATAATGTGATAAATTACATACATCAAACTCATCTGCGTTATTTGAAATAATTTTATCTCCGCTTATATAATCTCCACCCGGAGATATTTTATCGCCAGAAAATCTATCGGCATCAATATTTCCATTATTGTTTCTGCCAACTTGAATTTGAACCGAATTTTCACTCGCTTTTTGTATTTGTTTATTTTTATAAAAAAGTCTGCATCCCTCTACTCCCAACACTGTTCCAAGCAGAAGAATCAATATTTCTGTTCCAATTCCATCAAATATCCACTCCATTTTTACCTCCGCCAAATCAATTTATTTAAAAACAAATCAGCTTTTACATTTAATATTTCAAAGAAAAAGGTCATTCATCCTTTTCTTTTCTGGTACTCCTCATATTTAATATATTTTTTGGTTTTACCAAGAAAAATATTGATGCCCTGTAAATCACACCTTTTTTTGAAATAGCTGATTTGCGATTCATTGATTATCGCATCCTGGAAAAGCGCTTTGCTTAAATCCGTTCCTCCCAGGTCCGCTCCTCGTAAATCTGCTCCCCGCAAATCCGTCGCGTCGAACTTCGCTCCGCACAAAACCGCTCCCCGCAAGTCCGCTTCCCTTAAATCCGCTTTATATAAAACTGCCCGCTTTAGATTCGCCCTGTTTAAATTGACCTTCAACAGGCTTGCGCTGTTTAAATTTGCACCTTCCAGATTGGCTTGAAATAAATTTGCGCCTTTTTTGTTCTTTGATACATCTTTTTTATAACTGAAATCCGCCCTTTCCAGGTCGGCATGCTTCAAATTTATATTTTCAAGATGGGCTTCCTTTAAATTCGCCCTTTCCATATACGCTCCTTCCAGATTGGCCCCCTCCAGATGAGCGCTTTCCAAATATACGCCGCTCAAATCGGTAACCGGCATTTTTTTCATACCTACTTTCCGAAGGTTCAACGAATATCGGTAATTATATTTTAAATATTTTATAATCAGCTCGTCAAATTCCCATATATCTCTATTCCATAAGTGCAGAATTTCCAGCATGTTCGTGAAAATTATCATTTCCGTATCTATCACATTCGCACTTTGCACATTAACAGGACAGGTCATTCCGAAACAGAGCAAAAATTCAAACGTTTCATAGATTTCCTGCGCTTCTTCCTTTAGTCTGCTGTTTTTAATCCGAAATCTCAGAAATTCCAAAATTTCAGGCGTTACGATACGGCTTTTCAGAAGATTCCTCAAGACTTTTTCCAGCGGTTCCGGCGATTCATGGGTAATGACGGCTTTATACAGTGTCATATAAATATGTTCGGCCACAAAATATTCATAAACCGAATTATGTATAAATTCTATGGAATCGGTATTATTTTCAAACAAATGTCTGATAGGAAAATCCAAAACGTCTATAAACTGTCCCTGGGCTTTCAATTTCGGAATTTCGCACATGCTCTTTTTCAGCGCCGAACTGCCCGTTTCAAACATCTGAAACGCCGTTTCCTGTAAAAAGTTTAAAAACTTGTCGATATTCTCCGAATCTCTTAAAATCTGATTTCCGATATCATACTCGTTTCCCTCATAAGAAAATTTATCGAATATCCCGCCTTTCGGCGCAAAAATTTTCGTATACAATTCCGGTTTCGTGGGATTTTTGCTGATTTCCACATCGGACATAACCGCCATATACAAGATGACAGGGATTCCCAGGACTTCCAGATTGGCCGCAATTTTTTCCCTGTTTTCCAGTCCGTTTCCGGTAATGATTTTACAGAAAGCATCCACCTTATCGATATCAAACGCTTTTAGCACGAGAACATTTTCAAAATAACCGGAAGGAATGTAGGCCGGCCTCGATGTAATCATACACTTAAAATTATCAAAATCCTTCATCTCATTGAGAAAATCATTCAGCAGGTCCTGGCGGATGTCCAATGCCTTGATTTCATCAAAACCATCTAAAATAAGAACTTTTCCTTCCAGTTCTTCCTTCTTACAGCCCAGTTTATCACATATGGCGTTCAGTAATCCTTTATTTAACGCTTCGCGGTTCCAGTCGCGGAATCTCAATATCAAAATTCTGCCGTCCGCTCTGCACACGTTGGCAATCCATGCTGTTATGGAAGACTTTCCGATGCCGGGCACTCCCGTAATCAGCATCGTTGATGTTTTATCGTAGCTTATGAATTTATAAATGATGTTATCCAATGTATCATTGCGGGAAAATCCTATCCGGCTGATTTGGGCATGTATTTTATAATCGGGCATGATAAAGGCCTTCGATAAGGTGATGGGATTTTCCGTTTCATCAAAATGCAGAAACAGCCTGTCATTCCACTTTCTGACATAATCTTCCTTTTTATCCTTCCACACCCTGTCCGTTACAATCGTGTTTTCCCAGGCGCTGCCCCGTGCATTCATTTTCTCAGTCTGTTCCAGTATTGCCCTCAATATCTCAAGCACAGTCTGACCGTCTGCATCCAGTTTATTGAAGTTTTCCTGTATATACTGAAATGCTTTCCGCACTTCCGCATTCGCGTCATCGACGGCACTATTGACAGATATCAGCAGTTTTGTTTCAAAATTCTTGTCTTCGGTCACCAGCTCCATCAGATTATCCGCAACGACAAAAAGACACTGTTTTATCTCTCTTTCACATTCGATATAACCGGCTCTGCTCCCGCAATATTCTTTCCATAAAAAGGCGCCAAACTTCGATTTATCAAATTTACACTGTTTTATTACCTCGTCCGTAATCTCTGTTTTCGAGAACAAATCCTTTATCTCGCTTACCACATAATCGATATGCTCTTCCGGAATCTTCATGGCCCGCATATTTTCCCTTGACAGAATCCGTTCGATTCGCGATTTTCCTTTATGAATGAACGTAATAATCCTATTGATGCCTTTTTCGGAAAGACTGTCTATCGAAATCCCGATTAACTCTTCCTGTAATCCGCTTCCAAAGGCATCCCCCGCCACGGATTTCAATATTGCCGATATCATACGAAATGCAATTTCCATTTTTATCCCCATCTGTCTGCTTTAGCAGACACTCAAGTCAATCGTTGAAAATTTTAGTTTTCAACATTCCGCCCTCTGCGATTTCAATCTTTTTCTATACATCCTTCTTCATCCAGATATGCGGACAGTCCTCGTCTAAGTCCGTCTCCCCGTAACAGCCATACCCCTGTTTCTGGTAAAACTGCCGGGCGCTGCACTGCGCATGAAGAAAAACGCGCTTTCCGCCGTGGCTTCTGATTTCCTCCTCCGCCGCTTTCAGAAGATATGCTCCCAGATGCCTTCCCCTGTACTCTTTCCTGACCGCAATGCGTCCGACCGCATAATCTCCCGGCTCCTCCCGCCGGAAAATGCGGCATGTTGCAACAGGCGTCTGGCCATCGTACAGGACAAGGTGTTTCGCGCGGGCGTCCGTTTCGTCAAATTCATCGTGAAATCCCTGTTCTTCCACAAAAACGAGTTCCCGTATTTCCCGCGCTTCTTCTGGCAGTTCATCATAAACAACAATGTCCATCGCTGCCTCCATTCTTCACCGGATGGGAACGCCGATTCCCATTTCCCGCCGCCACCGCGGCGCCTCTCCGTCATCTCCCCAGTATTCGTCCATCGCGGCGATTCTCTCTTTTTCTGTCCGCAGAAACGATACCACATGACAGGATATGCTCCTGTCCTTCGCAAAAACATTGACCGCGGTCACCGTCAGATTCCCGATGGTTTCTATCCGCTCGATTTTTCCGTCCCATTCTCCCGGATATTCACAATTCGCCCGGATATACTCTTCTACCGTAAACCGCTCGTTTGTACAATGCCAGTTTATATGCGCATCCTCTCTGAAAAAAGGTCTTATCCTGTCCGCATCCTGTTTCAACACGGCATCCCAAAAGTCTTGTATGTTCATTCAACTGCCCTCCGCAAGGCGTGAGCCTCCATAACCGTAATATAACATATTTATGTACTGCATACAACCGGAAACGAATAACCGTTCAGCCTCCGCCCGGACAGAGCATCGTTCTCTGGCGGAGGCTCTGTCCGGGCGGAGGCTGAACGGTTCCAAAAATAACGCTGTGAAAACTTTTTATTTTTGAAAAAATATGGATAAGATGCTAGAATAGGAATCAGAATGGGCGTTCCGCGCCTATATTTACTAAGAAAACGGAGGATTGATGATGTTACCGACACGAAACGAAGCGGAAAGACTTCTTGAAGACGGCTTACAATGCAACCCCGGCCCCTGGGGCAGTCACAGCCTCATAACCGCACAATGCGCGGAAAAAATCGCGCTCGCCTGTCCTGACATGGATTCGGAAAAAGCCTGGCTGCTCGGCCTTTTACACGATATCGGCCGAAAATTCGGCACGCGCCACTTAGGCCATGTCTACGACGGCTGGAAATATATGCTCCGCCTCGGCTATGAAGAAGCGGCGCGCATCTGTCTGACCCATTCCTTCTGTGAAGGAACACTGGACTGCTATATCGGGAAGTTCGATATTACCGAAGCCGAAACGGAAGAGCTTAAGAATGCGCTGGAACAGACCGTTTTCGACGATTATGACAGGCTGATTCAGCTTTGTGATTCGCTGGCCGCGGCAGAAGGTGTCGTCACTATGGAAAAACGCATGAACGATATCCGCAGGCGCTACGGCTCCTACCCACAGACCAAATGGGATAAAAATATGGAATTAAAACGATATTTTGAAGAAAAGACCGGAAAAGACATTTACAGCATCGTCAGGGCATAGCGAAAGTCTGAACGGAATTGAGGTTCATCCGGGAAACGCTACCCGTCAATTTCCAGACACAGCCCGCACCGTTCTTCTACCCTGTAAGCAGCAAAATAATTCTCTTCCATCGGAATCCACCGTTCCCGGAACATCTTAGCGCCTTCCGCGCCGTTCCGCCCGACAATCCGCCGCATCTGCTCTTCTTCGCCGATTGTCAGAAAAACATGGATATCGTACCTGTCCCATAACGCCGGATGGCAGCTGTAAGAGCCTTCCACCAGACAGACCCTATCCGGTGTCATCCGTACAGGCCCGGCCATTTCCTGGCGATGGCAGTCAAAGGGCCGGTAGACGATTTCCTCCGCTCCCTTTTCAATAGGTATCAGCGCTTCTTCCAGAAAACGTTCGTAATCCACATTTCCGCCGGGCGTGCCGAGCCGTTCTTTCGTGCGCTGTTCGGGACGTAGAAAAAAATGGTCCATGTGCAGAACGCTCCAGCCGAATTTTTCCTGTAAGAAAGCCGCAAAGGTGGTTTTTCCCGCACCGCATCTTCCGTCAATTGCCACAAGAAGCGGCTTTATGCCGGAAGAAACGCTCTCCCGGCGCAATGCCGCTTCCTGCTCTTTTAATGTTCTTATCTTTTCGCACAGCCTTCCGGCCGCAGTTTCCATCTTCATATACGGACCTCTTTGTTTTTCTTTCTATCCGTTCATGGCACATCAGTTCCCCGGGACATAACCTTCCGCAATACCGCTGCCTTCAGCAAAGTTACAACGGCATTAACGTATCAGCCCAGGCATATATCCTTCACGCTTCAAAACGCCGGAACCGTCAGCGCGTACTTTCCGCCTGTACCGTCTGATGTTTCCGAAACTTCACGAGACCGGTCCGGTTCAGTGCGACCATCACAGTCGGAAGCAGAACGAGCTGTAACACGATGCCCGGAACCGCATTCAGAAACGCGCCGGCCGCAAACGCCTTCCATGTAAAAGCGTTTCCGCTGATTCCCATAAAGATAATCTGTACAATCCCCCAGACCACACGCCCCGACAGCATCGCCGCAACGATGGAACGATAGAGCGCAACGATACACTGCCAGCGGGAGCGGTTATAGAGAAATCCCGCCACAAATCCGTAAGTCATCAGTTCAAACGCCATTGCGGAAGCCGTCGGAAAGAGAACCGGCATGCCAAATATGGAGGAACGCAGCAGCGGCAGAATAAATCCGACTGCGGCGCCGTACTGCCATCCGCAGATTAGCCCGCATAAAAATACGGGAATGTGCATCGGAAGCAGCATATTTCCGATTCTGGGAATCTGTCCCGTAAAAAAAGGAAGGACAATTCCAATCGCCATAAACATGGCCGACAATGTCATGTTTTTAATTGATTTCCGCATCATATAAACCTCATCTTTCTTTTTCTGATTACCGTTATACCCCAAACGTCTCCGCACACTCTCTCAGCCGCTCGATAACGGGAATCTGCTGTGGGCAGACTCTTTCGCACTGACCACAGGCAATACAGGCGGAAGCCGCGCCGGCGCCGCTGACTGCCCGTTCATAATCCAGCTTTCCCTTTTCGTACTGCTCCCATATCAGCTGTTTGTTTCTTGCCGCAAAGATTTCAGGAATCGGAATCTTTTTCGGACATCCCGCCGTACAGTAATGACACGCGGTACAGGGAATCGACTTCACCGCACGAAGCGCCTCCTGTGCCGTTTTAACCGTCTGCTGCTCTTCCGGCGTAAGTGGGTGAAAATCCTTCATATAAGACAGGTTATCTTCCATCTGTTCCACGCTGGACATACCGGAAAGCACCGTCAGAATGCCGTCCAGCGACGCCGCATACCGGACTGCCCAGGACGCCATGGATGCCTCCGGCTCCGCATTCTGAAAAATAGTCCGCACTGCCTCCGGCGGCATCGCAAGCGTACCTCCTTTGACAGGTTCCATAACCACGACGGATTTTCCATGTTTTCTCGCCACTTCATAATTCGCTCCGGACATGACATCCGGGTTTTCCCAGTCGGCATAATTTATCTGAAGCTGCACAAATTCCGCGTCCGGGTGTGCAGTCAGCAGTTTATCCAGCAATTCCGGGCCCGCATGGAATGAAAAGCCCCAGTGCCTGATAAGCCCTTTGGCTTTCTGCTCTTTGACAAAATCCCAGAGGCGGTGCGCTTCATAGGTCTGATATGTTTTCGACTGGATGGCGTGGAGCAGATAATAGTCAAAATATCCCGCCCCCGTCCGGTCCAGGCTCGTATAAAACTGCTGCTTGACGGACTGCTCATCGCAGCCTTCCTTGTTGGCGTTTATCTTGGTCGCCAGCGTAAACGCTCCCCGCGGATAACGTTCCACCAGGGCCGCTTTTGCCGCACGTTCCGATTCTCCGTCATCATATGTATAAGCGGTATCGAAATAAGTCTGCCCAGCCCCAAGAAACAAATCCACCATCTTTTTCGTCTGTTCCAAGTCGATTCTGCCGGAATTATCTTTGGGCAGACGCATCAGCCCAAATCCCAGTTTCGGCGTATTTTCCCCAAAATATCGTTCCATTCCAATCCTCCGTCTATTTTAGCTACGCTTCATAACACGCGCTCCGTAACAGTCTAAAAATATCATACATCCACCCTTTCGTCAATGCTTCTTCCGCTTCAATATCCTTTACACGATATCTTTTACGCTTTAAAGTGATATCAAAAAAATTATTAAAAAGCCAGTCTTTGCTTGTAATCTGTTCTTTTTATACCTATAATAAAAATAAAGTATTGTATTTATGCGCTTCTGGCGCCATCCCTGATATCGCGGGCTTTACGGAAATGGACAAAAATCGTATGAAAAAAAACAACAAATTTTTTTCAAAAAAATTTCTCCGGGCACTCTGGATAATATATGCTCTGGTCAGCACACTTATCTGGCTGCCTCAGGTTGACAGGCTGCTGATGAAGGATTATGCCTCCATGTCCGAATATATTTCCCTGGACGATTCCTGGGACATCAGCATCGGCGATGATATCTGGCACAATGTATCTCTGAATGATTTCCGTTTTACCCCTGTCAGAAAGGGCGGGGAAATTATCATGCGCCGGGAACTTCCCGATGACCTCGGACTGTCCGACGGCGCACTCCGTTTACATATCAGGCAGTCCGCAGTCCGCATCTATGTGGATGACGAACTGTTCTATGAATACGGTCTCGACCGGATGGAGCAGAATAAGATGCTTGGAAGCGGCTTCCAGTTCATCAATTTTCCGAATGAATATCAGGGAAGGACACTGACGATTCATCTTTACCAGACAGAGGATAAGGCTTTTTCCAGGCTGGATTCCATCCGCATCTACCGTTGGGAAAATGCTTTCCGGCTTCTGATGACGGAAAACCGGATTGCACTGTTTACAGGCTGTTTCCTACTGATTTTCGGGCTCGTGACGATGGTTATTACCACGTTTGCGCTGGCCTTTTCCCTGAAATATATCAGGCTGTTCTGTATCTCGCTCTTTTCGCTGCTCGTCGGTCTGTGGACGCTGTGCTATTATAACGTGATTATGGTCTTTTCCATCCCGCTGTATGCGGTATCTCTGCTGGAACACCTTTCCTTATATCTCGCGCCGATTACTCTTTTGATTTATATGCAGGCAGATGTCAAAAGGCTGAAGCAGAAATTTCTCCGAAATTGTTACCGGACGCTTTTCATCGTCCAGACAGCCGCTGCCGCCAGCATGATTGTCCTTCACGGACTGGATGCCGTTCATTTTGCAGTGACCCTGCCATATATGCAGGCGCTCATTGTCTGTGACCTGATTTATTTTCTTTTCATTGAAATTCTGAACCTGAAATCCTGTCAGACCATGGACAGACTTTTTCTGGTCGGCATGCTGATGATTGGCGGCTGTGTTGCATGTGAACTAATCAGTTACTGCCGGAACCGCTATTACGGCGTCGATTCGATTTCCTTCCGGGGCGTGGCTCCCCTCGGTGTCGTCATCTTCATTGCGATTCTAATCTGTTCTTTCTACCTCAATCTGACCCAGAAGCTCATGCAGGAGACGGAGCGGAATTTCCTGTTAAAAAGCGCATATACCGATGAGCTGACGCAGATACATAACCGTCGGTACTGCATGGAATACATCAATAAAATCAAAGAATCAGGAGATTTGAATTATACTGTTATCTGTTTTGACTTAAATGATTTAAAAAAGACAAATGACACTTACGGACATACGAGAGGCGATATTCTCATCAAAAGCGCCGCAGAAGTCATCAAAGATACGTTTGAGCCGCACGGTATCGTTGCCAGAATCGGCGGCGATGAGTTCATCGCGGTACTCAATACCACGATGCCGGAAGAACTCTCGAAACTTCTGGAACAATTTCATGCGGACATCCGGCGGAAAAACCGTGAAATCTCTGACCTGAATATGTCCATCGCCTATGGATGCGCCTCCTGCAGCCCGCAGGAGCGCAATATCGATATTGTCTATCAGACTGCCGACAACCGCATGTATGAAAAGAAAAGACAGATGAAACAGCAGAACGCAAAGCCGTAACCATCCGCCTTTCTATGGCATATCATAAATAGATAACGAACTATGGAGGTTCTTCCATGGATTCTCCTTCGATTGCTGTCATTGGACGCCCACAGGACACCGTCAATTATGAAAAAGCCCTTCGCCGCATCGGCGTTTCCCCTTTCATCACATTAGACCCCGAACAATGCGCGGACTGCTGCGGACTGCTGCTGCCCGGCGGCGGAGACATCACGCCGGCCTTTTTCGGCCAGCAGAATCACGGCTCGAGACAAATCGATACCGAGCTGGATATCCTCCAGCTTCAGGGACTTGACCTGTTCGCCAAATGGGGCCGCCCCGTCCTCGGTATCTGCAAGGGAATGCAAATCATCAACGTACATTTCGGCGGCTCAATTTGTCAGCATATTAAAAATGCGACAAACCACCAGTGGAACGGTAAAGACCAGTACCACTATGTATATCATATCGGATGCAGCCGGACGGATTTTTTCTATCAGCTCTATGGAAGCAGCGCCTTCGTCAATTCCGCCCATCATCAGGCGGTCGATAAAATCGGCCGGAATCTTCTTCCCGTCTGCCAGGCTTCCGACGGAACCCTCGAAGCGCTCATCCACACATCGCTCCCCATTCTCGCCGTCCAGTGGCACCCGGAACGGCTCTTCGACAAGGGCGGCATGGAACTGCTCTCCTATTTTGCGGAGCTCTGTTCTTCCTGAACGGGACTTTCCTTTCCGCCTTCCGGCCTGTGTTTCCGCTTCAGCTGTCCTGTGCTTTCGTTTCAACCGCTTTATGCTTCCGTTTCGGCAGCTCTATGCTTATCTTCCCCGTAAGTTCCCTGTCCGGATTCCGTTTCTTCCTCTGCAGCTCATCTTTCGTATTTTGCGACAGCCTCTCGAACAACGCCTTCATGATATCGTTCATGACCTTTGTCGTATCGCTGTCAACATTTTTAATAGCCGACATAATTCCCTGAATGCTCTTTTTCCAGTTGGCAGTAAAATCAATCAGATTGTCCGCTTCCGATGCTTTAACGACGTCATACAGCGTATCCACAAAGATGCGCATCTGCTCCTGGTTCAGCGACAGTATCCAGTCGTTGAGCGTCGTATCCATAAACATTCTGCCGGAATATATCTGCTTCACGATACGGAAGTCATCCTTTTCGACCAGCCAGGAATAAGGGTCATGCTGCGCCAGCCCAAAACTTTTGCTCTCCACAACCCGGTAGCTTCCCTCGGAAGAAAGCAGCATCCCTACCATCGACGAATGGGGCACTGTCCGGCGGATTTTCTCCTCGATTCGCTCAAACCCGCTTTTCTCCCTGACTTCCGGCCGGAAACCCGGTCCGTCATGATTAAATATCACGACAATATTATCCTGTATTTCCGGGCGGCAGTTCATCGCCGCGTATACTGCAAAATTCCCGCCCTTGGAATGTCCCCCCACATAAAATGAAGTCCCTAATTTCCCGGCGGTTTCTTCCAGATACGAAACGCTCATAAGCTGTCCCGGAACCGGCTCGGAAAAAGCCAGATTCAAATCTTCCTTCCAACCCACAATGGTCTCGTCCGTGCCGCGGTAGGCAATATAGAAAAGCCCTTCCTCCGGCTGAAACGTGACCGCAGAAAACTGCGTCTCTTTTTCCAGCTCTATCTGGTTTACATAATAGTTGATTTTTAAACCGCCAAACCGTCTGCTGTGCACCATCGCCAGGAACAATTCCGTATTTTTTTCCCGGTACCGCTCATCCCCGTACAGATTATCATAATCTCTGTTTTCAAATACCTGACGTATGGACACAAAAGGCGCATTATCCGACGGACCCGGAACGAGACCGTCGAATTTCAGATAAGCAAACTGGCTTAAAATCAGACTGTCCACCTCACTCAGCGGTTTTTCCGCAAAAGTATAGTCACCATATTCCTGAATATAATCAATTATCGTTCCCATAAACATCACCCCGTGTTCAGACAGTGTTATAGTTTCGCTTCCAAATGTTCTATGTTCTTAATCAGCACAGAGACCGTTCCATTCGGATTGGTGATAAATTCCACGCTCCTGGGATTTTTATACTGCTCCATCGGGATTTTGATTTCAATTCCGGTGTCCGTATAAAGATGCTGGCTCTGATATTTTCTGACCGTATTTTCACTCTGCGGTCTGATTTCCTCTTTTACCATATCGTACTTTTCCATTTTATCCTGAAAAGCCGTTTTTAATTCCGGCTCTTTTTCGAAAATTTTCTCTGCAATTTCCTCCACGGTAAAGCCGCCGTTTTCCACAATCTGCTCCTGAATGACGCTCTTTGCCTCCATCTGCCTTACAAACCGCTCCGACTCGCCATACCCTTCCTTCTGCACGCTCTCCACCGCCTTGCTGACAATGGAAAGTTTTGATTTGTGGGAAAGATGACTGCTGCATTTCAGGAAAAGAAACGAAAAATAATTGGTTTTCTCTCCATTCACTTCGTATTTCTTCTCAATGGCCCAGACCGCCAAATCGTCAAGCCGGATAAGAGCCGCCTCCGTCAGCCGCTGGCTTTCCGGCGGCAGTATCGACTTATGCCTTATAATTTCGTTGCTGTTCCCTTCTTCCAGCGCCATTGTGCGATGAGTATAAAAGGGCTTATAATTCATTTTTAACAGGGCAAGGTATTCTTCGTCTTCATACTGGAAGCGCACCACCAGCAAATCCGCTGACGGAATATCAATATTGCTCTTCATGATATCATACAGAAGCTCCGCAATGTCTTTGCTGATATCCACAAAAGAATCGTCCGCGTACTGCTCCAGAATCCGGTATACTTCCGATTCCTCCTTATAAAACCGGCTTTCCTTCGTATCGTCCCCGGAACTGATTCTTGCGATATGCTCTTTGATAAAATCAGCAAATTCCGAGCCGTATTCCAGTTCCGTATCGGAGAGCACCGGCATTCCGATGGTCGAATCCATAATATGCACAATCGCTTTCCTGAGCCTGATATTTTCTTTTATCATCCGTATTCCTCCACACTAATATTTCTTCCACACCCTGGGCGAAAACAGCAGCAGCATCGGCAGAAGCTCCAGCCGCCCCGTCAGCATATCGAACATCAGCACGAATTTGGAAAAAACTGAGTAACCGCCATAATTACAGGTTGGTCCCACCGCATGAAAACCCGGTCCCACATTGTTCAGGTTGGCTAACACCGCCGACAGGTTGGTCGTCAAATCGTACTTGTCCAGCGATAATAACAGGAAAGATACAAGACAGACTACCAGATAGATAATCAGGTAAGAATGAATGGAGCTGACCGTATCGTCATCCACCACCCTTCCTTCCAGATGGGGTTTCTTCACAATCTGCGGATGAACGACCCGCAAAAGCTCCCTTTTCATATCCTGTACCAGCACCAGAATACGGGACACTTTAAATCCGCCGCCCGTACTGCCCGCACAGGCGCCAATCGCCATAATAACCAGGAGAATCGCTTTGGAAAACTCCGGCCATTTATCGAAATCCGTCGTGGAAAACCCCGTGGTGCTTCCGAGAGACGCCACCTGAAACAGCGCATGGTGAAAAGCCTCCGCGATATTTCCGTAATATCCCCTGATATTCCACGCAATCAGAGCCGCCGCACCGAAGAACAAAAGCAGATAATATCTTGCTTCCTCATACTTTATCGCCTCTTTTGGCTTTCTTGCGACTAAAAGAAGATAATAAACGTTAAAATTCATACCGCCCAATATCATGAATACCGTAAAGATAATCTGTACCGACAGCTTATAAGTGCCGATGCTCGTATTCAGAACGCCGAAGCCTCCCGTCCCCAGCGTGGAAAAAGACAGGACGATGGAATCATACAGACTCATGCCCGCAATTTTTAACACGATAATCTGCAATACAGTAATGCCGATATAAATGCCGTAAAGAATTTTGGCCGTCAGCTGTACCCTCGGCACCAGCTTTCCCACAGAAGGGCCCGGACTCTCCGCCCGCATCAGGTGCATACTATAACCTCCTGAAAGAGGCAGAACCGCAAGAATCAGGACAAGAACACCCATGCCGCCAATCCAGTGTGTAAAAAGCCTCCAGAACTGCACGCTTTTAGACAAACATTCCACATCCGGCAAAATACTGCCCCCGGTCGTCGTCAGCCCTGAAATCGTCTCAAAAAGCGCATCCACAAAGTTAGGGATTTCCCGGCTGAAATAAAAAGGCAGCGCCCCCACAATGCTCAGTACCACCCAGGTCAGGGAAACGGTAATAAAACCTTCCCTCGCATAAAAAACCTTACTTTTCGGTTTCCACCGCTTGCCGATTTCGGCCACGAGCAGACATCCGGCCATAACGACCGCAAAAGAATACCCTGCTTTTTCCTGATAAATAATGGCTACCAGACAGGGAAGCGCCAGAAAAAGCGCGGCGAACTCCAATACACGGAATAAAATATATCTGATGATTGAAAAATTCATGAAAGCATTCCCCTTTATTTCAAAATATCCTTGATGTCGTTTAACCCGGTATTGGCCGTCACGACAATCACCATATCGCCTTTCCGGATAACGCTCTGGCCTCCCGGAATGCTTATCATTCCCTTATGGTTAATCGAGCAAATCAGAATATTCGGCTTGATTTTTAAATCCTGAAGCGGTATGCCAATCACAGGAGAATCTTCCTTGACGCAGAATTCCAGCGCTTCTACCCGGTTATCGTTCAGACGGTACAGCGTTTCAATATTGCTTCCGAGCGAGTTATCCATCGCCCGCACATACTTAATGATGTTTTCCGCCGTCAGGTACTTGGGATAAATAACGCTTCCGATATCCAGACTGTCGATAATCTCATCATAAGAAATCCGGTGCACATGGGTAATCAGTTTCGCTCTCGATACGCTCTTCGCAAACAGGGAAAGCATGATGTTTTCTTCATCGACGCTGGTCATTGCCACGAAAGCGTCCGTCTGCATCAGTCCTTCCTGCATCAGCAGATTCCGGTCTGTCCCGTCCCCCTGTATGATGGTTGCCTTCGGCAGAAGTTCGCTCAGCTCCTCGCACCTGGCCTTGTTCAGCTCGATAATTTTAATCTGGATTCCCATATCCATCAGCTGTTTTGACAAGTAGTAAGCCGTTTTTCCGCCGCCAATAATCATTACGTTTCTGGCACTCGTAACGGCCGCACCTAATTTTTTAAAAAAGGCGAGCGTTTTCTGCGGCGTCCCGATAATCGAAATTTCATCCCTTGCACGGATGATGAAATTACCACCGGGAATATAGACGTCCTCTCCGCGCTCCACCGTACAAATCAGGATGTCCGATTTGAGTCTGCTTTTAATCTGCTGTAACGACTGGTCGCAGAGAACAGAGTCCTCTCCGACCCGGTATTTTACCACTTCCACCCTTCCTTTGGTAAACGTATCGATGGTAATCGCCGAAGGAAGTTTTAAAAGCCTCGACATTTCCACAGCCGCCGCAAACTCAGGGTTAATAACCATCGACAGTCCCAGTTCTTCCTTGATATAGTTGATTTCCAGATTATAAATAGGATTTCTGACACGGGCAATCGTATGACAGCCGCCCGTTTTCTTCGCAATCAGACAACATAAAAGATTCACCTCATCGGACCCCGTCACCGCAATCAGCAAATCCGCCTGTTCCACGCCGGCCTCCTTCTGCACCGCAAAGCTGACACCGTTCCCGTCTACACCCATGACGTCAAAGCTGTTGCTTAAATTCTGCAGTCTCTGCCTGTTCATGTCAATGACCGCGATATTATGTCCTTCCGAACTAAGCTGTTCCGCCAGCGTTGTTCCTACATTTCCACATCCTACGATAATTATCTGCATGATTTACTCCCCTTCTGTGCACTAGTGTACTGGCATGTTCATTTTCAGCTAAATGATGCCGAATGAATTTTCAGCCTGCAAGGCGGCTGAATGAGGCGATGCGGTGGCATCGTCGATTGAAGCCAACGCGGCAGATGAAAATTCAGGCAAGTCATTTAGCGAAATATGAACATGTCAGTACACTAGTATTTCTCCGGATAATCCGTGCCCGTTTCCGACTGCATCAGATAAATGTATTTCTCCGGCTGTTTTTCCATTTTGAGCATTGTATCGAAAGCCATCAGGAGCATCCTGTCCCCGTTCTGTTTCATATCGTCGCGTCCCCTGTCCAGCTGTGCCTTAAAATGGTCCATCTGCCAGACCATGATATCCACGATTGTATACCCTGAAATCCGGTATTCGCATAAAAAATTCCGGTTCTCCAGATAGTATATAAATTCCCGGTAAACCGGCTTCGATTTTTGCAGGGCGCTCCAGAAGTTTTCAAAAAACGCTCTGTCTTCTCCCGCATAGAGGCACAGGGCTTCCGCCCACTGGCGCGCTGCGGCGTTGGTTTGGTTGTTCATGATTTTTTAGGCTCCGTTAAGTTTGGGGTTGATGAGGAGCGGCTGGCAGCCGGTTTGGCAGCTTATTCCGCCTGGTTTCGCTTGGTTCGATTGAGCGGTGCCGCGAGGCATGCCGTCGGCACGCCTCGCTCGCGGGCTTCGCCCTATGGCTCCATAATCCGACAAATTCGTCTGCTAGCAGCCGATTTGGCTTGCCTGGTTTCGCCCGGTTCGATTGAGCGGTGCCGCGAGGCATGCCGTCGGCACGCCTCGCTCGCGGGCT
>CAJTRL010000071.1 GCA_910578715.1 uncultured Lachnospiraceae bacterium | reverse complement strand
TAAACTCAAAAACTGATATAAGATTTGTTGATAGTTATAAATGGGCAGAACCGGAGAGGGTGTAAATAATCTTGTGTCTTTGTGATTTTTTCTGACGAGGATTTATGTCCATTAAAACATCAAGAAATCCAGCATTTACAAGGCTTCGTGGGCTCTGGAATAAGCTGGAAGAGCAAAGACACAAAATTAAAAACACTACCGATTTTATCACATGGCTATTTGTGTCGGAGCGTCACAAATAAGCCTTGATGGCAGACGAATTTGTTCGTGTTATGCAATATCTGACATTTGCGTCGCCCCGTCGCGAAAACGCTCCGGAATGGAGATTAAAATGCCCGTCGAGCGTTTGCGTCAGCTATTCAACATGACACCTGAAGTTCTCTATGGATATACGGATATTTCTTACAGCTCCTTTTCCAAAGTATACCGCTCTGCGCTCGTGTTTGCCGTGCCTTATGGAGAGCAGCTTACACTGGAACAGTACACGGAGGAGCGGTTTGAAAACGGTATATGCAGTGCCAGAGGAAAACTGGAACAAATTCTGGAAAAGATTGAGTATGTATTGAAGGAAGAAAATATAAAATATTATGTTCCTCCGGTGGCTCAGGAGAATGAAGAAGAGCTGAAAGCGCCTTTTTCTTTTAAATATGCGGCGGTGAATGCCGGACTCGGCTGGATTGGGAAAAATGATGTGCTGATTACGGAAAAATACGGGCCGCGTGTAAGGCTTTCAGCCGTGCTCATGGACATAGAAGTGGAGCAGAACATCGGAATTGTAGAAAGCAGATGTCCGGCGGACTGTACAAGATGTATCGATATCTGTCCGCACAAGGCTCTGACCGGTAATGTATGGAATATCAATGCGAAAAGAACCGACCTGATAGATTATCATTTGTGTAACCGGAAAAGAAGCGAGTACATAAAAAGTCATGGAAGAAAGAACGCATGCGGCCTGTGCATGGCAGTCTGCCCGGTCGGCGTAAAATAGAACGATATTTTAACAGGCAAGGTTGAAAGAAAATCTTTCAACTATTGATTTGAGTGTCTGCTAAAGCAGGCAGATGGGAGTAAAAATGAACGAAATCATAAAATCTCTGTATGAAAGAAAATCCGTCCGGATATTTACTGATAAAGAAATATCGGAAGAGGATAAAAACAGTATTTTGTATGCGGCATTACAGGCGCCGTCTGCGGGGTGCCAGTTATTATATACGATTCTCGATATGACGGACCCGGAGAAAAAAGAAAAACTGGCGGAACTCTGTGACCATCAGTTATTTATGGCGAAGGCGAAGATGATGCTCGTATTTTGCGCGGACTGCCGGAAATGGCTGTCTTTTTATGAGGAGGCGGGGCTTGTGCCGCGCTCTCCCGGTGCGGGCGATTTATTACTGGCGGTGGAGGATGCGCTGATTGCCGCGCAAAACGCGGTGACGGCGGCGGAAAGTCTGGGCATCGGTTCCTGTTATATCGGAGATATTATGGAAAATGCAGAAGAAGTGAAGGCGCTTTTGCAGCTTCCGCCGTATGTATACCCGGCCTGTCTGCTTGTTTTCGGATATGCGACAAAACAGCAGAAGGAGCGGAAGAAGCCGGAGCGGTTCCGGGTATCGGATATCGTCTGTGAGAATCGTTACCGGGATAAAAGCAGTGCAGAAATCCGGGAAATGTTTGCGGAAAGGACGGGAACAAAAGCCTACGAAGAGTGGATGGAGGCTTTTTGGAAAAGAAAATATGAGTCGGATTTTTCCAAAGAGATGAACCGCTCTATGGAAATATATCTGGATGAGTTCCTGGGAAGAACGGATGATGGAGCGGAGTAAGCGGCACCCTGGCTTGCCTGAATTTTCCTCGGCCGCGTTGGCTTCTCTCAACGATGCCACCGCCCCGGATTCATATCGTCGGGAATAATACCTTCTAAAATTTCTTCGTAGTGTTTCAGTTTGTAATCCATGTATTCGGCGGTGGCTTTTGCCTCCGCCAATTTTTGATGGGCCTGTTCGTGCTGTTTTAGAATTATCCGGTACCTTTCCAGAAGATTTTCCCTGGACTCTTCCAGGCGGCATAAATCGCAGTACCGTTTGATGTCTTTAATCGGAGTGCCGCAGCTTTTCAAATAGGTAATTCCTTTCATCCAGTTTGCGGAGTCTTCGTCGAAAACGCGGCGGTTCCCGGCATCTCTTTGACAGGGCAGCAGTCCGATATCCGTATAGTAACGTAAAGTATGTTCCGTTGTATGAAACATTTTGGCAAATTCCCTGATGGTATACATATGATTTCTCCTCTGCTGTAACGCCGCCCCGGTCTGAAAAAGGATTACCCGGATTCCGATGCTGATTTTTGTGTAAAAAGGTATTGACTTCGAGTTACACGAATCCCGTATACTTATTTTAATACGAAACACCGTTCTTTTCAAGGTATTTCCGCCTCCAGCCGGGGCTGTCTGTAATGGTTCTGTCGCCGCCCGGAGGAAAAAAATCAGGAACAGGAGAGATGAAAATGACTTATTTAGGTGAAGAAATCAAAAAACTGGGATTTGGACTGATGCGTCTGCCGCAGAAGGACGGCGTAATCGATGTGGAACAGGTAAAGGAAATGGTGGACTTGTTTCTGGAAGCCGGTTTTACATACTTTGATACGGCCTGGGCATATACCGGAAGCGAGGATGCCATCCGACAGGCTCTGGTGGAGCGATATCCGAGGGAACGGTATCAACTGGCGACCAAAAACGCAGCGTGGATAAACTGTAAGACGAAGGAAGAGGCTTATGCACAGTTTGATGTGTCTCTGGCCCGGACTGGCGCCGGATATTTCGATTTTTATCTGTTGCATAATCTGGGGGAGAGCAGAACCCGTTATTTTGATGAGTATGATATGTGGAACTGGGTACAGGAAAAGAAGAAAGCAGGTCTGATTAAGCATGTGGGCTTTTCTTTTCATTCCACGCCGGAAGAACTGGAGGAAATCCTGAACGCACACCCGGAAATGGAGTTTGTACAGCTTCAGATAAATTATGCGGACTGGGACAATCCGGCGGTGCAGTCAGGGCGCTGTTATGAAGTGGCCAGAAAACATGGTAAACCTGTGATTGTCATGGAACCGGTCAAGGGCGGTATGCTGGCGACGCCGCCCGATACGGTCGTAAAAGTATTGAAAGGTGCGGAGCCGGATAGTTCCGCGGCTTCCTGGGCTGTCCGTTTTGCGGCGAATCTGGATGGCGTCATTACGGTGCTTTCTGGTATGAGTTCGGTGGAGCAGATGAAAGATAATCTGTCTTATATGAAAACGTTTACCGGGATGACGGAAAAACAGCAGGAAACACTGGAACAGGCCAGGGAAGAAATGGGAAAAATTCCGCTGATTCCCTGTACGACCTGTAATTATTGCGCAAAGGTATGTCCGATGGGCATTGGCATTTCCGGTTCTTTTACGGCGATGAATTATCTGACTCTTTTTGGCGATATCAAAGCGGCCAGAGGGCAGGCGGAATGGCTCGTGAACGGACGCGGCCTGAAGCGGGCGGACGAATGTATCAAATGCGGCCGGTGTGAGGAAGCCTGTCCACAACATATCGCAATCAGGGATACGCTGGAAAAGGTGAGCAAGGCGCTTTTATAATAGAAAAGCCGACATAACAAAGAGGGTAAATATTGACAGAAAAGCCGGCATAACAAAGAAGGTAAATATTGACAGAAAAAACATCACAAAAAGAAAGGTTAAGCGTTACGGACAGATGAGAGAAAATACGGTGTGTGGCATTGGCGGCCATGCGCCGTATTTCTATTTTATAGGAAAGAGCTGTAATCACAGCGGGAAAAGTCATTCTCCCGCTTAATTTTGATAAAAGAAACTGCCAGTTGATATACTTTGTTTTGAAGCGATTTCATTCGCAAACGCGTTGATTGTTATCAGGTATCAAATTGTGGTATATTTGTAGCGGAAAGGGTGAAGAGCATATGCTGGATAAAAGGGAAATCGGGAAAAGAATTACTTTTTTCAGAAAAGAAAGGGGAATGACGCAGAGGGAGCTTGCCGACCTTCTGCATATTTCCTATCAGGCTGTTTCAAAGTGGGAGTCTGGAAAAAGTCTCCCGACGGTTGATATGTTATATGAAATTTCCGGTTTATTGGACGTGACCGTTGATGCCCTGTTAAATGAGAATCAATGGCAGAACAGGGGAATTTCGTACCGGGAATCCGGTCTGGATGTACAGAAGCTGTATACGTTAAAAAGAGAGATTGAAAAGCTGCAGACCAATGACAGAAACATTTTGTCTGCCAACTTTGCGGACGCCTGTCTGTTTGAGATAGATACTTCACAGATGAAGGACCCGGTATATTCCTGTATTTTGTGTGTGCCTGGTTCGAAAGAAAAGCTGGCGAAAGAGTATCGGTATAACCGGGAAATCTGTGCGGACACGGCGGCCAATGCCATGAACTATATTTTACAGCATGGCATGAGGCCGGTGCTTTTAAAGGCAATGGTACTGTGCGGAAATTACAATCAGGAACAGCTTTATCTGATGGCGCAGACATTCCGGCAGATTTGCGACCAGAATCAGGTTTCCTTTTCCGGCATGGAGATTGCGGCGCAGCCCGTCAATTATACGCCGGAGGAATATACGGTAAGCGCTATGGTAGTCGGAGTACAGGACAGGGATAAACTGCTGACATGTGACCGTCTGCGGAAAGGGGATGTCCTAATCGGAATAAAGACGGAAGGAATCGAGGGGACGAGTTATCCTTTCGTAAAAATTATGCTCGACAGAAAGCCGGAGCTCTATCATGCCAAAATCGACGGGAATGTTTTTTTCCTGGATGAGCTGATGCGGGCGAATACGGCTTACACGAGGGAAATCATGGCATTGCAGGAAGCCGGATATCTGCATATGGCTTTCCGGAACGGCCACGCCCTGTTAAACAGAAAAACCGGTGACGGCGGCGATTCCAGCATTTCCGATTTGCGGGCCGGGCACACTTTGTTAAACCGGAAATTCTGGATGGAAATTCCGGACGGAATCGGAGCCTGCATTGACCTGTCCGCCGTTCCTGTGCTGCCGCTGTACCGTTTCCTGTATGAGCAGGATATGATTGGAGAAAAAGTGTTTCCATGTCATTTCAGCATGGGAATCGGTATGATAGTGGCCGTACCGGAAAAATACAGGAAGGAAGCAATGGACATCATCAGGCAGTTCTCGGAATGCTGGTGTATCGGGCGGATAGAGGCGGACGACGGCCATAAGGGAGAGAAGTTCTGGAGCCGGGGGAAAATATCCTGGCCCGGGGCCTGAGACGGTCGTCCCCGAATATAATTAAACGGTAAGCGCTGTCTGCCTGTACGGACATAGGAAAGGAGGAATCAGGATGCCGTTTCCGTTAAAAGCAGGATATCATTTTCATTACAGCCATTATTGCCGGCGGCCGAATTATGAAATGCCGGCAGCAGAAGCCTATACAGACTTTTATGGACTTTCCTATATGATAAGCGGGGACAGTATCAGCTATTCGCCGGAGGGCGCTTCGGTATGCAGGGCCGGCGATATCTCGCTGATACCGCAGAACCTTTATTTTCGAACGGTGAACTTGTCCGGGATGCCGCGGGAAGAGATTCTCATAAAATTTACAGGAGCGATGCTTTCCGATTTGCTGAAGGTAATGGAAGTCCGGAGTTTTGACGAACTTCTGGAAGGCCGGGAGCTTACCATCCATCTGAAAAAGGCTGAACAGCAGAAAGTTTTGCGGATTATGAAAGAAATGGAGCGGGAATGGAATGACTACAACCGGTATTCCGAGATTATTCTGAAAGGTCTTTTAAACGAACTGCTCGTTTTCATGTTTGAAAAAAGCGAGGATATGGAGCAGACAAATGAGGGGAACAGAACAGAGGGCAGAGCGGCAGACGCAACAGCGGATAGAAAGATGGGCAAAAGCGCGGACAATGACGGACCGCCGGATAAACTGCCGGAAGCGATTGCTTATGTTAAGGACCATCTGGCCGGGAGTCCGTCTCTTCGGGAAACCGCCGGATATATTCATATTTCGCCGTCTTATTTGTCCAAAATTTTTATTGCGTATCTGCATACGCCGTATTCGGTTTTTGTTTTAAACGAAAAGATTTTGTATGCGCAGAAACTGCTGGTCGGCACCGATGAGAGCATGGCGGAAATTGCGGAAAAGTCCGGTTTTTCAAGCAATACTTATTTCAGCGACTGCTTTAAAAGAATGACCGGAATGTCTCCGCTGCAATTCAGAAAAGAACAAATGTAACAGGCTGCGGAGAGGGTATCAGTACAGCGGACCGGAAAAGTGGCATCAATGCAGCAGTTGAGAGAATGACAAGGAGGCTGGCATGAAAACAGAAAAAGAAATTCTCGCACAGGTTACCGGGTATGTCGGGAAGCATATAAAACTAATACTGCTCGCGCTGGCGGCCGGGGCGATGTGCGCTGTCTGCAGCGTTGCGGGTTCGGAACTTTTAAAGCGTGTTGTGGACGGCCTGGAAGCCGGAACCATGGCGGATATAGGATATATCGTTCTGGCGTGCATCGGCATTCTGGCGGCCGGAGCGGGGGCGGCATGGCTTACGCGGTATGCTTCCGGGAGCGTGGCCACGAAGATGCTGAGAGAAGTAAAGGATGATGCAGTGGCGCATATTACCGGGATGACCGAAGAGTATTTGTCAAAAAACCGCTCCGGGGATATTTTGTCGAGGCTGAGCGACGACGTGAACAAGGTCAGCAGTTTTGTACAGGATGATTTGATTCTGATTATCAGGAATCCTTTTCTGCTTGTTTTTTATCTGGTTTATCTGCTGTACCTGAATCCGGTGTTATTTCTGATTTCTATTGTACCGACACTTATCTGTCTGCCCTTTGGCGCTTCGCTGACGACGAAGTTTAAGGCGGGTTCGCGGGCGTATATGCAGTATTCTGCGGAGGTCATCAGCGATTCGGCGGATATGATAGGCGGCATGGAGATTGTCAAAGGCTATTCTCTTCAGGAAACGCTTTTCGGAAAATATCGTAACAGCGTATGGAAAATGACGGATATGGCGGTTCATAACGACCAGAATCAATATAAAGGACGGGTATTTTTTATTCTTTCCGGGACGCTTTCGTCCATCCTCTGTCTTGCCGCAGGCGGATGGTTCTGCCTTCGGGGTAAGATGACAATCGGCGCGCTCGTGGCGTTCTTCTCTCTTTTGCCTCAGATGGTAGAAGTTGTCAACGATATGGCGAGCCGTATCTTTAACAGCAAGGTGGCACTGGCGGCAGCGGAAAGAGTGTTTGAACTGTTAAATACGCCGGTTGAGCCCACGGGAATACAGGAATCCGGCCGGGAAGACGCCCCCGCAATCGAATTTCAAAATGTGTCGTTTGCTTATGAAGAAGGCGTTCCAGTGCTGGACGGGATGAGCCTGGAAGTGCCCAGGGGAAAAACGGTTGCGGTGGTCGGTGCGAGCGGGGGCGGAAAAAGTACGCTGCTTCGCCTTGTATGCGGGTTCTACCGGCCGCAGAGCGGAAAGATTCTAATCGAGGGCGTGGCGCTTGAGGACTGGAATCTGGAGGCGGTGCGTGCCCGGATTTCCTATGTATCACAGCATTCCTACCTGTTTCCCGTTTCCGTAGGAGAAAATATCGCAATGGGAAAGCGCGGTGCAGAGGAAGCGGAAATCCGCAGGGCGGCTGAAATGGCCAATGCCGCCGGCTTTATAGAAGAATTTCCCCAAAAGTATGATACGCTGGCGGGCGAGCGCGGCGCCAGACTGTCGGGCGGGCAGATACAGCGCATTGCCATCGCGAGGGCGATTTTGAAAGACGCGCCCATTCTGCTTCTGGACGAGGCCACATCGGCGCTGGATGTACAGGCGGAGGCCGATGTGCAGAAGGCGCTTGACGGACTGGCAAAGGGACGGACGACTTTTGTGGTTGCCCACAGGCTGTCCACGATAAAGAACGCTGACTATATTGTTGTTGTAGAGCATGGAAGGGCGGTCGAAGGCGGCACCCATGAAGAATTGCTGGAACATGGCAGAGTATACCCGAAATTGTATTCCGGCTATTGCGCGCATGCGGAAAAGGAATCTTGAGCATACCGGGAAACGACATGGGCAGATGGGAGTAAGGTTGAAAGAAAATCTTTCAACCTTGATTTGAGGGTCAAATGAACATGCAAGCATGTTCGCTTGACCCATGTAGACAAATATGGCGGGAACGGAAGGGGCCGTAGGGGAATGAAACAGGAAAGAATAACAGTTGTACATTTGAAAAAATATTTTTCGCTATTTGAAAAGGCCGGTTTATACTGGTGCTGTCTGTTGCTGATACCTTGTATAGAAGTAATGATAAGTGCGGCAAACGCACTTTTTTATCAAAAAATAATCAATGCGGTGACGGCTTCCGATATGCGCTTGTTTTATAGGGCGCTCCGGCTGGCGGCGGTCGTTCTGGCTGTCAGCATGGCAAGGGTTCTGGTCACTTATCTTTATATGTATCAGATTCGACAGATTATGGCCAGGCTTCGTCTGCGGGTGATGGGCCATTTATTCCGTCTGCCGTTATCTTATTTTGAGGGGCATCATACGGCGGATTCCATTCAGAAACTGTGTTTTCATGTGGAAGATATTAAGAATTCTCTCGCAAACAGACATTCGCGGGTCATTCAGCCAATTATCATGGGAGGGGCCGCGATTGTCATAATTCTGGCGCTTGATTTCAGAATCGGGCTGCTGGTGCTTGTGCTCAGTCTGGTGTCCGTGAGAATCAATATGGTTCTTTCCGCGCCGCTTCGCGGCATGGCGGTCACGATACAGAAATTTTTTACTGCCTGTACGATATGCCTGACAGATATTCTGGCCGGGATTGACGTTGTCAAAATGTTTCCCGGGGCGCGCGGCATGGTGGAAAAATATACCGATGCGAATGAGAAAATGGCTGTGAGCACAATGAAGCGGTTCCGCAGAATGTCCGATGTGATGGCGGTAGAATGGGCTTCCGGGTTTCTGTGCAATATCGTTATTCTGCTCATCGGCGTTTTCATGTCCTTCGCCGGCCTTGTAGATTTCGGCACAGTGGTGGCAATTCTCAGTTTACAGGGGATGGTGGCCTTCTTTTTGAGCAATATCGGAAGCGCCTGGGGATGCCTGATAGACTGTCTTGTTCTTTCGGACAGAGTGTTTGAGATATTGGATGAACCGTTTCAGCCGGAGCTGGGATGTGTCCGGTTGAAGTCGGTACATGTCCAGTCCGAGCCAGACTGTGTTCAGTCCGAGCCGGATTGTGTTCAATCAGAGCCAGACTGTGTCCGGTCAGAGTCTGGCCAGACTGATGATGCGGAGATGAACAGGGGATTGTGCGATAAAGACGGCGGCATTCTCATAAACAATGCGGTATTTTCCTATGATGGCTCGGAAAAGGTGCTGGATGGCGTGGATATCGTAGTGGACGAGGGAAAAATGGCGGCACTCGTCGGAGAAAGCGGCGGCGGGAAAAGCACCATCGTGAAGCTGCTGCTCGGTTTTTACAGTCTGGACAGCGGTAACATCGGCGTGCTTGGAAAACAGATGTCCGATTATACGCCTGAACAGCTGCGGGAAAACATCGCTTATGTGCCGCAGGATGCCTATCTTTTTACAACAAGCATCAAAGAAAATATACGGTATGGGAGGCTTGGAGCCAGTGACGAGGAAGTTGTGGAGGCGGCCAGACGCGCTTATGCGCATGATTTTATCATGTCCTTTCCAAACGGATACGATACGATGGTCGGGGAGCGGGGAGAAAGCCTGTCCGGCGGTCAGCGCCAGCGAATTGCGATTGCCCGCGCATTTATCAGAAACGCGCCGATTCTGCTGCTGGACGAAGCCACGTCCGCTTTGGATTCGGAAAGCGAGCAGCTTGTCCAGAAAGGCATCGAGGACCTTATGGGAGGCCGGACAACGCTTGTCGTGGCGCACAGGCTTTCCACCATCGAAAAGGCGGATATGATTTATGTCATCGAGAACGGAAAAATATGCGAGAAAGGAAAGCACGCCGAGCTGGTGGAGCGGGGCGGCGTGTATGGCAGACTGGCGGCTCTGTCTGGAAGATGAAAGGCGGAAGGGATAAAAGTGAAGAATGCTGAATGAGAGAAGGGTATGGAAATAAGAAAATTTGAAAAGATAGAAAGACTGGCCCTTGCGGAAATCTGCAAGGGTTTTGTTTATTTTGAAGGGATAAGGAAAAGGGATAAAAGTGTTTGATATACAAAAGGGAAAATTGTATAATCAGGTTGTGATATGGTTACGGTTTTTTCAGCGGTTAATCTGCGTATCTGCCTGGGCAGACCAAGAATGGAGGACTATTATGGTACAGGAAATTATCGACCTGGTAAAAGGAACGAAAACTTTTGTAGAAAACAGAGAAAGGGCGGCTCATATTAAAGTGAAGGGCCCGGCGGACTATGTGACACAGGTAGATACCGATATCCAGAACTTTCTGCGCCGGGAACTGGGCAGACTGGCGCCTGAAATTCAATTTCTGGGCGAGGAGGAAGGGCTGCATGAGATGAATGCGGACACTTACTGGATTCTGGACCCAATCGACGGCACGACGAATCTCATTCACGATTATCAGCACAGCGTCGTATCGCTGGCGCTGTACGAAAAAGGAGAAATCACGATGGGGATTGTTTACGACCCTTTCCGGGAGGATGTTTATCATGCGCAGAAAGGAAAAGGCAGTTTTTTGAACGGAGCGCCCATTTCCGTTTCCGATGCGGAAACGTTGGGCGAGACTATCATTGCCATCGGGACATCGCCTTATGACAGGGAGCTGACGGAAGAAAATTTCCGGCGGTTCAGAAGGATTTTTGAAAAAAGCCAGGACATCCGCAGAACCGGCTCGGCGGCGCTGGACCTGGCCAACGTTGCCTGTGGACGCACGGGCGGTTTTTTTGAAACGCTTCTTTCCCCGTGGGATTTTGCGGCCGGCATGCTGCTGGTTACGGAAGCCGGGGGACGGGTAACGAATTATGCGGGAGAACCGCTGGACTTTCGGAAAAGAGGAAGCGTCATTGCGACGAACGGGAAGGTGCATGAGGAACTGAGGGGATTGTTGAATTAGTAATTTTGTATTAGGGAGGTAATTCAATGGGAAACTTATACACCAATTTTAGTCGATTATTTTATGTAAGTATTCGCAGTGTGAGGGTCGGACTTTTATTATACTGAAAAAGGACAATATCGAGGTTATAAGCGTTGTAGGCCAGAGGGAATAGCAAAGTCCTGTGATTGGCTGGCGGGATATCCGCCCGGATATTCTGGCAAAAGACAGCACGGGAAAGCACTATATGTTGAGGTGCAGAAAAAACGATATAGGAAGAAACATGTCTGTTTTGTTGACATTTTGTGTATAATCAAGTATGATAAAAGAGAATTCTTGGGAAAAAGCAATCAAAAGATTGCGATATAAAGCTATGGGTCTGAAAATTATAGCTAGTGTAACGTAAACTAAGCATTGCCTGGGATGGTGATGCTTTTTTGCTATCTATGATAAGACAGATTTATGATTTAAAGATATTTTGCAATAAGAGAAACTGCAGAGAAATGACCGAAAAGTACAAGAATTAGAAAAATAAAGGGGGAGAATACTATGAGATGTAAATTTTGTGACGGGGAACTGAATGCGAATGATACAACATGTCCTGTCTGTGGCAAAACGATAGAGAAGAGAATATGTCCTCATTGTCATGCTGAGCAAAATCAGGATTCGATATTTTGCAATAAATGTGGATGGAATTTTGAAACGGATGAAGCACCGCATAAATACTGTCCGAAGTGTGGAAGCGAATTGGATGATGATTCAAAATTTTGTAATAAGTGCGGTTATGATTTTGGAGGTAAACCAAAGAACGGGAAAAAGAAACCGATTGTAATAATTGCTATCGTCGCCGTTATAGTTGTGGGATGTGTAGCGGGCGGAACGGCATATTTTATGCATCAGAAAGCAGCTAAAGAGGCCTATGAAGCAGAACAGGAGGCCGAAAGAAAGAGGCAGGAATTAATAGCATCATATCAAACGAAGGTCGTTGAAGTTAGAAATGCTATCCAAGGGGCAAAATCAAATTTTGACATGCTGAGTACGATGTTTGCTACGTCAACGAGTTTGAACGACGGTCTGCTTGGACCATCTTTTTATACATCTTATGCAGAAGGATTGTGCGCGAATGAAATAACAGAAGAGAAAGGCAGAAAAAGGGACATTGACAGTCTGTATGAGGAATTGGATGAACTTGAATGTGAAGAGGAAGAAATAAAGGAATTAAAGGCGGCCATTGAAGATTTTTATTATTCTTACTGTGAGCGCTATGATTTATTAGTAGATATGAATTTTTCAGCAAGTAATTTTGAATCGAAAAATCAAGCCAGCAGTTCTGATTTTTCTGACAAAGAAAAATCGGTAAATTCGATAATAAGTCAAATAGATTTTAATAACGATACTGAAACTTCAGAGTAAAGCGGGGAGGAAATACAATATGCTCTGTCCAAATTGCAATAAGGAAATTTCAGATGACAGCTTATTTTGTCCTGGATGTGGTCATAGAATTACTCAGACAGCTGAAATAACAATAGCGGAGAAAACAAAGAAGAAATTGAACGTGAAAGCTATTGCTATCGGGGCAGTGATTTTAGTTATAATTGTGTGTGGGGGAATTTTGACATATGTTAATTCTACCCCGGAAGCGAAGTATAATAAGGCTGAAGAGGCATTCAATGCAGGAAATTATACATCGGCTATAAAATATTATACAGCAGCTGGTGATTATGAGGATGCGGCAGATAAATTGGCAGTTGCAGAGCTGGCAAATCATTATATAACCGGGTTAAATTTACTGGATGCGGGAAATTATAAGGAAGCTAAAATGGAATTAGAGGCTTCTTTGGACTATGAAAATACAAAAGAACAAATTCAGGAATGTGACTATAATATAGCGCTATCTTTCATGGCCGAAAGCGACTATTTAAACGCAGCGGTATCTTTTCAGGCCGCTGGCGATTATTCTGATGCAAATGAGCAGATAATTAAGATGGGGCAGCAATTAGTAAAAGAAGCAAATTATTCAGATGCAGTTACAGTATTTAGCTATGCAAAGAGTGGGTCTGGTGATACATATGCGCATTATGCGAATGGACAAATTGCATTGGATAATAAAAAATATTCAGATGCGGCATCTTATTTCAACCAGGCTGGCGATATATTGGATGCCAGAGACTTATATAAGGATGCACAATACCAATATGCAAAAAGCGAACTTGATTCTGAAAAATATAGTTCGGCATTGATTGCATTTGAAAAGATTTCAGATTATAAGGATTCATCATATTTAATGGATGTCTGCTCTTTGATGTTTGCAAAAGAAATTATGGATGCTGGTAAATTAAATGCTGCAAAAACAGCATTAGAGAAATTACCTTCGGATTTCTCATATAATAATGTCAGCGTAGCATCGTTATTAGAACGGCTAAATGCAAATAGCGCCTGGCTTGCATATTGCGGTAAGTGGAGCAATACATCCGGTGAGGCTACTTCTGGTTGTAAAGCCCGAAATTATAGTTATGATGGAGGAACCTGGAGCAGCACATTTGATGCAGGCGATTATACGATGGAAATTCAGTGTGTCCTGAATAGTGATGGTTCGGTGTCAGTAACGGGGACAGGAACAATATTTGTGTTTAAAAACTGGTCTACAATACAAATTGGACTTGATTATGACCGTAGTTATTCAATCTCTTTTGTTAAAAAATTATATTCATCTGATTTGGGTCAGAGTATATCGGTCGATGACTATACTACGATAACTCTGGGAGATAATCAGATAACTTTAAAATATAATTATAATGATAATAACGCATCAACCAATTTTATTTATACTTATGAAACAAACGTTACCTATGGAAAACGAATAGCAACATATTGATATCAAAGGAGAAAAAATGTTTTGTAAAAAATGTGGGGCAGAAATTGGCTTGGATTTTTTATGCCCATCATGTGGATTTCAAAATGTACTTTCACAAGAAGCTGAAATAGAACTTCCGACAAAAGAGGTTAATAATAATGTGAATGGGAGTACATCATTAACTGTAAAACGTTCGACAGCAATTATACGAAATAAACTGTGGGCAATTTTATCGGCAGCAATGTTTGTGCTGGCTTTTATTCCTCTCTATAAGGGGTACGATAAAATGACAAATTATTATTCGTCTGACACGTATTATTCTTTAAATAGGAATGCGTATGTTGGAGGCGATGCATATAATTATATCATTAATGCCGGATATGCCACAGCATTCTTTGTGCTTGCAACAGGGCTTGCGCTATTAGGTGTTGGTTTCCTTATAGTTTATTACATTTCGGGTAGGGGGGAATGATATGGTTTGCCAAAAGTGTGGTTACAATATGCAGGAGGATTCTGATTTCTGCATGAACTGTGGTACAAAAGTTGAAAAAAATGAGAAGGAACAGCAGAAGATAATTAATAATCAAACAATAAATGGCTTGATGTGTCCAAAATGCGGAAAAAATAATCCGTTTGGTTCCATTTACTGTTTACAATGCGGTGAAAAACTTAAAAGAAACAAAGTCGGAAAGGTGGCAATCAGCATTATAATTGCTGCCATAATAGCTTTAGCAGTCATATGTCTAATATTTGTACAAAGGAATAAACTAAAGTCACCAATCGAAGGAGTATCTAAAAAAGTATATGAACAAGGACAGATATGCCTTGAAAAAATGGAAACATCCAGCACTAGAGATGCGGTAGAACAGTATGTAAAAGCTAATCCGGATGTTAGGATGAATGAAGTTTATTCACATATTGAAAGCGTAGATTTTATAGTTGATGTCGGTAAAAATGCAACTGCGGAAGAAATTTATTATGCTGATTTAATTGGTGAATTTTGGAAGTCTAAGGCTTTTTATTATGCACATGAAGCTGTCATAGCTCAATTTATAGATAGTGATGACGAAGCTACTCAAATGGTTGTAACTTTATATAAAGGTATGATATCAGATTTTGCAGATAGTATTGATGAAGCTGAAGAGATATTAGAGAAAGCATTGACGATTGAAGACATGGAGAAAGCATATCAAAAACTGGAAAGTATCTGGGAAAGTGAGGATTGACATTGTTCTGTAAATATTGCGGAAATGAAATTAAATATGGAAGTATTTTTTGCGGTAAATGTGTGCAGGATGAATTATGATGGTACAATCATAAATCCTTCAAAGTTGTTAAATCGGGATATGACACGAACTGGTGAAGACATTGTGTTCGTGTCATTTTTACGAAATGGAGAGGCAGCTTGTCTTTTGGCAGTTTAGAGCAAGTTCCAACTTGTTTTATAAAGTGCTGTAAGAGGGTGTTTTACGAGGTTTGCGACATATTTTAAAAATTGTCTTAGTTCATCAAAAGTCATTATTTTGTGGGAAAATGGCGTATTGGATTGATGGTGGAATGGTGTCTGATGGTAATATAGAAACAACGGAGCTTCTGCTAAAGATTATACTAAAAAAGGAAGATATTCAGGTTATTAGCGTTGTAGGCCAGAGGGAATAGCAAAGTTCTGCGGTTGGCTGGCGGGAACGCCTGGATATTCTGACAAAGACAGCACGGGAAAGCACTATATGTTGAGGTGCAGAAGAAACTGGAGCTGGATTTTACAAATAACCGTGCAGTAGGGGATGATATTTTAGGAGATGCCTATGGATTTCTAATGAGAAAATTTGCACAAGATTCCGGTAAAAGTAAAGGGCGGTTTTATACGTGCGGCGGATGAAGCGCTTTGCGATATTACGATATAGGTTTATCCATTAAATGTAAAAGTACAAAATGCCATTGCCAAAGCTCTTTCAGATGTTGATAATATGATAATTTCTTTACAAAAACTGATTGATAAAAAGAATGCTGTCAAACAGGGTGCAATGCGGGAATTGCTTACTGGAAAAAGCGTTTACCAGGATTTTCTGGTAAATGGGAAAGAAAATTCTTTGAAGAAAAATTTCTTAGTAATTGTTGATTTTATGCAAGTTATTAAAAGAAAATTTTATAAGTATGAAATATAAGAAGGGAAAAAGATATGTTATTTCATAGATATAATATAGAAATTGAAAATCAACAAAAGCAAATAATCCGTTTAATGCAAATGGCTAATTTAGAAAATACGAAGGCTTTTTGTGAAGCGGACTATATTGGAGAAAGAGAATATATTTTTGACTATGGTGGGATGGCATGTAAGATGCTTGAATTATTAAAAAACGCCGTATTCCCTGAAAATAGTTATCAAATGCAGTATTTGGACAGGGTATATTACGAATTTGGAGAAAAGACGCCTATATTATTTTCAAAACAGGAACTATTTGATGAAGGGTGGCTTATCGCCTGCAGAGGAGAATGGCTCTTTAATATTTCATACAAATCTTTCTATGAAAGTATAGACCATTTATCATCTGAAAAAGAAACTCAGATTCTTTCATTTTTAAAGGAATTGTCAAAGATTCCGTATCATTCCCAAATGAGGCTGAGAGTATCAGAACAGATAAAATGTGAAGAATTAGAAGGTGTTTTAACAGTTAAAGATGGCATAGCTTATATAGAACCACATGGGAAATATTGGTTACGGTATGGAAATGCCATCTTTGGCAAATGGTGGGATGAGATTATTGAAACGGGGCTTTTGGATAAAGGTGAAACGTACCAGCAGATAGAGCGCTGGTTTTTATGTTGGAATTTTTTTCAACGATGTTCGAAACCGGATTGTTATTGTGAACATGTTGGAGAATTATTTGGGATATGCTTGAAAAGACTTGAAGAGGAATTAGAAAATATTTCTTGGGATTTGATAGAGAAGATTTTTAGAAGAAAGCTGTACTTAGAAAATAATCAAAATGGATACAGAAAATATAGCGATTTTATGGATGATTACCCGAAAACTAAAATTGCATGTATATTGTATATAGATAACTATTTGAATTTTAATTTGTCAGAACCGCCAGAACGACTTAGCCAGCTTTATTATTTGTGCCTGCGTCAATATGGGTATGTGAATATAGATTATCAAATACGTTTTTTGAAATGTATTCAAAACCCATGGATTTATCTGAATTTTGCGGCGTTTACCGCTAAAATAGTAAATGTTGAATGCCTCATAGATTGTCTTGAAGAACCAGAACTGTACGTGGTTGCGGCACATGCTATATGGGAAAAGAGTTATGACATAGTGACGAAGATTCCATCTATTGGGAAAAAAATTCTGGAAGAACTAGATCAGAATATGTTCGAAATAGTAGATTGCAAATTGGGAGGAGAAAATCAGGAAGAATGGTTTTCAGTAGTGAAAGACCTAAGCTGGTATTTAAACGAGCAAAGTAGTTGGTACAGTAAAAATACATATATGAGCAAAACCGGTATTAGTATATATATGCAGCACATTCATGACGATTACATGAAATGGTATGTAAAAAATATTTTATACAAAAATCAGTTACATAATGAAGTCTTGAAATATTTTGGGGATGAATTTGAAAATTGTAATGAAAGAGATATCGTGAAAACATTTGCAGGATACGCGATTTTATTAGGGATGCAATGTACAGAAGAAAGTAGTAGGAAACTTTTTGATGCATTACAAAAATTTTTGGAACGGGTACAGGTAGAAGATACGCTTATTTCTGTGCTTTCATGGTCTTTTTGGCAGGAAAAGTTTTGGATTTTTATGATGCGGCAAGTAGCTGAAAATGCAAGTGAAATAACAAAATTTCTAAAGCTGTTAGAACCGGAAGGTTATAAAGAACAGGTGAATATTCAAAGAAAAGAAAATTCTGCTCTATCAAGAATAGGCATGGCAGCTTCCATTTTGGTTTATCTTATGACAATACTTCTTATAGAAGGAAGAGAAGAAACAGGAAAGAGGAACAGAATGGAGATAGAAAAAAAATTTGTGGAATATATCTTAGGAGTTCAGATAGAGCAATGCGATTTATTTAATCCAGAATCTGTTCGTCTTTTAAAGACAGAAGTAGTTATACATAGGTGTATGGAGGTCATGCCTATGTTAAATGGTCAAAATCAGACAACGATTATGAATGAAATGGCAAAAAAGTCTCCTGAAAAGTTGATATTTTTGTTGTGGTATGTTCAGAATACCGATATTCGTCAAAAGTGGATTCAAATATTAATACAGCGAATTGAAGAAGATTTTGCAAAGAATATTTTTTGTATTTCCACTTATATGCAGATAATTGATTATTTGATAGAAATATGTTTTCAAGGCGAAGATAAGGA
>CAJTRL010000070.1 GCA_910578715.1 uncultured Lachnospiraceae bacterium | reverse complement strand
GCTAAAGGAAGCAGCGGTACTAAGCTCAAATGCAGCAAGCTGCCTTTTCGCTAAGTACTTGACTACTTTCAGTAGTCAACATCCTATTACAGGGCCTCCGCCAGAGAATGATGCTCTGTCCGGGCGGCGGCTGAACTGTCACGGATTTTCAAATTTTTCTAAGCATGACAGTGGCGCAAACGCCCCCTGTCTGTTATAATCTATCATATATCAAGCGCATAAGAAAAACAAGCGACGCGGAGCGTCATTTGTTTTTCTGCGGTTGGTAACGAGCAAACGTCCGATGAAATCGGACAGGAAGCGCTGAAAGCGCGGGTTTGCGAGTGAGAGGAAAATAAGAAAAACAACGTCATTTGTTTTTCGGCCAAAAAGGTGAAAGGAGCAGGAAGGGTTGAACAAATTGCTCGATAGCAATTTATTCAACCAGGAATTTGTGCCGAAGCGTCACAAATTCCGACATGGCAGAGCGAAATCTGACATTTCGCTCGCCTTCCTCAGCGTAAAACGCTTCGGAATGGAGGAAAAGATGAACAAAGTATGTGTTTTTTTTGCAGAAGGATATGAAGAAATAGAGGCGCTGACCGTAGTGGACATTCTGCGCAGAGGAAATATCGACGTGGATATGGTTTCCGTGACGGGGACAAAAATCGTAACAGGGTCACATAATATTGCGGTGGAAATGGACAAACTTTTTGAAGAAGTCGATTTTGAGCAGACGGATATGATTGTACTGCCGGGCGGCGGCCAGGGAACGAAAGGGCTGGAAGCGACAGAAGCGTTAATGAAACAGGTGGATGATTTTTATGCGAAAGGAAAATACATTGCGGCTATCTGTGCGGCACCGAGCATTTTCGGACACAGGGGCATTTTAAAAGGAAGAAAGGCATGTTCTTATCCAAGTTTTGAAAGTCATCTGGAAGGCGCTGACGTAAGCAGAGAGCCGGTGAATGTATCGGACAATGTCATCACAAGCCGCGGCATGGGAACAGCGCTTCCGTTCGCGCTGAAACTTCTGGAGTTATTTGCCGGGGAAGAAGCGGCATTGAAAATGAAGGAAACGATTGTTTTTTAACAGGAATTTTTTTGTTGGGAAGTTTTCATTTTAAAATTTATCTGCTGGTAAAACTTACTAAAATATTTTCTTGCAATCCGTTCATACTAACATCAAGATAAGTGATACGAACACGCTTATACAGAACAGGAAATTCAGCAATGAACTTCCATTCAAAATCTGGGATAAGCGGTGCGAAAATCGCCTATCTCAAATATAGATAAAAGATGAATGTATTTTCGGAGGTGAAAGAAAATGGCAAGTAACAAAACGAATAGAGTTGAAGTTCCGGAAGCTAAGGCAGCTATGGACCGTTTCAAAACAGAGGTTGCTTCTGAACTCGGTGTAAACCTGAAGGAAGGTTACAACGGTGACCTGACTTCCAAAGAAGCTGGTTCCATCGGTGGTGAGATGGTTCGTAGAATGATTAAGAAACAGGAAGAGCAGATGAAATAACTTCCGTTTCTGAAATCAGACAAACCGGATAAACAGAAAAGAATGGCCCGCCTGTAATACAGGCGGGTTGTTTTTTTTATGAAAACGGTGTAAAATCAGAGAAGATGACCCGGAGGGTGCGCCCGGCGGGAAATCATAATTGATTCTGACGCTCGAAGATTCGTTCTGAGAGGAAAGGCCGCAATCATTTTTCAATATATTTGTGTGCCTTTGTCGGGGTACGCATTTTTTATTTTTTTAGGAGGTAAAGAGTATGGGAAAAAGAATTTTTGCGGTAATAATATGTTGTATTGTATTTTGCATGGTGTTTATGTCAGGCTGCGGCAAAGCGGCGGAAGAAGCGCCGGAGGGCACAGAGACGGCACTGCCGGAGACGCCGGGAAGTGAAACAACGGAAGCCGTCGGCGTCCGGCTGGGTTCTCTGAAGGGGCCGACCTCGATGGGGCTCGTTTATCTGATGAGCCAGTCGGAAGCCGGGGAGACGGAGGGCAGTTATACGTTTACGATGGCGGCCGCCGCGGATGAACTGCTTCCCCAGATTGTTTCCGGGAATCTGGATATCGTACTGGTTCCGGCTAATGTGGCGAGCATTTTATATCATAAAACAAAAGGCGGCGTTTCCGTCATTGATATCAATACGCTCGGCGTTTTATACATGGTATCGGGGGACGCTTCCATCGACGGCATGGAGGCGCTCAGGGGCCGGACAGTTTATCTGACCGGAAAAGGAACGACACCGGACTATGTTTTCCAATATCTGCTGGCGGAAAACGGACTGACACCCGACGATATGACACTGGAATATAAATCGGAGGCGACGGAGGTGGCCGCGATTCTTAAAGAAGACCCGTCCGCAGTCGGCATTCTGCCGCAGCCGTTTGTGACGGCGGCATGTATGCAGAATGAGGCGTTGAAAGTCGTCATGGATTTGACGGCGGAGTGGGCCGCGGTGCAGGGGGAAGGCGGAAGCAGTCTGGTGACGGGCGTTACCGTCGTAAGAAAAGAGTTCCTTGAGGAGAACCCGGAGGCGGTAGAAATCTTTATGAAAGAACATAAAGCGAGCGCGGCCTATGCCAATGAAAATGTGGAAGCGGCGGCAGAACTCGTTGCTTCTTATGGAATTATCGAGAAAGCCCCGGTGGCGGCTAAGGCAATGCCTTCCTGTAACATAACCTATATCGACGGCGAACAGATGAAGGCGGCGCTTTCCGGGTATCTGGAAATTTTATTTGAAAAAGATGCTTCTTCTGTGGGCGGAAGTCTGCCCGGGGATGATTTTTATTATATGCCGTAGACTGATGCGGCGAATCCCTGTGCCTTTCAGACCTGAATTTAGCGGTCAGAAAGAAAGGCATGGTACCAGAAAACGAGGTGCTCCGTGGAAAGAAATGGCCAGCCTGAAAACGGAAAACTGAATAAAAACAATGAAAATTTTAGAAAGAAACATATGCTGCGGCGCGGATTGATTATCCTGTTCTGGCTGTGCATCTGGCAGTTTGCGGCAGTGATAACGCATAACGATATTCTTCTGGTCGGGCCCGTCCAGGTGTGCGCGGCTCTTCTGCAGAATATGAAAGAGGCGGATTTTCTCCGGATTATTTTCTGCTCGGCGGGCAGAATCGGGTTTGGTTTTCTGGCGGCTTTTTCCGGCGGCCTGTTACTGGGGGCGGCCGGTTACCGCCATGCCTGGCTGGAGGAATTTCTCGCGCCGCTTATGACGGTGCTCAAATCGATTCCGGTCGCTTCGTTTGTTGTGCTTCTGCTGATATGGTCCGGCTCCGCCAGTCTTTCCTTTTTTATCAGCTTTCTGATTGTTTTTCCGAATGTTTATGTGAATACGGCCGCGGGACTGAAAAGCGCGGACAGGCAGCTTCTGGAAATGGCGGAGGTGTTTCAGGTGAGCGGATGGAACCGTTTTCTGTTTCTGTACAGGCCGGCGCTCATGCCCTATCTGAGAAGCTGTCTGAAAATTTCACTTGGGATGAGCTGGAAATCCGGCGTGGCGGCGGAAGTTATCGGAATGCCGGCCTGGTCTCTCGGCGAGCGCCTGTATATGTCCAAGATTTATCTGGACACGGCCGGACTGTTCGCATGGACGCTTGTGGTTATTCTGCTGAGCGCTTTTTTTGAAAAGACGGTTATGTACTGTTTTCAGAAATTTGAGAACTGGAAACCATATCCGGCCTCCAGGCGGAGGAGCCGGGATGAAAGGCAGCGGAGCCGGAATGAACGGCGGAAGGAAGACTTGCCGGGGGCGGGTATACCGCCGGAAATTGTTATCAGAAATGTGAGCAAAGCATACGGAAGGCAGCGGGTATTATCCGATTTTTCCCTTACGCTGCGGCCGGGCGGAAGATATTGCCTGATGGCGCCTTCCGGGGAGGGAAAAACGACGCTGTTAGGATTGCTGAACCGCACGGTTCTTCCCGATGCGGGTACGATAGAAGGCGTGCCGGAACGCGTCGGTATGGTTTTTCAGGAGGACCGCCTGTGCGGAGCATATGATGCGGCGGCCAATATTCTGCTGACATACCGGCGCCCTGTGAAGCAAAAGATTGGTGCGCATGGAAAATGCGGCAGAATGGAAAGTAAGGAAGAGGCGCTCGGAATTATTCAGGCGGAGGCAGCGAAAATTCTTCCGGCGGAATGTTTGACCCAACCAGTCAACGAACTGAGCGGCGGCATGAAAAGGCGCTGCGCGATTTTGCGCGCGATGCTTTCCGGAGCGGAGTTTATTGTCATGGACGAACCGTTTGCCGGACTGGATGACGGGAACCGGGAGCGGACGGCCGCCTATATCAGGGAAAACCTGAACGGACGGACGCTGCTTGTGACAACGCACCGTGCGGAAGACGTGGCGCTGCTCGATGGGGAAATTGCTGAATTAAAAGCGCCGGAATAGAAAATTACCTGGAAATCAGGACAAAACCGATAAAAAGGATATCGCGGGATGCGGGAAAGGAAAGGTTATTAACATATGGAAACAAGGGTCGCGCTGCTCGGCATTATCGTGGAGAATACGGATGAAATCGAACGTCTGAACAGAATTTTGCATGGCTATGCTGAATATATTATTGGAAGAATGGGGATTCCTTATAGCAGAAAGCAGATGAATATCATCAGCATCGTGATGGACGCGCCGGAAGAACAGATTAGCGCGCTGGCGGGGAAGATAGGAATGCTGCGGGGAATCAGCTCGAAAGTGATTTATGGAAAGAAATGCTAGTATTTTCCGAAGGGTTGTGCTATAATTGCTAAATGATTATGACTAAATGTGCGTTAGAAGCAGCGGTAATTGAAGGAGGAGACCCATTTATGAGTTTACAGGTAGAGAAATTGGAAAAGAACATGGCGAGGCTTACAATAGAGGTAGGCGCTGACGAACTGGACAAGGCAATCGAGTCCGCATATCAGAAGCAGAAAGGAAAAATCAGCATTCCCGGATTCCGGAAAGGAAAAGTTCCCCGTCAGATGGTAGAGAAAATGTATGGTAAAGAAGTATTTTATGAAGATGCTGCCAATATCCTGATTCCGGACGCATACGAGAAGGCTCTGGACGAGTGCGAAGAGGATATCGTATCTTCTCCGAAAATTGACGTAACGCAGATTGAAGCCGGAAAGCCTTTTATTTTTACTGCTGAGGTCGCATTGAAACCGGAAGTAAAATTAGGAAAATACAAAGGCGTTAAAGTAGAGAAGGCAGATGTCGCGGTGACGGATGAAGAGGTGGATGAAGTTATCGAGAAAGAGCGCGAAAACAACGCGAGAAATATTGCGGTAGAGGACAGAGCGGTGAAAGACGGCGATATGACAGTGATTGATTTCGAAGGCTTTGTGGACGGAGAGGCGTTTGAAGGCGGTAAAGGAGAAAACTATCCGCTGACAATCGGTTCCGGCGCGTTTATTCCCGGTTTTGAAGAGCAGTTAATCGGCGCGGAAATCGGCAAAGAAATGGAAGTAAACGTTACATTCCCGGAAGACTATCATGCGGACAACCTGAAAGGAAAAGCAGCAGTCTTTAAATGCACCGTGAAGGAAATCAAGGAAAAGGAGCTTCCGGAGCTGGATGATGAGTTTGCGAGTGAAGTGTCCGAATTTGAAACTCTGACGGAGTATAAAGAGGATGTTAAGAAGAATTTGGAAGAAAAGAAGATAAAAGAAGCGAAAGAAAATAAGGAGCGTGAGGCCGTGGAAGCTGTCGTTGATTTATCCGAAATGGATATTCCGGAAGCGATGGTTGAAACGCAGCAGCGGCAGATGGTGGATGAGTTTGCGCAGCGGATTACGATGCAGGGGCTTTCCATGGAGCAGTATTTCCAGTTTACGGGTACAAATTATCAGCAGATGCTTGAAAACGTAAAACCTCAGGCGGAGAAACGTATTCAGTCCAGACTTGTTCTGGAAGCGATTGCAGCGGCGGAGAACATCGAAGTAACCGATGAGGAATTTGAGAAAGAATTAGAGACGATGGCGGAAGTTTACCAGATGGATGCCGCGAAAGTCAAAGAGATGCTCGGCGAAAAGGAAATGAAGAATATCAGACAGGACCTGGCGGTAAGAAAAGCGGCAGAGTTTGTTGCGGAAAATGCAAAAGAAAAATAAATTCTATGAAGTTTTTCTTAAATGTGAAGCGGACGTGTGCAGAGCCGGTATATTCGTTATATAATGCTGAAAGAGCAGATGTTTTGGCATTATATGAGAAATGGAGGAATCATTATGGCATTGGTACCATATGTCATCGAGCAGACTTCGAAAGGGGAACGCTCTTATGATATTTATTCAAGACTTTTGAAGGAAAGAATTATTTTCCTCGGAGAAGAAGTGAACGAGACAACGGCAAGCCTTGTGGTTGCGCAGATGTTATTTTTGGAGTCCGAAGACCCGGAGAAGGATATCCATCTTTATATTAACAGTCCGGGAGGTTCCGTTACGGCGGGGATGGCAATTTATGATACGATGCGCTTTATCAAATGCGATGTATCGACGGTGTGCATCGGCATGGCGGCAAGCATGGGCGCATTTCTGCTTGCGGGAGGAGCTAAAGGAAAGCGTATGGCGCTTCCGAATGCGGAAATTATGATTCACCAGCCGCTCGGCGGGGCACAGGGACAGGCGACGGAAATCGAAATCGCGGCCAAACATATTTTGCAGACAAAGGAAAAGCTGAACAAAATTTTGTCTGAGAACACGGGACAGGATTATGAAGTCATTGCGGCGGATACGGAGCGCGACAACTGGAAGTCTGCGGAAGAGGCTCTTGCATACGGCCTGATTGACCGTGTTATAACGAATCACAAAGATGCTGCAGAGTAAGACGGAGTTTGCGCCTGTTATACCGGAAAGAATAAGAAAGGCATGGTTTTAATAAAATGGCAGGAAGAAATTCTGACGAAAAGGTAAGATGTTCTTTTTGTAACAAGACGCAGGACCAGGTCCGGAAAATGATAGCCGGGCCGGGAAATGTTTATATTTGCGATGAATGTGTGGATATCTGTGCGGATATCATCGAGGAGGAATACGAAGAGGAGACAGAGGCGGAGGAGACAGAAATCAATCTGTTAAAGCCGGTTGAAATTCGGAAATTTCTGGACGATTATGTAATCGGCCAGGATGAGGCGAAGAAGGTTCTTGCGGTTTCCGTGTACAATCATTATAAAAGAGTGACGGCGCCGCCGGATGACGACGGTGTGGAACTGCAGAAAAGCAATATTATCATGATTGGGCCTACCGGTTCCGGTAAGACTTATCTGGCGCAGACACTTGCCAAAATCATCAACGTACCTTTTGCGATAGCGGATGCGACGACGCTTACGGAAGCAGGGTATGTCGGTGAAGATGTGGAAAACATTCTGCTAAAGCTGATTCAGGCGGCGGATTATGATATCGAACGCGCGCAGCTGGGCATTATTTATATCGATGAAATCGATAAGATTACGAAAAAGAGTGAAAATGTTTCCATTACGAGGGATGTTTCCGGCGAAGGCGTTCAACAGGCGCTTCTGAAAATTATTGAAGGAACGGTTGCGAGTGTTCCTCCCCAGGGCGGAAGAAAACACCCACATCAGGAACTGATTCAGATTGATACTTCCAATATCCTGTTTATCTGCGGCGGCGCATTCGACGGTCTGGAAAAGATTGTGGAAGAGCGGCTGGACAGAAATTCCATCGGCTTCAACGCGAAGATTATGGAGAAAAACAGTAAGGATATCGGCGCGGTTTTAAAAGAAGTTGCGCCGCAGGATTTGATGAAATTCGGTCTGATTCCGGAGTTCATCGGACGTGTGCCGATTACGGTCACGCTGGAAGGGCTGGATAAGGAGGCGCTTATCCGAATCCTCAAAGAGCCAAAAAACGCTTTGATAAAGCAGTACAAAAAGCTGTTTGAGTTTGACGAAGTCAACCTGAAAGTAGAAGAAGAAGCGGTTGAAGCGATAGCAAATCTTGCTTTTGAAAGAAAAACCGGAGCGAGAGGCCTTCGTTCCGTGATGGAAGATGTCATGATGGATGTCATGTACGAAATTCCATCGGATGATAACATCTCTGAATGTGTCATTACGAAGGAAGCGGTAGAAGGGAAAGAGCAGCCTCTTGTGCATTACCGGAACAGATTATTGCAGGCTGAGTGAAACAGCTGTAAAAAGCGTATAAAGAAACGTCGCCGTCAGGGCGGCGTTTTGTGTCATCAAATATAGACAAAGTACCCATTGATTAAAATGCCGTCCGTGCGGCAGAATGGGGGAAGGCTGAAGCAGAACAGGCAGGTGGAGGCAGGAATGGAAGAATTGAGTATAGAGAAGACCGACATGCCGGAAGCGGGCGAAGCCGGACGGCTGGCCGAAAATTTTCAGGTAATGCCGGCTGTGACTTTGCGGGGACTGACTGTTTTTCCCGATATGATTATTCATTTCGATTTGAGCAGGGAGAAGTCCGCGCTTGCCATAGAGGCGGCTATGATGGGGAGCCAGCGGCTTTTTGTCGTAACGCAGAAAGAACTGCTAGAAGAAGAGCCGGATATCGAACAGCTCTATCCGGTCGGCACAATTGTCATGGTCAAACAGGTGACAAAACTGCAGGGCTCTATGATTAGAGTTTTGATAGAAGGAATTTCCAGAGCGAAACTTATTGCTTTTTCGGAAGAAACGGATTTTTTGACCGCACGGGTCATTCCACTGGAAGAGGACAGGGAAGCGCTGGATGAAATCGAAAAAGAAGCGATGCTGCGCACCCTGAAAGAGGAATTTGCCAGGTATACGGCATGTTTCTCCAAAATTGGAGGAACCATCAGCAGACAGGTGGAAGAGGGCAATGACTTGGGTCATCTGCTTGACCAGATTGCGATAAATATTCCGCTGACATTTCAAAGGAAACAACAGGTGCTCGGCGCGGTGTTTTTACAGGAGCGGTTCGAAGTGATGACCGGTATTCTGGCGGAGGAAGTGGAGATTGCCCAGGTTAAGAACCGGCTGGCCGTACAGGTCAAAAAGAGACTTGACCAGAACCAGAAGGAATATGTGCTGCGGGAACAGCTTCGTTATATCAGGAAAGAGCTGGGAGAGGATAATACCTTTTCCGATGTGGAACAGTTTGAAGCTGCTTTGGAAAAGCTGAAAGCAAACAAGGAAGTAAAGGATAAAATCCGTAAAGAGATTTCCAGATTTAAAAGCGTGTCAGGAAGCAGCTCGGAAAGCGCGGTGGAGCGCGCCTATCTGGAAACGCTGCTGGAGCTTCCCTGGGATAAGGAATCCAGAGACAGTCTCGACCTTGACAGGGCGGAGCAGATTCTGGAAGAACAGCATTACGGGCTGGAAAAGGTGAAGGAGCGGGTGCTGGAGTTCCTTGCCGTCCGCGTTATGACGAAAAAGGGCGAAAGCCCGATTATCTGTCTGGTGGGACCGCCAGGCACCGGGAAAACGTCCATTGCCAAAAGCATTGCAGAGGCTTTACATAAGAAATATGTGCGAATTTGTCTGGGCGGCGTCAGAGACGAAGCGGAAATCAGGGGACACCGCAAGACTTATGTGGGCGCGATGCCGGGAAGAATTGCGGCGGGACTGCGCCAGGCGGGCGTCAAAAACCCGCTGATGCTGCTGGATGAAATCGACAAAGTCAGCAGCGATTATAAGGGAGATACCTCTTCCGCGCTGCTGGAAGTGCTGGACAGCGAGCAGAACAGCCATTTCCGGGACCATTATGTGGAGATTCCGCTCGATTTGTCGGAAGTATTGTTTATCGCTACCGCCAATTCTACGGATTCGATTCCGAGACCGCTGCTCGACCGGATGGAAATCATCGAAGTAAACAGCTATACGGCGAACGAGAAATTTCACATCGCCAAAGAACATTTGATTCGGAAGCAGTATAATAAAAACGGATTGACCGAATCGGTATTGCAGATTACAGACGGCGCTTTGCGGGAAATGATAAATTCTTATACAAGAGAGGCGGGCGTCCGAGGCCTCGAGCGGAGAATCGGAGAGATATGCCGTAAATCCGCGCGCGAGATTCTGCAGAAGAAAAAGAAAAGCATCAGAGTGACTTCAGGCAATCTGACGCATTATCTCGGAAAGCCGAAGTACGACAGCATGAAAGCGAACGAGCGGGATGAGGTCGGCGTCGTCAGAGGGCTGGCCTGGACCAGCGTGGGCGGCGAAACATTGCAGATAGAAGTCAACAAGATGCCGGGAAAGGGTGATATTGACTTAACTGGTCAAATGGGCGATGTCATGCGGGAGTCCGCGCTGATTGCCATGAGCTATGTGCGTTCTGTCAGCCCGAAGTATCAGGTGGCGGAAGAGACCTTTAAGGAAAACGATTTTCATCTTCACATTCCGGAAGGAGCCGTGCCGAAGGACGGTCCTTCCGCGGGCATTACGATGGCGGCGGCAATCCTTTCTCTCGTAACGGACACGCCGGTATATTCAAAAGTGGCGATGACCGGAGAAATTACGCTGCGCGGCCGGGTGCTTCCGGTGGGCGGCCTGAAAGAAAAGATTCTCGCCGCGAAAACGGCGGGCATCGAGACGGTGCTTGTGCCGAAGAAGAACGAAAAGGATATTGGAGAAATAGCGGGGGAAATCAAGAAAGGACTCCATATATATTATGTGGAAACGATGGAAGATGTCGTCCGGTATGCTTTTTGTAAGTAAAACGCTGTCTGCGCGGCACAAATTCGCACGTTGAGAAAGGAGTACGGTTACAACAATGGTAATTAAAAGTGTAAATCTGGAAAAAGTCTGCGGCATTACCAGCAAGCTGCCGGAAAACCGGCTTGCGGAATTTGCCTTTGCGGGCAAGAGTAACGTGGGAAAATCGTCGCTGATAAACGGTCTGATGAACCGGAAGGCGCTGGCGCGGACGAGCTCGAAGCCGGGCAAAACGCAGACGATTAATTATTACAATATCAACGACCAGATGTATTTCGTGGACCTGCCGGGCTATGGGTATGCGACAGCCAACGTAAATGTCAAGGCACAGTGGGGAAAACTGATTGAGGACTATCTGCACCAGTCCAGACAAATTAAGGCGGTTTTTCTGCTGATAGACATCCGGCATGCGCCTTCGGAGAACGACTGCATCATGTACGACTGGATTGTGTCGAGAGGCTATAAGCCGGTGCTGATTGCGACCAAACTGGACAAAATCAAACGGAGCCAGGTCGCAAAACAGGCGAAGCTGATACGCGATACGCTGCGGGCGGAAAGCGATACGATACTGATTCCGTATTCTTCCCTGACAAAACAGGGGAGAGAAGAAATTTACGAACTGCTGGACAGTATGCTGGAAAACCAATAATATTAAAATTTCTGCCGGACGGTATGCTGCCAGGAAAATCGTGTAAAAATGTCCGTGGGAGCGGGCAGAGGGCGTAAGACTGAAAATGAAGTGCACGCCGCAGAGGAGTGTAAGGGTGAAAAGGGAATCGGTAACTTATGTAAAATCAATTTTGAATATATTGACCGCGCTGGTCATATTGCTTCTGTGTATTTTTGTCCTGCCAAAATGTATCGGTTTTTTCATGCCATTTATCATCGGCTGGGTTATTTCGCTGATTGCGGCGCCGCTTGTCAGATTTCTGGAAGAAAAGCTGAAAATCCGCCGGAAGGCGGTCTCGGCCTTTGTAATTATCGCCGTAATCGCCGCGGTCATTCTGCTGGTATACGGCGTGGGCGTCAAACTGGTGCGGGAAACGGTCAGCTTTATCAATGAACTGCCGGTAATCTGGGCCAATATTGAGGCGGAGTTCGTTCAAATCGGCGCCAATCTGGAAGGTCTGGTCAGACGGCTTCCGGCGGATTTGCAGGAACAGCTGATGGATTTCTGGAGCGGGATTGGAAGCTGGTTTTCGGAATTTGTCGGCAATATCAGCACGCCGACCTTTACGGCGGTCGGGAATTTTGCCAAACGGCTCCCAGATGTTTTCATGGCGGTGATTATGACGCTGCTGTCCTCTTATTTTTTCGTGGCGGAAAAGACCTATCTGGCAGATTTTGTGAAGAAATATATGCCGGAATCCATTTATTACCGATGCGACCTGATTCAGCGGAGCTTTCGGAATGCTGTCGGCGGCTATTTCAAGGCACAGCTGAAAATTGAAGTCTGGATTTATATCCTGATTTTTATCGGGCTCCTGATATTAAACATCAATTATGCCTTTCTTATTGCTTTCGGAATCGCTTTTATCGACCTTCTGCCGGTATTCGGTGCGGGAACGGTCATGCTTCCGTGGGCGGTCATTGAAATTTTAAGCGGCGAATACAAGCGGGCAATCGGCCTGCTGATTATCTGGTGTATCGGACAAATCGTAAGACAGCTCATACAGCCCAAAATCGTCGGGGATTCCATTGGCATAGAGCCGATTCCCACGCTGTTCCTGTTGTATATCGGCTATCATGCGGCGGGCGTGATGGGCATGATACTGGCCTTGCCGATTGGCATTATTCTGATAAATCTGTATGAAGAGGGCGTGTTTGACACGACGAAAGAAAGCGTGAAAATTCTGGTTGCCGGCTTTAACCGGTTTAGGCGGCTGCATCAGGAAGATACGGAAATCGTGACGGAATACGAAGAGGAAATCAAAGAGGAATATCAGCGGGAGATTCGGGAAGAAGAGAAAACGTAAAATAAAGTTTATTGAAGTTCCGTCTCCGGCCCGGCGGTGTGCTGCTCTTTGGAGGCACGCTCCCGCTCCGTGAAAGGCAGCAGCGGTACTAAGCTCGAAAAAACCTCGCTAAGTACCGGCGCCTTTCAAGGACCTCCGCCAGAGCAGCACACCGCCGGGCCGGAGACGGAATTACAGTAACAGACAAGGAGATTAACCATGAAAGTTACAGTTTATAACTGCAGAGATTTTGACGAAAAAGCGCTGTTTCTGCGCTATGGGAAGGAGCTTGGCATAGAGCTTGTTCTCTGTGCGGACGCGCCCACACTGGAAAATATACAGCTGGCGAGAGGCAGCGAGTGCGTGGATATCATCACATCCAAAATCACGAGGGAGCTCATGCAGGCTTTTCATGAGAACGGCGTGCAGTACCTGACCACGAGAACGATTGGCTATGACCATATCGATATGGAGGCGGCAAGAGAGTTTGGCATCAAAGTAGGAAACGCGCCCTATGGACCGAACGGAGTAGCCGATTATACGGTGATGCTGATTCTGATGTCGATTCGGAAGATGAAACGGATTCTGGAACGCACCAACATACAGGATTATTCGTTAAAAGGGATTCAGGGAAAAGAACTCAAGGATTTGACCGTAGGAGTCATCGGAACGGGCCGAATCGGAAGAACGGTGATTCGGAATCTGTCCGGCTTTGGCTGTAAGATTCTTGCCTATGATTTGTATGAGCAGGAGGAAGTAAAGCAATACGCCGAGTATACGGTGCTTGAAAAACTTTTGAAAGAGGCGGACGTGATTACACTGCATACGCCGCTGACCGACGAGAATTTTCATCTTATCAATGAAAAAAGCATTGCGCAGATGAAAGATGGCGTCGTCATCATCAATACGGCCAGAGGAGCGCTGATTGATTCGGAAGCGCTGATTTGCGCCATCGAATCCGGGAAAATCGGCGCGGCGGGCCTTGATGTTGTAGAAAATGAGTTTGGATTATACTATTATGACCACAAATCGGATATATTAGATAATAGAGAACTGGCAATTTTGAGAGGGTTCCCGAATGTGACGGTATCTCACCACATGGCGTTTTATACGGATAACTGTGTGGAGACCGTTGTGCGGGATTCTCTGATGAGCTGTAAACTCTTTTTGGAAGGAAAAGAGAACCCCTGGGAGGTTAGCTGAGTGCGGAAATGGATTAGGTTCTGTTTTGTTTTATATATCTTGTTTTTGATTAAGGTCATTATCTTTAAATATCCGTTTGAACAGCTGGCCGCAATCATGGAAACATGGCGGCGGGATGTGATTCTGGAAGGGCTTGGGACGGCCAATTTTGTCCCTTTTAAAACGATTAAAATGTACATCCGATATGCCGACAGACTGAACAGTTTTGAAAATCTGGCGGGAAATATTCTGGCTTTTGTGCCTTTCGGCATTCTGTATCCGATGCTCTGGAAAAGAAAAAGCGGTTTCCTGGATATGTTTGCGAATGCGTTCGTGATGGTGCTCGGAATCGAGATTTTCCAGCTTTTCAGCGCCTTTGGCGCTTTTGATGTGGACGATATTATCCTGAACTGTTTCGGGGCAGCGGCGGGATATGTTGTGTATGTGAGCTGTAGGAGATTTTTTCCTGAACTGCATAGAAAATTGAGTATGGAGGATGAAGAGTATGGAGCGTATTTTGAAAAGAATTAAGGCAAACGTCATCGTGTCCGCATTTATCTGTATCGCGCTCGGCGTGATACTCGTCGCATGGCCGGGACTGTCCGTAAAAGTGGTCTGCATGGCGATTGGCGCCGTACTGGTGATTAACGGCATCAGCAGGCTGTTAAACTTTATTTTCGGAAGGGACGGCAGCGTGTTTTCCCAGATGAATCTGGTCATGGGAATTATTATTACGGTCATCGGCGGCTGGATATTGCTGCAGCCGGGGACGATTATCGCCATGATACCGATTCTGGTGGGAATTATCATTGTCATTCATGGCATCAACAATTTACAGCAGTCGGTGAGCCTCTGCCAGAGCCAGTATGACAAATGGTGGGTAGCCCTTCTGCTCGGCATCATTACGATAGGATTTGGCGTACTGCTCGTTTTCAATCCTTTTGCGGCGGTAGACACACTGATTCGTTTTATCGGCCTGTTCTTAATTTATGACGGGGCGTCCGATATCTGGATTATGTCCAGAGTTTCCCGGAACGTAAAACAGGCGCGACAGGAGATGGATGCGCTGACGGTGGATGGGAAAGAGGTTGAGTAATTGTAAGTAACTCAGGAAGAAACCATCTTGAATTTTCTCCGTAGGGGGATTATAATATAAGAACAGCAAATAGTCAGCAGTAAAGAATTGCAGAGAATAGACGGCAGTACAAAGTACATATCTGCCTGACAGTCAGGAGGAGATGCCCATGGGAATTAGTGGTGTCGGAAGCGCATATGGCATGAGCGGCATATATCCCTCATATGTGTACAATCCGAATACAGTAAGCGCGAAAAGCATGGATAAACTGTCCAGAATTTCGGATGATGTGCTGGATAAAAAAACAGAGTACAACAACTCTGATGTGGAAGAAAACCAGAATCCGTTAAAAAAAGGACAGACGATAGATTTTGAAGGAATTGTCGCCAAGCAGATGCAGCAGGGACAGAACCGGGCGGCGCGCATTATGGCGAAAGGCCCCGTGCCGGAAGAGGAAAAGGCGGCGGAAGTCGTACAAATGCCGGAACGTCAGAAGGAGACGGCTGATGTGGAAGCGCCCGATATAGAGGAAGCTGTTGCGAACAATAAGGCCGGAAATGAGGAACAGGCGATGCAGAATCCTTCCATGCAGATGCAGAGAGCGATTCAGGCATACGAAATGTTTATGACGGCATAAGCGGTATCATGGTCGGAATGATATTGCTGCAGAGCGGTTATGGCAGAGTATGTTTTTGGCAGTCATAAGTGAACATAGCATCCTCACCTGATTGAGGTCAGGTGAGGATTTTGTATGTGCTAAATGTCTGCTGATGCAAATGTCTGCTGACGCAGACGAAGAAAGATGGTATGTGTTGAAAATTGTAAATTTTCAACTTTTGAATGAAATGTCTGCTGACGCAGACGGAAAAAAGAGGTGTGTATGAAAATCGAAATAAAAGAAGTAAGTCATGATGACCCGGCGTTTCTCATGCTTTGCGGGGAACTGGACAGTTTTCTTAACGTTGCCATCGGCGGGGAAGATAAGCGGGAAAAATATAAAAAGTTCAATCATACGGACACGATGGATTTTGTGGCCGCCGCTTATGATAACGGAGAGCCGGCCGGATGCGGCGCGCTGCGGAAATATTCCGAGAAAGAAGTGGAAATCAAGCGGGTATTTGTCCGGGAACGGTATCGCGGAAAGAATGTCGGCGGACAGATTCTTGAAAAACTGCTGGAACGGGCGGAGCAGATGGGGTTTGAAAGGATGATTCTGGAGACAGGGGCTTTTCTGGAAGCGTCGGTGCGGCTGTATCAGCGTTACGGATTTAGGCGGATTGAAAACTACGGCGCATACAAAGATATGCCGGAGTCCCTCTGCATGGGACGGGAAATCGGCGCCGATGCGATTATTTATTGTATCGGGAAACGCATGGAGGCGGAGGAGCTGCAGGCGTTGTATGAGTCCGTGGGATGGAAGTCCGGAAAATATGCGGACAGGCTGCTGCAGTCTTTTGAAAAGGCCGGAATGGTTATGAGCGCATGGAGCGGTACAAAGCTGGTCGGACTGGTGGAAGTACTGGATGACGGCGGCGTGACGGCATATGTCCATTACCTTCTCGTCAATCCGCTTTATCAGGGAAAAGGCGTTGGCGCCCGACTGATGGAAGCGGTTAAGGAGCGGTACAAAGATTATCTGTATATTGTGTTAAGCTGTGAACAGAAAGCGGTGATACCCTTCTATGAAAAACTCGGGTTTTCGGCCATAGAAGGTTCAACGCCGATGCAGATAAACCGTTTGTAGAAGAAGTATATGTCAGTGCAGACTGAATAAATTTCCATATTTTGCCCATATTAAAAGGAGAAGCCAAAAGCAAATGCGACCGGCACGCTTATAACGCTGCCCAGGCTTGCAGGAGGAGAAGGGAGCATGGTTTTAATATGGGAAAATATGATGATTTGGCGAAAAGAATCATAGAGCGCGTCGGCGGACGGGGAAATATCGCCGGGCTGACGCATTGTGCCACAAGACTGCGTTTTCTGCTGAAAGATGAGACGAAGGCGGACACGCGGGGATTAAAGACGATGCCCGGCGTCATTACGGTTGTACAGAGCGGCGGGCAGTATCAGCTTGTCATCGGAAATCATGCGCCGGATGTCTGCGAGACCGTTTCCCGTCTGGCCGGTGTTGTTGATTCGAAAGAAGAGAGTCAGCGGGAAATGAGCATGTTTGCGCGGTTCATCGAATCTTTTTCCGGCATCTTTACGCCTCTTGTAGGCGTGTTCTGCGCAATGGGCATCCTGAAAGGAATACAGGGATTCGCCCTGTATACCGGCCTGTATCATGAGACGGACGGTTTTTATCAGTTCATACAGCTGCTTTCTGACAGCCTGTTCTATTATCTTCCGGTCTTCGTCGGGGCGACGGCGGCCAGAAAATTTCAGCTCAATCAGTTTACGGGAATGATTATCGGCGCCTGTTTCGTATATCCGTATCGTTTTGGCGCGGCGGAACATCCGTATACGGTTCTTCCGGTTCTTCTGGCGGTTCTTGCCGCTTCCTATATCGAGCGTTTCCTGAAAAAAATACTGCCGGATATTTTGAAGGTATTTCTCGTGCCGTTTGTCACACTTTTAGCTACCCTATTATTGACCAGAATAGTCATTGAAATGGTCTATACGGGACTGACTGCGGTTGTTATGCTGGCGATAGACGGACTTTACTCTGTCAGCCCGTTTCTGTCGGCATTTCTGGCGGGAGGATTCTGGCCGCTGTTCGTTATTCTTGGCATTCACGGAGAACTCGTGCCGATGCTTCCGGAAGCGCTGCCGGATGCCATGACAGGTGTTTTTCTTCCAACGGTGGGCTTTATCGCTTCCTGGGCACAGGCCGGCGCTGTATTTGCGGTTCTGCTCAAAACGAAAGACAGACGTCTGCACGCTATTTCAATACCATCTGTTATTTCCGGCCTGTCTGGCATGGCGGAGCCGGGTATTTACGGTGTTGCTCTGCCTGAAAAAAAGCCCCTTCTGGCAAGCTGCGGCGGTGCGGCGGCCGGCGGCCTGATTTTTGCAGGCTTGCGGGAAACGGCGCCTTCCGGGATGTCGGTTCCGCTCATGGCCTCCGCTTCGGCCTTTCTTCTGACAATGATAATAACACTTGTGATATATAAATGCCCCAAAAGCGAAAAGGTGGAATTTCCGACGATTTCCTTTTCACCGGACGGCAAAAAAGTTATCCATAGCCCGCTGAACGGAAAACTCGTTCCGCTGATGGAAGTTAGTGATGAAGTTTTTTCCAGCGGCGTTCTCGGAGAAGGGATTGCGATAAAACCCTATGAAGGCGTTGTCTATGCGCCAGCTGACTGCCGGGTTACGACTTTTTTCCCGACCGGGCATGCAATCGGCCTGACGACAGCGGAAGGGGTGGAATTACTGATTCATGTGGGCGTCGATACGGTGCAGCTGAACGGAAAATATTTCAGGACGCTGGTAAAACAGGGAGAAAATCTTCTGGAAGGGCAGCCTATGTTACAGTTTGACAGCAAAAAAATTGAACAGGCCGGATATGATATGACAACGTCTGTTATTATTACAAACACGACGGACTGGAAAAAGGTGGATTCCACCAAAGCCAGGGAAGCGACGGTCGGAGACGCGCTTCTCTGGCTGGTGTAGGTTGAAAAATCTCTGATTTTTCAACTGCGAATTTGGGTGCCATTGCGCTGAAGGCGCTGCGCTTTTAGCGCGGGCCCAAATATCGCGGACAGAGAGAA
>CAJTRL010000069.1 GCA_910578715.1 uncultured Lachnospiraceae bacterium | reverse complement strand
TCGGAACTGGAAAGACAGCATAAAGCGAAGTCTGCCGCTGTTACCAATGCGGAACAGTTTACGGAGAGCCTTGCACAGTGCGCAGGAATGAAGAAACTGACTGCAACAGTATTGAATACGCTGATAGAAAAGATAGAAGTACACAATCCAGTTATGGTCAACGGAGTGAAAGAACAGAAGTTGACTGTCTATTACAAATTCGTAGGTCAAATCGACTAAAGTATCTATAACTGGAACGCAATAGATGTGACCGTAAGCGTAACCGGCGGCCAGAAATTCCGTATCGTTACGAATGCCGAACACACGGTATATCAGGTATACCACTGCGGTATCAGCAGAGCAGGGTTTAAAGTGAAAGACGCCGACGGCAACGCAATAGCATTCAGCAATGTAACGCTTGCACAGGGGGAAGACAAACTCTGGTATGTAAACATCAGCTTCGCGGAAAGCGTTGACACGAAAGATTTTACCGTAAGTGTAACAAAGGGCGACGCAACCTATCTGTCAACCGAGCTTGGCGTAAGCGGCATTAAAATCAATGGCACGGCAGTATTGTCAACCGTTCCCGCAACAGAAACAAAATAGCAGAATACTTGAAAGGGAATTGCCTGTATCAGCGCAGGTAATTCCCTTTTTTTGATATACATATGCAAATCAGATATTTTGCAAAAAGTCTTCCACCTCTTTATTGAACGCTGTCGGTTTTCTGTTCGCAATAAAGTGACTGCCTTTTATAATCGATAATCTGGCATTGGGGATGCTTTCCGCAATTTCTTTTGTATGGGATTCTTTAATGATATCGTTGCTTCCACAGATGACGAGAGTGGGGGCTGTAATTTTGGATAGTTCGCTTCGCTCTATATTCGGTTCATGAACCATTAAGCCGAGCATTTCGGCATTCTTTTTGGCATCGGGTGATTTTGAAGCAAAGCGCCCTGCTATTTTGTACCCGATTTCGATGGGGATTTGCGTCGTACGTTTTACGCCTTTCGGATTCAGATTTCCCCCGTTTAATATCAGCGCCTTTACCATGTCCGGATGGTTTATTGCAAATTCCATCGCGATATTCGCTCCGTCTGAAAATCCCAGAATCACAGCATCTGAAATGCCAAGACCTGTCATAAAATCGTACAGGTCACAGGCAAACTGCTTAATGGTAAAAGGCTTCGTGCCCCTCGGTGATTTACCGTGGCCCCGCGTGTCCAGGGAAATCACTTTGTACCTGTCGTAAAAAAAGTCTGTCTGATGTTTGAAATAAGAGCCGTCCTCTCCGTTGCCGTGCAAAAGGATAAACGGCTCTTTCGTTCCTTTTTCCTGATAATATAAAGCGATATCCATTTATCGTTCCTCAACTGCTTCCCCGAAGGGGGCTTATTTTTTCATGCTCCAGTAACCGTCATAGGCATATCCGGTTTTCCCGACCAGCAGATGTTCGGATTTCTGAAAGCCCGCTTTCTGCATGGCGCCTGTCCGCTCTATCGCATAAAGAGGAACCTTTGTAATGATTTGCTCACAGTCGAACAGTTCAAAGGTCGGGGGAACGATAAGAGAGCAGATTTTTAGCAAAACAGCTTCCTGTTCGTAATCGCTTCTGACGTCGATGCGCAGAATGGCCGCGCCGTCGAAAGCGTCCTCTGAAGCGCGGCGGCATAATTCAATCGTGCCGACTGCCTTTGCGGAGGATTTGTCCACAATGGCCCATCTTGCAAACCACTGATTATCATAGGCGGTCTGCCAGAACTGAATCGCGTCCGCCATCCGCTTAGCAGTCGCATAATAAAAGTTATCCCCGTCGCAGTTGTCGCTGTTGAAAAAGGGCAGTGCGTTTTTGTCGCTGTAAACTTCCAGCAAATCTGTGCAGTCGTTGTCTTTCACAGGCCGCAGTAAAAAGTCATCGTTTTCAAAAGTTGGAAACTGTTCGTATATTTTCATGATATCCTCCATTTTGGACGTTTACGCGATGGAGGATGGCTTTTCCATGGAACGTAAATCTCCAATGCGTAAATACGTTGTTTACAAAATTTATATCATAAATTTTCCGGAATGGCAATGAGAAACGTTGAGCGGATGGATGGAATCTGGCAGTTCCGCCTCCGCCCGGACAGAGCATTGTTCTCTTTGGAGGCACGCTTGCGCTCCGCTAAAGGATGCAGCGGTACTAAGCTCAAATGCAGCAAGCTGCCTTTTCGCCAAGAACTTGACTACTTTCAGTAGTCAACATCCTATTAAAGGGCCTCCGACAGAGAACAATGCTCTGTCCGGGCGGAGGCGGAACTTGAACTGCTCAGCCATGCCATTCATAAGTCACCAGAAGATACATCTTGACGAATGATATTACGAATTGGCTGGTGACTTATTTCATGTCGGGCGTCCGCCCTATAAAATGGAATATACAAAATGTCTTATGTGAGCAAGCTCCCAACGGCATCTTGTATATTCCATTTTGCATGGCTAAACTTTTGCAAATTACCCGAACGTACCACTTGTAAATTAACTCTGCCTGGAATATACTAATATCTGGAGTCATTAGTTGGGGAGTCAATAGATATGCTATTTTCCAGTGTAGAGTTTTTGTTCCGGTTTTTGCCGGTTTTTATGTTGATATATCTGTTAGTTCCCGAAAAATATCGCAATATCGTATTGCTTTTGGGGAGCTTGCTTTTTTATGCGGCGGGAGAACCTTACTATGTTCTGCTGCTTCTTTTGTCTATTCTCGTGAACTATGGCGCGGGAAAGCTGATTCTGGAGAAAGAAAAAAAGATAGCAAAAAACGTTCTGATTTTATCGTTAATCTATAATTTCGGAATGCTTTTTGTGTTTAAATACTGGGATTTTGCCGCAGGACTTGTCAATCAGCTGTTTGCGGGAGAGAAAATACCGCTGCTGTCGCTTGCGCTGCCTCTGGGCATCAGCTTTTACACATTTCAGATTGTTTCCTATCTGTTCGACTGTTATCGGGGTAAACTGAAAGAAAAAGCTGACTTCGTATCTTTTGCGGCATATGTGGCGATGTTTCCGCAGCTGGTAGCCGGGCCGATTGTCAAATACGAAGAAGTCGCGGAACGGATGAAGGAGCGGAAAATTAAAGCAAAGTCGGTGGAAAGCGGCCTGAAGCTGTTCAGCATCGGGCTGGGATTCAAGGTACTGCTGGCGAACCAGATTGGAACGCTCTGGAATACGCTGATGTCGGCGGGGCCGGGAAATCTGTCCGCTGTGGCGGCGTGGATGGGAGCCTTTGCTTATTCTTTCCAGATTTATTTCGATTTCTGGGGCTATTCTCTGATGGCAAAAGGGCTCGGAAAAATGCTCGGTTTTCGGATTCCGAGAAACTTTAACGACCCATATACGTCCAAATCCGTTTCGGAATTTTGGAGAAGATGGCATATTACGCTTGGAAGATGGTTCCGGGAATATCTGTATATTCCGCTTGGCGGCAACCGGAAGGGTTTTTGGCGGACAGTGCTCAACCTGTTCATCGTGTGGAGCCTGACGGGTCTCTGGCATGGGGCAAGCCTGAATTTTGTATTGTGGGGGCTGACCTTTTTTATCCTGATAGCGGTGGAAAAGAAAGGCTTCGGGAAATGGCTGGAGAACAAAAAAGTTGTGGGCCATCTGTATGTGGTCCTGCTGATACCCGTGACGTGGATGATTTTTGCAATTACCGATATGCGGCAGCTGCTGCATTATTTACAGAATATGACAGGCATCCATATATCGGATGTTATCGTTGGAAGCGAACAGGTTATGCGCTATGTTAAGGAATATTGGGTGTTATTTATTTTCTGCATTTTGTTTTCGACCCCGTATCCGATGGAATTGTATCGCAAATACAAACAGAAGTGGTATACCATAGCGATAATTGCCGTGATTTTCTGCCTTTCTGTTTATGAACTGATGTCAGGAAGCGATAACCCGTTCTTATATTTCAGATTTTAGTTTTCAGACTTTGGGAGTGAACGTTCTTATATGAAACGTATAAAGAAATTGATACATAACTGTCCGTATCTGGCAGCGCTGCTGATTCTGTGGCTGTTTATGACAGTCGTCGGACTTTTGCTGATTATATACCGCGATTATGGAAAGATGAAATGGGGCGACCTGGTTTCCAACCCTCTTTTTGCCGTGGTCTGGGAAGTGGAGAAACAAAATAACGCAAGTAATTTTATGGGAGCGGAAAATGTAATGGCAAGGCTGCCGGAACAGACGGCGGGTGCAGCGGATAAAGGGCTCGTTCTGCTTTCGGCCGCCATCGGCGAACAGGCCGGCGTTCCGGTGGAAAAAGAACTGGCAAGGGAAGAAGAGGCGCATGAAGCGGAGGAAGAAAAAGCAGAGGAAGAAGCGGTAGTCGTCGGAGAGACCGTTTTCGTTGAATATCCTCCGGTGAAAACGGATTCCATCTATTATGAGGATGTGGGCAAAACGGCGTTGACGACGGAATATCCTTATACATTGGTGGACGAAGATTACTTTAAGGACGCGGCGTTTCTGGGCGATTCCAGAACGATAGGCATATCCGATTATGCCGGACTCGACGCGGATTTTTACTGTGAGAACGGTATGACTATCTATAAGCTGCTCGGAGAAAAGGGCGTTACCTGGCAGAAAACCGGGGAAAAAGTGAACATGTGCGAGGTGCTGCAGCAGAAGCGGTATGGCAAAATCTATATTATGCTCGGCATGAACGAGCTCGGATATGGAAATACCGAATATTTCAGGGAGCATTATCAGGCATTGCTGGAGCAAATCAGAGAGTGGCAGCCACAGGCGATTATTTTCCTGATGGCAAATCTGCATGTCAGTGAAGAAAAGAATAATCTGGAGACAGAGTTTAATAATATCAATATCAATGCCAAAAACGCTGCAGCCGCAAGTCTGGCGGACGGCGTCAACGTTTTTTATCTGGACAGCAATCCCTATTTTACGGATGAGAACGGTCTGCTAAAGAGCGAACTGACTTTCGACGGCGTGCATTTGTATGCTAATAATTACGCGGAGTGGAAGAATTTTCTGATGGAACATGGCATTGTCCGGGAGCCGGAGGGAGAGAGCGGGGAAAGCGGAGAAGAATAAGAAAAGCGCAGAAAAGTAAGGAAAGCAGAGAAGAGTGAGAAAAGTGGAGAAGAATAAGGAAAGAGGAGAAAAGAAAGCACAGAAGAATACGCGAAGACGACGGGCATAAACGGAGGAGCCGGAAACAGAGGGAAAGTTTGAAACTTCGCATGGTTGTCTGAGACAAAGAGGATAATGATGGAAACGAGACTGAATAAATATCTCGCCCAGTGCGGCATCTGTTCCAGGCGGGATGCGGATAAACTGATAGAGCAGAAGGCCGTTACCGTAAACGGACAGGCGGCGCTGCCCGGTATGAAGGTAACGGAAGCGGATGATATCAGGGTAAACGGAAGGCGCATCGAAGGACCCGATAAAAAAGTAGTGCTTGCTTATTACAAACCGCAAGGAGTGATTTGTACGGCGCGGGATGAGCATGCGGACAGGACAATTGGCGATGTGCTGCAATATCCGGTCAGACTGACTTATGCCGGCAGACTGGACAAAAATTCGGAAGGGCTGCTCATCATGACCAATGACGGAGATTTAATCGATGCCATGATGCGGGGAGCAAACCGGCACGAAAAGGAATATCTCGTAAAAGTGGATAAGCCGCTGACGGAAGCGGCGCTTCATAAGATGCGGAAAGGCATCTGGCTGGAAGAGCTGGAACAGACTACGAGGCCCTGTGAGATAACGCAGCTGGAAAGCGATACCATGCGGATGATACTGACACAGGGAATTAACAGACAGATTCGGCGGATGTGCGAAGCCACAGGATATGCAGTAAGAGAACTGAAAAGAACACGTGTTATGAATATAGAGCTTGCGGACCTTGCGCCGGGGGAATACCGGGAACTGACAGGAGCGGAGAGGGAAGAGCTGTACAGGAGCTGTTTTCCGGGGATGAAAAATAAGCCGGGAAAAGGCTGAACCGAATAAAAATGGAGGAAACCATCATCCATGCAGAAAAAAATGAATCGTATGAAAGAACTGGCGGCGATGTTAAACCGCGCTTCCGAAGCCTATTATGCGAAGGATTCGGAAATCATGAGCAATTATGAGTATGACCGGCTTTATGATGAATTGATGGAATTGGAAAAAGAAACAGGTGTTGTTTTATCCAACAGCCCGACGACACAGGTCGGATATGAAGCGGTAGACGACCTACCGAAAGAGCGGCATGAGAGACCCATGCTTTCTCTCGGCAAAACGAAAAGCAGAGAGGAGCTTAAGGACTGGCTGAACGAAAAAGACGCTCTTCTGTCATGGAAGCTGGACGGACTGACCATTGTGCTGACCTTTTTTGCAGGAAAACTTGCAAAAGCGGTGACGAGAGGCAACGGAGAAGTCGGAGAAGTCATCACGAACAACGCGAAGGTCTTTAAAAACATTCCGCTTTCGATTCCGTTTCAGGGCGAACTGGTGCTGCGGGGCGAAGCCGTCATCTCTTATTCCGACTTTGAACGGATAAATGAACAGATAGAAGACGCGGACAGCCGTTACAAGAATCCCAGAAATTTATGCAGCGGTTCGGTCCGCCAGTTAAATAACAGGGTGACAGCCGAGAGAAGCGTGATGTTCTTTGCCTTCAGTCTGGTAAAGGCGGAGGGTGTAGATTTTGATAATTCCAGAGAGCGCCAGTTTCGTTTCCTGACGGAACAGGGATTCGATGTGGTGGAATACCGGAAGGTAAACCCGGAAAATATTCTGGAGACAATCGATTATTTTGAGAAAAAAGTGGAGCGTTATGATATTCCGTCCGATGGGCTGGTGCTGACTTATGAAGACATCGCTTATGGCGCTTCTCTTGGGACGACGGCGAAGTTTCCGAGAGATTCCATCGCCTTTAAATGGGCGGATGAAGTGAGGGAAACAGTATTACAGGAGATTGAATGGAGCGCGAGCCGTACCGGGCTCATTAATCCGATTGCCGTTTTCGAGCCGGTGGAGCTGGAAGGAACGACGGTCAGCCGTGCCTCCGTTCACAATATCAGTATTCTGCGGGGATTAAAACTGGGCATCGGCGACCGCATCACCGTTTATAAGGCCAATATGATTATTCCCCAGATTGCCGAAAATCTGACCGGAAGCGATTCCGTTCAGATTCCCGAAACATGTCCGGTGTGCGGACAGGCGACGGAAATCCGCCAGGTGAATGAAGTGCAGTCCTTGTATTGTACCAATCCTTTGTGCGACGCGAAGAAACTCAAATCCTTCGCGCTGTTTGTCAGCCGGGACGCCATGAACATCGACGGCCTGTCGGAAGCGACGCTGGAAAAATTTATCGGCAAAGGATTCCTCCACGAATATGCGGATATTTTTAAACTGAACCGTTATGCGGAAGAAATCACACAGATGGATGGCTTCGGGGAAAAATCCTGCCAGAACCTTCTAAACAGCATTGAGGAAGCCAGAAAGACCACGCTTCCGCGCGTTATATACGGACTCGGCATCGCGGGCATCGGCCTTGCCAATGCCAAAATGATATGCAGATATTACCGTTATGATTTGGATGCGATGAAAGCGGCGGGAGCCGAGGAACTGAGCGAGATAGACGGTGTGGGAGAAGTGCTTGCCGGTGCTTTTTGCGAATATTTTCAGGAAGAAAAGAATCTGCTGCAGCTCGAAAATTTATTAGAGGAAATAGAAATTGCCGTCGAGAAAATCGACGAGGAGGCCCAGACGCTTGCGGGCATGAGCTTTGTCATCACCGGGAGCCTGAATCATTATGAGAACCGGAACGAACTGAAAGAGCTTATCGAACAGAAGGGTGGAAAAGTAACCGGCAGCGTGAGCGCAAAGACCGCCGGACTGATTAACAACGACGTGACCTCCAACTCGTCTAAAAATAAGAAGGCCAAAGAGCTTGGCGTCAGGATTTTGTCGGAAGAGGAGTTTATGGAGGAGTATTTGTCCAAGTAGCGGAAGATGATATTTTAATGTTCAGAAAAGCGCGCCCTGTTTTCACTGGAAAGTTGGAAATGGGGCGCTTGTCCTTCCGATATTTATATAAAAAATGGGTTTACAGGGCAGCTTTGGAAATAAGAGGCCGCACAGGGGGAGATGCAGACGATGGAAGTAAAAATCAACAGGAATACGAAACTGGCGGGTGAACTGCCTGCAGCAGTCAGGAGGGCGGCGGGGCATCTAAAGCGGGATATCGAGAGCGTATTTTGCGAAACGGAAGCGCCGGGGTGCCAGATAGTTCTGGCCAGAAAGGAGCTGCCGCAGGAGCAGTATCGCATTGCCGTGCGGGAAGGAAAGATTGAGATACAGGCGGCGGACGAGCTGGGATTTATTTACGGCATCTATGCGGTCAGTAAAAATATGCTCGGGGTTCATGAATTTTGGTTCTGGAACGACCAGGAGTTTGCCAGAAAAGAAGAAATCTGTATTCCGGAAGATTATTTATTGACATCGGAACCGTTCCGTGTGAAATACAGGGGATGGTTCGTCAATGACGAAGTCCTGCTTCATACATGGTCTGTGGGAAGAGAAAAAGAGAAACCGTGGGAGATGGCCTTTGAGGCGCTTCTCCGGTGCGGCGGCAATATGGTGATACCGGGAACGGACAAAAACTCCAAAATGTATACAAAATTGGCGGGAGAAATGGGACTGTGGGTTACGCATCATCATGCCGAGCCGCTTGGAGCGGAAATGTTTGCAAGGGCGTATCCGCAGCTTACGGCATCCTATGATTTGTACCCGGATAAATTTCACGGGCTCTGGCAGGTTGCAGTCGATGCACAAAGAGGCAGAAAAATCATATGGAATCTGGGGTTCCGCGGACAGGGGGACAGGCCGTTCTGGGATGAAGACGACAGATACCGGACGGATGAAGCCAGAGGAAAACTGATGAGCGGGCTGATTAGAAAACAGTATGACATGGTGAAAGCCGCAGACGCGGATGCGGTATGCAGTACGAATCTGTACGGGGAAACGATGGAGCTTTATCAGAAAGGATGCCTTACGCTGCCGGAAGATGTGATTAAGATATGGGCGGATAACGGATATGGAAAAATGGTCAGCAGAAGACAGGGCAATCAGAATCCGAGAGTCTGCTCACTGCCTGAAAGGAAAGAAGATGCGAACGGCATTTACTATCATGCCTCTTTTTACGATTTACAGGCCGCAAATCATATGACGATGCTGCCAAATCCACCCGAATTTATCAAGAAAGAACTGACAGAGGTGCTGGACAGAGGCGGCGATGATTTCTGGATTGTTAATTGTTCCAATGTAAAACCGCATGTTTACACGCTGGACTTCCTCGCACAGCTATGGAAAACAGGGGAGATTGACATAGAATCTCATCGAAGGGAATATATAGAGAAATATTATGGAATGCGGGGAAGCGTTTCTGTGGCGGAGCGGCTGAAAGAATATCCCGATTATGCGGTTTCTTATGGAACGCATGAGGACGAACATGCCGGGGAGCAGTTTACAAATCATGTGCCGAGAATGCTGGTTAATCAATATATGCGAAATCATGAGGAGTCATGTAAGGAGCTGCTTTGGGCCATAAACTGTGATACCCTGGAGGGACAGGTGCGGTGGTATCGGGAAATCTGTGAAAAAGGAATGGCATCTTATCGGGAATATCTCGGGAAATGCGAATTGACGGACGCAGAGCTGACGGACAGGGCCAAAACGCTGTTTGAGGATTCCATCCTGTTGCAGGCGCAGATTCACGCATACTGTTTCCGGGGCGCATACGAGGTCTGCAAAAGCCTGGCGGAGGCATTTGCCGGAAACTATCAGCGTGCATTTTATTTTGCCGGAAAAGCGAGAAAAGAATATCTGAAGGCGGACAGCGCCATGCGTGCGAGAGAGCATGGGAAATGGCATGACTTTTATCGAAATGAATGTCTTGCCGATATCAAGCAGACGGCGTGGGTATTGGAAGGCTTTATGAGTTATGTAAGGGCGCTGGGTGACGGGCCGCATTATTATGAGTGGCAGAGAGAGTACCTGTATGCCGAAAAAGACAGAAGGGTGATGCTGATACTGAATATGGAAAACCATTTGCGGGATGAAGAGTTGTTTTCCCTGATGGAGGCGGCACTGGATTAGGCTGGGCAGGAACGAATGCTGAGAGGAAGCGCTGTTCGTGCGGCGGTTATGAATTTAAGGAGAGCCAGGCGGGAACGAATGTTAAGATGAAGCCTGAGCGGCAGAATGAGGGGAAATATGATACAAAAAGAAGTTCTTTTAATAATGTTTATGGGGCAGAGCAATATGGCGGGACGCGGGAACGCCAAAGAAGCCCCGGGACTGACGGCGGGGGCCGGATATGAGTATCGCGCCATGACCGCGCCGGACTGCCTTTCGCCGCTTCAGGAGCCCTTTGGTGAAAACGAAAATAATGAAAGCGGCGTTACGGAGCCGGGCATGAAAACCGGTTCAATGGTCACGGCCTTTGTCAATGCCTGTTATCGGGAGACGGGGATTCCGATAGTCGGTGTTTCCTGTGCCAAAGGCGGTTCTTCGATTAAAGAGTGGCTGCCCGGCACGCCCTATTACATGGATGCAGTCGGGCGTCTGAAGCGCTGTGAGCAATGGCTGTGCGCTCATAACTATGCTGTCAGGCAAAAAGCGATGGTCTGGTGTCAGGGCTGTACGGACGGAGACCTGCATACGTCTCCTTTTGTTTATAAAGTGCATACCGCACGGTTTATCCGGTCTTACTGTCACGAATGCGGTATCGGAAAATGTTTTCTGATTCAGATTGGGAACCATCGGGATGATAAAAGGTTATATGTACCGATTCAACAGGCACAGATGGAACTGGTGAAAGAAAATGCTGATATTATTCTCGTGAGCGATAAACTTAAGACATTTGCAGACCGCGGCCTGATGAAGGACGAATTTCACTATTGCCAGAAGGGATATAATCTGATAGGCGAAGAAGCGGGAAAAAATACAGGGAAGTACCTTGCGGCTTCCCTGTAAGCTCCTCTCTTTGTTATTCTCTGCGTTTGCTTGCTGCGGGGTTCACTACACATCTCAGTCACTTAATCATCCACATCAAAGCTCTCCAGCACACTGCTCTTTTTTCCCGGTCTGGAATCTCCGTGTCTGACCATCAGCATTGTGAAAAATGCCATGACAGAAAAGAATACGGAATACGGGAAGAGCGTCCGGTAAGAAATATGCTCCAGCAGATAGCCGGAAAGAATCGGCGTGATTACCTGTGCGGCCATCGAAAACGTATAATAGTAGCCGGTATACTTTCCGACGTCTCCCGAAGAGGCGATTTCCACGACCATCGGGAAGGAGTTGACATTAATCGCCGCCCATGCAAAGCCGATGATGCCGAAAAAGAGATTCATCGTCACATGATAGTTGTTATAAAAAGCGGCGCACAGATAGCAGAAGGCAAGCAGTGCAACGCCGATGAGGATGGTTCTTTTACGGCCGATGCGGCTGGAGATTGCGCCAATCGGAATATAGCTGACGATGGCGGCCACCGTTGCAACCATCAGACAGTTTGCATAACCGCCGTTTTCCATGCCCCAGACATGCGTTGCATAACGGGAAAACGCGGTGGTGACTGCGTTGTAAGCGATAAACCACAGCGCGATGGAAGACAGCATAAAGATAAGGCTTCGTTTCACATCAGGTGGAAGTGCGGAGCCTTTTCCTGTTTCGGGGACAGAGATATCGCTTTTTGTTTCTCCCAAAGCGGCAGAGCCGTTTTCCGTCTCCGGTTCCGGCGGCATTTCGCGTGCCGCTTCTTTTTCTTTTACCGTGAAAAAAAGTATGGCAACACAGAGAACCATTAACAGGGCAATGGAAAGGAAAAGCGGAAAATAGTCCGGCGTTGTTCCTTTTCCGACCAGCATCTGAATCATAATCAGCGAATAAACGCCGCCCACCGCGCCCATCAGATTGATGACCGCGTTGCCCTTGCTCCGCAGCGGCTTTGGCGTCAAATCGGGCATTAAAGCGACCGATGGAGAACGGTAAAGGCCCATTGACAGCAGGGTCAGAAACAGAACGATGATAAACAGCGTCAGATTCCGGCCGCGGTCCGCCGCCGGAAGTATCAGAAGGAAAATAACGGAAAGAACCGTCCCGGCAAGAATAAAAGGCATCCGTTTTCCGATTTTGGTATCTGTTCTGTCGGAAAGCAGGCCAAAAAGCGGGAGAAGGAACAATGCTAAAATGTTGTCTGCCGCCATGATGATGCCGGTCACCGTCTCGCCCAGCCCGAAAGAATTTTTCAGAATCAGCGGGATAATATTGTCATACATCTGCCAGAAAGCGGAGATGGACAGAAAGGCGAGGCCAATCAGAATCGTTCGTTTATAATTTAGTTTCATATTTCCTCTCATTCCGCCGCGTATGCGGCATTTTCATTCATGGGAACTTTAGGACGCTGCGCATTCTCTCATATGGTAATCTTTATCCTCATCGATGAGCTTCAGCATCACATCGGCGATTTCAGGGTCAAACTGCGTGCCTTTTCCCTTCTCGATTTCTTTTCTGACCACATCCTGAGGCAGTTCTTTACGGTAGCTTCGGTTACTCGCCATAGCGTCGTAGGCGTCTGCAACGCCGATGATACGGGCGATTTCCGGGATATCCTTTCCTTTCAGACTGTCCGGGTAGCCTTTGCCGTCATACCGCTCATGATGCCATCTGGCTCCGATGGCGATTTCCGGTATTTCCGATATATTTTCCAAAATGTCTGCGCCGATTAGCGGATGCGTTTTGATGATATTGTATTCCTCGTCCGTCAGCTTTGTCGTTTTGTTGATGATTTCCCCGGATATACCTATTTTGCCGATGTCGTGAAGCATTCCGATGTTATAGATTTTTTCCTGTTCCAGGATATCCTTTCCCATTGCGGCGGCAATCATTTTGGCATATTTTGCCACACGTTCGGAATGGCCGTTCGTATAGCGGTCCTTTGCATCGATTGTTTTTGCAAGCGCGCTGATGAGCTGCCTGGAAAAATTTTCTACCTTAATCGTCTGCTTCTTTACTTCTTTTTTTAAATCGTCATTATAAGATAACAACTGTAATTTATAGTTCTGATTCTCCGTCTGAAATCGATTCATCATTCGGAAACCGATGAGCGAGACCAGCATATCCACGCAGTACAGCAGGGGAAACCGGAACATAAAAATTTCTCCGTAATCGTACCGGACAGACTGTTGCAGCGGCGTGTAAAACAGCGCGGAAAGGAAAACGGCGAAATATATGGAGAGGACAATTCCTTCACGAAATCCAAACGCCAGCATAGAAACGCCTGGAACAAGCAGAATCCAAAGAATTGCAAAACCTTCATTGCCGCCTACGATTGCATACCAGCTGAAAATAACAGCGGTCGTTACCGCCATCAGAGCGGTTCCCACATGCTTTTTCCGGGTCAGCCAGGCGGCGGTCGAGGCAATTAGAAGGCTGACTGCGCCGAAAGCCGTGGAAAACAGCATATCGGAGTGCTTGTATGTATTAACGACGCTCATAAAAGCAAACGCCAATGCTACGACAATGCCTACCAGGACAGTCGTTTTGAGCTCGCGCAGCTCCTTTTGCGCTTTTTCCTCTTCCAAATAGTTTGACGTGACGGAGCTTTCTTTCGTTTCCTTTTTTTGATTCATGTAAATTCCTCTGGTAATACACTGATGTATAAAATACGGGGCACCGACAATTTATTATAATATTTTAACACATGCGGGGCGGAAAGGATAGTCAATGCGTCCAAAATATGTTAAAATTTTTCAAAGTGGATTTTATAAACAAATACCGGAACTACATCCGGACGATATGACAAATTGGAGGATATGGCAGATGACGGATATCTATTTTGACAAACTATATCGTTATGACCGAATCGCGGAGCCCTGTTATATTGGCATTCCGATACGGGAGGGGGAACTTCGGGATGCGGAAACCGTAAGCATTTATCAGGAAGGAAAGCGCCTGCCGCTTCAGTCAAAAGTCACATCCCGGCATAAGGATGGTTCCGTGCGTTTCCTGTTTCTGCGCTTTCTGGCGGATTTGCCGGGAAATAAAGGCGCGGTACTGCAGTATGAGCTGCACGGCAAAGACAAGGGGAAACAGGACTGTGGGGAGATATGGCCCGACGGCATATTCCCGGTGAGCGTCAATGCGGATGAGACGGGCATTACGGTGACCACTGTCTGCGGCGGAGAAGACCGCGTCTTTTCTTTCCGGGCAGAGCATAACAGTCAGCATATTTTTGGGCGGCTTTCGGCGTCAGGCCGCGTTTATGGCCGGGAGCAGTTTATCGGTCCGTTCTTAAAGGACGGAACGGGAAGAAAATACCGGATGCGGATTGGAAGCTGGCGGGTTGTGGAGCAGGGGCCCGTCTGCGCGGTTCTGAGGGCTTCCGGCAGTAATGTACCCGAAGAGGAAGGAAGCGCTCCTAAAATTGATTTTGAAATAAAGCTGACCGCATGGGCCGGAAAGCCCTGGGTGGAGATATCTTACCGGCTCATCAACACGACGGATTATCCGTTTCATGTGGCATCGCTTGTATTTTGGCTGCGTCGGACCGCGGAGGAGGTCCTGGCGGCAGAAGCGGATTCGACGGCAGATGGAAAGCTGAATCTGGAGCCGGATTCGGCGGCGGAGAAAAAGCTGAATATGTCGATGGAAGAAAAGCTGGATTCTACAGGATGCGGGGATGTGGCAGACGCGCCGGGATTTGGGGACGGACCCGTGTTCCGTGCGAGAGGAACGGGAGAAGCTGAAGAGGCGGCGAAACGGACGCCTGTTAAAAATGTGCGTACCTGTGTGGGAAGTTCCAATTATAAGACGAACTTTTATCTGGGAAAAGACGGCGCGGCCGTCAGCCGGGTTGTGGATGCAAGACAGCTGCTATATGAAGCAAACGAGCATTTCCCGGAAGTATTTTACGGAACGTTTTTTGCGGACTGCACGGACGAAAAGGGCGGCGTATGCGCAACAATTTTTCAGGCGCAGCAAAATTACCCAAAGGCCGTGCGGGCGGAGAGAAGCGGCATTTCGGTGATGCTGGTGCCGGAAGATGTGGAAAAAATCGTCATGCAGACGGGGATGTCGAGAGAACAGAAATTTCTGCTGCATTTTCACGATGCGGCGGAGAGCCTTACGGAAATCGATAACCGCAGCCTGATTTATCAAATGCCGGACAGACCGTATCTGTCGCCGGAGACGCACAAGGCTTCCGGTGTCTGGCCGGACATTTTTGCGGATAAATGGGATATGGAAGTGGAAAGGTATCTGGCGGAAAGGGCGGACGGACACTGCCATGCCTACGGGATGTTGAATTTCGGCGATTCCTATGATGCGGGCTATACAAATCAGGGGCGCGGGGGCGGAAATCTGGTCTGGTGCAATAATGAGTATGATTATCCCCATGCCTGTGCACTTTTATATGTACGAACGGGCATCAGAAGATTTTTGGACTATAATATTGCATCCAGCAGCCACTGGATGGATGTAGATGTCTGCCATTATCACCCGGACGCGCGTTATATCGGCGGACAGTGGGAGCATACGGGCGGCCATTGTATCGACGGCACCATGGTCTGTTCTCACGAGTGGGTAGAAGGGCTTCTGGATTATTATCATTTTACCGGAGATGAGAGAGGACTGGCAACTGCGCTGGGCATCGGGGAAAATGTGCAAAACCTGCTGGACGGACCGATGTATGCAAAGGTCGGGGAAGCTAATGCGAGAGAAACGGGATGGGCGCTCCGCACGCTGACAGCCCTCTATGTGGAGACGCGGGATGAAAAATGGCTGCCGAAATGCAGCCGCATTATACAGGACTTCAAAATCTGGGAAGAACAGTACGGCAACTGGCTTGCGCCTTATACGGACAATACGCTCATCCGCACAGGCTTCATGATTTCCGTAGCCATCGGAAGCATTATGCGTTATTATCGGGAATTTCCCGACCCGGCCCTGAAAGAAATGATGCTGCGCGCGGTGGATGATTTGATTGAGAATTGTTATGTGGAAAAATGGGGCGTCTTTTATTATAAGGAACTTCCCAGTCTCAACAGGCCGGGCAATAATACTTTGCTGCTGGAGGCGCTTGCCATTGCTTATGAGCTGACGGGGGACGGAAAATATTTAAAACCCGGACTCCATACGTTCCGAAAGGCGGTCGCAGAGCCGGTTCCGGGAAGCGTCGGAAGCAAAAAGAAGATACAGGATGCGGTAATCGCCGGGAGTGCCAGCAGCAAAAATTTTGCCCAGAGCATGATTCCGTTAGCGGCCTATTACCGTGCCGCGTCGGAATGCGGATATCTGTGAGATAACGATAACTTACCTCATTTCTTTTTTCCCAAACCGTTTCACCGCTGCTGTAAGCATCAGCACAAAAACCAGAACCGCACATGGCAAAAACGGGAACAGGTTAAAACCAGCGCTGATGCTCTCTGCCGAAAAATCGTGCAAAGAGCAGGAAACCAGATAGCCGCTGTAACAATAAGGGTAAATAACCCAAAGCGGTGTATTTGCTGCTAATACGCCGGGGATAACAAGAAGCAGATTTAGGCCGACGGACAGCAGCGGTTTCTCAAATAGTACCGTAATTGCCCATATTGCTGCCACACTGGGGAGCATCGTAAAAAATAACCCGGCACAGCACTTCAACAAATACAGGATTGGCAATGCTTCTGTCACTCCTGTATTGTTCGTTGCAATCAGACCTGTTATCACAAAAACAGCAAGAAAAACAACCATTTCCATAAACAGATAAAAGAGAAGTACGCAAAATTTGGCGGCTGACAGGGCATAGCGGCTGACTGGTAAGGCTAACATTTTCAAAATTCCGTTGTTCCCTGTTTCGCGCCCCATAATCATTGCGCATACGACAATCATGCAAAACGGAAGCAGATAATAGGCATAAACTAATGCGCTCTGAATGAACATAGCCGCCCATGCGTTTGTATATTCCGGTGAAAAATAACTTTGCAGGTTTGCCACGCCGGAAGCCACTACTAACAGCGGAGCTATAAAAATCAAAGGTATCATTTTTCCCCGTTTTACTTTCATAAACTCGATTTTAAGCAGTTCTAAAAAGCTCATATCCCACACCTCCTTATTCGTAACGCAGATATTTTGCAGCCCATAATCCGAAAAAAAGGAAAATAGCTGTTTCAATCAGTGAAAAAAGCACAACTATCCTGTCCGGCTGTGTGCTCATTGCCATAGCGGGCTTCAGCATAATCACAAAAGGGTGTATACAAAGCAAAGTATGATTCGACGCAGATAGTGCCATACCACTTAAAAATCCGGCAACGCCAATACCAAGAGGCACCCATATATTTTCAAAGCGGGAAGATACGAAAACCATAAAAGATAATACGGGCATTGACGTTATCAATGAATATCCGGCAAATAACAGCAGTGTCCCAAACTCAAATGCGCCCTGTGGTAAATTCGTCAGACCAATTTGGGTAAGTGCCAAATTCTGAATAACGATGGCAATTAAGAGCATGATAATTAAAATCAGAACTTTGCAAAAGTACATAATCGAAACACTCATAGGGAGCATATACATTTTTTTGACGGCGCTTCCCCTAAATTCCATATGATAAATCATACAGGCGGTGACTATGATACCGAACATATTCAGAACCATAATCATACCATACAACTGCGTAAGCAATACGTCCATAGGAGCCAATGGAAGATTGAAAAGAGTGTCTTTCCGCACAAGAAAAAAGACAAAGGCGTATGCGGCGCCCAAAATACCGACTGCAGGCATTAACGGAATAACGCCCGTGCGCTTTTCTTTTCTAAGCTCGATTGTAAATGTCTTCATAGTTTTGCCCTCTGCTTTCTTTTTGCATTGTCTTTATCAACCATAGACAGGAACATAGCTTCCAGATTAGCACCGCTAATTTTATTATCCGTGGCAAATCCAGACTGCAATGCGTTCTGCCGTAATTCGTCCAGGCTGCCCTCAAACAGCAGATGACCATGATTGAGTATTCCTATATCGTTCGCCATTAACTCGATTTCAGACAACATATGCGAAGAAATGAGAACCGTGCAATCGTAAAGACCGGGAAGCGACTTAATCAGATTTCGGATTTCGTGTATGCCGGATGGGTCAAGCCCGTTTGTAGGCTCATCTAAAATCAATACAGGCGGTCTGCCAAGCAATGCTCCGGCGAGTCCCAGCCGTTGTTTCATACCCAGTGAGTATTTTTTGGCAGGCCGTCCGCCAAATTCGGAAAGTCCCACAAGCTCCAGCGCGTCCGTAACGGCACTGCCCGGAAGCCCCAAAATGCGGCGGATAATGTCAAGGTTTTCTTTGCCTGTCAGATTAGCATAAAAAGAGGGCGATTCGATAAAGGAACCTACTTCTTTCAAAATGGAAAGCCGGTCCTTCGGGAACTGCTTTCCGTCGATTGTAAAACTGCCTTTTGTGGGCGCTGTCAATCCTAAGAGCATTTTCATAGTAGTGGATTTTCCCGCACCGTTCGGGGCAAGTATTTATAGACAACCACCGCAACACCGCATAAAACAAGGCTTTTAAGAAACACGAAAACTAAACACGAAGCCCTATAATCACATGGTAAACGCCTTTTCCACACGGAACGGGCGTTTTTCATTGTCCGGGCTGATGAAAGGAGCTGATAACGTGGCAGTATTCCGGGTAGAGAAAAACAGGGGCTACACGGTTATGTCAAACCACCACCTACGCAACCCCGACTTTCTCGTCACTTCCAGTT
>CAJTRL010000068.1 GCA_910578715.1 uncultured Lachnospiraceae bacterium | reverse complement strand
TTGAATCCAATAACGCTGCTCCATATGGCCGTTTTCCTCAATTTCGTTTTCTAATACGCCGCCATTACGAATGATTGATTTCGCTGAACCTATGTTATTCTTGTCACAAGTCATCAATACTCTTTTGATTCCAAGTTTCCGGCATTCTTCTAATGCTGACGCAATCATTGCCGTCGCATAACCTTTCCGTCTTTCGCCAGGCCTGATTCCGGCGCCGATATGTCCGCCGGTTTTTAATAACGCATCGTTTAAATAGTGACGGATATTGACAGCTCCTACCAATATATTTCTATCTTTATCAAGACAAAACAAAGTGGTATCTGGAACCCACCCGTTTTCATCATTTTCTTTTGTATCAAGATTTTCTATGTAATATTTTAAATCATGAAAATCATTTGCCCATATTTTCCACGGAGACATATCCGTATGGTTTTTCATAATATCGTTTTTCCACTCCATAAGCATTTCAAATAACGGTTCTCTGTATTCAATAGTTAATCTTATCAATTCGATATTCATTTTTGCCCCCATGGGTCAAGCGAACATGCTCGCATGTTCATTTGGCCCCTTTTTTTATTCCAGTAGACTATTACAGTCTTATCCAAATGTCAATATTAATTATAATAGCATAATTCATGCGGAAAAAATGATATAATGAAAACACGGTAAACCAAAATACAAATGCCCGCCAGAAGCGGGCAGAGAGAAAGGTAAAGTATTAATATGAAAAAGACAAAAACCGTCATTTCAATTATATGGTTCCTGTTTGTAAGCATTTCTTCGCCGCTTTGGACTGGCTGCATATACATGAACCTTACCGGGCACGGCAAGGGATATGCGTATGACATGGGTTCGGAAGCTGACATTGCCGTGTTTTTTGGAGTTTTACTGCTTATACTGTGGCTGCTCGCCATTCTGCCCGTGATGTTTTCGCTTTGTAAAAAGTGTTATCACAGGAAGAGGTCTTTCGTATGGATTCCGATTCTGGCCTTTGCCGGGCTTTTTATTGTGGGAATATGGATTCTGGGCTGGAACGAATTTATCAAATTATTTGGGTACGGTTATCCGGCATAAGTGCATTTCCCGGAGGGCAGAAGCGCCTGTATTCCGGCGTTTTAACTCAGCACAAACCGCTCCACAATTTCCCGCAGCGTGTTCGTGTACGCCAGCGTTTTTTCTACCATGCTGTATGTGTCTGCAGTCAGCGCGACGATATTCGCATTGTTTTCCACCACGTTTGTGACGCCGGAAGCCGTTTCGGAAATGGAACCGTTAATCATGCCGATGGCTTCGGATATTTTTAGCATGGTTTTGTTCAGCGCATCGATGGAATGGTCGATATCTTTCATCGTGTCGTTGACGTACTGTGCATCGTTTGAATACTGTTCGCTGACCTGCATGAAATTCTGATAGTCCGCGAGTACTGTTTCATCCAGAAAAGCCAGTGTGGCGGTCAGGCTGGTTTCCATTTTTTCCACGGCGCTTACAACTTCGGCGACAATCTGCGTGATGCCGGACACTGTCTGGGAGGACTGGTTTGCGAGTTTGCCGATTTCGTCCGCAACAACGGCAAAGCCGCGGCCCTGTTCTCCGGCTCTGGCCGCCTCGATGGAAGCGTTGAGGGACAGAAGAGAAGTCTGGCTTGCAATGTCCATAATATTCGCCGCGAGTTCGTTGATTTTGGAAACGGAGCGGGAATGTGCAATCGCCTCTTCGGAAGTGGTTTTCACGGACTGATACATTTGCTTTGTCCGGTCGCTGGCGCTGACGGTATCTGTTTTCAGACGTTCGGCGCGATGCAGAATTTCTTCGGAGAGCGCAACGCCTTCCGTGGCCTTCTGATTGATTGTGGAAGTATTCTGTTCCACTTCCAGGATTTCGTTGCTGATGGAGTCCGTATTGACTGCGGTATTTTCCATGCTTGCGGAAAGTTGCTCGGCCGTTGCGGAATTGCTGTTGGCGTTGTCATTTACCGTCGTGGCGATTTCATGCAGACGATTGGCGCTTTCATTGATGGATTCGGAAGTGGAAGAGATGTCCCGCATCATGCTGCTGAAAGACTGGCGCATTTTCTGCACGGCACGGCTCATTTCTCCTGTTTCGTCCTTATGTTTTAACAACGGATGATAGGAGTCATCCTGTGAAATGTCCAGTTCGGCGGTTTTACGGATAACCTTCGTTACGACTTTGATGGGAGTCGTAATGGTGCTTGCAAAAATAAAGCCAAGTACCATAAATACGGCAATGATAATCAGACAGATAATAAAGCTGATAGAAATTGCATTCTGCCGCATAGCGTCAATCGGACTTAAAATAATATCGCGCTCGACGACCATGCAGAGAATCCAGTGGTTTAACGGCGATACATGATAAGCAAGATACTGGTCCTGGGAATCGTCATAGAGGATGGCAGTGTCTTCATAACTGCCGGAATTAATCTGCGCAAGCAGAGCGGCGATGCTTTCCGTATCCGCCGCGGTACCGATAAGGCTTTCGTCAGGCGAATAAATATAGCTTCCGTTGCTGTCGAGTAGAAAAGCATAGCTGGATTCGCTGTCTCCGAACACATGGATGTTTGCGAGGGTGTCCGCAAAAAGGGACACTTTAATATTGGTGAACATGACGCCGGAGAGGGTATCGGGGTCAAAGTGGCTGCTCTGGGGAACGCCGATGGAAATTAACGGCTCGCCGCTTCCGGCATCAAAAAAGATATCGCTCTGCGCGGGCGCATTGTTTTCCATAATATATTTGTAAAAAGGTTCCTCCGCATAGGAGATGCCTTCAGAGGCTTCGTCCGTGCTGGCATGAAGAATGCCGTCTTCGGCGCAGACAAAACTAATGCTTTCATGGGTGGGATTTGCGCTCATGTATTTTTTCAGGGTGGCATGGACTTCGTTGGAATATTTGTTTCCCTTATTGGTATTAAAAACAAAGAAGTTCTCGGAGCCGTTCAGATAGGTCATTGTCGCGATATATTTCTGAATGGACTCGTCGATATAATTACCCTGTGCCCGCACGATTTCCGTCAGGGAATCTTCCGTATAGGAAACCAGCGTTTCCCTGGAAATATTCGTCAGATAGCGGTAATTGACAAGAACTGCGATGACAACGGCAATCGTTGTAAAAAGAATCAGGACGGATGCAATTTTCGTCTGAATCGAAGCCAGCGCGTTGACAGATTTCGGATTTGTTTTTCTTTGTTTTGACATGATTCAATCCCTTTCTATCGAAACTTAATCGTTTTAGTAATCATATCATGAATGCTCCCAAAATGATAGCCAAATTGTGCAAAGTAATTAAATTTGATAAGATTTCACAAAAAATGACAGAAAAAATGGTGCATATTTACTTAAAACAAAATCTGTTTTTTTCGTATTTTATGATATGTTCAAACCGCATCGACTCAAAACTTAAACGTTTAACTAAATGAAAATGGGTAAAAAGAAAACTGCGTGGATAAAACGGGGATAATTTCAAATCCTAAAGATAAAAGTAAAGCAGAGGAGTCACTATGGATTTTTTTGGTATACTGACGATGGTGGGAGGATTAGCTCTTTTTTTATACGGGATGCAGGTGCTTGGAGACGGGCTTTCGAAGGCGTCCGGCGGGCGCATGGAGCGGATTTTGGAAAAGCTGACTTCGAGCAGGCTGAAAGCGGTGTTTCTGGGCGCGGCCGTAACGGCGGTGATTCAGTCGTCTTCGGCGGCGACGGTTATGGTGGTTGGTTTTGTCAATTCGGGCATTATGAGGCTCTCACAGGCAATTGGCGTGATTATGGGCGCCAATATCGGAACGACGGTTACCTCCTGGATATTAAGTTTATCCGGCATTGAAAGCGGAAATTTCTGGCTCAGGCTTTTGAAGCCTTCTTCTTTTGCGCCTGTGCTTGCGATTATCGGCGTCGGCATTTTATTGTTTTCCGGGAGAGGGAAAAAGAAAAATCTGGCGCAGATTTTTGTCGGATTTGCGGTCCTGATGTTCGGCATGGAAACGATGTCCGATGCGGTGAAACCGCTGGCGGATGTGCCGGAGGTAAAGAGTCTGTTCGTTTTGTTTTCCAGTCCGATTCCGGGGCTTCTTGCGGGGCTTTTCCTGACGGCGCTTTTACAGAGTTCTTCGGCTTCCATCGGTATTTTGCAGGCGTTATGCGCCGCGGGAGCAATTTCATATGGAAGCGCCGTTCCAATTATCATGGGGCAGAACATCGGAACCTGTGTCACGGCGCTGCTGTCTTCCGTCGGAACTTCGCCGAATGCCAGACGGGCCGCATTTGTGCATTTATATTTTAATGTGATTGGAACAGCGGCTTTTATGACTTTGTTTTACGGTCTCCACGGGATAGTGAATTTTCCTTTTATGGAACAGCCGGCGGAAGCATATGGCATTGCCGTGGTGCATAGTGTGTTTAATATTTTTGCGGCCGCGCTTTTGCTCCCCTTTGCGGACGGCCTGGAAAAACTCGCCTATCTGACCATCCGGAAAGACGCTTCCGAAAATAGGGAAATCCGTCATGTGGATGCGGATGCGAAAATACTGGACAGCCGGTTTCTGGACAAGCCTTCTTTTGCGATGGAACAGTGCAGACGGGTAGCATCTCATATGGCGGTTGCCGCCAAAGAATCCTATATGCGCACGCTCGATTTGCTGCATCAGTTCGACCAGGATAAGGCGGAAGAAATTGTCAGACTGGAAGAAGACACAGACCGGTATGAAGACATGATTGGGACTTATCTGTTAAAGCTGAGCGGACAGAGGCTTTCGGAAAAAGACGGCCGCTCGTTACTGCTTTTTCTGGAATCCATCGGTGATTTTGAGCGGATTTCCGACCATGCCGCCGATATCATGGAAGCCTACCGGGAGATGTGGGATAAGGAAAAGAAATTTTCCAATAAGGCGCGGGTGGAGCTGGATATTTTTGCAAGGGCGGTGGCTAATATGATGGAGATGACGCTGGAAGTTTTTGACAGGGAAGATGCGCTTCGCGCACTGGAAATACAGCCTTTGGCACAGGTCGTTTCAGAGCTTGGAGCGGAGGTGAGGTCGCGTCATATCAGACGGCTGCGGAAGGGGAAATGTACGATTGAAATGGGATTTCTGCTGGTGGATATCGTGACGGGATGTGAGCGGATTGCGGCCCATTGTTCCCACATCGCGGTCAGCGTCATTGAGGTACAGGAAGAATCTCTTGCAAGGCATGGATTCATGAATGCGCTGCGCGGAAACGAGTCGGAAGAATTAAAACAGCTTTATCAGGGCTTCCGGGGAAAATATGTTTTGCCGTAAAAGATTGACCTTTCCGGCGAAAATTTATAAAATGTAAGTATTCGCTGGCGCGGAGGCTGAAAATAGTCGAAAATCGGATAGACAGGGTTTCGGGATTGTTCGGAGAAAGGGCTGCTCAGGCTTCGGAATCACCCGGAGAAAGACTTAGGATTCAAAAGCGCCGCTGAGAAAGGAGCATATCAATGACATATCAGGAAGTTTTGGAAAACGCAAGGGGCTGCATCGGCGCATACTGCAAAGCGTGTCCGGTCTGCAATGGCAGAGCGTGTAAAAATCAGATACCCGGACCGGGGGCAAAGGGCATGGGCGATACGGCGGCCAGAAATTTTGATAAGTGGCAGGAAATCCGTGTCAACATGGACACGATTTGCGAAAACAGGATGCCGGACACATCGCTTGCTTTGTTTGGAAAGACATTCCGCTATCCTTTTTTTGCGGGTCCGGTGGGAGCGGTCAATCTTCATTACGGAGAAAAATACGATGATTTAAGTTATAACGATTTGATGCTGAAAAGCTGTGCGGAGAACGGCATTGCGGCTTTTGCGGGAGACGGTACGAACCCGGAGGTGGTGAGACAGGCGGCGAAAGCGCTGGCCGAAGTGAAAGGACAGGGGATTCCGACCATCAAACCCTGGAATATGGAGACCATCCGGGAAAAAATGCAGCTTTGCAAGGAGGCCGGCTGTTTTGCGCTGGCGATGGACATCGACGCGGCGGGACTGCCTTTTCTGAAAAACCTGACACCGCCTGCGGGCAGTAAAAGCGTGGAAGAATTAAAGGAAATCGCCGGGATGGCGGGCGTTCCTTTTATCGTGAAAGGCATTATGAGCGTGAAAGGCGCGCTGAAAGCGAAAGAAGCCGGGGCGGCGGCAATCGTTGTAAGCAATCACGGCGGCCGCGTGCTCGACCAGTGCCCGGCGACGGCGGAGGTGCTTGTGGAAATTGCGGACGCCCTGAAAGGAAGCCTGGTGAAAGTCCTGGTGGACGGCGGCCTTCGGAACGGCACGGATATTTTCAAGGCGCTCGCGATGGGCGCTGACGGCGTGCTCATCTGCCGTCCGTTTGTCACAGCATTATATGGGGGCGGCGCCGAAGGTGTCGGCCTTTATATCGAAAAGCTGGCGGGAGAGCTGCGCGATACGATGTCCATGTGCGGCGCCGGAAGCCTTGCGGAAATTACACGGGACATGATACGGTTATAAGAATAATACAGCCATAAAATTACATACTTATCCGCGTGGCAGTACGCCATGCGGATTTTTTGCGCGCCTGTCACTTTTTATACGCCGTAGACGTGTACATAGCAGAACTGCAATAAAACTGCAAAGCCAGGATTGCAATGCAGAACATGGAACAGACAGGGCGCGCGGCTGTTTGGAGAAAGAGCGGTTGGAAAGGAGCGGTATGGAACAGAAGATAGAAGAGCTCATCGGAACCTATGGGAATCTGCTCTGGCGGACAGGTATTATGATGCTTGGAGAGCCTCAGGATGTACAGGATATGATACAGGAAGTTTTGCTTAAATATCTGCAGAAAGAACCCGTTTTTCGCGATGCGGAGCATGAGAAGGCGTGGCTTTTGCGGGTGATGATAAACCTGTGTAAGGATATGCTGCGGTTCCGGAAAAGGCATCTGTATTCCCCGATTGATGAGCTGGAACCGGAAGCTGCCCGCGGTCCGGACGCGGAAAGCAGAGCGCTTCTGGAAACGATAGCGGCGCTGCCGCAGAAATGGAAAGCGGTGCTTTTGCTGCATTATATCGAAGGCTATTCATTGAAAGAAATCGCAGAGATACTGGGCGTTTCTGAAAACGCAGTCAAGAAGCGGATGCAGCGGGCCAAAAAAGCGCTGAGAAAGAAAATGGAAGAGTAGGATTGGAAAGCGGAAAGGATTAACGGTTGAATTTGAGTGTCCGCTGAAACGGGCAGATAAATGCAGACGAAAGTCGGAATGTTTTTGAACTATTATGCCGATTACGCGGCGGAAAGAGAGAAAAAAAGAAATGGAAAAAAACAGGAAAATACAAATGAGCAATACGAAACCGGAAAACGGAAAATTGGAAGAAAGAACGCCGGGAAATATGGAACAGAGACTGGAGCGAAAACTGGAAAGCGGTGGATGGAAAGACGCTCTGCGGAACATGGAAATGCCGCAGCAAAATAAAGAGGCCGTTCTAAAACAGATAAAGGATTCGCGTTCTTCCAAAAACGGAAACAGGAAAAACGCCTGTTTACGCCGGGCGCGCCATGTCAGAATCGCCGCGGCTGCCGCCTGTATGTTGTTTGTCATGGCGGTGTCCGGAATGACGGCTCATGCCGTTTATGTCAATCATCACTTCGATGTCTTTTTTGAAAAGGATATTACGAAGGAGGAACTGCACCGGATAGAAACTCAGTTACAGCAGATGGAGGGCGTCGCTTCCTGCCGCTATATCGATGCAGATACGGCATGGAAGACTTTTGGGGAAACTTATCTGACGCCGGAAATGATGGAAGCGTTTGAAGAGAATCCGCTGGCGGATTCCGCCAGTTTCCGGGTAGGGGTTTCTTTTAATGCGGATGCAGCGCAGATGAAGGAACTCATCGGAGAACTGGACGGCGTCCGGCTCGTGTCGGGATTGTGGGAAGAATGAGCCGCAATTGGAATTTAAGGATTATCTAAGATTTTCTTAAAAAGAAGTACAGAAAAATGTCCTAAAATTTGGAAACGAATACATCGTAATCTGAAGAAAAATCAGGATGGAAATCGTTTTATTCAGAGGAAGGGGCAGGCCGGGAAGTCCCGGTCTGTTCTTTTTTGATGAAAACAAAAATGACTGCTGTTTTGCTCCGGGCGGGTTCCGGGCGGAATGGCAGAAGAATGACAGACTTTGAAAGGAGTATGAATCGCACAATGGATTACAGATTGAAGATTATGCTGGTGGAAGACGATGCGGCGCTGGCGGAGGAAATATCCCTTTTTTTGAAAAAATGGGGGTATGGGACGGTTATTATAAAGGAATTTGAGGATATTCTCTCTCAATTTATGGCATGCCGTCCGCAGTTAATTCTGATGGATGTCAATCTGCCCTTTTATGACGGCTTTTACTGGTGCAGACGGATTCGGGAGATTTCGGAGATTCCGCTTATTTATATCAGCAGCCGGGGCGGGGACGACGACAAGATGATGGCGATTGCACAGGGCGGTGATGATTATGTGGAGAAGCCTTTCCGGCTGGAGATTCTGAAAACGAAGATAGAGGCGGTTTTGCGCAGAACGTATCAGTACCGGGTCAGGGAGAAAGTTTTTTTACAGGAAGATATCTGCTTTGAACAGGATACGGCTTCGCTTCTGCTCCGGGGAGAGGAAATCGAACTCACGAAATCGGAAAAAAAGGTATTGACAAAGCTGGTGGAGCATAAGCCGGATATCGTCACAAGAGAAGATTTGATGATGACTTTATGGAGCACGGACGAATTTGTGTCGGACGGAACATTGACCACATTAGTCAGCAGACTGCGGACAAAGCTGAACGGAATGTGCGGTAAGGAATTGATTAGAACGAAGAAAGGGCAGGGGTATTATATCGAATGAGCTATCTGAAAAAGCGTTATAAAACGATGCTGCTTATGGTATTTCTCTGCGCTTCCTATCATCTGTATTTTCTGTTTCTGCTTCCCGAAGTCCGGAAAGATTATTTGTATTATCTGGATTTTTTACTGCTGCTTGTGCTCATGCTCTGGTTCGGGGTGGAATTTGCATCGGACAGAAAATGGCGGAAGGAGAAAGAAAAGTTACTGCAGCAGGATATTGTTATCTGGAAAGAACTGTCGGAAGAAAAAGAAAATCATCCCGTCTGCCGGGACGCTGCGGCCAGAGAACAGGCAGACAGGGAGATTGTGGAACACGATATTGCCGTGCTGGAGGAGCGGTTCCGGGAGCAGTTTAGGCAAAACTGCGAATTACAGGACTATTTTGCCAAATGGTGTCATGAAATCAAAATTCCGCTGGCCGCAAGCCTCTGCATGACGGAAAAAATACAGGAGCCGTCTTTGAAGGAATCCATGCGGGAACAGCTGGAGCATATGAACGTGTTATTGCATTCCGCGCTGCTCGGCACCAAAATCCAGAGCAGCCTGTTCGATTTGCAGATTCGGGAAACAAGTCTCATGGAATGCGTCAGAAACTCCATTCATAATCATCAGTTTTTTCTGATTCGGAATCATTTTACGGTACAGATACAAAATAATGTGGATATATGGGTTTATACCGACCCGTCCTGGCTGACTTATGTGCTGGACCAGCTGACTGGCAATGCCGTGAAATATGCTGGAGAATCCAGTATGGTAAGCGAAACGTCAACAGAAGAAACTGAAAGCAATATATCGCCAGAAAAAGCAGAAAGCGAAACATTAGCGGAAAAAGCGGAAAGCAAAACGCTGACAGGTGAACCCGGAAGCTGCCCGACTGCGGAAGGCTCCGTCCCCCGCCTGAACTTCTATGTGGAAGGACAGGAGGGAAGCGTGCGGCTGTGCGTGGAGGATAACGGCGAAGGTATAAAAGAATGTGATATCCGGCGGATTTTTGAGAAAGGATATACGGGCAGTAATTATCACAACGGCCGCTATAAATCGACAGGAATGGGGCTTTATATGGCTTCGGTCATTCTGGAACGGCTCGGCCATGAAATCCGGGTGGAAAGTGAATACGGGCGGGGAACGCGGTTTATGATTACTTTTCATTATGACAGAAATGTAAGATTCTCCGGTGATTTGTAAGATGGATGTAAGGATTTTCGGAAGCTGCTTTTATAAAATAGAGGAAAAGAACGGTTTTCGGATTGGGAGACGGGAAAACCGAAGTCAGGAGGAATCTTTATGAGTGGAAAAAAAGTAGTGGAAATCAGGAATATGACGAAGGATTATGGCGCAAAGGGCTTTCGTACGAGGGTCTTAAAAGGAATTGACTTAACGATTTATGAGGGCGATTTCATCGCTATCATGGGGCCCAGCGGTTCCGGGAAGACGACGCTGTTAAATATTTTATCTTCCATCGACAGGCCGAGCCAGGGCTTTGTGACGCTGGACGGGAAAAATATTTCGAATATCTCCAATCAGGAACTGTCGCAAATCAGAAGGGATAAAATCGGTTTTGTTTTTCAGGATTATAACTTGCTGGACACCATGACCTTACAGGATAATATCGCGCTGCCCCTTTCCTTAAACGGCGTTTCCGGAAAAATCTGTTTGGAAAAGGTGCAGAAACTGGCGGAGACGTTTGGGCTGACGAGGCACCTGGACAAATATCCTTACCAGCTTTCCGGCGGACAGAAACAGCGGGGAGCGGTGTGCCGTGCTCTGATTACCGGGCCGGAAATCCTGTTTGCGGACGAGCCTACGGGGGCGCTGGACTCCAAAGCGGGAAAAGATTTGCTGGAATGTTTTCGTACCGTCAATGAAACGGGGCAGGCGGCGATTCTGATGGTGACGCATGACGCTTTCTGCGCTTCCTATGCCGGAGACGTTTATTTTCTAAACGACGGAAAAATGCGCTGCCGCATAAGCAGAGGGAACGACCGGAAAGAATTTTACGACCGCATTATGGAAGTACAGGCGTCTATGGGAGGCGCATCGGAAAACGGAGGTGAAGGGGCATGACAATTAGAGGGCTTGCATTGCACAATTTCCGGAAAAGTTTCCGCAATTACTTTTCCATGATTCTGTCCCTTGCCTTTACGGTTATGATTCTGTTTGATTTTGTGAATCTGATTTATTCGGAGACCTTTCAGGCGCTGGGGGAGCGGAACAAAGAATATATTGACATCATCATCCGGGTAATTTCTTTTGTGCTCGTGTGCTTCCTGTTCTTTTTTGTCTGGTACGCGTCCAACGTTTTTCTGACCAGAAGAAAAAAGGAGATTGGAATTTTCATATTTATGGGTCTGACAAACAAGAAAATCGGCAGACTTTATGCGCTGGAAACTATTTTCACAGGGGCCGCGGCGCTTCTTTTCGGCCTTTGCTCAGGCGTGGTGACGACCTGGCTTTTTCAGATGATTTTACTGAGGCTTTCCGAAATCTCCATTGAGATATCTTTCCGCTTCGCTTTACAGCCGGTACTTATCACCGCGCTGCTTTATACGGCGGTATATGCCGTGTTTGTATGGAAAGGGTACCGGAATCTGGTAAAAAGCAGCGTGCTGGAAATGATTTCCGCGGCCAGACAGCATGAATACATGGCGGAGGGCGGCCTTTTTCTGCTGATAAAGGCGGCGCTCGGCATCTGCATTCTTGCGAACGGTTATGTGCTTGCCATCCGGGAAACGGGCGGGAATGTGATGGGAAATCTGTTCCTTGCAACAGTGCTTGTTATTGTCGGAACCTATCTGCTTTTTGGCGGTTTTCTTCCCTTGCTGTTCGGGCGGCTTTCCAGGTGTAAACAATTTCTCTACCGGAAAGAACGGACGCTCTGGGTCAACAATATCGTATTCCGTATGAGAAAGAATTACAGGACCTATGCCATGACCTGTGTGCTCCTCACCTGTTCCGTCACGGCGATTGCCGCGGCCTTTGCGGAAAAAGGGCAGTACGACAATATCGTGAATTTCAGGAATCACTATACCTACCAGATTATAAGTGACAGGCCGGATTTGGAAGAAGAACTGACGGATGTTATCGAACAGGACAACGAAATCGCCTACCACGGCTGTCTGGCCTTTTTCGGCATGGACGGCAGTCATTTTTCCGGCGGCTACAAACGCGGCATTCTGGCCTTTTCCGATGTGAAAAAGCTGGCGGAAGATACGGGGCTTGCGTTTCCCTATGAAAATCTGGCAGATGACGAACTCATTGATTTGGATTATATAAAACTGATGTCTTTTCTGCCGGGGGAAAAAGAAAAGACGGTAGAGATTGACGGGAAAGCGTTTCACCAGATTGACAGCACGACAACGCCTTATCTTGGATATTTACAGGAGAGCCACGACTATTATATCGTCAGCGATAAAACTTATGATGAGCTGCTTGAAACGTGCGGTCAGGGAGAGGCCTTTGAGCAGCAGACCTATACGTATCAGTACAAAATTGCGGACGGCGGGAATTTCGAGGCGGGCCGGGAGAAGCTGAATGGTCTGACATACAATGCGGAAGACAGTTATGTGGGCCTTGTCGCAGTGAATCCGGAAAGCGAAGAAATCGGATGGATTAAGGTGGAATATTCCCTTTGCGTATTCGTCTTTCTTGTTTTCGTACTTGCCAGCGGAAGCATTCTCTTTATGAAAATCTATAACGATGCCTTTGAAGAAAAAGAACGGTATGGGGTGTTGAAAAAAATTGGAATTTCCACGAAAAGTCTCGGCCGTTCGGTGGCGGGGGAACTGTTTGCATCCTATGCGATGCCGTTTCTGCTGATGGCGCTTTCTTCCTGGTTTTCCGTGCATGCGCTGGAAAATCTGATGTCGAAAAATCTGAAAATGGTCAATCTGGTAAGCGTTCTTATCATATTTGTTATTTTTGCGGGCTTTTATCTGCTGTCGGTGTTATTATACCGGAAGAATGCGGGCATTGAATGAAGTGGTGAGGGTTCGGAAGGTTTATAAAAAACGGGGCGGTGAATCCGAAAATGACCCGCCCCGTTTATCAGGGTGCCTCCGAAAATCAGGCTGACATTTCTTCTTTTCTGCCGGAATCTCAGGCCTGCATCTCTTCCTTCTTTGCCAGAATCGCTTCACATGCGGCACAGGCCGGACAGTCGCAGTACAGGGCTCCGGCGGCCTTGATTTCCTTTCCGTGGGCAGCGACTTCTTTGGCTTTTTCAGCGCCGAAAACCTTTGCGCCGCCTTCGGAACCGGCAAAGGCAATCAGCGTGTCAATGGGCATGATGTCAGCTTCCAGCTCCGTGATGAAGTTTTTGGTCTGTTCCGCCTCTTTACCCGTTCCGGCGGCGTCCAGCCAGTTCTGTGCGGCCTCTTTTGCCTCGGCGCAGCAGGAAAAGGCGCCCATCAGTTCTTTTGCTTTTTCGGTGACATAATCTCTGACATTCTGATTCATTGTTATCATCCTTTCTGTGGTGGTATCGAAGTGTTTTGTATATATTACATTATAGGGGACTGGCGGTTTTTTGGCAAGCAATCGCCCCCCTGAATCCGGGCACCCACGTTCATAACAAAAAGGCGCCGTTTCGTGACAACACATTAAGAATTTGCCCGCGCCGCCCGATATTATAATTAACTGTAATGATAGGACCGGAGAATGGAATTGAAAGTAATAGGCCAGGGAAAGGCAGGAAGGAACGTTTAAGACACATCTATGAGAATTGCAATCTGTGATGATAGTAGCAGAGGCAGAGAAGACATCAAGAACATACTCAAGGAAGCGTTCCCTGAAATCGAAGTAAGAGAGTTTTCCTCCGGACAGGAATTGTTTCAGGCAGCAGAAACGGAATATCTGCCCGATATCGTTCTGATGGATATTGCGGTAAACGGCGCGGACGGAACGGATGGCATGGAAACGGCCGGAAAACTGCGGAAACTGTCGCCGGAGATAATCCTGATTTTTGTAACCGGCGTCAGAGAACAGGTATTTCAGGCATTTGATGTAGGCGCGTTTCATTATCTGCTGAAACCGGTAGAGAAGGAAAAGCTGATTTCCGTTGTGGCGAAGGCGGCAGCGGAGGTGGAAAAGGCGAATGCCAGGCCAAGATACATGCTCGTTAAAGTGCCGGGCGGTTACCGGAGGCTGAACACGGCGGATATCCTGTATGCGGAAAGCGACGGCCGGAAGGTGATTCTGCACCTGAAACAGGAAAATCTGGAGTTCTACGAGAAAATGGAAGAGCTGGAACAGCGGCTGGGAGAAGGCTTTTACCGGTGCCACAGAGGATATCTTGTTTCCCTTTCGGAAATTATGGAATACGATAATGCCAATATCCGCATGAGCAATGGGGAGACCGTTTATCTGGCCAAAAGAAAATACGGCGAGTTTGTGCAGATTTATGGCAGATATCTGAAGGGATAGCCGTGGGCTGTCCGCGGTGGAAACAGACCTTTACGAAACGGACAGGAAAGTACAAAATCTGGGAAACTGTCAGACTATCTGAAGCGGTCAGCATACTGCGAGAGGAAAATGATATGGATTTGTTAAAATATGGCGATACCATTGGGATTATATCACCAAGCTGGGTAGCAAATCAAAATGATTATGAAAGATATGCGAAAGGCATTGAAAGATTAGGATTTCAAGTCAGATTCGGTAAGAATATTTATAAAGACACTTATAGATATACTGCAAGTGTAGCAGAGCGTGTGGATGACCTGAACGGGATGATATATGATGAAAACGTAAGGCTGATATTCTTTGGCGGGGGTTATGGAAGTGTGGATTTACTTCCGTATATAGATTATAACAGAATAAAAGAAAACCCAAAGATGTTTTTAAGTTATAGTGACGGAACATCTATACTTAATGCGATATATGCCCAGACAGGCATAACGACATACTATGGGCAGACACCGGGATTATTTGATAATATCAGCGAATATGATGAAAAACAATTTATTTCGCATTTGGTTGAGGGAACGATAACCGATTATATTAGTAATAGTGACTGGTATACGATAACAGAGGGATGCTGTGAGGGAGTTCTTGTTGGAGGGTATCTGCTTAATTTTGTTCTGACTTTAGGCAACAGATTTTTTCCCTGGCGGACAGACAGAAATTATATACTGTTTATTGAAGAACTGGATAAATTTCAATCCGTTCAGGATGTCGGAATGTTCTTAACCTGTATCGGACAAAGCCTGTTAATGGAACAGGTAACAGGTTTGTTGTTTGGGCATTATTCCGATGAAATTTCACCGCTGTTGTTTGAGATATTAGAAAGATTTGGTAAAAAATATAATATTCCGGTGGCTTATTGTGACGATTTTGGACATGGAACCAATCATGCAATTTTTCCTATTGGAAGAAGGGCGGTTTTAGATACAGAAAATAAAACACTATTGTTCCGATAGGACACGGAGGACAGGTCGAAAAATCAGCCTGATTTGTTCAGTTTTCCCGCAATGGAAAGCTGGTATGGGAGGCCTCGCAGACACTTCATGACAGAATCATGGCAGTTGGTTACAAAAGCCTTTATCTGTGCCGGGTTTCTCCGATATAAAATATAACAGCATTCTGAAACAGGAAAGAAAAATGGCAGATTGCTTATGAGAGGAAAGGGGATTATAATATGAGAGTATCAAGAAACTTTATGAGCGCAATGCTTGGCATCGGCAGTAATACGTCAGCCAGTCGGAGACACAGAATGAGTTCCTTACAGCCGACCGGGGCCAGCCGCATTCTGAATGCCGGGAAAACCGGTCAGACAGGAAATTCTTCGACCATATACCAGAATATGAAAACGTATGCGGGAGAAGTGCAGTATACCGCGTCGGAACTGACGAAAACCGGGGATGATTCCCTTTTTGCAAAAGCGAAAGAAAGCGGAGATACCACAGGGATTACCAAACAAGTTAAAGAGTTTGTGAATCAATATAACGGCATGGTGCGGAGTTTAAAAAGCAGCGGAAGCAGAGTGGACAACAGTTATCTGAATCAGCTGAATGCCAATGCAATGATGTGCCGTTCCGCGTTGCAGGCGACGGGCGTTACCAAAAATTCCGACGGCACGCTTTCGGTGAATGACAAAGCCCTGAAGAGCGCGAGCTTAGAGGATTTGGAGAAGGCATGGGGCAGCGGAACTTCTTTCGCGGCCAAGTCGAGTGCGGCGGCGGAGAATGTACAGGCAAATGCCGTGTCCGGCATGAATAACCTGATTAATAATTCATACAGCAATCTGTTGAAAAATTTTGGAACGAGAGGCAATTTCTTTAATTTTTTCTCATAAAGATTGCGGAAAGGGCTTAGGAAATGCACTGGGTACAGGGAGAAAAGCCGGTGGAGTACCATGTGGTCCGGTGGGAGAACAGCGCGTTCCATAACCATGATAAACGGCCCGAACGAAAAATGTTGGGCGGCGTTTCCTTCGATGGAGGAGCCGGAGGCGGAAAAAGCATGAATACACAGCAGACGGGTGTGCAGACGGCACAGCCGTCTTTTTCGCATACAATCGACGAAGGATGGTTCGGAAACGGTATGTCCGAATCGGGGCTGTACGGGGACGGAAAAGACGGTCTGTCCGGAGAGAAAAATGGAAGGGCGGAAAGAGCTCCCGGCATTTTCGGAAACCGGGCGGAAACGGATGCGCACGGCGTAAGAGCTAACCGCGATACGCTGGAGATACGGACCTCGCCGGAGCTTGCGGAAAGTAAAGCGGCGCCGGAACTGGCGGAGCACAAGGTGACACCGGAGCTGGCAGAAAGTAAAGATGTGCCGGGAGCGGCGGATAACGCCGTGGAAGCAGTCTGGGCGCCAGCCGTGCCGGAAGAAAAAAGCCGCCGTCCTTTCGGGCGGATGCTTAACAAAATGAAAAACGGCATCCAGGCTTTTCTGCGGGAAATGGAACAGAGAGCCGGACAGAAGAACAACCGGAAATTCTCAAAGAAAAACGGGGACGGAACGAGAGCCGTTACGAAAGAAGAATTTGACATGATAAAGGCGGATAAATCCTATCTGCTGGATTCCTATAACAAATACGGGGAGAGGAGTACGCTTGGAGAGTGATTTTGACGGAGTATGCCTGACAGAATACGCCTCTGAATGGACAGGGGAAGCATGCCTGGCAGGCTGTCTGGCAGACAGCGGTTGACGTCCTGTTTTGTTCCTGTTAAAATGTGAGCATCTTAACATTGTTCGTGCCGCTTACACGGTGGACGAAAGAAGGGAAAAAAATGGCAGAGGATAAAAGGCCGGCCCTTCCGCAGCCTTTTCTGGAGCGGATGAAGGCGATGCTTGGGGAAGAATACGGAGATTTTCTGGCGGCTTATACAAAAGAGCGGCAGTACGGCCTCCGGTTTAACCCTTTAAAAACGGATAAAGAAACTTTTTTAAAGCGGATGCCCTTTGTCCTGGAGCCCGTCGGATGGGCGGAAGAAGGTTTTTATTACAGACCGGAGCAGCAGCCGGGCAGACATCTTTTTCATGAAATCGGCGCTTATTATATTCAGGAGCCGAGCGCGATGGCCGTCGTGGAAGCGCTTGCGCCGCAGCCCGGCGAACGAATTCTGGATTTGTGCGCCGCGCCCGGTGGGAAGAGCACGCAGACTGCCGGTAAGATGCGGGGAGAAGGGCTTCTGGTTTCCAATGAATATGTGCCGGGGCGGGCCAGAATATTATCCCAGAATATTGAAAGGATGGGAATCGCGGGCGCGGTCGTCTGCAATGAGACGCCGGAGCGTCTGGCGGCGTTCTTTCCTTCTTTTTTTGACAAAATTCTGGTGGACGCCCCCTGTTCCGGTGAGGGCATGTTCCGAAAGGACGAAACGGCCATAGCGGAGTGGTCGCCGGAACAGGTAACGCTGTGTGCGGAAAGGCAGCTCTCGATTCTGGAGCAGGCCGTACAGATGTTAAAACCCGGCGGCATACTCGTTTATTCCACCTGTACTTTTTCGGAAGAGGAAAACGAAGGCGTTATCAGCCGTTTCCTGGAAAAATATCCGGTGTTCTCCATCGAGGAAACCGCGCTGGAGCAATTTTTTGCGCCGGGCAGATGCGGACAGAGCGGACAGGGCGAATGCCGGGCGGAAGATATCGAGCATACGATGCGGCTCTGGCCCCATAAAATAAAGGGAGAAGGGCATTATATCGCAAAACTGAAAAAGGCCGGAACGCTTGTAAATGATGGAAACTCAAAGGCCGGAAATGGCTGTATGGGACATCAGGAGGAAAAGAAGCGCTCCGGGAGGAAAAAAGAAGAGCGGATTCCGGACAGCGTAGAATTGTGCCGCGTTTTTTTGCGGGAAGAACTCGGATTGACGGACACCGCATATGCAGAACTGGAGCGAAACGGTGTGTTTATGCCGTTCGGTGAACAGGTCTATCTGATGCCCCGGCAGATGATACCGTTAGACGGCCTGAAAGTTATCCGGCCGGGACTGCATCTCGGGACGGATAAAAAGAACCGTTTTGAGCCGTCCCATGCGCTTGCCCTGTATCTTTCCGGGGAGATGACAAAACAGCATTTTGAGATGACGAAGGAACAGGCCGAACGGTATCTGCGGGGGGAGACCTTTGCCTGTGACGATAAGCTGAAAGGCTGGATGCTTCTGACGATAGAAGGATATGCGGCCGGATTTGGCAAGGCCGGAAACGGGCAGATGAAAAATCATTACCCGAAAGGGCTGCGCAAAATGTATAGCTGACTGGTAAATGACACATTAGTATACTGAACAGGAATGGAGGTTTGGAAATGCCAACATGGTTAAAAGATGCGGTATTTTATGAAATTTATCCCCAGTCCTTTATGGATTCAAACGGGGACGGTATCGGTGATTTTCAGGGAATCATCGAAAAACTCGATTATATCAGGGGGCTTGGATGCAATGCAATCTGGATGAATCCATGTTATGACTCCCCTTTCCATGACGCGGGATATGACGTGCGGGACTATAAAAAGACGGCGGACCGCTACGGCAGCAACGACGATTTGGTGCGCTTGTTTGAAGAGGTGCACAGACGGGATATGCACATTCTGTTAGACCTTGTGCCCGGTCATACTTCCGAAGAGCATGAATGGTTTAAGTGCAGCAGCAAAGCGGAGCCGAATGAATATTCCGACCGCTATATCTGGACCGATAACTGGTTTCAGGCGCCGGAAGGACTGAAATCCGTGGCGGGAGAGAGCGAGCGGAATGGCGTCTATGTGCTGAATTTCTTCAAATGCCAGCCGGCGTTAAATTATGGTTTTCTTCACCCGGCGCAGTCCTGGCAGAAGGGCATGGACGACCCGGCCTGTATCGCGACGAAGGAAGCGTTAAAGGATATCATGCGCTTCTGGCTGGATAAAGGATGCGACGGCTTCCGGGTGGATATGGCGGATTCTCTCGTCAAAAACGATGACGAAAAGAAAACAGGGACTTGTATGATTTGGAAAGAAATCCGGAAGATGCTGGATAAATCTTACCCGGAAGCGGCGCTCGTTTCGGAGTGGAACAGACCGGAGTTAGCGATTCCGGCGGGCTTTCATATGGATTTCTGTCTGGACTGGGGCGGAAACTGTTATAATCTGCTGATGCGGAACGTAAAAGACGGCGTGAACAACAGCTTTTTCCGAAAAAACAGCACGAGAAGCATCACAGACTTTTTCGGAGAATATTTGAAAAGCTACGAACAAATCAAAGAAATCGGGCATTACTGCCTGATTACCGGAAATCACGATACAGTGCGCGCTTCTTACTTCCTGGATGAGCGGGAATTGAAACTGGCCTATGCCTTTCTGTTTACCATGCCGGGGAATCCGTTCCTGTATTATGGGGATGAAATCGGCATGCGTTATCAGGCGCAGCTGCTGACAAAGGAGGGCGGCTATACGCGGACCGGTTCCCGCACGCCGATGCAGTGGGATGATACCATCAACCGCGGCTTTTCTGATGCGGCGCCGGAAAAACTCTATTTGCCGGTTGACATAACACAAGACGCACCGACCGTACAGGCACAGGAGGCGGATGCAGCGTCGTTATTGCATACGGTCAGAAATCTTCTGAAACTCCGCGGCGAAACGGAGGATTTGAAGGACAATACGAATCTGCAGCTGCTTTATGTCAAAGAGGGCGAAAGAGCCTTTGCCTATGGCCGCGGTAGTCTTGTGATGCTCTGTAATCCTTCCGGGGAGGAAATTGTTCTGGGAACAATATCATTTGCGGGAGCAGAGTCTTTCGGAAAGAAGACATTTTCCGGCGGGCCGGAATCTTTGAAACCGGAAAAGCTGTTTGAAATCGGCCATACAGATTATGCGGACGGGAAGTTTACTCTTGGGGCGCAGTCGTTTGCGGTTTATAAAGTTTCGCAATAATTCAGCCATGCCATTCATAAGTCACCAGATTATACATATTAGCTAATGATATTACGAATTGGCTGGTGACTTATTTCATGTCG
>CAJTRL010000067.1 GCA_910578715.1 uncultured Lachnospiraceae bacterium | reverse complement strand
TAATTTGGAAAGTGTGCAGATACCGTCCAGTGTAACAAGCATAGAGGGGAAGGCATTTATGTCATGTAGTTCCTTAACGGATGTGGAAATACCGTCCAGTGTGACAAGTATAGGGCAACAGACATTTTATGTTTGTGGGTCTTTGATGAACGTGACGATACCAGACAGCGTAGAAAATATAGAGTCGTGGGCGTTCGGGAGATGTACTGGTCTGACTACGGTGAGCTTTCAAAGGAAGGAGCCTCCAACAGCGGGCGAAGGTATATTTGAAAACTGTTCTGGTTTAACCAATATCTATATCCCCTCGTGCCAATATCTGGATGCTTATCGGGCGGTTGAAGGTCTGAGTGCTTATCAGGACAAAATAACAGCGTCCGAGCATGAAGGGTTTATCTATACCGCCGCCGGCCCGGTGGTTACACAGAGATGTACATGCGGCAGTGTGTCCGCCACGGCAGAACTTTCCATAAGAGAGGGGGCAGACCTGGATTATACGGGGAGCGCGGTTACGCCGGTGCAGGTCACTTACAGCGATAACTGGGCAGAGCAGGATGACAATAAGCCGGATGAGACTTCGATTCTCTACAAGGATAACACCAATCCCGGAACCGCAACAGCAGAGCTGACGATTGGAGGGGCAACGGCGCAGATTTCCTTTACGATTGTGGACAAAACGGCACCCGACAAACCCGTACTGCAAAACGAAGTGACCCTGCCTGAGAATTGGACAAATGCACAGGGCAAAATCCCGCTGAAGCTGTATGACGATGTGGGTGTAACCGAGCTGTGGGTGAGCGTTGACGGCGCTGCCTATACAAAAGTAAACGGTTTTCCAGGCGGCACAGGCAGCGTGCTTTATGACTACACATCTGTTCTGGAGGGAGAGCATACTTACCGGTTCCAGGCGCTGGACGCGGCGGGCAACACTTCTGCTGAGAGCGGCATATTTACAATAAAACTGGATAAGACAAAGCCGGGAATCGGCACGCTCACTTACGAGAACAGGGCCAAAGACTTTTTAGACTGGATTACCGGCAAAAAGAGCATGATTATCCATGTACCTGTCACGGAAACAGGAAGCGGCGTGACAGAAATCAGCTGCACCTTAACGCCCAGAGGCGCAGACGGAAATCTGGACGAGAGCAAAGCGGCAGAAAAGAAAGTGACAGTGAAAGACGGTGAGGCGAAGCTCACTTTCGATGAGGATTTCCGCGGGACCATCACCATAGGCTGTATCGACAGGGCAGGCAATGCGGCGGACAGCGTGACCATTGGTACGGCAGGCTCCGGCGGCGTGATTGTGGAAGACCGGGCGCCGGATATCACGGCACTGGCGGACCGCAGCCTGTCCGATACACAGCAGACGCAGCCGGGCGGCGTGACGATTTCAGAAGGATACTATGCCTCTGCGCCCGCGCTGTTCGTGACGGTAAAGGACGATACGGACAATGCAGTTACGGCGGGGTTGGATTCTGTTTCCTATCAAGTCGGGGACAGCCCGGAAAAAACGGTCACCTTTGACAAGAGTACGTTACAGAAGTCGGCACAGGCGTCCTTTACCATCCCCGCGGCAGAGATACCCACGGGAATGACACAGATTACGGTTACAGCTGCGGACAATGCCGGAAACCGGGCGGACAAGCGCATTACAGTCAGAGTAAAAGGGCCGGAAAAGCAGCCCGCCGCAGGGATGGATTACCGGGAAGAAAAACTCACAGGGCTTGTGCCGGGCGGGGAATATCTGATAGGCGGAACGGTCTGTACGGCAGACGGGGAAGGAAATATCCCAATCAAAGAAAGCTGGACTGGCAGTACCATAAGCATTGTCAAAAAGGGCAGCGGCAGCGAAACCACCGACAGCCCGGCGCAGAGCCTGCCTATTCCGGCAAGACCGCAGAAACCCACCCCGGCAGGCGTGGATGTAAGTACGGCAGGGGGAACCGGGAAACTGACCGGGCTGACAGCAGGCGCTGCCTACGAGGTTTCCACGGACGGCGGAAAGACATGGGTAAGCCGGACGGCGGACGGAAGCGGCCAGATTACAGGGCTTGCACCCGGTACTTATATTGTGCACGTAGAAGCGGGAGCAGGCGGCTTTGCCAGTGAAAACAGCAATCCCGTAACGATAGATGCTTACAAGGTCAAAGTGACTTTTATGGCAAACGGGGTAAAGTATAAAGAGATTACCGTAGATTACGGCACAGCCCTGAAAGACATCCCGGCAGCGCCGCCCAAAAAGGATGCGGGAGACCAGACCTATACAGGAGAGTGGTGCAGCGATGAGCAGGGCACCCCTGCGGTATTTACCAGCATCACGGCGGATATGACCGTGTATGCTGTTTACACGAAGGCATACACCGTTACCATGCAGACAGGTACAGGCTGCACTCTGTATGCGCAGGCTGGCAGCAAAAGTCCTGTGAAAGAGGGCGGCAGCTTTACCTTCCGATTTGTCTTAGCAAACGGCTATCAAAAGACCGACAGCTTTGCAGTCAAAGTAAACGGCACCAAAGTGGAACTGACGGCAGACGACGCCTATACCATCAGCGATATCAGGGAAAACAAAACAGTGACAGTGGAGGGCGTTGCGAAGAAACCGGAAGGAAAACCGTCAAATCCCGGTGGTGGTGGAGACAAAGAGGGTGGTGAGCCTGAACCGACACCATCTCCATCAGAGTCATCGGATGATACGTCATCCACACCGCCTGTAAAACCGCCAGCGAAGGTCACACCGCCGACACCGGGAACACCACTCCCGTCGGCAGAAAAAGAACCGGAGGCCAGGAAAACAGAAAGCAGAAAATCGGGAATTACATCGGAACAGGAGGAAGGTAAAGAGCAGACAGAAAGCGGTAAGATGAAAGAAAAACTGGAGCCGGAAGACACAGATACAAAGGAATCGGAGACAGACAGCGAGGCTGCCGGACAGACCAAAAAGGAACCACAAGTGGAAAAGAGGGAAGTTCAGATAGGCGACGGCACGGTCATCGTGACAGTTGTGTGCGAGGAAGAGAAGTGTACCGCGACTGTGGCGGATACCGAAAAGGTAGCGAGGGCAGTTCTGACGCCCGGCCAGCAGGAGCTTGTAAATGGCGGCGAGATTATAGAGATTCGGATAGACGTGACGGATATTTCCGAACAGGTTCCTAAGCAGGATAAAGAAGTGATAGAAGGCGGCATCGAAGCATACAGGGAAGAGGTGCCGGGACTCGTACTCGGCATGTACGTTGACATCTCCATGTTTGTCAGAATGGGAGCGGGAGACTGGAATGCCATTACGGCAACAGACGAACCCATAGAAGTGGTGATTGGCATCCCCGAAAAACTACAAAGCGGCGGCAGGAAGTTTTACATCATCCGAGCCCATGAAGGGGAGTCTACTTTTATGAACGATTTGGACGATGCGCCGGACACCATTACGGTCAGCACGGATATGTTCTCCAGCTATGCCATCGCCTATGCAGAGCCGGACGGTGCGGAAGCAGCCAGCGGGGCGAAATGCGGACTCTGTCATATCTGCCCGACATTTTTGGGAATATGTTGCTTTATCTGGCTGGCGGTTTTCATTGCACTGGTATTGATTATATATATCGTATGGAGAAAGAAACGTCAGAAAGAAGAACAGGAAAAATAAAACAGAAACTTTGGAAATGAAAAAGACGGGTAATGAGTATATGGCTCATTACTCTCTTTTCATGTATAGGGAAAAGTTGCAAAACACCCTTGTATATAGAAAGAATATAATCAATACACTACGGCAAATTGGAGCGAAGGAGAAAGAGATTACAGAAGTTGTTGAGGTTATCAAGAGAAAATATGACTGGAAATATCCTTTGAGTGACAGGGAACCACGGTTATGTTTTTACTCCGACATAAGTCTCTTAAGCGAGGACATGAGCGCCGGATATGAGCAGTTTTGTGAGAATATCAGGGGAGAGCTGGCAAGGAATGCACTTAAAGAAAAATATCCTGATTTATATAGATATCTCAGGGAGAATGGAAAAGCGTTTCTGGTAAAGGCTAAAATTCCATTCTCAATCCGGCAGGAGTCAGGGCATTTTATTGTTGCTGTAAAGTTTTCGGTACCACCATACGAATAATAGCATTGCGGACAAACAATGAATGTGGATATGGCGTGAAATAGAAATTGTTAAATGCCAAGATGTGTGGCATACTATTTATAAATAGAAAGGGCGTTGTATAATGACGGAAAATCAACAGAAAGATGATGGAATAAAGGATATAAGGAAACTTGAATTTTATAGAATAATTGGTGAAGGATATAAGGCAGTGCAGGACGGGAGAACCAGTACAATAGAAGATGTAAGAGAAAAGCTGAGACAGCAGAGAATGCATAGAGACATGTCCTATAATAAAAATCAACAGGCTATTGATGATTTGAAAAATGTAATAAGATAGTTGTAGTAGAAAGGATAGCATATGGAAGATAACAACAAAGAATCCCAAAGTGAAATTATCATATACCAGACAGAAGACGGAAATACAAAAATAGACGTAAAATTGCAAGATGAAACGGTTTGGCTTACGCAGGCGCAATTATGTGAATTATATCAAACCAGTAAATCTAATATTAGCGAGCATATTAAGCATATTTTTGAAGAAGGGGAATTGGATGAGATTTCAGTTGTTCGGAAATTCCGAACAACTGGCACTGATGGTAAGAATTATAATGTTACCCATTATAATCTTGACATGATTATTTCTCTTGGATATCGTGTGAAATCTTTCATTGCTACACAATTTCGGCGTTGGGCAACTGAACGTCTGAAAGAATATATGATAAAAGGTTTTACAATGGATGATGAGCGATTAAAGAATCTGGGCGGTGGGAAATTACTGGAAAGAATTATTAGACCGTATACGGGACATTTGTTCATCGGAAAAAGTGATGTATCGGCAAGTGTTTGCCCTATATGCTACTAGTGTGGATTATAATTCCCAAAGCAGTGAGTCTATGGCATTTTTTAAAATGGTTCAAAATAAGCCGCATTATGCAGCACATGGACATACGGCAGCAGAAGTAATATATGAACGTGCAAATGCAGAGCAGCCATTTATGGGATAAAAAGTTTTTCTGGCGATTTTCCAACATTAAAAGATATTGGTATTGCAAAGAATTATTTAAATGAGGCAGAATTGAAGATTTTAAATAATATTGTATCAGGATATTTTGATTTTGCAGAAATGCAGGCTATGCGTCATAATCCCATGTATATGTCTGATTATGTAGAACATCTTGATAATGTATTGAAAACTACTGGAGAAAAGCTATTGCAAGGGGCAGTTAGTCATGCACAGGCAATCGAAAAAGCTACAAAAGAATATAAAAAATATCAAGTTCAGAATTTGTCACCAGTCGAAGAAGAATATTTAAAAAGCATTAAAAATTTACATAGTACAGCAAAGACAAAAGCGAAGAAATAATGACACCCATAACAAAGAGCAGTTTGCAAATCAAGTCAATGACCTGTCTATCAACACAATTCTTATCTTTTTATGACAGGTGCATTAAGAGGTAGGTGCATCTTTATCGCCCACTCGCCGCACGTTGAAACCATTGTATATTTGTCCCACAAATCACCAGATAGTGTCATTAATGTGATGGTGGAATCTGGAGAAGGCGAGGGGAAAGTACCCTTAGATAAGATTGCAGAGCGGGCAAAGAAATATCAGCCGAAACCGAAAATTACATATAAAATGATACAGGAGTATGCTGAGAAGAAATATGGATTTAAAGTACATACTGCGTATATTGCAGAGGTGAAAGGGTCTTTGGGATTGACAATTTATGATGCTTCTAATGCGGTAGAAAAATTAAAACATCCGAGGAAGCGTCCACCGAAAGAGAAGGTAGAAGCGATAATGGATGCACTTAAATATTTTGAGGTAATTTAATGGATGAAAGGATTTATCAGATTGCAGAGCAGATAGTTGAAATACATCAAAAAGCCTATGAGGTTTATTTGCCGTTGGTTGAAGATAGCTGTAGCAGAACCGTGTCAGAGGCTGAATTATCGCATTTGCTTGATTATTTACTGGATTTTGCATGTGATGAAAAAATATTGGGGCTGTATAAAAAATTGTGTAGAAAATATTTATATGTATATCCGAGGTGCATCAAATTTTATATTGAAGCATATCGGGAGATGTGGGAAGCTGAAAACAAATGAATATTTGGCAGAATATATCTAAGAGAAGTAACAGTTACAATGCTTGAGAAAGTTTGTGATATTATTATAGGAGGAGCAATGGGAAAAATAATTAAGGATACAATTCATGCAAATGGGATAGATATTGGTATTTATACACGGGACTTCGAAAATGAATTTATTTCATTGACGGATATAGCTCGATATAAAAGCGATGACCCAACAGCGGTTATTCAAAACTGGATGAGAAACCGAGATGTGATAGAATTTCTGGGATTATGGGAAAGACTTCATAATCAAGATTTTAAACCCCTCGAATTCGAGGGGTTTAAAAAACAGGCAGGAGCGAATGCATTTACGATGTCACCTAAGAAATGGATAGAAGCCACAGACGCTATTGGTATTGTTTCAAAAGCAGGACGTTATGGCGGAACATATGCCCATAGTGATATTGCGATGTCTTTTGCAACTTGGATTTCGCCTGAGTTCCAGTTATATATTATGAAGGATTACAGGAGATTAAAGACAGATGAGAATAGTCGGCTATCTTTAAATTGGAATTTGAACAGAGAGATTTCTAAGTTAAATTACAGGATACATACAGATGCAATTAAAGACAATTTGATTCCGCCAGAATTAACGCCTGCACAGGTAGCCTACACATATGCTAATGAAGCTGATATGCTCAATGTAGTTTTGTTTGGAAAGACAGCTAAGCAATGGAAAGAAGAAAATCCAGCAGTTAAAGGAAATATGCGTGATGTGGCAACGCTGAATCAATTACTGGTACTTGCGAATCTGGAAAGTTATAATGCGGTTTTAATAAATCAGGGGAAAAATCAAAAAGAACGAATGGAATTACTTCGTCAGTTAGCGGTGCAGCAATTGCAGATATTGGAAACAGTGAATTTAAATAATATGCCCAAATTGGAAGTTAAGCAGTTGAAACTGAATTGCAACAATAAAATTAACTTTTTAAAAAAATTGTGAAATCTGCATAAAAAAACAGGCTGTTTTCCTCCGGATGAGAGGGCCTTACAGCCTGTTTTTTTGTCTGTTTTTACTAACGGCAGATTTAAAGGTATAAAAAATAAAGGTATTTTTGTACCATTCCTAACCCCTTCCGGAAATCACTAAACTCGAAAATACCTCGTTAAGTGATTTTTCCGGCGCCCCCTTCCCCGTCTCCAGGGGGGCTGCAAGCCGCGGGTTTAGTCCACGGCTCCGGGACTTCTTTCTCCGCATAACCCATATCTATTCCGAAAGACTTTCTCTGAAAGCATTACTGCTTAAACCGCCCAGGATTTTCCGGGGATAGTTGTTTATCCATGCTTCCACCATTTTTACCTGTTTTACGGACACTTTATCGAAGTCCGTACCTTTCGGAAAAAATCTCCGTATCATCCGGTTAATGTTCTCGTTTGTTCCTCTCTCCCAACTGCTGTACGGATGGCAGTAGTAAAGCGTTGTCCGGTTCCCCTTTGTATATCTGCTTTTCTCGATACCATTACTGTCTAAAAATTCCACACCATTATCAACAGTAATTGTCTTAAATTTCTGCCGGAAAGCTCTGCTTCCGTACTTCTTTTCCAGCATGTTCAACGCGTGGACGGTGGAAGAGGTTTTTTTATCTTTCATCTTCACAACGATTTCTTCCCGCGTCATCCGCTCGGAGAGCACCAGCAGACAGGATTTCCCTTTTCCCTGTCCGCCGACAACAGTGTCCATTTCCCAGTGTCCGTAAGAATCCCTGTTCTGTACATTTCCCGGGCGTTCCTCTATGGAACGGCCTTTCCGGTTATTCAGGGCAACAGAAGAAGATTCTTTCTTTTTCTTTTTCCCTTCCTTTTTGGAAGTCAAATCTTTGTTTGAAACATTCAGGAAAAGCTCCATGTCAAGATAATTGTAGATGGTTTTGGGGCAGAGGGTGACGGAAAAGCGGATTCCCTCGTTTTTCATATGCTGGATAAGTGCTTCCGGAGAGTATTTTAAATCTTTTATCATATGTTCGATGTAGGCAGCAAAAGCGTGGTCAGAACAGATTTTCAGATTCCGGCCGCGGCTGGAAACGGATTTTTCATAGACCATCTGGGCGTAGTCCGCCTTATAGACATAGTGTTCTTTTAAAAGCGAATCCAGCTGTTTAACGGTGCCGCGTTTTATTTCTGTGCGGAGCGTGTGGTATTTGATATCCAGAATCCCGGCGATGCGCGGGACAGAGTATTTTTCCTTTAAAAGAATCTCGATGGTGTAACGCTGTCTTTCCTGTATGTATTTTCCCATGACGGCAGAATTCCCCTTTTTTCCGAGGCTGTCATAAAAAAAAATCCTTGTAAAGGGTAAAATGAACGCTCCGCGCCCTTTACAAAGATTTCTTTTTATGCGGCTGAAAATCCGGGTTAAACCGTGTTACAGACTATGAAAAGATTTGTACCATACCCACAGAGATACGGGAAAGAAAGAGTTCCCTTCCCGTAAAAAAGCAGAGAACCGAATAAGAAAATACAAAACGTGGAGCCCATCTCCTTTGGCAAGGGACAAGCGCCGGAGATGCGGACGCTATGCCACAGCGGTGTGATAAAAATCCCCCCTAAATCCCCCGTTGGGGGACTTACATTTCATTCAGAAACATTCCGGCCTTTACCGGAAAAGTTTTCTAAGACGGCCGTTTTTGAAACTGACCTTTTCTGTCTCCCTCCCTTTCTTTCTGTCTTCTGTTGCAGTCTGCCGAATTTGCGTTATGCAACATAAATTATCCGGCTGAAAAAATCAAGTACCGTAAAAATTTTTAAAAAGCATAAAAATTTTTATCTATTTATTAAAAAAATAAGGAACCATTTTTTTAATAAATTACCTGATTTTCCCATCCGAATAATTTAAAAGCCGTTGCACGCAAACCCGGAAGACCGCAACATACGAAGCCAGAAAGAAAGGAAGTGATACAGGAAAAACCAGTTTCAAAAACTACATACGACGCGCCCCTCCGAGCCACAAAACCAAAGCCAGAGGGGGGAGAGAAAAACCGCTGACCTACCGGCGAACCGGGGAGAAAGGAAAAAAAGATATGACAAAAAAACAGAAAAAACAGCTGGAAGAAATTTCAGTTATGAAAATGGCACTGACACCTTATTCACTTAGAAATGATTCTGTTGCATACAGAGCCGGGTACATAAGAGCATTACAGGACTTACAAGTCATTGACGGATTATCAGCGGCAAGAATGCTGATAGAAATTGAAAAAATGGACTGGTAACAAAGATGCTGGCCTAACGGCAGAACGGGGAGAAAGAGAAAAACATGACAATACAGGAACTAATCGAAAAAATGGAAAAGACAGAAGAAAAACGGTGTATGAAATATAAAGAGCACAACGGTGTATATGGAGTTTTGGCAAGCTGGCATAAAAAAACACAGGAGGACAATAACACAGATGATATAGAAACATATAAAAACTACATATGGGGATTTATTTACGGAATGTATGGAGCACATTTTATCAATAAAACAGAATACGAACAGCTGATATATGAACTATACGGTTTCAAAATCTGATTGACTGAAAGAAAGGAAAAAGCCTATAATATCCCTTAGAAGGGAGTGGGGCAGAATGGAAGAAATGGGAATGACAGACAACCAATATAAAGATTTTGTAGAAGGCATCAAAGAGGATTTGGAGGAACTAAACGAGTATAAAGAAGCCGGGGACGATGTAAGATACAAAAAGAAATACAACAGACTCATGGACAGGCTGGAAAAAGCACTGAAACGGTAGCAAAAAACAGGGAAAAGCGATAAAATGCTTCTCCCTGTTTCTCTTTATAAATCAAAGGGAATATCCGGATAATTCTCTGTCTGTGCGTATTCTTCCGGAGAATGGAACCCGTAGAGGAAATCATGCACCGATTCACACCGGACAAGACCATTCTGGCCAAAAGTCTTTACTACGTTGATTCTTCTTAGGAAGGCGTTCCATGTCTCTTCATACTCTCTCTGAATGTTGGTGTACTGGTCTTTCAGGGACATGTTGCTGGTGATGTAGACTTTCGTATAGCAAGCTACTTTGTTGTTATAACGACAGGGAAGGTCAAGCGGATAGCCGTCGAGATAGTTCAGCATATCCTGAATTTTGATATTTGAGTGGAACTCCTCGAAAATTAAAATATCCTGTCCTTTATAAGTATCAAACGGGTGCTTATAGTCCGTTACCCGGTAAACATTCTCATAGCCGTAACGTTCCATAATCGTCCTGGTTTTTCCGGTAGCGGTTTTTCCAAACCAGTATTCCGTTTCGAGTTCCCGAAATTTATTTTTGAACTCTTCCCCGCGGAGTACCTGGCGGCAGTTTTCTATCTTTTCGAGCTGTAACATGTACCCCGGATTGCTTTCCAGTATCTCATAGTTGCTTAACCCGTCTTTAATCATGGAGTAAAGTGCATTCAGGTCATTGCGTTTCCCCTGTTCCTCTATCGGGCATTCCCCGAATTCTTCAAAGGTATTGCGCAAGTTCGTATCTTCCTTGTCGGTGTCCTTATGTTTTCCCTCTTTGCGTATGTAGTCCCGGTTTTCCTGGGTTGTACCACGGCAATAATCTATATGAGCCGTAGGAAATTTCTTTTTAATTGTCTCGAACCGGAGCGCATCGGAACGGTAAATAAAAAGATGCGTGTGATAGGTGCCCTCTTTTCCAACTTCATCGCACATACACCAGTAGCCGAGATTTTTTATAGTGGAAAGTGCGGCTTTTATATTATCATGAGAAAACCCGAATTTCTCCGGATTGTTGAAAGTGAGAAGCCACTTTCTTGAGCGTGTCCTGTCATTCATGTTATCCCCTTAAATCTTATAAAATGTCACAGAAGTTGCGATGTCACAGAAGATGTCACAAAAAATGTCACAGCCGAAAACATGATAAATCCGGCAAAAACTGAAAAATGTCACATGTCACAGAAGTTCACAAGGGTAATACTAGGCCTTGTGAACTTCCGCGCCCTTGACGTCAGGGACCCGCGGGAATGTCCACCAGCCGCCGGGCGGCGCCTCCGGTAAAGCATGGCGGCGACGCCAGCCGACAGGCTAACATTCCCTTCCTGACGTAAAGGGTACGCTCCGCCGCTCCATGAAAAACCTGTCCGGAACAAAAATTTCTTTTATAACAGCCCCCATCCGTTCCACACGGGCATAGGCCCGTCGCCGGCTCCGGGCATTAGCCCGTGTGGAATGTCTGGTAGCTGTTATAAAAATCATAAAACTTTTTCCCTGTAAAAAACTCGGAGCAGAGACGGCCGTCTTTTCCCCGTATCTGGTAGTTGCTCATAATCCACACGAAAAGCTGGCCGCCCCGGAGAAAAGCAAGCAGTTTTCCGGCCAGCTTATAGTTTTTTACCGAACGGTGTTCCACCCGGAACTGCAAAACGGCCCGCACCTGTTTATCAATCACTTTGTCATCCTGTGATATCAGATAAACGTCAAATCCATATTTCCGGTGTTCCCGGAAAAACGCTATCCAGTCAAGACGGTCTTTTTTCGCCCAGTTCCGGTTGTTAAACAGTTCCTGGCATTCATCAAAAACAAGCAGCGTCTGGTGTTCCTTAATATTTCCCTTCCGGTCACGTTCATGGAACTGCATTGCATAAGAGTAGAGCCCGTCCAGATAGGTATAGCGGTTTTCCGGGACGGTGCCTTTGAACATCGTGCCCCGCACAGGGTCAAAAGACTGCCTTGCCGTATAAGCGTTTGTCATCCATTCCCGGTTGCTGGCATAGATAAATTTTCCAAGCCTGTCCGGATGCCTGGATTTTGCAAAATACTGCTCATTGATTTCAAAGTTTGCAATGACATTTTTTCCAGACCAGACAGCGTCATGGATAACGGAAGCCATGTGGAGAGATTTCCCGGAACCGGGCGTCCCGGTATAGAAATAAATCATACAGTCCCCTTTCTTTTTTTTCAGGCAATCAGCTTGCCGATAATTAAATCGAATACGATTTTCTTGATGATGACGAACAGGTAATAAAGCGCAATGGCGGCAACCCAGACTTCGGTTATCTTAAAGCAGATGTCAAAGGGAATAAACCAGTTGAGCCAGTGGAGAAAGTCAAACTCATAACCGGAAAAAAATGTCTGGAACGGGGAATCCGGAAGCAGTGCATAGATACCGGAAAAAAACGATTTAATTACATCAATCACAGTCATTCCTCCTTTTTTGTGCTGGCGACGCCCGCAGTCATCTTGATAAGGCCGACCGCATAGGTCAGGGAGAGGACTGCGCGCAGAACGTCGGACAGATACTGGTAGTCTGAAAAATCGACGACAAAGTCATAGTGTATGTCCAGGCCGACAGCAGAAACACCGATGTCAATGGGTATTTCAAAGTGCGGGACTTCCGGTTCGGCGGCAAAGAGCGTCACAAAGGCGAGAATATCCCACGGCACGCTGAACGGGAATTTCTTTTTCAAAAGCCCGGCAGAGTCGTCAAGGGCGGAGGAGAGGGTGGAAACGGCGGATTCCATGCCGTCATCGGCGTCGCTGATAATGTCATGTATCAGGTCGAGCCAGTCGGCAACGGCATCCACGCCGTTGATTACTGTGTCAACAACCGTCCAGCGTTTGATTGATTTGAGCTGTTTGAGCATGTCGGCCAGTTTGTCGTATATTTTTTCGAGCCAGCCGATGATACCGGAAGAAGAACCAGAGCCAGAACCGGAACCGCCGTCTCCACCGGAAGCATTTAAAATCTTGTCAACGAGTTTTTCCAAATCCTCTTCGGTCAGGCTGTCCTCATTCCCGTCAGATTCCTTATTGATTAAATCTTTTAATTCGTCAAAAAGTTTGTCATAGTCTTTATTCATATATTTTTCGAGGTCATCAAAAGACACTTTTATTTCACCGGGCGTATCATAGAAACCGGAACCGAAGTAAACACCGCGCTGGCCGACAGTGTAATTTTTTAAGGCATTAAGGGAATTAAATACTCTTAGTTTGCGGCCGTCGGTGGAATATAAAATATACTGATACTCGCCGGGAGCATTACCAACATCGATTTGCCAGCCGAGAAAAAAATCAGCAATATCAAGAATACTCCCCTTTTTCCCTTCTTTGTAAGAATTAAAAGTTTTATAACTTACATAACCGGAATCATCAACATAACGTGTTTTTATTTCATAATAAGAATAAGATAATTGTTGCCACGAAAATGTATCATAAAGTATAGCTCTCGTCCGAATAAGAGAAGAAGGAAAAGAATTTACTAAAGAAACAGGGTTTTCAAATTCATGAAAAGGTAGCGCAACATAAAAACAATTATTTTTTCTACGTTCATTTCTAACCGCAATACAACCAGATTCTTGTACTAAATTTATAAAAGAATTATATTCATAAGAGGTACTAAACATTGTCGGGGAAACAGTGTTAATATTTGTTGTTGAATATAGTCTAAAACCGTTCGTTTCCTCAGCGTATTCGAGAAGGGCTTGCTTGAAAGCAGACATTAAATCTTCAGAAAGAATAATGCCATCATTAGAAACAGTAACCGCACCTGATTCAAGAGGGTCTCCCTCTGCATAATCAGAAACTGCTTTTATATTATTTAAAATTGCTTCATAGTCTCCTTTCCAAAGAGCTCGAGCACTAACACCACACATTTCAATTATCATAACCCATTTATCAAATTCAGATAATTCATCCCAATCAGGAAGATGTGCAGCTAAATCAGCAGCCGAAGCATATACAACTAAATTACATTGAAATATAGAAAAGATAAAGATAAGCATTGATAAAATTATTGATAAAGATTTAAGTCTAAACTTCATAAATCCTCCATGAAATAAAAAGAAGCAAGAAAACTTACTTCTTGCTTCTCATAAATGTCTTTATCAGAATGATTATGCCAAAAACAATAGCTAATATAAGTGGTACAAAAATTAGAATAAAAATAAAATAAAGACCAGCCAAAGGCATCACCCCCCTTACGGGAAGTATAGCAAGTTTTCCATATTCAGTTAATCACCTGAGCAAAAATAACATACTTTTGCGCAAAATTTGCACTCATTTCTTTCCCTTTCCCCGGAAGGTCCTGGCAGTTCCCCTTTCCGGTGCGGACATCCCTTCAAAATTTTCTCTCCGTAAACCGCTATGCACTCCGGAAAATTTTTCGGCCGTCCGCACCGGAAAACGGAACTGCTTTCCACTCTTTCTAAGTTTCCCGGTTTTTCTCCCGGCTGTTTCCCATCTTTCTTATTAAACGCTCGATTCCATATCCGGAAACTGACAGATACAGCATGCAGAGCACCACATGGACATAAACGTTGTCTCCGAATACGGCAGTCAGCACTGCCAGCATGGACGCATACGGCACGGGCAGTATCAGAAACAGCATTGCGGCCATTATGCTGCGGATATGATATTTTCTCATCACCGGCCTTCATCCTCCCGTATCTGCTCGCTTCTCACCATATCAATCACGATGCACAGCACAAGCAGAAATCCTGACAGGGGAATCGCCAGAAGCGATGCGATAAATACAAATGCTTTCAGAACAGTCATACATACACCTTCTTATAATGACCGGAAGCGGATGCCGCTCCCGGTCATGCAGACCGCCCTTAGTGTGTCAGGGCGTTGAAAAACTTCATAACGATTTTAATCACTTTCGGGGCCGCCCAGATTCCGAGCGCAATCGGCACGGCAATCAGTGCATACTTTGCAAAATCGCCTGAAATCCCGTTCAGGGATGTCGTGATTGCGTTTGAAAAATCAAGAGACGTTGAAACTCCGGATTCTAACAATGCGGGAATACTCATATCCATTTACCTCCTTTCCTAGTCTGTGCGCACTTTATATCAACAGACCGTATCTGCCAATATCTACTGTATATCAAAAAATGCCTGTACTTTGAAAATAGCATATCCCAGTACGGCAGAAATGCCGCCGAGCAGAAATCCAAGTCCGGCGCCGATTCCAGTCATTACCGGAAGAAATTCTTTTAAAAATTCCATTACCTGTCCTGTCATTTAAACCTCCTGAAAAACTCCAAGAATGTAATTTCCGCAAGCAACGCAGTCATGACAATGCAGAGGATAACCGTTGAGCCTGTATCAGCCGCCTGGAGCATGAGCATTTCTTCCCGGTAGTCTGCCATGAGCAGATATTCCTGTTTATCTGCCGCGGATATGTCCGAAAGCGTTGTTCCGGCCGATTCCAGATGCGTTAATATCTCCTGTACCGTTTCATTATCAATACTGGTTCCCGGCGTCGGCTCCGGTTCTGGTTCCGGTTCCGGCGTTTCCACAGGGCTGTCCGAATCATACAGCAGTTCGGAGTCAGTGCCTTCCCCGCTGTAAACGTACCGGATATAAAAGGACTGCAAATTTCCGTCGATAACGTCCGTTTCCATCTTTTCAAAGCCGCCTCTGAATGCTTCCGGACTGTCATATGTAAAACCGACGTAAGTGGAATACCCGGTTGCGGTTGTAATGCCGTAAGTGACCCTTACAGGGTAGGAAAACTCTTCATAGCCGGGAAGAATGACGGAAAAGCGTTCCGTGCTGTTTTCTTCCGTTTCTTCTTCCGGTGCAAGCATCAGGGTAAGGGTGTCAAGCCGTTCAAGCAATTCATCCATGCTCTGTGTTTTTTCGGTGCTTTCTGTCAGTTCCCCCGGATAACCGGAAAAATCGGGAACCGGGATTTCCGCCTCAGGTCCTTCTTCCTGTATGGGGTCCTGACTGACGGGAATATCCGGCACTATGGAAATATCCGGTGTTTTATCCGGCGGATTTTCCGGTTCCGGAATATCTGGTTCCGGGCTCTCCGGTTCCGGGATATCTGTTTCCGTTTTATCCGTACTGCCCGGCGTCCCCGGTATCTCCGGTATTTGTTCCGGTGTTTCCGGATTCTGTATGCCTGTTTCAGGAATCTCCGTATTTTCTGTTATTATTTCCGTAGCTTCCATATCCTCACCGCCTTAACAGGTATATTTTACAAGGTATACGAGCACAAAACCTGTCGAATGAAATTCCACTTCCGCACGGCGGCCCTGTCTCGATAATCCGGCCAGACACTGTTCCAGCCGGAGCTCCATCATGTTTTCCAGTTCTTTTGTGCTTCCGAAATCTTTTGCGTTAAAAGCCAGTACCTTATACACGGCTGTTTCCGGCTTTACAGCTTCCGGAAGTTCCGCCTCTTTCTTCCGGGAACGGACTGCAAATTTTTCCGCAATCCGTTTCCGAAAAATAAAACAGAACAGGAGAAACACGACTGATAAAAGAAATAAATAATCCATGTCCGTTTTCCTTTCCCGGAGCGTTACTTGCTGTTTTCTTTTGCATCTTTTCCGGCAGTGTCATTCGGTTTTAACACAACGACATCCGAGAGCGTCGCTTTTCCTTCGTAGCCCGGTTCGTACTGGAAGTCGCACACATCGCCCGGCTTCAGGTTATAATCCTTGTAGGAAAACTCACTTCCCACGGTCATTCCAAGACAGTCGCTGTTTTCACGTTCATAGTCTGTAAAAGCCTTTTCATAAAAATAACTACAAAACTCACGTCCGTTTTTCGTCTTTGCTTTCTTGATTCCGATAATCGTTACTTTCATCTTTTTTCCTTCTTTCTTCTCTGCTTATTTTCTTGTTCTCTTTATAATAAATGTGCACTTTATTATCAATTTTCCGTATGTAATTAACATACGTATGTTAATTATTTAAAATGCGTCTGCCGCATACAGTTTCCCGGTATTCATATCCGCATAGATTTCATACCCCGAATATTTCCGGTCGGTCCCGCAATAGGATGCCTTTATCTTAAAAAGTTCATCTTTTTCAATATGCTGTATACATCTCACCTGGCCATTTATCTGTACCGCTACTGGAAAAGTCAGCATTGTTTTTCCTCCGGGGACTGCGGAGCAGACGAGTAAGGCGTCCACCCCGCTTAATGAACAACAAAGTCCGTTTTATGGGACTTATTTTGTGGTATCTTAAAAGCAAAAACCCTACCAGAGACTTTCACTTTTAAATATCACACTAAGAAAGGAAGTATCATCTATTCTCCCGTTAAATATTCCTTTCCCCGGTCTCTGGCCGGGGATTTCTTAGTTAATTTTAATTTTACAGCCGGCAAAGTTAAGCAGTTGAAAAATTAAAATGTTGAAGAGAGAAACAATTAGTGTAATAATAAAAAGGATATTATAATATGAAAAGGAGCAATAGTACTTTGTGAAGATGAGAGAAATAACAAATAAAGAATTGGAAAATATAATTTTAAAACAGCCGTCAGCATTTTTATGTGGAAATGGATTTAGTATTAATTTTGATAATGATTTTGCAAATATTTATGATAGACTTTATGAAGCACATAAATTATTGCTCCATAGTGGTAAGTATGATGTGAAAGCCAATAATTTATTTAAGAAGGTTTTTAAGGATAATTATAAAAATGTCTGTAAGTATGTATATACATATAAGCAAAAAGATATAGAAGAAGTATTTTTGTCAGGCGTTGATTTTGCTGAAAGTATTATAAAGAATGAGGATTTACTCAAAAAGTTAGATGATATGGGATATATTCATAAATTAGTTTTTGGCAAGTCAGAATTAGATTTGATTAAAAGTATTGCGAGAGTTGGGAAAAAGAGAGGATATAAATTTGTAAATATTGAATATTGGTCGATATTAATATATATGTTTTTTGCAATAAATGAAATAGATTCTGAAAAGTATGCTCTCCATTCAAATAATGAATTTATTACTTTGATTAAAGTGGGATATATAAATAAAAATAAGATTGTTACCGAAACAGATGATATTCATCAATTTGCGTTGAGTAATGGATTTAATACATATTATCGAATGCTTTTTGCAACAGCTATTTTGTGCAACGGAAAAGCTGTAAACTTTTCAAAACTTAGTAATCTTAGCAATTTAAAATTGGACAAAATTAAAAGTTTTCTGGATAATTACAATGTGTTATTGACTTTAAATTATGACCATATTTTAGAAAATATTTCAATGCGACCTGTACAACATATTCATGGGCAGTATGTACTTAATGAAAAGGAATATGTATATTATCAGAGTTTAGGAGTAGGATTAAATTTAGAAACATATGTAAGTTTTTCAGATATATTAATTGGGGATTATTTTACGAATAAAACATTTGCAGGAATAGTAAACGTAATGAATAAGAATCCAATTAATAAGAGAACTGACAACATTGTAAGAATAGTTGGTAATAGTATGAAGAAGGATAAAGTAGCGGTTGTGGTGATTTTCGGAATGAATATTGATAACGACCAACATATAATAAGAGATGTAATGCTTCGATTTAGTGATATGTCTTCTAAAAATGTTAAAATTATTTATTGTTACTTCACAGAAGAAGACAGAGAGACATTTAATGAGCAGTATGAATCATCAATTACTTTTAGGAAGGATGTTAGCTATCGAGTTAAGGAAACAGAACTTTTGTACATAAAGACTCAAGATATTTTGAAAGAGTATTTTATTAAGTAAAAATATGTAGTAAAAAATATATGTGATGTATTAGTATCAGTTTGTGGAAATTTGGCAAAACCATTGAGACGGTGGTGCTTTTGATGAGGAAAAAGATAAATTACAGGGAGGAAGAAATAGAGGATTGCGGGTGTATTTATGGATAAAGGCATTATAAATGAGAAATAAAAGTGGATTAGGAAGATGGAATGATAAAAGGGAAATTTTAACGCTAGGTAAGTTGGCGGAGGAAGGACAACATACTTATTGGAAGTTTAGCCAGTCCGAAAAGGGCATAAGTATTGAAGAACACTATATTGAATATGCAGAAGGGAAAGTAACTATGGCTAAAGATGGAGAAAAGTTACTTTCTTTTATTAATGAACTGAATATTGTAAAATGTTATATGTATGGTGATGTTTTGACAAAATTTGTATTTGATAGCGCAAACGAAATGATGATTATGATAGAATCAAATGTATGCAGTTGGATTGGCTGACGGAGGCTTTGAAGAAAATACTTAGTGAGTATATGAAGCCACAAGAAAAATTAATAGGGGACATATGATAATGATCATTGTCAGAAAGAGAAATAGTCAGTCAAACCGTAGATGATAATTGGGATGAGGAAGAATGGACAGACGATAAGCCTTATACGACCTGCCTTGCCTGCGGGAAACCGATTTCACATCAAAATGATGGAGGAAATGGTTTCTGTATAGATTGTGCGTGGGAACATTAATTGAAAAATATGGAACAGAAGATTTCTATTTAGGGAATTTTTGGATGGCTTAGGGGTATAATTTAGTTGTTTTAAAGACGAAGCTAAGATATAATATAAATGTGGTCAGATACCTTTTTGTAGATGACTATATTCCATACAAAAAGGAGGAAGACCGTGGATACAGAATTGAAAAATGCGGTAAAAGCAACAGATACGAAGGCGCAGTATGACGCCAGTGCAAAACGCCTGTTAGGACAGAAGAGCATACTGGCACATATACTGGTAAAGACGGTAGATGAATTTAGGGGAATGAATCCCAAAGAAGTGGTTTCCTATATTGAGGGACAGCCTTATGTCAGTACAGTACCAGTAGAGCCGGGACTTACCAATACCAGCAGTGAGAAAGACAGTCAGCGGCTTGTTGGTTTCAATTCTGAAAATGAGGAACTGAATGAAGGGCTGGTAAGATTTGACATTGTTTTTTATGTCCGGATGAAAGACGGATTGTCACAGATTATTATTAATGTGGAGGCACAGAAAGATGATCCAAAGGGTTATCAGATATTGAACCGGGCAATCTTTTATGTGAGCCGATTAATTTCCTCGCAGAAAGAAAGAGATTTTGAGAATTCCAACTATGATGACATAAAGCGTGTTTATTCGATATGGGTATGTATGAATATGGAAGAAAATACTATGAATCATATTCATCTTACAAATGACAATGTGCTTGGTGCCTACGAGTGGAAGGGAAAACTGGATCTGTTGAACATTGTAATGATCGGATTAGCGGAAGAACTTCCGGGGCATGATGAAAGATATGAATTGCACCGTCTGTTGGGAGCATTGCTGTCAAAAGAACTTACAATAGATGAGAAGCTAAACATAATTGGAAAAGAGTACGATATTCCTATTGAAGAGAGTTTTAGAAAGGATGTGAGCGTTATGTGTAATCTGAGTCAGGGCATTGAGGATAAAGGGATTGCGATTGGAAAGGCTGCGGCATAATTGTATTTCGGTTTTGTATCAGATCAGATGCTCTGTCTGCTTG
>CAJTRL010000066.1 GCA_910578715.1 uncultured Lachnospiraceae bacterium | reverse complement strand
AAATCCGCACTTATAAAAAGATTATCCGTGAAAATGAAAAAACCATCGCGGAAAAAGACGCCCTTCTCCAAAAGACCGTTGCCGAAAATAATTCCACCATTCAGGAGCTCCGGGCCGAAAACGAAAGGCTCAGGGCCGCCATCAAAAGCCAGGAAAATCCCTGAAGCCGGTTACTTTTATTCCATATTCGGAAGGGGCTTACTCGTCCCTTTCGTTCCTTTCCGTATGCTGTATCTTCAGCAGCTTTGCTCACTTCGCCACTTCCGGCTCAAAGGATAAACGACATCACCCTTCCTTTTTAATTCCTCATTTTCCTCATAGCGCCGCCGCCAAAGAATTTGTCCTTTTGTCCGTTTCATAGTACAATAAGGTGAAATCAGAAATTTTACCATCCCGATAAGAAAGGAACCGAAGCAATGAAACTGAAACTGGACAAAAACAAGGGAAATAAAATCAAGGAAGGGATGATAGGCCTGTTCTTTGAAGATATCAATTATGCGGCCGACGGCGGGCTGTATGCGGAGATGATTGAGAACCGCTCGTTCGCATTTTATGACTGCTATGGAGATAAGGGAGACTATTATGTGAAGCCGGAGCCGGGTTATGGCTGGAGTCCGGCGTGGGCGGAGGACTGCGGCACCGCGGACAGAGAGAACCGGACGAAGGACTGTAATGCCGCAGGCAGAGAGAGCTGGACGGAGGGTAGCAATGCCGTAGGCAAAGAGAATCGGGTGGAGGACTGTAATGCGGTTGGAAGCGAGAACCGGACGAATGACGGGAACGGCACCGGAGAAATGCAGTACGTCATGGGAAGTCCCCTGTATCGGGAAAATCCTTATTACTTGCGCTTTACGGCAAAAGAGCCGGGACAGGGCTTTCAGAATCAGGCGTACAGCGGTATTTTTCTGGAAAAGGGCAAAGAATACCGGGTATCTTTTTATGCAAGACAGGTTTCATATGAGGGCGCATTTCTCGTGTCGGTCAGAAAAGACGGAAAAGTATATGCGGAAGCATCCGCCGTATGCCGGAGCGTGCCGGAAAATACCTGGCGGAAGTGGACTCGTTATGAGCTGACGTTGAAAGCGGAAGAGACCGTAGAAGGCGGTGTTTTCGTGCTTGCGCTGGAAAATGCGGGAACCGTGGAGTTTGATTTTATTTCTATGATGCCGGCGGATGCAGTGGCGGGCATTTTCCGAAAAGATTTGTTTGAGCGGCTGAAAGAGCTTCATCCCGGTTTCCTACGTTTTCCGGGGGGATGTATCGTGGAGGGAAATACGCTGCAAAACCGCTACCGCTGGAAAGAGAGCGTCGGCATGCCGGAGCACCGCAGAGCCAATTTCAGCAGATGGTCACTGCACGGAACGAATGCGGAGAACGGCTGGCATACGGAATATGCCCATTATAATCAGACGCTTGGTATCGGGTTTTACGAATACTTTCTGCTCTGTGAGCTGATTGGGGCAAAGCCGCTTCCCGTGCTGAACGTGGGCCTTGCCTGTCAGTATCAGTCCTATGAATTTGTAGAAGTGGATGCGCCGGAATTTCAGGAATTTATACAGGATGCGCTGGATTTAATCGAGTTTGCCAACGGTTCGCCGGATACAGAATGGGGCGGTCTGCGCGCCCGGATGGGCCATCCGGAGCCGTTCGGTCTGGAAATGCTCGGCATCGGCAACGAACAGTGGGAGACGGAAAAAGTAGATTTCTTTGAGCGTTACCGCCTTTTTGAACGGGCAATTCATGAAAAATGCCCGGAAATCCGTCTGATTGGTTCGGCGGGGCCGGATATCACATCGGAGCGTTATCTGGATGCCTGGAAGTTCTACCGTAAAGCAGCGGAGGGAAAGCCGGATTTTTGCTATGCGGTGGATGAACACTATTATGTAAACCCGCAATGGTTTTACGAGCATGTGGATTTTTATGACGATTATCCGCGGGATGTCAGGGTTTTTGCCGGAGAATATGCTGCCCATTCCGTCAGCGGCATGAACAGCCCGGAGGCCAATACCCTTGCGGGCGCGCTTGCGGAAGCGGCTTTCCTGACAGGCATTGAAAAAAATGCGGACGTGGTGATTTTAGCTTCCTACGCGCCTCTTTTTGCCAGAATCGGCTACGCCCAGTGGGCGCCAAATATGATTTGGTTTGACGAAACGGATGTTTATCCGACGGCCAGTTATTACGTTCAGAAAATGTACGGTGAAAATATGGGAACGGTGCTGATTCCCATGAAGGGACAGGAGAAGGAACTGCGAAAAGAAAGTATTTATGTAAACCTGTCGCTGGACGAAAAAACAGGGGAATATATCCTGAAAGCGGTCAATGCGTCGAAAGAGACGAAGCGGCTGAAATTGGCGGACGATAACGACAGGCCGCTCGGGGGAACGGCCGTCATCAAAGAGCTGCGGAGGGCATCGGAGGATGACCGCCCGGCAGAGAGCGCCAGAACGGCAGAAGGCGGAACTGAAACGACAGAAAATGCCGGTGTAGCAGAAGCATTGCCAAGAACCGGAACGCCGGAGCCTGTCTATTATGGAGAGCGCAGCGAAGAACTGAGCGGAGCATTAAAACTTGCGCCGGAAAGTTTTGTGGTGGTGCGGATAAAATAACGGGTTACAGTAACGGCCCAGCCTCCGCCCGGACAGTGCATCGTTCTCTTCGGAGGTCCTGGAAAGGCGCCGGTACTTGGTGAAAAAGCGGCTTTATGCTGCTTTTGAACCTAGTACCGCTGCTGCCTTTCGCGGAGCGCAAGCGTGCCTCCGCCAGAGAACGATGCACTGTCCGGGCGGAGGCTGGGCCGATGCTGCCTATAAAGCAGCGGCCCCGTTTTCATTTGACATCCCCCGACTGCGGGCATATAATTTGACTGATAATATATGGAAAAGCAGAGTACCGGGAAAGTACGGAGAGGAAATGCGCGTATGTTTCAATGGATAAACCGCAAAGAAAACGTTAAATATATCCTGTGTTTCCGTCCGCTGTACGGCGCGGCGGTGGGAATTGCCATATGTCTGCTTCAAATTCTGTGCCAGCGGCTTGAATTTGGGCAGACATGTTTTGCGCTGGTCGGCGCGGCAATACCGGTTCTGATGAGCGGCGGAATTTATCTGTCCGGTTTCATGAATACATCGGAAACGCTGACGGTGGGTTTGTATGAAAAGGCGGGACTGCATGAAAAAGCGGGTTGTAAGGACAAAAATGCCGGAGCAGCAGACGGCAGTGCCACAGGAACTTACAGGCTCATTGCGGCGATGACCTTTTACCTTTTATATGCGGGAGGGCTGGCAGTCATACGAGGGGACAGCCAGCTTGTTCTTCTCGGTCTGGGATTTGTGATTTCAAGAGCGCTGCATGGTATGGCGTTTTTGTGGTTTCCTGCGGCGGAAAAAGGAAAAAGCACAAGAGCTGACTTTTCTCTTGTTTTAAAGCGGACGCTCAGAATTATCCTTAGCGTTATTTTAGCGCTTTGCTTCTGTACTTGTATCATGATTGAGCCTATAATGGGCATGTTGGAAGCGCTTCTTAGCATGTGGATATGGACTTATTACTATTATATGTCCAAAAAGATTTTTGGCGGCGTCACGGAAGAATCGGCGGGATATTTTCTGGTTTTATGCGAGCTTGCGGCGGTGTTGTTCGTCGGCATGTTCGGAAAGGCATTTTTATGATTGGAAAAAAACTGGTTATCGGGATTCTGGCGCATGTTGACGCCGGAAAGACGACGCTTGCGGAAAACATACTATATAAAAGCGGCAGCATCAGAAAAGCGGGAAGGGTGGACCATCGGGATACTTTTCTGGATACGGACGAACAGGAGCGGGCGCGCGGCATTACCATTTTCAGCAAACAGGCGGAATTTTCGTGGGAAGGTATGGACGTGACGCTGCTCGATACGCCCGGCCATGTGGATTTTTCGGCGGAAATGGAACGGACGCTGCAAGTGCTCGATTACGCGCTGCTCGTCATAAGCGGTGCGGACGGGGTACAGGGTCATGTGCTGACGCTTTGGAATCTGCTTGCGCGCTACCGGATTCCGGTTTTTCTTTTTGTCAATAAAATGGACCAGCCGTGGGCGGACAAAGAACGTCTGATGCGGGAAATCCAGGAGCGGCTCGGCAGTCAGTGCGTGGATTTTACGGCGGGAACATCTTGCGGCGGCAGGGACATAGAGATTTCGGGACGGGCGGCAGAATGCCCGGCGGGAACAGATGCGGATTATGAAAATTTTCTGGAAAATCTCGCCGTGTGCGATGAACGGCTTTTGGAAAGTTATCTGGAACGGGGGACGATTGACAATGAAGAGATTGCGGCGCTGATTGCCAATAGAAAGGTTTTTCCCTGTTATTTCGGCTCTGCCCTGAAAGGCGACGGTGTGGAGGCGCTTTTAGACGGCGTGGAAAAGTTTTCTCTTGTCAGGGAATATCCGGACGGTTTCGGCGCGCGGGTCTATAAGATTGGAAGAGACAGCGCAGGGGCTCGTCTGACGTATTTAAAAGTCACGGGCGGCAGTTTACAGGTAAAACAGTCAGTGAAGGGCGAAGCGGGAGACTGGGAAGAAAAGATTGACCAGATTCGCATTTATTCAGGTACAAAGTATACGCTCGAAAAGGAAGCCCCGGCGGGAACGGTTTGCGGAGTAACCGGTCTTAGCCGGACTTTTTCAGGGGAAGGGCTTGGCGCGGAAGAGGGAAGCGTCGTTCCACTGTTAGCGCCGGTCATGACATACAGGGTTGTTCTGCCGCCCGGAAGCGATGTTCATGTGGCATATAAAAGGCTGCTTCAGCTGGAAGAGGAAGAACCGCAGCTCCATATCGTCTGGAAAGAGCAGACGGGAGAGATTCATTTACAGCTGATGGGCGAAGTGCAGATTGAGATATTAAAAAGACTCATCGAAGAGCGTTTTGGCATGCCCGTCTCCTTTGATGAAGGCAGTATTCTTTATAAAGAAACGATTCGGACGACGGTGGAAGGTGTAGGGCATTATGAACCGCTGCGGCATTACGCGGAGGTACATCTTCTGATGGAGCCGCTGGAAGCCGGGAGCGGTCTTATTTTCGATACGGAATGCAGCGAGGATGAGCTTTCCGGGAACTGGCAGCGCCTGATTCTGACCCATTTGGAGGAAAAGGAGCATGCGGGAGTTCTGACGGGCGCGCCGATTACGGATATGAAGATTACGCTCGTTTCGGGACGGGCTCATTTAAAACATACCGAGGGCGGCGATTTCCGCCAGGCTACTTACCGTGCGGTCAGGCATGGGCTTCATCGGGCGGAATGTGTCTTGCTGGAGCCGGTTTATGAATTTCGGCTGGAGCTGCCTTCCGCGATGATAGGCCGTGCCATGACGGATATACAGGCGATGAGCGGCCGTTTCGACGCGCCTTTGACGGAGGGAGAAGTTTCGGTTCTGACAGGAACGGCTCCGGCGGCCGGGATGCAGGGCTATCAGACGGAACTTACCGCCTATTCCGGCGGGAGAGGCAGACTTTCCTGTACGCTGAAAGGATATGAACCATGCCATAATGCGGAAGAAGTCATTGCGCATATCGGATATGAAGCGGAGCGGGATTTGGATAATCCGGCGTCATCGGTTTTCTGCGCGCATGGGGCCGGATTCCTTGTGGAATGGCAGGATGTGGAGCGGTATATGCACCTGGAAAGCGTGTTTCATAAAAAACGCGCGGCGGGTTTGGAGGAAACGAAAGGAGCTGGCGGAGTAAAAAGTCCGGCGCATTCGGAAAACGGGTATCGGGAGGAAGCGGCCCGGCAGTCCGGTGCGGAAGAAGGAACGGGGCGCGGCACGGGCGGATATGCCGCATATCTTGCCGGAGAGAAGGAGCTGGCGGAAATTTTTCACCGGACTTACGGAAACCGGAATGCGGCCAAAAGAAATACCGGGTGCAAAGACGGGCCGTATAACGGAGCGAAGACTATTTCGGCAAAGCAGTCCGGCGGGAAGGCGGAAGAGGGCAGAACACTTCAGGCCGGGGGAATGTCGGAAAAGAGCAAGGAATCTAAATTCGGCCGGATACAAAAGCAAAACAAAGCGTCAGGAATCGGCAAGGCTTCGGAACAGGAATATCTGCTCGTGGACGGGTATAATATTATTTTTGCCTGGGAAGAGCTAAGTGAGCTGGCCAAAGTCAGCCTGGACGGCGCCCGTGGTAAGCTGATGGATATTCTGAGCAATTACCAGGGATATCGGAAAATGACGCTGATTCTCGTTTTCGATGCGTACAAGGTCAAAGGGAATCCGGGCAGCGTTTTTACTTATCATAATATTCATGTGGTTTATACGAAGGAAGCGGAAACGGCAGACCAGTATATTGAAAAGGTTACGCATGAAATCGGGCGGAAACACCGCGTGTTCGTTGCCACCTCGGACGGGCTGGAGCAGCTGATTATTATGGGTCAGGGCGCCGGGAGGCTTTCCGCACAGGATTTGAGAGAAGATATTATGTCAACCAATCAGGAACTGCGGGAGCTTTTTCTGCAAAAACAGACGGCACAGAAGCAGTATCTGTTTGATGCGCTTCCGCCGGAGCTGGCGGAGCATGTGGAGGATGTCAGACTGGGAAAAAAGGAGTTTTAGAGATGTTTTTATTGTACTTTTTGCTCTGGGTTATTTTTAACGGAAATTTCACACCGGAAATCGCTGTATTCGGCGTCATTGTTGCCGCCGCCGTATTTGCTTTTACCTGTAAGTTTGCGGATTACAGCATTGCAAAAGAAAAACTGCTTTTTCGGAATCTGTTCCGCATTCTCCGGTATGTGACCGAACTGGTGATTGAAATCGTAAAAGCGAATTTTGCGGTGGTGCGCCTGATTCTGACACAGGAAGAAGAAATCGAACCGGCGCTTGTGACTTTTCAGGTGGATTTGAAGACGGCGGAGGGGCGTTCGGCGTTAGCCAACGCGATTACGCTGACGCCGGGAACCATTACGGTGCTTCTGGAAGATAACAGCTATACGGTGCACTGTCTGGATGAGTCGCTTGCAGAGGGCATGAACGAATCCGTATTCCTGAAGCGGATAGAAGAAATCGAGAAAGGGGGACGTTAGTCATGGGAAAAGGAATACCGGGACTGGACCAGGCATATCACGTGCTGTTTACCGTCGTTTTGGTGATTCTGGCAGTTATGATTATCCTGTGCCTGATTCGTGCCATTATCGGGCCGCGCATCGCGGACAGAATTGTTGCGACGAATATGATGGGAACCATCGTGATGGTCATCATTGCCACGCTCGCCATTATGCTGAAAGAAGGTTATCTTGTGGATATATGCATCATCTATGCGATGATTAGCTTTCTCGCGGTTATTGTGCTGACGAAGGTTTATATGGGAGTTTACCGGGAAAAGAAGGAGGAAGAAGGGGATGGAAGTCATTGAGTGGATTCGTTTTTTGTCCGGCGCGCTGTTCCTGCTCTGCGGCCTTCTGATTTTTCTGATTGAGATGGTCGGGGTATTCCGCTTCAAGTATGTGCTGAACCGGATGCACGCCGCCGCGATGGGCGACACGCTCGGCATCGCAAGCTCGCTGATTGGCCTGATGATTATCAGCGGATGGAATTTTACGTCTCTGAAATTATTCTGCATTATCGTTTTTTTGTGGTTTTCTTCGCCCACCTCGTCCCATCTGATTGCCCGGCTGGAGGTTGCGACGGATGAGAACAGAAACGAGCATTATAAGACGATAAACCTGGACGAACGGGCGAAGGAGAACCGGGAAAGCGAAGAGGGACGGAAGGAAGAAGCGGACCGGGAAAGCGAAGAGGGACGGAAGGAAGAAGCGGACCGGGAAAGCGAAGTACGCCGGAAGAAAGAAGAGAGCCGGGAGAATACAGAAGGCCGGAAGAGCGATGGACGCCGGGAAAACGCCAGCCGCGGGAACGGAAAAGCCGACAGGGCCGACGGAAAATAGAAGGGGAGGTGCGGTTTTCGTATGCAGATTTTTACGAATATTTTACTCATATTTCTGATTATATGCGCCGTTGCGGCCAGTCTGTCCAAAAATCTTCTGAATACAATTCTGATTTTTATGTCGTACAGTCTGGTGATGTCCATTATCTGGATTCTGTTAGAGTCGCCCGACCTGGCGATTACGGAGGCGGCGGTCGGGGCCGGGGTGACCAGCGTATTGTTTTTTGTCACGCTGAAAAAAATCCGTGCCATCATGAAAAACGATGAGGCGCCGGAGAGCGGAAGCGGCGGCCGGGAAAGCGGAGAAATCAGAACCGCCGGTGCGGGCGCCGATGGAGACGGGACAGGCGTTAAGGATGCCGTTCGGCATAACGCCGGAAAGGGGGAAGAGCGGTCATGAGCAGAAAAGTGCCGGAACAGGAATACGAAAAAACCCTTTCCTTCCGTCTGAAACAGTGGTTTAACGGAACGAAAGACCCTTTCTTGAATACGGTGGAAATGAAACCGCAGAAAGAAGTGGAAAAAGATGAGGATATCGACTGGAAACGGAAGCGGGAAAAAAGGCAGAGAATCGAAAAAATATATGACCTCGCACATAACTGGGAAATCCGGGGATTTCAGAAATTCTATAAAATATTCAGCGGTGTATTCTGCCTGTTTCTCGTGGCGATGCTGCTGATTGCCGTTTCTTATCTGCCTTCCTATGGGCACCCGGAGAATCCGGCGAATAATGAAGTGGCAGAGCGCTATATCGAAAACGGGCTGGAAGAGACGGGCGCGGTGAATATCGTGACCGGGATGATTCTGGATTACAGGGCGTTCGATACGCTGGGAGAATCCCATGTGTTATTTATTGCGACCTGTACGGTATTGATTCTTCTGCGGAAGGATAAGTCAAAGGACGGAAAAGACATCGAGGCGAGCGACCGCATTTATGAGCCGAAGAATGACGTCATTCTGCAGACGGCGGCCAGAGTGCTTATGCCGCCGATTATCATCTTCGGCATTTATGTGATTTTATGCGGGCATCTTGGGCCGGGCGGCGGATTTTCCGGCGGCGCGATTATCGGCGCGGGGCTGATTCTGTATCTGAATGCTTTCGGGTTTCAGAAGACGGAGCGGTTTTTTACGGGAAAAACCTATAAGATACTCAGCGTCAGCGCGCTCGGATGTTATTGTCTGGCCAAAAGCTATTCTTTTTATACGGGGGCGAATCATATCGAAAGCGTGATTCCGCTCGGAACGCCGGGAGCGATTTTAAGCAGCGGCCTGATTCTTGTGCTGAATATCTGTGTCGGTATCGTGGTGGCGGGAACGATGTACACCTTTTATGTCATGTTCCGAAAAGGGGGCTACTAAAAATGGATTTTGCCAATTTTCTGACAAATTATGAGGAAGCCGTGTCGATGATACTTTTCGGCATCGGATTTTCCAATCTTCTGATGCAGAAAAACCTGATAAAGAAAATCGTGGGCATGAACATCATGGATACATCGGTGTATTTGTTTCTTGCCCTGAAAGGCTATATTGCGGGGCATAAGGCGCCTATCGTAACGGACGGCGTCCGCAGCGCGGCGGCCTATATCAACCCGATTCCGAGCGGTCTTGTGCTGACCGGTATCGTTGTGTCCGTTTCCGTGACCGCGCTGATGCTGGCGCTGACGATTCGTTTATATAACCGATATCATACGCTGGATTTGGACGAGATTTCCGCCCGGCTGAAAAGGGAGGGATTGTAATGGCCTTTGTGCAGAATTTTCCTTTCATCTCCATTCTGCTTTCGCTGTTTGCCGGGCCGATATCCTCTGTTTTGAACGGAAAATGGGCGAAACGCCTGAATTTGTTCGTTATTACGGTTATCGGAGGCATGTCGGCGGCGGTTCTTAGCTTTGTGCTCGGCACCGGACAGGAGTATGTCTATACGATGGGGCATTTTCCGGCGCCCTGGGGAAATGAAATCCGGGTCGGCATTCTGGAAGCGGCGATGGCGCTGTTTTTCTGTATCATCATGTTTCTGTGCGTTATTGGCGGCGTATTGGAGCGGGAGCTGGAAATCGAGGAGTCGAAGCAGAACCTGTACTATATTATGGTAAACCTACTATTGTGCTCTCTGCTTGCGCTGATTTATACGAACGATTTGTTTACGGCCTATGTTTTTGTGGAAATCAATACGATTTCAGCCTGTGGCCTGATTATGATACGACAGACGGGCAGAACTTTTGAAGCCGCCGTGCGCTATATGATTATGAGCCTGTTAGGCTCCGGTCTGTTACTGCTCGGCATCTGTTTTCTGTACAGCCTGACGGGACATCTGCTGATGAGCAATATCAAAGAACAGGCGGCGCTTTTACAGGCGTCGGGGGAATATCATATTCCGCTGCTCGTGGCTATCTGTCTGATGTCGGTGGGTATCGCCATCAAAAGCGCGCTTTACCCGTTTCATACATGGCTGCCCGATGCTTACGGGTATTCCACGCTTTCTTCGGCGGCGATTTTGTCCTCTCTGGTGTCCAAAGGGTATATTTTTCTGCTGGTGAAGATTTTTTACCGGGTTATCGGGTTTGACATTATCCGGGAGAGCAAGGTTATCAACGTGCTGTTTGTGTTCGGCGTGGCGGGCATGATTATGGGCTCCGTCAACGCCATTAAGGAAAATGACATCAACCGGATGATTGCCTATTCTTCGGTGGCACAGATAGGCTATATCTATATGGGATTCGGTCTGGGAACGACTTCCGGCATGATTGCGAGCATTTATCATATCGTTTCCCATGCGGCTACCAAATCGCTGCTTTTCGTGGCGGCTTCCGGCATTACGGATGCCTCGGCCAAGAGCAAAAATTTCTTTGACCTGACCGGGGCGGGCTACCGGAATAAACTGGCGGGCGTTGCGTTTACTGTGGGCTCGCTTTCGATGGTGGGATTTCCGATGTTTTCCGGTTTTATTTCCAAACTGCTGTTTGCCCAGGCGGCGATGGAGAACCGGCATAAAATTATGATTACGATGATTGCCCTCGCTATCAGCGTTATTTTGAATGCGGTATATTTCATGAAAACGGTTATCCGTATTTATACGCCGGAAAAGAAAACGGTGGTTGTCGATAAGGGATTTGAGGAAATCAGTTTCTGGGAACAGCCGGCCAAAAGTTTTGCGCTCGTGTGCTTTATTGCGTTGAACGTATTCTTAGGTCTGTTTTCAGAGCCCGTTATCGGACTGATTGAGCGCGGGCTTGAGATGTTTGCATAAGTGGAGGTGTATATAGATGAAGTGGTTTGCCGAAGGCTTTGGGTTGCTGATGCCGATAGTGCTGTCCGGCGCGGCGGGAATCTGGCTGGTCTGTTCTTCTTTTCTGGAACATGTTCGCGGGAGCAAAGAGCCCTATGGCGGGCGGAAACTGCATGTGCTTGTGGGAGTGGTTCTTGCTTCGGCGGTTATCCTGACTTTTGCAGTGATTTGGCCGAAAGCGGGAGAGCAGAGCCTGATATTGTTTTATCTGATGGACGATATTCCGGTCTTTTTTCATGTGGATGCGCTCGGCCGTCTGTTTGCGGCTGTAACAAGCGTTATCTGGCTGGCGGCGGGATTTTACGCGTTCCAGTACATGAAGCGCGAGGGGGAAGAAAAAAGGTTTTTCGGCTTTTATCTGCTCCTGTACGGCATACTGCTTGCGCTGGACTTTGCGGGGAATCTGGTTACGCTGTATTTCTTTTATGAACTGATGACGCTTTGTGCGACGCCTCTCATACTGCATAACGGTTCAAAAGCGGCAATTATGGCGGCGCTCAAGTACTTGTTTTATTCGATGTGCGGCGCATATTGCGCGTTGTTTGGCATTTATGTTCTGTATCAGTACTGTGATACGCTGGCTTTTACTGCGGGCGGGACGCTGAATCAGGCGCTGGCTGCGGGAAACAGCGGCCTTTTACAGATTGCGGTTTTCCTGATGCTAATCGGTTTCGGCGCAAAGGCGGGGATGTTTCCGTTACATTCCTGGCTGACGGCGGCACATCCGGCGGCTCCGTCTCCGGCAAGCGCCGTGCTTTCGGCGATTATCGTAAAAGGCGGCGTGCTGGCGGTTATCCGTACCGTATACAATATTGTCGGTCCTGACTTTATCCGGGGAACCTGGGTACAGACGGCGTGGATGTCGCTGACTTTGCTGACGGTATTCATGGGTTCCATGCTGGCTTACCGGGAAAAGGGCTTGAAAAAAAGGCTCGCTTATTCTACCATTTCACAGGTTTCCTATATTTTGTTCGGCCTGTCTCTACTTGTGCCCACGGGCATGACGGGCGCGTTACTGCATGTGGTATTCCATGCGGGGGTCAAATGTGTGCTGTTTCTTGCGGCGGGAATTTTTATCTTCCGCACGGGAAAGACGAGGGTGGACGAGTATGCGGGCATCGGCAAAAGCATGAAAGTAAGTTTGTGGTGTTATACGTTTGCCTCCCTTGCGTTAATCGGGATTCCGCCTTTTAGCGGTTTTATCAGCAAATGGTATCTGGCACAGGGGGCGCTGCAGTCGGATACGGGTATTTTCCGCATAGCGGGCCCGGTCGTGCTTTTGCTGAGCGCACTGCTGACTGCGGGCTATCTGCTTCCGGTTACGATAAAAGGATTTCTGCCGGGAGAGGGCCGGATGCCGGAAAAAGGCGGGGATGGAGACGTCGGCGCGGAAATTCAGGGATGTAATAGCGGAGCGGAAGCTGCTGCCGGAGCGGACGCAGCCGGAAAGCCGGATATGATGTCGGCGGCGCTGCTTGTTCTGACGATTCTGACGGTGCTTATCGGACTTTTTCCGGAGCCGCTCGTTCAGTATGCGGCGGAAATTGCGGCGGCGGTCATGTAAGAGAATCGGCCGATTATTCTGACAGAGAAGATTTTTATTAATCTGTCGGGCCTGTTATTGAAGGATGCAAAAAGGAGTATGATAAGATATGAACGCGTACATGATGGTAATTGCGGTTCTGCTGCCGATGGCCGGCGGCGTTCTCATTCCGCTTCTTCCTTTCCGGAAGAGAAATGTGATGGCTTTCTATATAGAGATGCTCGTGCTCATAACATCGGCGCTTACGTTCGGACTGATTATGAATCCGCCGTCGGATGCTTTTGTGCTGTTCCGGTTTACGGGACAGTTGAGCATCAGTCTGAAGCTGGATGCGGCGGGCAGTGTTTTTGCGGTGATACTGGCTTTTCTCTGGCCTTTTGCGACGCTGTATTCTTTTGAATATATGAAGCACGAGGGACGGGAGCGCGTGTTCTTTATGTTCTATACATTGACTTATGGAGTCACTCTTGGCATAGCGATGGCGGAAGATATCGTAACGATGTATTTCTTTTATGAAATGCTGACGATGGTGACGCTGCCGCTCGTTCTGCATACGCTGACGAGGGAGGCGGTGCTGGCCAGCCGGACTTATCTGTACTATTCGCTTGGCGGCGCGGCGTTTGCCTTTATCGGAATGATTTTTATCCTGATTTACGGAAGCACATCCAATTTTACGCCGGGCGGCGTGCTGGATATGGCGGCGCTGGGAGAAAAAGCAAATCTGCTGTTATTCGTGTATGTGCTGTGCTTCTGCGGATTCAGTGTAAAAGCCGCCATGTGTCCTTTCTGTGCCTGGCTGCCGAAAGCGGGCGTGGCGCCGACGCCGGTCACCGCGCTGCTTCATGCGGTGGCGGTCGTGAAGGCGGGGGCCTTTGCGACCATGCGGATAACGTATTTCAGCTTCGGAGCGGATTTTCTGCGGGGAACCTGGGCACAGGAGCTGGTTATGGCGCTGACCGTCTTCACCATCGTATTCGGGTGCAGCCGGGCTTTGAAAGAAACGCATTTTAAACGACGACTGGCCTGGTCAACAGTCAGCAACCTTTCCTATATTTTATTTGGCATTACGATGATGACGCCGCTTGGACTGATTGGCGCGTTCAGCCATATGATTTGCCATGCGGTCATGAAAATCTGTTCCTTTTTCTGCGCCGGGGCTGTGATTTATAAGACAGGGCGGACTTATATCCATGAGCTGGACGGACTGGGCAGAAAGATGCCGAAGGTTTTTGTGATTTTTGTGGTTGCATCGCTGGCGTTGATGGGTGTGCCGGGGCTGTGCGGTTTTGTCAGCAAATGGAATCTGGCAAAGGGCGCGGTGGCGAGCGGAAATCCGCTGGCTTATGCGGGACTTGGTGCGATTCTGATTTCCGCACTGCTTACGGCAATTTATATGTTGACTATTGTGGTCAGGGCTTTTTTTCCGGGAAAAGAGTTCGACTATGGAACAATTGCGGACATAAAAGACCCGAACTGGGTGATGCTGCTGCCCTTGTGTGTTTTTGTGGTTGTGATGTTCGTCATCGGGCTGCATCCGCAGTTTCTGACGGAAGCGCTGGAGCAGGTGGTGTCGGCGGTGTTTCAGGGATGATTGTGCCGCGGCTGGCGGCGCGCTGTGAAAGCGTGCCCTACGGTGATTGTCTATTTTGTACAACGGAATCTTTCGAAAACATAGTTTCGCAATTACCTGGTTGAAACAGGCAGAAAGGAGCATGGTTATAACAATGGAGGGAAATCTGATTCTCGCAGTACTGGTTTTTTATCCTTTTGCCGGAGCGCTTCTGTCCGGACTTGCCGGGCAAAAAAAAGAACTGCTCAGGGATTATCTGGCGGATTTTATCGCGGTGAGTGAGTTTCTGCTGGCGGGGATGCTTTGTATGAAAAATATGGGGCAGAGTGGGGCGGCCTCCTTTTACCGCTGTTATCTGCCGGGAGTCTGCGGCATGGGACTGCATTTTACGATGGATGGCTTCCGCCTGATTTATGTAACGATTGCGGCTTTTATGTGGATGATGACGACAATTCTTTCCGGCGAATATATGCGGCATCATAAGAACCGGAACCGTTATTACCTGTTTCTGCTTGCAACGCTTGGGGCGACGGCGGGCGTTTTTCTCTCGGAAGATTTGCTGACGATGTTCCTCTTTTTTGAAATTATGTCTCTGACTTCTTATGTGTGGGTGGCACAGGAGGAGACAAAAGCCGCTTTACAGGCAGCGGCCACATATCTTGCGGTTGCGGTTATCGGCGGCCTCGTGATGCTGATGGGCATTTTCCTGTTATATCATGAGCTGGGGACGCTGAATATTGCGGAGCTTTTCTTTGCGGCACAGGCTTATGACGGAAACCGCGCGGTTCTGTATGGAGCGGGGGTCTGTCTGCTCGTGGGCTTCGGAGCGAAAGCGGGCGCGTTTCCTCTGCATATCTGGCTCCCGAAGGCGCATCCGGCGGCTCCGGCGCCCGCGTCGGCCTTATTGTCCGGGATTCTCACAAAGACCGGTATTTTTGGAATACTGGCGGTCAGCTGTTATCTTTTTGCGTTTGACATTGCGTGGGGCAGTCTGATACTCGCAATCGGCGTTCTGACGATGTTTGGGGGCGCGGTGCTGGCCGTCTTTTCCATCGATTTGAAAAGAACGCTTGCCTGTTCTTCCATGTCCCAGATTGGATTTATCCTCGTCGGCATCGGAACACAGGGCATTCTGGGCGAAGAAAATCTGACGGCCGTGCATGGCACGCTGCTGCACATGGTGAACCATTCCCTGATAAAGCTCGTTCTTTTTATGGCGGCGGGCGTTGTTTTTATGAACGCCCATGCGCTCGATTTAAACGAAATACGCGGGTTCGGAAGAAAAAAGCCCATGCTGAAACTGATTTTTCTGACGGGAGCGCTGGCAATCGGCGGCATACCGCTTTTTGGCGGCTATATCAGCAAGACGCTTCTGCATGAAGGCATTCTGGAATGCGGCGGAGGAATGATGAAAACAGTGGAGATACTTTTTCTGATAAGCGGCGGCCTGACGATTGCCTATATGACGAAACTTTTTGCGGCTGTTTTTGTAGAAAGAAATAAAGACACCGGAAAACAGGCGGAATATGATAAAAAGAAGCGCTATATGAATCCGGGGAGCGCTTTTGCCCTGAGCGTCAGCGCGGCTGTCCTTTTCGTCTGGGGCTTGTTTCCTCATACGCTGATGGACAGGGCAGCAAGGTTCGGAGGCTTTTTTATGAATCCGTTTGTAGTGGAGAACGGCGGGGAGACGATTGCTTATTTCGGTCTCGCTAATCTGAGAGGGGCGTTGATTTCCCTTATTATCGGCGTGTTTGTTTATCTGTTCGTTATCCGCAGACTGCTCATGCGCGAAGGGGCGTATGTAGACAGATGGCCGGGATGGCTGGATATGGAACATTTGTTATACAGACCGCTGCTGCTCGGCTTTCTGCCTGTGCTGTGCGGCATCGTGTGCCGAATTTTTGACAGCGTTGTGGATATTGCGGTGGTCGTACTGCGCAAGACCCTGTACCGGGATTCACCTCTGCCATACGAGCGGCGGGAGGGCAATGCGGCGACGGAGTTTATCGGTAAGACGATGAATGCTTTACAGACAGTCCGCAACCGCCTGTGGGGAAGAAAAAGGCAGAGCCATAAAGAGTTTGTGCACCTGACCGCGGCCCGCGTGGAAGACTTCCGGGAGAGCTTTATGATTATTCAGCGGAGCCTTTCGTTCGGCCTTCTGATGTTCGGCATCGGACTGGCGCTGACGCTGATTTATATTTTGTGGTGGTGACGGATGGCAAAATAAGGACGTTACTGGTTGGCGGTGGATAAAACTTCCCGTACCGTGTTCGGAGGAAGGGAAAGTTCCTTTGAGATTTCTTCTGCGGATTTACCGAGAAGGCGCAGACGGAAAATTTCCGCTTTGGCTGCTTCATGGGCTTTTGCTTCTGCGTCTGCGGCAGCTTTTGCCGCGGCTTCTGCGATGGCTTTTTTAGCATTTTCTTCTGCAGCTTCAGCTTTCGCCTCTGCCGCAGCGAGCTTAGCCTCAAGTTCTGCTCTTATTTCTTCAACCATCTGCCTTTCCAGGTTGCGGTCCATGATGCGCAATGCTTCTGAAAACATCTTCATCAACTCCTTTGGGTTTTGTGCGAAATCGGTGATTTCCTGATAGATGGGCAGAAACATGGGAAAAGCCCTGATAAGCGCCGTAATGCTCTGGGTGTCGGTGGCGCTTAAAAACAGGAACCATGCTTCCTGTAATGTACTTCTTTTAGTTATAGTATGTACGATTGAACGGAAAATGTCAAGGCAAATAAAAATATCTTCATGAAATACAGAAAGGAAAACAGACAATGGAACTTCATTTTTTGGACCGTCTGCAAAAAGCCGGAAAAAACAAACAATTAAACACCATCATACAAAAAATAGAGATGAACGCTTCCAATAACTATAAGGACGCCGCCCAGGCCGGATTGCGGGAGTTTCAGGAAACACTACGGAAACTGGAAGCGGCGGGAAAGCTGAATGGCCAACAGAAAAGTTATTATGAGGAACGGCTTGCCGCGTTTCAGGAACAGATGCAGAAATTCACACACAAGGACCAGAAGCCGACCTGGGTCTGAAAACACATCAATAGAAAAAGTATGGATAGAAAGATATCAACCGAAAAGGAGTGCCTGAACCGATGAAAATTACAATGCTTGGCACAGGGAATGCCATGGTAACGGAATGTTACAATACCTGTTTTCTGATAAGCGGCGAAGAAGGAAATTTTCTGATTGACGGCGGCGGTGGTAATGTGATACTGCGGCAGTTAAAGAGTGCCGGATATGATTGTACGGAGATAGATGAAATTTTCGTTACCCATAAACATATTGACCATATTCTTGGAATTATCTGGGTGGTCCGTAAAATATGCCAGAGCGGAATACAGAAAAAAGAGGAACGGCCGGAGACACTGGAAGGGGACAGGAGGGATAAACCCGGAAAAGAAGTGAACATATACGGACATGAAGAAGTCATAAAGCTGTTAAAAGCGATGCTTCAGGAGCTGCTCTGGGAAAATCAGTGGAATTATGTAAATCAGCATATTCATTTCATTTCCGTAAAAGACGGTGAAACAAGACGGGTTCTCGACCGAAAGGTAACTTTTTTTGATATTCATTCCACGAAGGATAAGCAGTTTGGATTTTGTATGGAACTGGAAAACGGAAAAAAGCTCACCTGCTGCGGGGATGAACCATATCAGCCCTGTGTGCGGACGTATGTGGAAAACAGCGAGTGGCTTTTGCATGAAGCGTTTTGCCTGGATTCTCAGGCGGATATTTTCGGGCCTTATGAAAAACACCATTCGACGGTCAAAGATGCCTGTGAGACTGCGGAAGCGCTCGGCGTCCGCAAGCTGGTTTTATATCATACCGAGGACAGGAATCTGCCGGACAGAAAGAAGTTATATACGGAAGAGGGAAGCCGGTATTTTCACGGCGAATTGTATGTGCCGGAGGATTTGGAGGTTATACGGATTGATTAAACTATAATATAAAATGGTTGATTATCTTAAAAAAGCCTTGATTTACGGGCATACAAGCAGGATTTCAAACTATTTTTACTACCAATATACTACTTTTGAGGGAAAGAACCTTGATATGTCGCCCGGAATCCTGTAAGTTCAAACATCAGCATATAGCAGCTAAAACAGGATACTGCACAGGTGCGGTGTTTATTATTCCCAAATGGGAAAATAGAAACACCGCATTTGGTTTTCGTGTTATGCATAAGAGAAAAGGAATCAATATTGAATTTATTCTTTTATCGTCTCGCCATTGCATAACATTCCAGATATTCTCTTAATGGATTAAGTAATAATGAGGATCAAGTATTATCTCGTCGCCGGATTCGTTCAGCCAAAAATCAAGATATGATATAAATTCTTTTATCCTTTTAGCAATTATATAACTATAACAGTCTTGAATACGAACAATTTTCACCGCAAGCTGATAATTATATTCACTTAATGAACCACCTTGCACGACAGAATATTGTTCATCTTTGTAGTATTTTAATAACATGACTGATTTAAGAGGATTTTGAGGGTTTTCTCCATGCATATCTTTTAGTGCATAGTTACTATTACGAATGGTTTGTAACAAATTAGGAGAAAAATGTGAATCAACAGTGTGATTCCACATATCTATCCAATCTATAAAGTTAATAACTGCTTCACGCCAGCCATCAAAAAAATAATTACAACTTAATAATTGATTTAGCAAACTTTCTAATTTCATTTGTGATTCTTCATAATCAAACAAGTAATAAAAACCTAAAGTTTCAATTTTTGATAATTTGTATGCCATTTCTTCCACAGATAAGTTATCTAATTCTGGTAGCCGGGTAGAATAATTTACTGTCTTTTCAAAATCGAAAATATTTATTATATTTCTTGCAATCTGCAAAATAATATAATCTATTTTTTTCTTAAGATGATCTTCAATCGGATTATATAATTTTCCTTTTCTAAGTAAGTCATTTATATTGAGATATATTATGTTTGCTATTCTTTTTTTCTCCTGTTCTGCATCGGGGTTATATGGCGTGACTCTATTATGGTTAATATCAAATGGTAATTCTTCAATGGTTCCAGTTTGCGTATTAAATAAACATAAAATTTTACTCCAACCTATGGTTTTTATTGCATACCCTAATTCGATAAGAACATTTGGGTTTGGCGTTTTATTTTCATTTAGCGATATGTCACAAACAAAAAATTTACTATGGTTTATTTTTTGAAAAATAGAATTTCTAATATCTGGACTTCCAAGTTCATCTTTAGTATCTCTATCAATACATGCTATCACTCTATTATCCTTATTGATTTCTCTTAACGATTTCTTAATTGAATCTTCAATAAAATATCTATTAGTTTTAGAAGGCAAATCAGATTGCCATGAGTAAAAAATTGCTACTTTCACTATATCATCTCCCTATTACAAAATATTTATGGTTAATCCCTCCTTATAGCCAATAAGGAATTATCCGTCTTTTTATATAGTATATCATATTACCGTGAACTTTCAGCATAAAAAGGCTGAATATGCCGCCCAAAATCCTATAAGCCCAAATACCAATTAAATAGCATTGGAAGAGTGATAACTGAATACTACACAGAAGCAATGTTTTTCTATTCCTTAACACTGGGAATAGGAACGCCGCTTTTTATACCCTCATGTTACGCAATAGAAGCGAAAAGAGCCTTGCTACAAGCGGCTTTGCGGGCGTGTTTTTGCCGGTGATAAGGATTTATACCTAACTCCGGCAAAATGGCGTTCTATTGCGTAACATACCCACAGCAAAAGGAGTGCTGAAGCTATGACTGTTTTCCAGAAGAATCTCAACCGAGTTTGCCCGGTATTGGAAAAACCAACACCGGATAACCCGATATTGGATTTTCCGATACCGGATTATCCGACGTCGGATAATCCAATGCAATTAAATAAAGATATACTAAATACTGATTTACTAAGTAAAGAGAAAAGAAATACAGATATACAAAATACCCTTTCCCTTCCTTTCCGCTCCCCTAACCACTCCCCCTTTGATGAAAACTGTACCACAGCTGGAACGGAAGCGAATGGATTAAAAGTTGCAAAAAAATAAGTTCCGTAGCAAGCATAGGAAAAGAGTACCCTTTTCCGTAAATCTTCCCGTCCACACCTAAGGCTTGCCGGATAGATTTAGCTTGTTGGGAAGAATCCCAAACCCTCTTGAAGCCCCCTCTCACGACCTGCAACACCACATGAGGCAATTTTCACAAAGATTTAAAAGCAATCCCTCAAAGAATTTTCCTTATGCTTCACTACGGCGGGATGTCAGAAACACCCGTTTATCTTCGCAATCTTTGTATAAAATTCCCACCTTGACAATTAGTACAGTTATGGACTATAATATAGACAGTACAGAACTGTACTAATTTATTTGAGGAGGTCAGGTATGATAAGCAATAACGCTTTTATGGAACAGCTAAACAAATACTATGCCGTATGGCAGGAGTATAACTATGTGTACGA
>CAJTRL010000065.1 GCA_910578715.1 uncultured Lachnospiraceae bacterium | reverse complement strand
TTCACATCGGAGAATGTCTCTGGCGAGCCATTCTCCATTGATTGTTTGTGCCGGCTACACCGGCATGTCTGGAAACAAAAATAACAAAAACAGAACAGGAGGACAACAATTTGAACAAAAACGATTTTGCGGCCACACCGCCGATGGGGTGGAACAGTTACGACTATTATGACACGACTGTCAACGAAGCGCAGATAAAGGCCAATGCGGATTATATGGCGGCGCATTTGAAAGAATTTGGATGGGAATATGTGGTGGTGGATATCGAATGGTATTCCAACGACGCGGGCGCAAAGCGCGACAGATTCCAGTATATTCCGTTCGGCGATATTGAAATGGATGCCTATGGCAGATTACAGCCGAGTCCCGGACGTTTTCCCTCTTCGGCCGGCGGAAAAGGGTTTGCGCCGTTAGCCGAATATGTACATAATCTCGGTTTGAAATTCGGTATACATATCATGCGGGGGATTCCCCGGAAAGCGGCTTATGAAAACTGCCCGGTGCTGGGAACGGAGGAGACGGCGGCCGACGTTGCGGACCCCTCTTCCATCTGTATCTGGAACCCGGATATGTACGGCGTTTCCGGTACGGAGGCCGGACAGGCCTATTACGACTCGCTGCTTTCCATGTACGCGGCATGGGGCGTGGACTATATCAAATGCGACGATATCTGCGACAGCAGACTGTACCGGACAGAGCCTTTTCTGGGATGGGAAGAGACAAGAATGCTTCACCGGGCCATCGAAAAATGCGGCAGACCCATTGTGCTAAGCCTTTCTCCCGGCCCGGCGCATATCGACAGGGCGTGGGAGTACTGTCGTTATGCGAATATGTGGCGGATTACCGATGATTTCTGGGATGACTGGAACCTGTTAAAAGCGATGTTTGCCCGCTGTGAGATGTGGCAGGACCATGTGCGCGCGGGCTGTTTCCCGGACTGCGATATGCTTCCTGTGGGCAGACTGGGAAAAGGCTTCGGCCGGGAACGAACGACGAATTTCAGCAAAGAAGAACAAAAAACGATGATGACGCTCTGGTGCATGTTCCGCTCGCCGCTTATGATTGGCGCGGAGCTGACGCTGCTGGATGATTGGACGCTTTCTTTGTTTACGAATCGGGAACTGCTCGCCTGTATGGGAGAAAACTGTAAAGGAATGCAGATACTGCGCACGGAAAAAAAGGCAGTCTGGAAAAACGAAGATATCGCGTCCGGACGGCTGTGCGCTGCCTTGTTCAATCTGAGCGATGAAGAGGCGGTGCTTTCCGTAATGCTCGACGAGCTTGTGGAGAGTCCTGGGGAAGCGGACGGAGCGGAGAAAATGCTGTATGAACTCTGGACGAAGGAAGAGAGCCGCACGGTATCGGGAAGAATCGAGGCTTCCGTTCCGGCGCACGGCGTCAGGGTTTACCGGGTGAGCTGATGAAAGTGTCTTATGAGATTCCCAAATCCACAGTTGTTGCCACGCTGCTGTTTGTTGTCGGCGCATTTCTGCTGGCGGGCGGTTTTGGAATTTTTTACCGCTGCCGGCACGCCTCCGCCCTGACGGAGCTGGGGCGGGAAGGATGCCGGGAAGGAAGTTATGTGTCGGGAGAGATTGACGCCTGTCTTACCAAAAAAGTGCCGTTTGCCGCTTTCGATAAATATTCCGGTGAGAGCGGCGTTTTTATGACGGGGGGAAAATCGTACCGCTTCTATACGGTTCCGGTTGCGGACGGCGGATATATTCAGATAATGATATGGAAAAAAGAGACTGTAAAGGCGGTGGGGGAGCTGATAGAAGGGGAGCGGGAAACGGTTCCCTTTGTGGGAGTCATCGCCGAACAGCCGCAGACAAGTATTCTGGGCTGGTATGAAGATATTCCGGGGTTCCGGACGGATGCCCTGATACAGGAATATGTGCTGCGGGAAATTGACAGAACGGGCGCTAAAAACCGGATGATTATCGGCGGAATCGTGCTTTTTCTGGCGGTTTTGCTCTACTGGCAGAGCGGCGGCGTCGGAAAACGCGTTCTGGAGCCGGAACGTTTTGATAAAATAGAGCGGTATTATGCAGGGTCTTATAATAAAGAAAATGAGCTGGAACTGGAACGGAAGCGGATGCGCCGTTATCTGGGACAGAAAAAGAGCTTAAAACGCTGGTGTATAGCAGGCGTGGTCTGCCTGATTCTGGGAATCTGGCTGACTGTGACATCCCATTATTTTGAAGGAAAGCTGGCCGGCGTTCTGCTTGTTTTGTTTGCCTTGAAAAAAATAAAGGAATGGTTGATTCATTCCGGTTTGACTATATCGGTCAAACTCGCCGGACTTTTCGAGAAGAGGACGCTTCAGGACGATATCGAGGACTGCGAGCTGCGCATTGCGATTCTGGAAGATATGCTGGATGGAGGAAAAAGGATATGAATACAAAGACGATAGAACTGACAAAAGGCTGGCGTTTTCACCTCGGAGACTGCGAGGGAGCCTGGTATAAAGGATATGACGACAGCAGCTGGCGGGAAGTCATGGTTCCCCACGACTGGTCGGTAGAAGCGCCTTTTTCCACCCGGTATTCCAGCGGGACGGGCTATCTTCAGGGCGGAACCGGATGGTACCGCATCCGTTTCTTACTGCCGGAAGAATGCCGGGGAAAACGGGTGCGCCTTATATTTGACGGCGTGTACAAAAACAGCCAGGTATTCTGCAATAGCTATTATCTGGGGAAAAGACCGAACGGCTATGTTTCTTTTTCTTACGATATCAGCGATTTTGTAACCTTTGGCGAGACAGAAAACGAAATCAGCGTGAAGGTCGTGCACGAGGACTTGGCGGATTCCCGCTGGTTTACCGGAAGCGGAATTACCAGAAAGGTAATGCTGCTTGTGGAAGAGCCGGTGCATCCGGCGGAATACGGATGTACTTTCCGGACCGAGGAGATTTTGGACGGGGGAGAAAAAGCGTGCGGAGGAGAAGCATGCAGGGGAGAAAAATCGAGCGAAGGAGAAAAAGCGCGCGTGCCAGAAAACCTGTGCGCGCGGATTTGCGTAATTCAGGAAGCGGTCAATGACGGAAACGAGGACGCAGAATTGGATATTCGGACGCTGCTACTTTCCGATGACGGCCAGACTGCCGCCGTGCTGTGCGGACGGCTGCCGCTTGCGCCGGGAGAGACGAAGAAACTGGCGCTGGAGGGGGAAGTATATGCCCCTCGGCTCTGGTCGCCGGAAAATCCATATCTTTACCGGATGCAGACCTGGTACCGGGTAAACGGCGGGGACGAATATCTGGTGTATGAGGAAAAGGCGGGTATCAGAACCATTGCGTTCCGACCGGAGGAAGGTTTTTTCTTAAACGGGCTCAACTGGAAGATAAAAGGCGTCTGCGTACATCATGACGGCGGCTGTCTCGGCGCGGCGATGCGGCCTGAAGTATGGCAGCGGCGGCTGAGAAGCCTGAAGGAATGCGGCTGTAACGCCATCCGGTGCAGCCATAATCCCCATATGCCGGAGCTGTATGCGCTCTGCGATGCCATGGGATTTCTTGTCATGGACGAAGCCTTTGATGAATGGGAGAACCCGAAAAACAAGTGGTCTGTCGGGCACAATGTCTATCCGCCAAAACATCAGGGATATTATGAAGACTTCCCGGAATGGCACGAAAAAGATTTGCGGGCAATGGTGCGGCGGGACCGGAACCATCCGAGCGTCATTCTCTGGAGCATCGGAAATGAAATCGACTATCCGAACGACCCGTACTGCCATCCGATGTTTGAGACGATGACCGGAAACAATGATGCCAACAAACCGGCGGCGGAAAGGCAGTACAATGCGGATAAACCCAATATGGCGCGCATCGCTGTTCTGGCGGGAAGGCTTGCGGCCATTGTCAGGGAGGAGGACGACAGCCGTCCGGTTACGCTGGCGGCGGCTTTCCCGGAACTGTCCGCGGAACTCGGCTTTTTCGACGCCCTCTCCGTAGTCGGATATAATTACAAAGAGCATTTGTATGAAAAAGACCATAAACGCTTTCCCGATAAAACATTTCTCGGAAGCGAAAACGGACACAGCGATGAGGCGTGGAAGGCCGTTACGGAAAATCCTTATATCTGCGGCCAGTTTCTATGGACAGGCATCGATTATCTGGGAGAAGCCCACGGCTGGCCCATACACGGCTCTTCAGCGGGCTTGCTGACGACGGCCGGATTTCCCAAGCCGGAGTATGAAAAAAGGAAGGCGCTCTGGAAAGAGGATTCGGCGGAAGGGGAGCCCGGCGCGGAAAATGATGAAGACAGGTGCGGGGACGGCGTGGAAACGACAGCGGAAACCGCGCATGCGGCCGGAATGTCCGTTACGCTGTGGAAAGAGCGGGACAGCCTCACCGGGCTGGCCTGGGAGGAAAGCTCTGTCCGGCCCGGATATTTGTACCAGTTTCTGGTAAGACAGACGGATGAAGCGGGAAACGGGATTTTTTCCGATGACAGAGAAATCAAAGTCCAGGTATTGGGCGACGGCCAGCTGGCGGGAATCGATAACGGGAATCTGGCGGATGTGACGCCTTTTTCTTCCGACAGCAGAAAAACATACCGGGGAGAACTGGCAGCCTATGTGCGCAGAACAGGCATGGGGGATATCCGCGTGCGGATTCAGCTGTCCGGCGCCGGAACAGCCGCCGGGGAAGCCGGAAGCAGTGTGGAACTGCTGCTGGAAGGCCGGAGCGGGAAAGATTAGGAGTATCTATCATTGTCTTTCGGACAGGAGTAAGCTGACGGTTCAGGACTCATATGGGGAGAATCTGCTGCTGATGCACCGGGACAGGAGCCATTATGTGGACAGACTCCGGGATGATATCTGGCAGAATCACAGCCGGATTCATATTGTAGATTTTGATTTTTACAGCGTGGATGTACTGGCAGCAGAGATATTTCCCATAAACTGCTGGTGCTGAAAAAGGGGTAAAACGAAGGTTGATAAAAGCGATTGGGAGGAGTGAATATGCGTATCTTAGTTTACGGTGCGGGCGTACTGGGCTGCAATCTGGCAGATAACCTGTACCATGCAAAAAAGGATGTGACGCTGCTAGCCAGAGGCGCCTGGGCAGAGCAGCTGCAGCAAAATGGATTACGTATGAAAAAGACCTTTCATCTGAGGAAAACGGTGAGCCGCATTCCGGTCATCACGCAGCTAAAGCCGGAGGATTGCTATGATGTCATCTTCGTTGTGGTGCGCTATACCCAGCTGGAGGATGTGATGGAAGATTTGCGGGCAAACGGAACAAAGAATATCGTGTTCGTGGGCAACAATGTCCGCCCCGCCCATTATGCCGCGCTTCTGCCAGAGAAAAACGTGATGTTCGCCTTTGCGCTGTCTGCGGGGCATCGGGAACCGGAGCGGGTAGTTTCCCTTGATTTGAAAAAAATCACCATCGGGCAGTTAAAAAGCGCACCTTCCAACGAAACGCTGATTGGGCGGATTTTCATGGACACCGGATATAAGGTGGTCTACGAACCCAATATGGAGGATTATCTGCTCTGCCACGCGGCATTCGTTCTTCCGGCGGCCTTCGCCTGTTACTATACGGATGGCAGTCTGCGGAAACTGAAAGGAAATACCGCCTATTTAAACCGGACGCTGGATGCCAGTATTGAGGGCTACCGGGCTATTGAGCGGGCGGGATGTGCGATTCTCCCGGCCAGTGATACGGACTATGAAAGCGCCGCCTATCGGAAAACCTGTCTGCGCTTTTTCCGGCTGATGTGCGCTACCGGCCTGGGAAAGCTCTGTGCCAGCGACCATGCCATGAATGCTGTCGGTGAAATGAGCGCCCTAAACCGGGATATGAAGGCGTTCTTCGATGAAACCGGAGCGAAATATCCGGTCTGGCAGACGCTGGAGCGGGACGCCGGGCGGTATCTGAAATAGAAGATACCGCGATATCCGGCCGGATGGGGCATTGAGGACGAAAGGCGCGGTATTGATTTTTATCGGAGGTTCTTGACTATCCCTAATAAATATGCTTTAATATAAAAAGATGTCCGTTCCATTTGGGACGGATTATCTTTTGAACCGGAAGTTAGCAAAAACTAATGATTGTAAGGAGGTATATATCCAGAAGAACAACAGTAAAAAGCCGGAAGCGGCGGTTAAACTGTAATATATAAAATAATACAATGCATTTCAGACAAATGCAGTGAAAGAGGGGCAATTCTGTGAAAACAAAAGTGAGAAGATTCAGCATCCGGTGGAAAATATTGATTCCCGCTACAATTCTGATTATTGCCGTGTGTGCGGTCATAGGGGGCAATTCCTACAGCCGTATCAAAACCGGAATGATTCAGTTAGGAGTGGAGGAAGCGCAGATGGCGGCTTCCATTGCCGGATTCATGGTGGACGGGGATTCCCTTGTAAACATCGGAACCGACTTTGAAAATACGGAAGAATACCAGAGTAACCTGGCCGCTCTCAGACAGATTCAGGAACTCTGTGGTATCGCCTTTCTATATACTCTGCATACGGATGACAACTCCCGGCTCTACTATGGGATTGACACGGACGACAGCGCGGGGCAGAATAAGCCCGGAGATACGTTTGACGGGGAATACGAGGAATTTGCCGATGTATTTGGCGGAAAGGAATATGTGCAGGATTACATAGATGAAACAGTGGACGGTACCCTGATTTCCGCTTATCTTCCCATCAAGGACAGTTCCGGCAAAGTGGTCGCCGTACTTGGCTGTGACTATGACGCGTCCTATGTGGCGGGCAGAATCGAAGGCGCGCGCAACAGCATCTTCCAGATTTCCGTTCTCTGTCTGATACTTGCCCTCGTGATATTAAATCTGATTGTAAACCGCATTATGCGCAGTTTAAATAAAGTTGACCGTAAAATCTACGATTTGGTGCACAATGAGGGGGATTTGACGCAGCATCTGGATATCGCTTCCGGCGACGAGCTGGAACTGATTGCGGAAAATATCAATACCCTGCTCGAATATATCCGCGGCATCATGTTAAATATCTCCTCCAATTCCACGCAGCTTGGCGCATCCACAGGCTCCATCGCGGAAAGCCTTATCAGCGCAAAAGATAATATTTCTGATATATCCGCAACCATGGAGCAGATGAGCGCCGCCATGGAGGAAACCAGCGCTTCTCTGACGCAGGTAGATGAATCCGTGGTTCATATCACGGAAAGCATCAGCGGCATTTCCGGCAAAGCATCCGCCGAGCGGGATTCGGCGGCGGAGATTATGGAAAAGGTACAGGAAATTTACGAATCCGCGGAGGCAGACAGGGCAGACGCGGCGAGACAGGCAGCGGAAATGTCAGAGCACATGAACGAGCGCATTGAACGTTCTAAGGCGGTAGAACAGATTAATACACTGACAAATGAAATTATCAACATTACCGACCAGACAAGCCTGCTTGCCCTGAATGCAAGCATCGAAGCGGCAAGAGCCGGTGAAGCGGGAAAAGGCTTTGCTGTTGTGGCAAGTGAAATCGGCTCGCTTGCGGATAATTCCGCCCGTGCTGCCGAGGGCATCCAGCGCGTCAGTCAGGAGGTCATTCACGCCGTAAACGAGCTGGCAAACGAATCAGAACATATGATACGCTTTATGAACGAAACAGCGATGGCCGGATACGAAAGACTGCTGGATAACAGCCGGAACTATAAAAATGACGTGAGTCACCTCAGCGAAACTATGAATGATTTCGCGGACGAAAGCATCCGTCTGCATGAAAACATCGACAACATCAAAGAATCCGTGGATGCCGTCAATATCGCCGTCGAAGAAAGCGCTAAAGGCGTTGTTGACGTCACGGAAATGGCCACCGACATGACTGTAAGCATGGAAAGCATAAAGGGCGAAGCGGAAGGCAACCGGGACATTGCCGGGCAGCTTGAAGCAGAGGTCGGAAAATTCAAATTGTAGTCTTATCTTTATCAGCCGGTTTTGGACAGAAGCCGGCTGATAAAGATAAGACACATAAAATGAGACGTTACCTTACTGCTATTTTTTCAGATAATCGCTAAATTCTTTCAACTCCTTTTTCTTATTTTCCGAAAGTCTGTTATATTCTGTGCCATGAATGGCTCCCTCTAATGTATATAAATGTACCAGACACACATTTGGATATTTCTGTTTTAGCTTAAGAAATGCGTCTTTTGCACCTGTCTCAATTAGTTCTTCGGAAGATTTAATACCAACAGATATTAACTTTTTTTCCATTTCTCTGCCAATATTCATCATTGATGTTAATTTTGACATATTTACCCCCAATCCTTATTTTCCCGCATGGCAATATCATTTAACACATTATCCTGATGTGCTTCAATGGCTATTAAGATTAACAAAGCAACAAATACGATTCCTGATAAAAAACAAAAAATGAAAGATAGCCACGGCAGTTTTGCCACCCAGAATACAATACCAGATACAAATAACACTCCGATGATTTTCATCATAACAAGTCCCGGTTCAAGCATATTCAGTTTATATTTATAGCGGTTATCATAGCACATATTCTTACGCTTCATTTCCCGAACCTCCATTGTTTTCGCTGTGATATAACTTGAAACCCGCACATGCTTCTGTAAGTAACTGTCTTATCTCGTCGGGTGCAATATTCGTTGTGTTAGTAGAAACAATCGTTGCTATGCCATGCGTAAATATCCATGTTTTTACAAAAACTTCCGGTTCAATCGGAACAGGAACATGCTTAGCCAAATCGTAAAGGCTTTCAAGTCTTGTTCCACTATCTGACATACATAGAAGATGAAACAGATTTTTTTCATTTTGAGCCAGTTCCACATACTTTAGTCCCATGCTTAGAAAATAGGGGGTTTCCGTATCAGAGGGCTGTTGCAGCATGGTTTCTTCAAATAGTTTTTGCGTTTTTTTGTAAACTTCTTCTTTGAGTTCTTTCATGTTATGAAATGCATGGAACACTGGCTGAGTGGAGCATTTTAATTCGCTGGCAAGCAAACGTGCGGTTACTTTTTCAAAACCATATATTTTTGTCAGCTCAAATGCTTTTTCAATAATGGCTTCTCTTTGTATCCTGACTTTTGGCGGCATAATATCCTCTTTTATATAACTAAGTTATGTATCATTGTTATTATATTTCAACCGAAAATTTCTGTCAATTTCTTTGGCTGAATTTTCAATCTGCACAAGTAATGAATAAGAGATAAGAGAAAAACTGCAATAAAAAAAGCAGGCAAAGTCAGGGTGTCTGAACAAATAGGAAACAGTCTTTCTGTTCCCCAAAAGATACCGAATATTACCGTTCTACACAGACACATAGCAATTCAGGAGGATTGCCCACCGGTTAAAAACCGTGCGGAATGCAGACCAGATACTTGTGGCAGATGACGGGAAAAAAGAATCATTTTGACCTGTCCCATAAAGTAGTACTTGTATTTTTTCTACTGCCAGGTACAATGATAACTAAGAGCACAGGCCCGACAGGTCAGGAGGAAAAAGGCATGGCTGTTACAGTAAACATTTATTACAGCGGAAAAAACGGAAATGCAAAGAAATTTGCGGAGGAAATGATTTCAGGCGGTATTGTAAGAGATATTCGTGCAGAAGCAGGAAATATCAGATATGAATATTTTTTCCCAATGGAAGACGAGGAAACGGTGCTATTAATTGACAGCTGGGAAAATCAGCAGTCGATAGATATTCATCACGCGTCGCCCATGATGGCGCAGATTATAAAGCTGCGGGAGAAATATGACCTGCATATGAAGGTGGAGAGGTATCTTTCAGATGAGGAGGGTACTCCCGCATCAGATAAAACCTTTATCAGGGAATAATTTCACAAAAAATTCTGTTCCCTTTCATTGCCATACGCTGCCATTAACGGTATAATAGAAATAGCAACAGCAAGGACGGAAAATGGCCGGAGACCGGACCATTGCGTCACGAAAAGGAGGTACGCGTATGCAGGAAATGATTAGAATTAGTTCCAAAGCCCACCCCAATATTGAGTTAAAGGCAATTCCCGGCCATTTTGTAACGCCGAGTTCTCATATCAATTACTTTCTGGATATGACGACATTAAAGACGCGCCTGAGCGAAGCGTCCCTGACGGCCAGAGAGCTGAGCCGGCAGATTGAGGCAACTATGGTGGTCGATACGATTGTGTGTATCGATGGCTGTGAGATTATCGGCGCTTTTCTGGCGGAAGAACTGACGAGAGCGGGTATTTACTCCCGGAATGCGCATAAGACAATCTATATCGTCACACCGGAATATTCATCCGCCGGACAAATGCTTTTCAGGGACAATTATATCCCGATGATAAAAGGCAAAAATATTCTGCTTCTGTTAGCCAGCGCGACGACGGGTAAAACCGTTACGAAGGCGGTGCATACGCTTACTTATTACGGCGCTTCCATCAGCGGCATCAGCGCGGTATTCAGCGCGGCCAATGCGGCGGTAGGGATTCCGGTCAATTCTCTTTTCAGTACGGCGGATATCCCGGATTACAAGACTTATAGCTCTGAAAGCTGTGCGATGTGCAAGGACAGTAAGCCGATTGACGGTTTCGCTAACGCTTTTGGTTATTCGATGATTCAGCAGTAGCGGGGCGTAAAACCAAAACTTCATAGTATGTAAATCTTATGGGCACAGTCGTAACAGGCTGTGCCCATTGTTTTGCCGTTGCCGCTGCAGTTCCGCCGCCGCCCGCTGCCCGGGCAGAGCATCGTTCTCTGGCGGAGGCCCTTTAAAAAATGCTGACTACTGAAAGTAGTCATGTACTTTAGTGAGAAAGCGGCATGGCTGCTTTCGAACTTAGTACCGCTGCATTCTTTAGCGGAGCGCAAGCGTGCCTCCAAAGAGATGATGCTCTGCCCGGGCGGCGGGCGGCGGCGGAACGGTTACGATATTTTGTCTGCATTTATTAAATTGACAGCTTGACAGTATCTGTATAAAACTTTAGAATAAAGCATGAAACCGGTTGCAAAGCTAATCCGGTTAAATTCACGCGCTGAGAAAGGAATACGGATATAAAGATGATTACAGCCGAAAATCTCAGGAAAATATATAAGGTCAATGTAAAAAAGGCCGGTCTGAAAGGCGCTTTTGAGAATTTATTTCATGCGCAGTGGAAGGAAAAGGCTGCGGTTGACGGGCTGACTTTTCATATGGAGGAAGGACGGGCGCTCGCCTGTATCGGAGAAAACGGAGCCGGGAAATCGACGCTGATTAAAATGATGATAGGGATTCTCATGCCGACAGAGGGAGAAATCAGGGTTTTCGGGCAGAATCCCCGTCAGGGCGGCAGAAAGTATCTGCGGGAAATCGGCGTGGTATTCGGCCAGAAATCCAATTTGTGGACGGATATTCCTGTGATAGAAAGCTATCGGGCCGTGAAGACTTTATACAAACTGGATGAAGCCTCTTTCCGGAGAAATTTTGACCGGGTGGTGGAGCTTCTTGCATTGGAAGAACTACTTTTAAGTCCCGCCAGGAAACTTTCTCTCGGACAGCGGATGCGGGCGGATATCGGCATGGTATTTTTACATAGTCCGAGACTGCTGTTTCTGGATGAGCCGACTATCGGGCTGGATATTAATGTCAAACATACGATTCGGACTTTTTTGCGAAAAATGAATCAGGAGACCGGAACGGGCATCTTTCTGACGAGCCATGATTTGGATGATATCGACGAGATATGCGATGACACGCTTGTGATTTCCAAAGGAAAGCTGGTTTATGACGGCACGCTGGAACAGCTGAAGCACAGATTTGTGCGGGATAAAATGATACAGGTTGTGGGAAGTCAGGAAGGCGATATACGGCGGCTTCTGCCATCCGCAAGAGTTACGGCGGAAGGCCGTGTGACCAAAATTGTATACCCGACCAGCGAATATTCATCGGATGAGGTAATTTCGGCGGTTTCCCGTTCTTTTCATATCGAAGACATTACGATTCAGGAGCCGGACATCGACGAAGTGGTTTCCCGTATATTCGGAGGGGAGGGGCCGCTTTGAAATCTTTTATGAAACTGACCTCCCTTTCCATACAGGGGCATTTGTATTACAGAACGAGTTTTCTGATTAATCTGCTGACTCCGGTTATTCTTCTGTCCGGTCAGTATCTGTTATGGAATGCGCTTTATGCACAGAACCGCGCGGCAGATATCGGGGGCATGAGCCGCGGGGATATGTTTGCGTATCTGCTTGTGGCTTTTGCGGTGAGTAATCTGGTCGGCTGGTCCGGGGAAAATGTGCTGGCCAAAGAGATTAACAGCGGAAGGGTTGTTGCGAGATGTGTCCGTCCGGCGGCATTTCTGGTACAGACTCTTTCCGAGCTGACGGGAACGGTTTTGATACAGGGAGTGGTGAATCTGATAGTTGTGTGCGTCGGATTCGGTTTCTTTGGAAGCTATATGCAGCGGCCTTCGTTACCGGAGGTGTGCGTGTTTGTGCCCTGTCTGGCGCTGGCGGTTCTGCTCAGAATGATGATGATAGATGTTTTCAGCCTGTTATGCTTTTTTACAACCGGATATCTGGGGATTACCTGGACGAGAACGGCTTTGTTCGAGTTCTTTTCCGGGGCGATGATTCCGGTCGCCCTGTTCCCGGATTTTCTGAAAACAGTCACTTATTATACGCCTTTTCCATATATGCTTCAGGTTCCCGTCGCGGTGCTGTTAGGACAGGAGCTTCCGGGCAGTCCGTTGTTTATTTTTGCAGTCCAGCTTGCGTGGCTGTTGCTTTTCCTGCTGATACACTGTGCCGTTTACGGACTCGCGCGCAGAAACATGACGATAGCCGGAGGGTAGGGAAACAGAATGTTAAAAATATTTTTGAAAATGAAAGAGCAGTATATTAAGACGGAAATGGAGTATCCGGCGAATTTCTGGATGATGCTGTTTTCCGGGGTGCTTACGAGAATACTCGGTATGGCCGCGCCGTTTGTGATATACAGCAATCTCCCTGACATTGCCGGATGGAAAAAAGATGAGATTTATCTGATATTATCCTTTCTTTTCATCGCGGAAGGGCTGTGCAGCGTATTGTTTCAGGGAATTTGGGAAATGCCGGGGATGGTCTTTGACGGGAAATTCGACTGCATTCTCTCCCGGCCGATATCGCCGTTATTCCAGGTGCTTTCCTATGGGATGGGCCTGCAGGGAATCAGTGTTTTTCTCACCGGAGCGGTCTGTCTGCCTGTCTTTCTGAAAAGAATCGGAGCGTTTCATATAGCGGGGGCGGCTGTCAGCCTGTTTCTGATTGTATGCGGCACGCTGCTGTGCATGTCGGTTTATCTGCTTGGTAACAGCGTGGTTTTCTGGTTCGATGCGGGAGGAAGGACGACGGTTCCTTATGCGATGAGCAGTATCGGGCAGTATGCCAAATACCCGGTTGAAATTTACCCGCGTGCGATGCAGATTGTATTATTGTTCCTGGTGCCTTATGCTTTTATCGGCGTGATTCCGGTAGAAATTCTGCGGGGAGCACTTTCATGGGAATGGTGTCTGGCTCCGGCAGCTGTCAGCGTGTGCTTTTTTCTTCTCGCAAGGGCGGTATTTTACCGGGGCATCAGACGCTATGAAAGCGTCGGAATGTAGGAACGGAAACATGGGGGAGAGGCCGCCAGAGAACGATACGCGGTTCCGACGGCCTCTCCTCCGTATCTGCGTATATAAAAAGCCCGCTTGACAGAAGGGGCCTTTTTTTCTATCATATTGGTACGGTATTGATAACACTATATTAGCATTAAATGGAGAAACACAATGCAGAATCCTTCAGAAAACAAAGCGGTTACCATATACGATATTGCGAAAGAGGCGGGCGTTTCGCCTTCGACGGTTTCCAGAGTTCTGACTAACAATGCGAATGTGCGTCAGGAGAAACGGGAGAAAATCCAGGGCCTTTTTGAAAAATATAATTTTACGCCCAATGCGATAGCAAGGGGGCTTTCCGATACGAAAAGCAGAGTCATCGGCATTGTGGCTGCGGACGTCCGCAACCCGTACTATGCGGAGGTTTTTGTGGCCTGTGAAAACGCCGCAAGGGAAGCCGGATATACGGTACTTTTATGCAATTCCCTGGGAGAAACGGAACGGGAGTTTCTGCATCTTGAAATGCTTCAGCAGCAGAGGGTGGAAGCGGTGATTCAGTTAGGCGGCCGGGTGGATGATTTGGTTTCCAATGAAAAATATGTGGAGAGGGTCAGTCAGCTGACGGCGACGATTCCGATGGTTGTAACAGGCAAGCTGGACGGGACACAGTGTTATGAAGTGCAGATTGATGCGGAACAGGCGGCGGAACTGCTGATGGAGCATCTGATAGGGCTCGGGCATCGGAAAATCGCGTTGGTCGGGGGGAGGAAAAATGTAACCTCCACGTATGCAAAGTATCTGAAATACAGAGAACTTCTGGAAAAGCATGAAATAGCGTACAGGGATGACTATGTGATTGACGGAAGTTATGATTATGAAACGGGCTATTTTGGAATGAACCAGGTGCTGGAACTGGAAGATGTTCCGACAGCGGTCATTGCGATAAATGATTTCGCGGCGGCCGGAGCGGTACGAAGCGCTCTGGAGCATGGCTGCAAGATTCCACAGGATATATCGGTGGTCGGTTATGATAATACACAGCTTACGAATCTGATGATACCGAAGCTGACGAGCATCGACTATGATTATATTACGCTCGGACGAAAGCTGGTGGACACGGCAATAGCGGCGGCCCAGGGCAGAAAAGTGCCCAGACATCAGAAAGTAACGCCGTCTCTGGTGGTGCGGGAGAGCAGCGCACAGGCGGCGGAACGGTAGAAAACGGCGCGAAGATAACGCCAGTGCGAAAATAACGTCAGTGGGAAAATCGTGTCAGGAAGGCAGTATGTTCAATATCCCAAGCGTTGAGGCATCTTTCTGGCCTGTTTCCGGATTCACCGGAGAATGAACGTTGTAGAGATAACCTGTCTCACCGTACCGACCGCATTTTCCGGCATTATAGTGCGCTTCGTCCATCCATACGTTTACGATTTTAACACATAAGGCAACATGAATGCCTCCTTCCGAAATTTCTTTTTCCCATACGACTTCGCATTCCAGATTCAAAAAGCACTCATCCACGATGGGGGCTTTTATTTTACTGCCATTATGATAATGAAGGCCGGATGCGGTAAGCTCATCCAGGTCATAGCTGTTATTGGCGATGGTGTTCATACACTTTTCAATACATGTCTTATCCGGGAAATTAACCGCCAGCTGTTTTTTTTCTGTGGCAATCTCATACATATGGGAATATTTGCTTACGCTTCCAAAAATACAGTAGAAATCATTTTCACTGGAAAAGCAGAACCATGACTGCATCGTTCCGTTTGCCAGACCGTTTTCCTTATAACCGGTAACGAGTACGAGGGGCGCGGGCACCGCAGTCAGATGTTCAAGCCAGTTGAATCCCCACCATTCTTTTTCTTTCAGCATATCAGAAATGTCAAAAAACTGTTTTTTATTCATGGATAACCAGACTCCTTTCCCCATTCGACGAAGCGGGACACGAGGGAATATTTTGCGCGCTATACTGATACATTTTTTGAATGGCGTCTTCTGCCACCCGAATCCTATTAAAAATCAGTTCATTTTCGGCTGGGGCTATTATAGCATGGGAAAATAACCGTGTCCACTTAATCGTTTAAGAATAAATTTTATCCAGCACAATGCACAAAAAACAGCTGTATAATCACACCATATTTACCAAACTTGCAACCGGTTTCAAATTAACTGTTGACAAATTCGGGGGGGGGTGTTATGGTAAAAAAGGAAATTGCAACCGATTTCAAAATATAAAAAGATAGCAAATGTAACAAAAACTGTTATCGGGAAAGAGAGTGGGGGTAAAACATGAAAAAACGCAAAAGCGGGCTGACTTTCTGGCAGAAGGTAGTAAAAGACCGGACATTGATTCTGATGTGCATTCCGGCAATTTTATTTTTCTTTCTGTTCAGCTATATGCCGTTGCCCGGAGTCTATGCGGCATTCGTAAAGTTTAACTATCGGGATGGTATTTTCGGGAGCAAGTTCATCGGGCTGGACAATTTCAAGTTTCTGGCGACTTCCGGAGAGCTGTTCAATCTGACCAAAAACACGATTCTCTATAATCTGGCATTTATTCTGCTTGGAAATCTGCTGGCGGTATTTGTGGCAATCCTGCTCAACGAGCTGCGCAGCAAAATGTTTAAGAAAGTGTCCCAGACAGTTCTGTTCCTTCCGTACTTTATTTCACAGGTACTGGTGGGACTTCTCGTATTCAACCTGTTAAATTTTGACACCGGATTTGTCAACAGCATTCTGACGAGTCTCGGACGGGAAAAATGGCAGCCTTATTCGGACCCGAATGTATGGCCGGTGCTGCTGGTTATCATTTATCTGTGGCAGCAGACAGGTTATAACTCCGTTGTTTATTTTGCATCCATTATGGGAATTGACGGGGAAATGATGGAAGCGGCGAAGGTGGACGGAGCAAACGGCTTCCAGCGAATCCGCTATATCATCCTGCCTTCGTTGAAACCTACGATTGTTATTCTGCTTCTCTTTGCACTGGGCGGAATCGTAAAGGGTAATTTCGGCCTGTTCTATAACGTTGTCGGAACCAACCCGATTTTGTATCCGACGACGGACATTATCGAAACCTATGTGTACCGCGCATCTATGGTCAGCTTCAATTTCTCGACGGCATCGGCGGTCGGCCTGTATCAGTCGATTATCGGATTTGTAATCGTTATGACGGTCAACTGGATTGTCAAGAAAATTGAACCGGATTATTCATTGTTCTAGGAGGAGGCAGATTATGGCGAATAAAGATAAAGATTTGATGGAATCCGGCGCCAAAGTAAAAATTGGCACATCGGATAAGATTATCAGAGGATTTGGTTATACTTTTATCACACTGTATGCGGTCTGCTGTATCATTCCGTTTCTGATTATTGTCAGCTCCTCTTTTACGAGTGAAGCAGTTATCCGGGCGGAAGGCGTGCAGCTGATTCCAAAGGATATTTCGATGGAAGCATATAAAATGGTTACAAAAAGCGGCGGTATCTGGAAATCCTACGCGCTGACGATTATCATGACGCTGGTCGGAACGACGCTTGGACTGTCCATTATTTCGATGACAGGCTACGCGCTGCAGAGAAAGGATTTTCATTTCAGAAATGCAATTTCTTTTTACATATACTTTACGAGTCTGTTTTCGGCGGGCCTTGCACCGTACTACTTGCTGATGACCCAGACTTACCATTTACAGGACAATTACCTGGCGGTATTGCTGCCATTGCTGATGTCTCCCTGGCTGATTATTCTGATGAAGAATTTTGTAAAGGCGATTCCCCACGAAATTACGGAATCCGGCAAGATAGACGGGGCGGGCGATATGAAGATTTTCGTTTCCCTGATTCTGCCGATGTTAAAACCGGCGCTTGCAACGATTGGCTTGTTCCTTGCGCTCGGTTACTGGAATGAATGGTATCAGTCTTCGCTGTTCTTAGGCTCAAAGGTAGCGGTAAAACCTCTGCAGTTTACCCTGTATGAGGTTGTGAATAAAATCGACGCTCTGAAAAACTCAGTAGCGGGTCAGTTTGTCAACATCGCCGATATCCCGCAGGAAAGCGTTAAGATGGCGAATGCGGTTCTCGCAACCGGGCCTATCGTGCTTTTATACCCGTTCGTACAGAAGTACTTTATCAGCGGTATTACTGTTGGGGCGGTCAAAGGGTAGGTCGAGAAGAACTTCTAAAGGCGTCTCGCCATAGGACGAGACGCCAAGAAGTTCTACGGTTCGCAGAGCGAACCTTTCTCGCCTGAAAGAATGCCCTGAGAAGCGGGCATTCTTCCGGGGTGACGGGATAATGAGAGGTTGAGAAGTTCTATATCATGATTGATACTCAGCGACATGAGTTCAATATAAAATAAAAAACGGAGGTAAGATATGAAAAAGAAATTACTCGCAGTATTATTAACAGCGTCTATGGTTGCCGGCGTGACAGCCTGTGGCGGCGGCTCCGATGCACCGGCTGCTGATAACAGCGCTTCTTCAACGGATAACAGCGCGGCATCCACAGATAACAGTGCGGCATCGACGGATGCGGCTTCATCCGATGACCCGTGGGCGAATGTAGACACGTCCGAGCATGTAGTCATTACATACATGACAACAGGTGATACGCCTTCAGGAACGAAAGAAAAATACGAAGAAATGATGGCACAGTTAAACGCAATACTGACCGAAAAGGTCAATGCAGAGCTCGACATCAATTTCATTTCCTGGACGGATTATCTTTCCAATTATAACCTGACACTGGCTCGTATGGACGGTTCCGTTGACCTTGTGGGTACGGCTTCCGACTGGCTGGATGCGTGGCCGAATGCCAAAAACGGCGCATTCCTTGAGCTTTCAGAAGATATGTTAAAAACTTACGCGCCGAAGACCTGGGCAAGCGTTCCGGCGGAGAACTGGGACCTTTGTAAATATGAAGGCGAAATCTATCTGATTCCGGAAGATAACTACGCACAGTGGACCAACCACGGATTCATCTATCGTCTTGACTGGGCCAAAGAAGCGGGCCTTGAAAACGGCGTTCACAGCTGGGAAGATTTGACAGAATACTTCCGCTATGTAAAAACCGCTTACCCGGATATCATTCCCTGGGATTCCGACGGCACACAGCAGGCACAGATGGCGGGCGGCTGGATTGCATCCCACTCCGATTATGTTCCGATTGACGGTATCAACGCGGGCGCTATGTGGGGCGGCACAAGAGATGACCTTTACACGGTTTACTGTCCTTTCATGACAGATACGGATTCCCTCGTAGAATATGCGAAGATGATGAAAGAATGGGATGAAATCGGCGTATGGCAGACAGACGTGCTGAACAATCGTTCCTCAACCAACCGTGACGATTACAGAGTCGGTAAAGTAGCGGCGGAGCAGCATCATACACAGACATGGACCGATTTGGTAAGCGCGACACCGGCGAACACGATTTATCAGGATGACCCGGACGCGGAATCCGGATTCTTCTACTTTGGTGAAGAGACAGGCAATGTAACGGCCCTTTCCATTACACACGGCGCAATGGCAATTTCCGCGGGAAGCGCAAATCCGGAAAGAGCGCTGATGGTTTATGATTTGCTCAGAAATGACCCGGAATGCTATAAACTGTTCTGCTACGGTATCGAAGGCGTTTCTTATGAAATTACGGCTGACGGCCTCAGAACAACACCGGAAGGCTACAATCAGGATACAGACAATATCAACGGAACGACCAACTACTGGTGGGGACGTAACGACGATTTGGAAATCCTCGATGCAAGCCGTGACTGGGATAAAATCAACGCGCTGTATGATGAATATGACAAGATTAAAATTGAATATCCGTATGGCCAGTTTGTAGCGAACATTGACCCGATTTATTCGCAGATTCAGAATATCAGCGAGATTCATGACAGCTACATGAAACAGATTTCTTACGGTAAGTATTCGGGTTCGGCGGAAGATATCGTGGCGGAGTACCAGGCAGCGCTTGAAGCGGCGGGAGTGAATGACGTAACCGCGGAACTGCAGAGACAGTTCGACGAACTTTACAAATAAGCTGATATAAGTTTAGAAGAAGGAACTGAAATCGGAAATGAGAAAGCGCTTGCCGCTTTCCCATCTCAAAAAGAGGTAGGGACAGGCGTCCTTACCTCTTTTCATCTTAACAGACAGGAGTTAATACATGAACGGCAGATTTGAAATGAAAGACGATTTTTATCTGAATGGGGAAAAAATAAAAATCATTTCGGGAGGCATTCATTATTTCCGCATCGTTCCCGAATACTGGCGAGACCGGCTGGAAAAGCTGAAGGCCCTCGGCTGTAATACGGTGGAAACCTATATTCCCTGGAATCTTCATGAAAAAGAAAAAGGAATCTTTGATTTTTCAGGAATACTGGATGTTGTCGGGTTTGTAAAACTCGCTCAGGAACTCGGCCTGTGGGTCATTTTACGCCCGTCGCCTTATATTTGCGGCGAATGGGAATTTGGCGGACTTCCCTGGTGGCTGCTGGCGGAAGACGGCATGCGCCTCCGCTGCATGTATGAGCCCTATCTGGCGCATGTGAAGGCATATTATGAAAAACTGTTTGAAGTGATAAAGCCTTTGCAGATAACCGAGGGCGGCCCGGTTATTTTCATGCAGATAGAAAATGAATACGGATATTACGGCGATAACGAGGAATACCTTTCTTATATGAAGAAACTGATGACCGACTGCGGGTGCAGCGTGCCGCTTGTTACTTCCGACGGGCCTTTCGGGGATGCTTTTGACTGCGGTAAAGTGGAAAATGTTCTGCAGACCGGGAACTTTGGCTCAAAAGGCAGAATGCAGTTCGGCGTAATGAAAAAGAAGATTGGAGACAGGCCGTTAATGTGCATGGAATTCTGGGTGGGATGGTTTGACAGCTGGGGAATGCCCTGTCACCAGACGGGCGACCTGGCGGAGCATGTCAGGGATTTGGACGAAATCCTTTCGGAAGGCCATGTCAATATCTATATGTTTATCGGCGGAACCAATTTCGGCTTTATGAACGGCGCAAATTATTATGATGTGCTGACGCCGGATGTAACGTCCTATGATTATGACGCGCTTTTGACGGAAGACGGACAGATTACGCCCAAATATGAGGCTTTTCGCGACGTCATTTCCAAATATGCCGCGGTTCCGCAGGTGGAGTTCACGACGAAAATTCAGAGAAAGAACTATGGAACGTTAAAATGTGCGCGGAATACAGGACTGTTTTCAAACCTGTCCAAGATTGCACGGCGGGTGCAGAATATCGTACCCCTTTCGATGGAAAAACTCGGACAGGGCTACGGTTATATTCTTTATGAAAGCACGCTGGAAAAAGAAGGGGATTTGGAGACAATCCGCCTCTATGGAGCGAACGACAGGGCATGTTTTTTCATGGACGAAAAACCGCTCATCACGCTTTACGACAGGGAGCTGCTTTCGGAGTATGCTTTTGAGACGCCGGCGGCCAAAGGGGAAAAATTGTCCATCCTCGTTGAAAACATGGGCCGCGTGAATTTTGGACCTTCGTTGGAAAAGCAGCGCAAGGGAATCGACCATTGCGTACAGATTAACGGACACCAGCATTATGACTGGAACATGTACTGCCTGCCGATGGAAGACTTGTCGGGGCTGTCCTTTGAAAAACCCGTTCAAGAGGGCGAGCCGGGATTTTACGAATTTATCTTTACGGTGGAAGAGGCCGGAGATACTTTCCTTGATTTCACCGGATGGGGCAAAGGCTGCGTGCTCGTAAACGATTTCAATATCGGGCGGTTCTGGGAAATCGGACCGCAGAGACGCCTCTATATTCCGGCGCCGCTGCTTCGCAAAGGCGAAAACAGGATTTTGATTTTTGAAACGGAAGGAAAGGCAGCGGGAGAAATCAGCCTGTGCGATGAGCCGGATTTGGGATGAGAAAACGGGTTTAGGATGAGAAAACGGATGCAGGACGATAAAGAGCGAAAACCATGTGGCGCGATACATCAACAAACCCGGTAAAATTAAGAGTCTCCAGTTAAAAGAAAGTAATTTCAGATTAGGCGGTATAGCTCTGATTACAAGGGCTGTACCGTCTTTTCTTGCGCTTAATGGGCGCTTTTTCTTTGTATAATATTCCCATCTTGACAATTAGTACAGTTATGGACTATAATATAAACAGTACAGAAATGGACTAATTTACTCAAGGAGGTAAGCTATGATAAGCAACAACGCTTTTTTGGAACAGCTAAACAAATACTATGCCGTATGGCAGGAGTATAACTATGTGTACGAAGAATGGGCGAAAGCGCATGGCCT
>CAJTRL010000064.1 GCA_910578715.1 uncultured Lachnospiraceae bacterium | reverse complement strand
CACGGGGTTCTTTTATGCAAAATCATTTTTATGATACTCACTGCCTGACTAAAATTATTTGCCCGGAAAAATATCCATGAAAAATCAATGCAGATAAAGGTGATTAAGACTTTTAATAATTTGTGCGATAGTGAGTGCTCATTCAGGCCGAAAACTTTTATGAAAAATTGACGTATTGGTTTTAAAATGTCACCTATTACCTGATAGAATCCATTCATAATACCCCATATTACAAAATGCCAGTTTGCACCGTGCCAAAGGCCGCTGATTGAAAATGTTATAATTAGATTCCAGTATTTCCTGATACGACCTTTACGGCTGCCTCCCATAGGGATATATAAATAATCCCGAAACCATGTAGAAAGAGAAATATGCCATCTTCGCCAAAATTCAGAAGTGGACTGGGCATAATAAGGAGAAGAAAAATTTTCCATCAGTGTAATTCCCAGGGTTCTGGCTGTTCCCATAGCGATAGTTGAATACCCTGAAAAATCGCATAAAATCTGAAATGCAAATAAAATTGTAGCAACAATGAAATGTGTTCCTGAATAATTTGTGAAATTTTCTGGCGAATAAATTGTATCAACAAATATGGCGATTCTATCGGCTATAACCACTTTTTGAAAATAACCCCATAGCATTAGAAACAGGCCGTCCCGCATATTGTCAAACTGAAATTTTACGGAATGATTCAGCTGTTTGAGAAGATTTTTGCTTCGCTCAATTGGCCCAGCGACTAATTGTGGAAAAAAAGAGACGAATAGAGCATAGGTAATAAAATTTCTTTCTGCATATATCTCATTTCTATATACATCAATGGTATAACCTAAAGACTGAAAAATATAAAAAGAGATACCCACTGGAAGCATAATATCAAATGAAGGATTAGTTATTTGAATATTAAATATATTTAATATGTTATTGATAAGAGAGATTGAAAAATCAAAGTATTTAAAAAAGAATAAGATGCTTAAATTGGAGAAAAGGCTGAAAATTAAGCATAGCGTCATAAGAGTATGCTTTCTTTTTTCAGCCAGGCGGATTGTTTTTAAGTACTCAATACTTAATCCGCATAAATAAGTGATAATAGTTGAGAATAAAAGAAGTAATGCGTATGCGGCATTCCAGCACATGTAAAAATAATAACTGCAGATTAACAGCCAGGCTTGTCTAAGTGTTTTTCTGGGGGGGGGTAATATAATAGAAAAATAAAACTACTGGTAAAAATATCAGGAATTGGCTTGAGTTAAATAACATGATTCTTCAGACTCCTAATCTGTTATAAATATGTAAATAAGAAATATTTTACACATTATTATAGCAGATTAGAAAATAAAATGAAACACGATTTTTTCGAGGGCTGAATATATGGCAAACATATTAGATATTTCATTTTTGAATTTTTTTGCTATAATAAAACACAGTAAAGCGAAATTTAAAAAACTATTTTTGTCCCAATCCGGCGAAGCCATATGAACGAGTTACAACCGTTTCCTTGTAAATCCGCAGTTTGTGCATTGGGATTATGCTATTTACAATAAAAATTTCTGCAGAATCATACCGGAGGACTATCAAAATGTACGATATCATTATCATAGGCGGCGGTGTATCGGGAACGGCGGCTGCGCGTGAGCTGTCCCGCTATAAGGCAAGTATTTGTCTGGTTGAAAAAGAGGAGGATGTCTGCAGCGGCACTTCTAAGGCAAACAGCGCAATTATCCATGCGGGATATGATGCCGAACCGGGCACTTTAAAGGCAAAATTAAATGTGCGCGGAAATGAAATGATGGGGAAACTGGCAAAAGACCTGGATTTTCCGTTTCGGAGAAACGGCTCCCTTGTCATATGCCGGAACGAAGAGGATATGCCGGCGCTGCAAAAACTCCTTCAAAGAGGAATCGAAAATAACGTCAAAGGGCTCAGAATACTGAAAAAAGAAGAAGTGACTGCGATGGAGCCCAATATTACGGATAACGTTTATGCGGCTTTATACGCGCCGACGGGAGGGATTGTCTGTCCGTTCGGATTGAATATAGCGCTGGCCGAAAACGCGTATAGGAATGGCGTGGAATTTAGATTTTATACGGAAGTACAGGATATTAAAAAGATTCAGGACGGGTTTGCCTTATACACGAATCAGGGAATGCTCGAAGCAAAATATGTAGTAAATGCGGCGGGAGTTTATGCGGATAAAATTCACAATATGGTGAGTGGAAAGAAACTCCATATCGTGCCGCGTGCAGGGGAATACTGCCTGATGGACAAGGGAACGGGCAGCCATGTCAGCAGAACGATTTTCACACTGCCCGGAAAGTATGGAAAAGGGATTCTGGTCACGCCCACAATCCACGGAAATCTTTTAATCGGTCCGACGGCCGTTGATATGGAAGATAAAGAAGGAACGAATACGACGCGGGAGGGACTGCGTCAGGTAATGGAAAAAGCGGCAGACAGTGTAAAGAATCTGCCGATTTCCCAGATAATTACGTCTTTTGCCGGTCTGCGTGCGCATGAGACGCAGGGCGATTTTATCATAGGAGAAGCGCAGGATGCGGAGGGATTTATAGACTGTGCCGGAATTGAGTCTCCCGGCCTTACGAGTTGTCCGGCGATTGGAGAAATGGTGGCGGAACTGATTCGGGATAAGATGGGGCTGGAAGAAAAAGCTGATTTTATCACAACAAGAAAAGGCATTTTGAATCCGAAGGAACTTGGCCGTGAAGAGAGAAGTGCGCTGATAAAAGAAAACCCGGCATACGGGAATATTATCTGCCGCTGTGAAATGATTTCCGAAGGGGAAATCATAGATGCGGTTACCCGGCCGCTCGGGGCGAAATCCATTGATGGCATTAAGCGCAGAACAAGAGCGGGAATGGGAAGATGCCAGTCAGGTTTTTGTCTGCCCGGAACAATGGAGATTCTATCGAGAGAAAGCGGAATGGATATGTCTGACATCGGCAAATCCGGTAAGGGCTCACAGATACTTGCGGGAAAGAACAGGGACCTTTTGTAAGGAGAAAAAACATGGAAACGTATGATATCGTGATTATCGGCGGCGGACCGGCCGGCCTTGCGGCCGCCGTTTCAGCCAGGAAGAACGGCATAGACAGGATTGTTATTTTGGACAGAAATCCTGAGCTGGGCGGCATTTTAAATCAGTGCATCCACAATGGCTTCGGTCTCCATACTTTTCAGGAAGAACTTACCGGGCCGGAATATGCGGGAAGATTTATTGAGCAGATAAAAGCGATGGGAATCGAGTATAGACGAAACACGATGGTTCTGGATGTGAGCCCGGAAAAGGTGATTGAGGCGGCAAACCGCGAAGACGGATTCTTTCAGATTCAGGCGAAGGCCGTTATTCTGGCAATGGGATGCAGAGAGAGAGCCCGCGGAGCGCTTAACATTCCGGGATATCGGCCCGCTGGAATTTATAGCGCGGGAACGGCACAGCGGTTCATTAATATGGAAGGATATATGCCGGGCAGAGAGGTGGTCATTCTCGGTTCGGGCGATATCGGACTGATTATGGCAAGACGGATGACTTTAGAAGGGGCAAAAGTAAAACTTGTTGCCGAAGTCATGCCGTATTCCGGCGGGTTGAAAAGGAATATCGTCCAGTGCCTTGACGATTATGGAATCCCGCTTAAACTGCGCCATACGGTAATAGAGATAAAAGGAAAAGAACGGGTAGAAGGAATTGTTCTGGCGGAAGTTGATAATAACGGAAAACCGATTCCGGGAACGGAAGAATTTTATTCCTGTGATACGCTTCTGCTTTCGGTTGGCCTGATACCGGAAAACGAGATTTCCCGAAAAATGGGTATCGATATGAATCCCGTTACTTCGGGGCCGAAAGTGAATGAAAGTTTTGAGACCAGCATAGAAGGCGTATTTGCCTGTGGAAATGTTCTGCATGTACATGACCTGGTGGATTTTGTTTCGGAAGAAGCAGCAATCGTCGGGGAAAAGGCTGCTTCCTTTGTAAAAGAGAGCGGAGCGGGTAAAGAAGATAAAACATCCGGCCGGAACGTCAGGCTGAATCCGGCGGAAGGGGTTCGGTATATCGTCCCGCAGACAATTGATATTATGCGCATGGATGAAAAGATTACCCTGCGCTTCCGCGTTGACAATGTTTACAAGGATTCCTTTATAAGCGTGTATTTTGATGAAGAGAGAATATTGCACCGGAAATTTCGGATAGCGGTGCCGGGACAGATGGAAAAAATTATGTTATTAAGGGAACAAATTTCCAAGTACCCGGATTTGAAATCGATAACCGTAAAAGTCGAAAGCGAATAATCCGCGTGTAAAAAGCGTATTTCCGCGAGAGTCAATAATTTGCAGTTTGTGATGGATATTGGTTCTGCTAAGTATTAAACAGTGGAGTCAGTTCGGAAAGGTAAGGCTTCGTATGGAAGAGAAAAATTTGACATGTATTAACTGCCCGATGGGATGTTCTCTTGTTGTTAAGACAGAGGGCAGTACAGTGTTTGGCGTGAGTGGAAATCATTGTAAGTTTGGAGATATTTATGCGCGCAAGGAAATAACGGACCCGACCAGAATGGTAACGTCCACAGTTATGGTAGAAGGCGGAAATCTGCGGCTTGTCCCTGTCAAAACGGAGACGGCTGTTCCCAAAGGAAAGATTATGGAGTGCATGAAGGCGTTGAAAACGATATGTGTATCGGCTCCGGTCGGCGTCGGAGATGTGATTATTGAAAATGTCGCGGGCACGGGAGTGAATGTTGTTGCGACGAGGGCGGTTGAGGCGGTAATTACAACCGGGGAAGAATTGCCGGACAAACGTTAAATTAAAATGCTAAGCATCGGATGAAAACCTGTTGCTTAGCATTTTCGCTATATATAGCAATTGGCTTTATTCTCCTTGTAGAAAAGCGGTTGACAAATGAAAAAAAGGTTAATACAATTATCCTAGATACAAAGAAACCAAGAATTTTTTCCTTTGATTTACATATGATAAGGAGGACATAGATATGCAGGCAACTATGATGAAAGGTAGTGTTCCTATGGAAATGAAAAAAGTGAGTATCTCGGCAAAACGACAGATAACAATTCCCCAAAAATTTTTTGCTATGTTGGGGTTTGATACGGAAGCAGAATGTATGGTGCGCGGGAATGAGCTGGTTATTCGTCCTGCAAAAACAAACACAGGCGGGGAATTTGCGGAACAAATACTGGCGGAGCTGATTGAACAAGGATATAGTGGTAAAGAACTGCTTAAGCATTTTAAGCAGGCACAAAGTCAGGTGCGGCCGGCTGTAGAGAAAATGATAGGAGAAGCAGAGAGGGCTGCGGCTTCGGAATCGGAATATGTGTCATATGAGGATATTTTTGGTGGGGAGGAGAAAATATGACTGAGGTTCGTTTTCTTCCTCCGGCAGCAAAATTTATAAAGAAACTGCGAGATAAAAAGTTAAAAAAATTATATCAGGAGGCAGTAGATAAAATTCGGGAAGATTATACAGTTGGTGAAGCAAAGACGGGAGACCTGTCTGGCATATATGGGTATGATATTTATTATAAAAAAACAAACTATGAGCTTGCATATACAGTGGAGTATTTGGAAAATGAGGTTATTGTTGTTATTATGGCTGGTACAAGGGAGAATTTTTACGACCAGTTGAAGCAATATATGAGAAAGATGTAAATAAACATTTTTTTGGAAACAAAGGCATTGTTTGAATCGTTAGAATTTCCCGGAGGTAAACTATGCACCCAATATCATCACTATTTTTATCCCAGTCCTATCAGGACGCATGGGCGGATTACAGCCGTTCCCTTGTAAGTCCGCAGTTTGTGCATTGGGATTACGTTATTTTAACAGCGTCAAATGAACAGCAGGCGGAAGGGTTTGAAGCGCAGCTGGAAGAGCGCCGGCAGGCGGGATTTCTACCGCTGCAGACAAAGTTTGCCGTTATCCCGGACCCGATGGGAAAGCGGGTAGGAAGCGGAGGCGCCACGCTTGGAGTTCTAAAATATGTGGCGGAGCAGACCGGAAAGACGGATTTTTCGGGACTGCGTATTCTGGTGATTCATTCCGGCGGCGACAGCAAAAGAGTTCCTCAATATTCCGCGCTGGGGAAGCTGTTTTCTCCGGTGCCGCATGAACTGCCAAACGGACGTGCATCAACGCTTTTTGATGAATTTATGATTGCAATGGCGATGGTTCCTACGCGGGTGCGGGAGGGAATGCTGCTTCTTTCGGGAGATGTGCTGCTTCTCTTTAATCCGCTTCTGATTGACTATTCCGGTCAGAACGCGGCGGCCATTTCGTTTAAAGAGCATGTGAAGACAGGCAAAAACCACGGGGTATTTTTGCGGGGAGAGGATGGCAATGTCAGGAAGTTCATGCACAAGCAGACGGTGGAAACTTTGCGGGAGTGCGGGGCGGTGAATGAGCAGGACTGCGTCGATATTGATACCGGAGCCATTATTTTTTCAAAGGAAATGCTTACAGCCCTTTATCGGCTGATTTCTTTAGATGGAAAATTCTGCGAAAAGTCTTTTGCGGAGCTGGTCAATGAAAAAGTGCGGCTGTCTCTTTATGGCGATTTTCTGTACCCGCTGGCGGCGGATTCAACGCTTGAAGATTTTTACAGGGAAAAGCCGGAAGGAACTTTCTGTCCGGAGCTTACGGCGGCAAGAAAGAAGGTCTGGGAAGCGCTGCGGCCTTTCTGCCTGAAGCTCCTGCGGCTGGTGCCGGCTAAATTTATTCATTTTGGAACCACTGGGGAAATTCTGAAGCTGATGAGCAGCGGGGTTGCGGATTATGAAGATTTAGGATGGAGCAGACATGTAGGGAGCAGCTATGATAATCAGGCGGCGGGCTACAACAGTGTGCTTTCCAGTCATGCGGTATGCGGACAGAACTGTTATCTGGAAGTGAGTTATGTACATCATAAGGCGGAGCTTGGTGATAATGTATTGCTTTCCTATATTGATGTTTATGATGAAAAAATACCTTCCAGTGTTGTAGTGCACGGACTGAAACAGAAAGACGGAAATTTTGTAGTGCGGATTTATGGGACGGGCGATAATCCAAAGTCGGTTTTTTATGATATAAAAGAAAAAGATAAAGAACTAAAAAATGGCACAGAAGTGGAAAACGGTACAGAAGCGGACGACTGTATCTTTTTGGGACTTCCGCTCCGGCAGTTTCTGGAGAAAAACGAAATTTCACCGAAGGAACTGTGGGAAGAAGGGGAGGAACAGACTATCTGGAATGCAAGACTTTATCCGGCCTGTCCGACTATCCGGGAAGCGCTCCGCGCCTCTTTGAATTTATACGCAATGACTCGCGGAAACGGAGCAGTTTCGGAATGGAGGAGTGGGGAGAGAAAAAGTCTTTGCGCCGGTTTCCATGAAGCGGATGCTCATGCCCTGATTGCGTGGGAAAAGCGTATGGAAGAGCTGGTGCGTATGGACCGGCTTTCCAAATTGATTCAGGCCGGGGAAAGGGCGGCCCGGAGCGCAGAGGTTCTAAAAACGCAGAGGCTTTCGGCCGTTCAGGAAGAATGGCTTGAAAAACGTCTGCGAAGGGCGGACTTTGGCGAAAAGATACGGCTGCATTATTATACGGGAATGGCCCTCGGCGGTTCCGCAGGAGATGAGCGGATTGGGGAATGCTTCCGTTGTATCGGGGAAGAAGTGCTTGGCGCCACGCTGGAAAATCTTCAGGTAAACGAAAACTGCCGTATTGTGGCGGAGCGGCACAGGGTATCGCTTCCTTTAAGGGTAAACTGGGGCGGCGGCTGGAGCGACACGCCTCCTTATTGTAATGAAAAGGGCGGTACGGTTTTAAATGCGGCCATATTGCTGAACGGGAAGAAGCCGGTGGAAGTGGTGCTGGAAAAGATTTCGGAGCCGAAAATCATTTTCGACAGCCGGGATATGGATGTGTACGGGGAATTTGAGGATATTGCGTCTTTGCAGCAGACGGGCGACCCGTATGACCCTTTCGCTTTACAGAAAGCGGCGCTTCTGGCCTGTGGTATTCTGCCCATGAAGGGTGGAAATCTTAAGGAAATTCTGAGCCGCATGGGCGGCGGTTTCCTGATGCGTTCGGAGGTGACCGGAGTGCCTAAGGGAAGCGGGCTTGGAACGAGCAGCATTCTGGCGGCGGCCTGTGTGAAGGCGCTGCTCGAGTTTACCGGAATCGGGTATGATGAGGAGCAGCTTTACAGTACGGTGCTTTGTATGGAGCAGATTATGTCCACGGGCGGCGGCTGGCAGGACCAGGTGGGCGGCATCACGGAAGGAATTAAATATACTACCACCGCGCCGGGAATCCGGCAGAAAATCAAGGTACATCACATCAGGCTTTCGGAGGAGACACAGAAAGAGCTGGATGAAAGATTTGCCCTGATTTATACCGGACAGCGCAGACTCGCAAGAAATCTGCTCCGGGATGTGGTGGGAAATTACATTGGCAATGAGCCTGATACGGTGTATGCGTTAAATGAGATACAGAGAGTGGCGACATTGATGGCTTTTGAACTCTGTCGGGGGCATGTGGATGATTTTGCACAGCTTTTAAGTCAGCATTGGGAGTTGTCCCAAAAGATTGACAAGGGAAGCACCAATATTCTGATTGACCAGATTTTTGACAGTATTTCGGATATGATTGACGGCCGCATGATTTGCGGCGCGGGAGGAGGCGGCTTTTTGCAGATAGTTTTGAAGAGAGGAGTCTCTAAGGAGCAGCTTCATAACAGGCTCAAGGAAGTATTTCAGGACAGTGATATTGATGTGTGGGACTGCGAGCTGGTATAAAGGTGTCTATTTGAAAGACGGGCAGACGGTATGTTGAAACAAGGGCGGAACCTGGGAAGCCAGGGGCCGCCCTTGTTTGCTCATTTAAAGGATGAATTTATCAAAATAATTAAAAAAGAAAAATTAGTCAAAAAACGGGAAAAAATAGACCAATAGATATTTTTTAGACATGTTAAAATATAATCAGGAAATAGTTTGGCAAGTATGATTGTTAATTTTTTGGAAGAAAAGGAGGCAAGTTTATGGAACCCGTTTATACCATTCAATATGGCTTAGGAGTGCAGGAAGATTCGTTAAAAATCTATCCGGACAGAGTATTGATTCAGAAACCAAAAGAGCGGAAATCTTCCGCAATGGATGTTATCAAAAAAGAACTGCGAATGCAGGGGCTTATGAAAACGGAATATATTGGCATTGATGTGCCTTTTTCCAAGATTGACAGTATATATTTAAAGCCGGCGACAAGTATCGTATTTAAAAATGGATTGATTGTTTTTTATTTAAAAGACCGGGGAAAGAATGACGTAAACTGGTTTAACTATGAAAAAACCGCCAATGCAATGCACTTCTGGTCAGAGGATAATGAAACTGCGCAAAAAATTAAGGATTATGTAGAAAGAAATAAAAATTGAAAATGAAATTTCTGCTGAAGCGGACAGGTGGGAGGAATCATGGCATATATATTAACTTGTGAGAACTGCACATGCAAAAATATCAAATTTATTGAACAAAACGGGGAATTGCTGACAAAGGGCACAGGAAAAACCTATTCGGGAACAATTGCGCTGCAGGTTTTTGATGACAGAGATGATATGAGAATCACGCTGGCTGACGCCAAAAATGTATACAGCGGCTTTGCTAAAAGGCTTTTTCTTCCATTCGACTCGAATTATTTATGTCATTTTGATTTTAATGATGCCGAAAGAAAAAATAAGCGGAAACTGCTTAAGATTCAGATACAGCAAATTGGGAGTACAGTCTGCATTATGCTGATTTGTTTTGATTTTTCTAATTATAAAGGCGTCTGTTATCTTTTACCCAATTATGAGGAATTGAAAAAGTGGGCAAAGAAGTTAAACATCAGTACATACGAATATCTGGACCAGGAAGGAAATCTGGTCTCCACAAAACAAGTAAGAGATTTATGAGTCAAATGATGTATGGATGATGGACTTACGACGGTAATGTACAAGGGAATAAAAGGAAAATATTTTACGAGAAAGGATAAAACGTGATTGGAAATGGCAGAAGAGTACAAAACAGAGAACATTTTTAAGTCAATTGACTGGGCGTTGGAAAAATTTAAAGGGGAGACCAGTAAATGCAATATCCTGATTACCGGAAAGGCGGGTGTTGGAAAGAGCACGTTAATTAATAGTATTTTCCGGGAAAATATTGCACCAACAGGTATCGGGAGACCCGTACATATTAATCAGTCCGGTTATACATTTTATGAAAAGGATGATATACCGATACGGGTATATGATACAGAAGGAATTGAGCTCAATAATTCACAGCAGGACAGACTCCTCCAGAACTTGTCTACACTGGTGAGAAATGAAAGAGTAACAGATATAAAAGACAGGGTTCATATAATCTGGTATTGCGTTCATGCTGCATCGAGACGGTTGGAAGAGGGAGAGGAACAGTTTATTAACAAGCTGAGTTTGTCCTGTGCCCCGGAAGTGCCCGTTATTATTGTATTAACGCAGTCCGAGAGGAAAAAGGCTGCGAGAGATTTTCAAAATGTCATTCAAGATATTTTTAAGGGAAATCCGAGAGTAAAAGCGGTCATTCCAATCTTGGCAGAAACGGTGGAGGAAGACGATTTTATTATTGAGTCCTACGGGTTGGATAACTTGTGCAAAGTAACGGCTGAAATCATTCCTGAAGCTGTGAAAAACTCTTTTATAAATAGTTTAAAAAAAGGTGTGGAATTAAAGGTTGAGAAGGCAAATAAAATCGTGAACCGTTATGTAGGAATTACGTCCTTAACGGGCGGCGGTGCGGGAGTGGCTGGCGTAGATGATTCGCTTGCTCTTATGGGAATCCAGATAGCTATGTTTGTGGAAATTGGGTTTTTGTTTGGACTGAAACTGGATAAAAGCAGACTGATTTCGATATGCTCTTCCGCCGTTGGAACAATGGCTGCCAGCGCTGTTGGAAAAACATTATTTTCACAGGCATTAAGATTTATTCCGGTTGCCGGTCAGATGGTAGCGCTTATAGAGGGCGGTGTCAGAGCCGGAATTGCCGGAACAGTAACAAAGGGAGTGGGAAGCGCATATGTCTCTGTAATGAAGCGACTGGCAGACGGAGAGATAAACGAAGACTCGATAGAGAATGAAATTGTAAAAATAATTAAAAATTCTAAAAAGTAAAGAGCATTTTATAAGACAGGAAATAGGGGCGGCCTCCGGGAAACCGGACGCTGCTCTTTTGGTATTCTTTCTTAAAGACTAAAGAATCCCCACCCAATAAATATTTCTGTCGCCAATCCTGTAAAAATGATGTATAATAAAAAACAAGTTGTTAATTGAAACAGTTGGAGGAAAAGACATGATACCAGTAAATGAACTAGCAAGAGGATATAACCTGTACAGGGAGGAATACGAGGAAAAGGCAGTTTCCGTGCTGCGAAGCGGATGGTATGTGCTGGGAAAAGAAGTGGAAGCGTTTGAACAGGAGTATGCGGAAGCGCTGGGCGGAGACTGTTACTGCGCGGGAGTGGATAACGGACTGAATGCAATCCGGCTGGGACTGCATGCGTGCGGAATCGGCGCCGGGGATGAAGTCATCGTCCAGGCGAACGGCTATATCGCGACGATGCTCGGCGTGACGCAGAATGGGGGAGTCCCTGTTTTCGTGGAGCCGGATAAGTACCATAACATGGACCCGGACAGGATAGAGGCGGCCATTACGGACAAAACAAAAGCGGTTCTCGTTACGCATCTTTACGGACAGGCTACCAGGATGGACAAGGTGGTGGAAGTCTGTAAGAAGCATCATCTGATGCTTTTTGAGGACTGCGCACAGTCCCATTTTTCCAGCTACAAGGGAACGAATACGGGACTTTTTGGCGATGCGGGCTTTTTCAGCTTTTACCCGACCAAGAATCTGGGCTGTTTTGGCGACGGCGGCGGTATCGTGTCGAGAAATAAAGAGTTGATTGATAAAATCAAGACTTACAGAAATTACGGAAGCGACTATAAGTATCACAATATTGTGCTCGGATTTAACTCCCGGCTGGATGAATTACAGGCCGGACTGCTGCGGGTGAAATTAAGCCATATGCCGGAGCTGCTCGCAAACAGAAGGCATATCGCGGAAGCATATCTGAAAGGAATTACAAATCCGCTGGTGGAACTGCCTTTTCTGGCGGAAGACGTGGTGCCTGTCTGGTACCTGTTCGTGGTGCGCGTGAAAGAGCAGGCGAAGTTCCGGGAATATCTGCTGCAGAATGACGTCCAGACGGATATTCATTTCCCGACGCCCCCGCATATGCAGCCGGCGTTAGCGTATCTGGGACATCATGAAGGTTCCTTCCCGATAGCGGAGAACTATTGTAAAACCGTCGTTTCTCTGCCGATGATGGATTATCTGTCGGAGGAAGAAATTGCAAAGGTCATTGAGGTGGTAAACAGTTATGAAGGATAGAAAATATTATCTGACGGATATCCGGTGCGTGGAAGAGGCGGACGGAAAATTAGTTGTTGCCGAGAGTGGAAACCAGATTCCTTTCGATATCAAAAGGATGTTCTGCGTTAAGGATGTGGGAGCGGGACAGGAGCGCGGAACGCATGCCACCAAAAAAACGAAGCTGGTTCTGATTCCGTTAGCCGGTTCCTGTGAAGTGGAAGTGGACACCGGAAGCAGAAAGGAAACGTTCCTGATGGATTCGCCCACGAAGGGACTGTATATCGATGAGATGATTTGGCGCACCATGAAGAACTTTACGCCGGACTGTGTCATGCTGGCGCTGGCGGACAGGGTATTCGATGCGGAGAATGAAACTTATAATGATTATAACGAGTTCATTGCGGCGCTGAAGGAAGAGGAATAGAAATGGTAGAAAACGCTTTTGCAGAAGCTGAAAATGAAAATCAGGGTTTCAGCCTGCATTCCACGGAAGATATTCTGGACTGGCTGGAATCCCGCAAGCAGAATCTGAGTGTCTGGCTGGATAAAATTCCGCTGGAAGACTGTAAGCCGTGGTATTATGACGAAAAACTGGGTATGATTCGCAATACCAGAGGAACTTTTTTTCAGATAACGGGTCTCCGCTGGACAAAAAGTGACGGCTCAGTGGTGGAGCAGCCTATTATTTTACAGGAAGAAATCGGCTTTCTGGGCATCATCTGCTGCAAAATCCGGGGCGTCTGGCACTATCTGATGCAGGCGAAAATCGAGCCCGGAAACGTGAACAATGTACAGGTATCGCCCACGATACAGGCGACAAAAAGCAATTTCACACAGCAGCACGGAGGCGCAAAACCGGCTTTTTTGGAGTATTTTATCCATATGGAACACAGCGATGTGCTGGTGGACCAGATACAGTCGGAGCAGTCATCGCGCTTTCTGGGTAAAAGAAACCGGAATGTCATCCTGATGCAGCATGAACAGCTGGAGGAACCGCCGACACACAGATGGGTGACGCTGCCCCAGATTAAGGAACTGATGAAATATGACAACCTTGTCAACATGGACACAAGAACGGTGCTGTCCTGTATTCCGTATGTGCTGCTCGGGGAAGAGGGGGATGTTCCTTTCCGGAATAAATCCTATTTCAGCAGAACGGCGGCTTCCCTTGACAGGCAGACCATTGTCAGCATCTATAAGCAGATGAATGACTTTAAGATGTTTGAACGGGGCCGGATTGAGAAAATTCCGCTGTTTGCTCTCAAAGACTGGAAAATGGAGAACAGCGAATTTGCGCATGTAAAAGGCTATCCCTTTAAACTGATTTTCTGCAATATTGCGATTGAGGGACGTGAGGTTACGGAGTGGAAGCAGCCTCTGTTTGCGGCGACCGGAATTGCCACGTTCGGGCTGCTGTGCTGTGACGATAACGGAATATTAAAGTTTCTGATAAAGGTAAAGCCGGAAATCGGTTGCTTTGACGGAATTGAAATAGGGCCCACGATACAGGAAGAGGCCGGAAGTTCCGCGCCGCAGGACTGCGTTACCGCCATTTTCCGGGAGAAGCTGGAAAGAAAGGACGGCGTCCTGGTCGATGTTTTACTGTCGGAAGAGGGCGGACGGTTTTACCGCGAGCAGAACCGGAATGTCATTATTTCGGTGAAAAAGGAGGAAATTCCGGACGTTCCGAAGGGATATGTATGGAGCGATTATGGAACAATGAATATACTGACGCAAATCAATAACTGTTTAAATATCCAGCTCAGGAATCTGCTTTCGATTCTGGAAATTTAAAGCCTGAATCCGGGGAAAAACAGGATAGAAATCTGAATTATTATCTGACAGGGAATTAAAATGAAAAAGATAAGCATTATAATAAAACTGCAGTTCGTGATAATCATCTATTCCATATCCAGTGTATTCGCAAAGGCTGCGGCCAGACAGCCCTTTTTTTCGCTGAAATTTTTCATATGGAGCGGCCTGGAGCTGCTTTTTCTGGCTGTTTATGCGCTGTTCTGGCAGCAGATGATTAAAAAGATTGAACTGTCGCAGGCCTATGCGAACCGGGCGATGGTTCTGGTCTGGTCGCTGCTGTGGGCCTTTTTTGTTTTCCGGGAGCCGGTATCGGTTCAGAATATTGCCGGCGCTTTACTGGTAATGGCGGGAATCGCCGTCATCAACAGCGGAGGAGAAAAGGAAAATGCTTAATATTTATTTTCTGATATATTTACTTGCCGTGTTTGTCGCTTCCTTTTCCCAGATACTTCTGAAAAAGGCTGCAATGAACCAGTATCCGAATAGAATAAGGGAATATCTGAATGTGTTCGTCATTCTCGGGTATGGAATGATGTTCGTTTCGATGTTTCTGGCGATTGTCGCCTATAAGGGAATCGAATATAAAAACGGTATGATTATCGATTCTCTTGGAAATGTTCTGGTATTAATTTTCAGTTATCTGTTTTTTAAGGAAAAAATCGGCCCGCGTAAGATTATCGGGATTCTGCTGATTTTATGCGGTTTTTTTGTGTTTTATATCTAGTACACTGGCGTACTGCCGCCGGAGGATTTTCCGGAAAAATCACGGTGTCCGCGGAAGCGGGTGGAAAGGAATGACCATGAAGAAGATACGAATCGGAATACTGGGCGCGTCGGATATCGCGTTCAGACGATTTCTGCCGGCCCTGAAAACGGTGGAAAAGTTTGAATTTGCCGGTGTGGCAGTTGCGGACTGCCGCGAACGGGGCGGGGAAATTGATGAAAAATCATATGAACCCCTGCTTGTGAAAAAAAGAGAAAAGGCGCAGAAATTTGTTGACAATTATGGCGGAAAGATTTATCAGGGCTATGGGAATCTGATAAGCTCGGAAGATGTGGACGCCGTTTATGTCCCGCTTCCGCCCAGTCTGCATTTTGAGTGGTGTTATAAAGCGCTTGCGGCGGGGAAACATGTTCTGTCGGAGAAACCCTGTACGACGAGCCTGGAAGATACGGCTAAGCTGACCGCTCTGGCGGAGGAAAAAGGGCTGGCCCTGTATGAGAACTATGCGTTCGGACTGCACAGGCAGATTGCGAAAATCAGGGAACTGCTGGAGGAAGGGAAAATAGGGGAGCTGCGCCTGATTCGTACCGCCTTTGGATTCCCCTACCGGAGCGCGGAGGATTTCCGTTATGATAAAAAAATGGGCGGCGGCGCGCTTTTAGACTGCGGAGGATATGCGCTGAAAGCGGTGCAGCTGTTTACGGGCGACGGCCTTCATGTGGTTACGTCGGCGCTGCATCATACGGACAGGCACGATGTGGATATGTACGGAAGCGCTGTCTTAACGGACCAAAATGCTGTGGAAGCGCAGATTGCGTTCGGCATGGACAATTCCTATAAGTGCGAGCTGGAAATATGGGGAAGCAAAGCGTGCATTCTGGCGCCCCGCATTTTTACGCCCCCGGCGGAAATGGAAACGCAGATTATCATAAAGGGGCAGACCGAGGAAGTCATAAAAACCGCGCCGGATGACCAGTTCGCCCATGCCATCGAGTATTTCGGTTCCTGTACGGAAAACCGGGAAACGCGGGAGAATGCGGGGAAGGAAATCCTGACGCAGAGCCGCCTGGTCGATGAAATGGAGCGGAAAAACATTCTGCACTAAACTGACAGAAGTGTCATAATAAAAATGGAGTCAAATGAATATGCAGGCATGTCCGCCTGACACATGGAGGCAAGAATGGATATCAACGAAACATCCAAAAAAATGAAAAGCAGACACCCGTGGGAATTAAGCAGAACCGGATGCGTTCTGCAGTCGATGGAACCCTGGCTGAGGGAGGTCCATAAAACCGGGGAGGAAAAGCGTTATCTCAATATCGGCGCGGGCGATATGTATTTTGACAGGGCGCTGATGAGAAGGTGGAAAAAGGATATTTTATATGCCGTGGATATCGGATATGAGAAGACGGGAAAGAAAGGAAACAGGGTCCGCAGATTCAGGTATCTGGAAGAAACCGGGGAAACTGATTTTGACTATGCGCTGATGATGGATTCCCTGGAGTATATGGAAGACGAAGTGGAATATGTGACAAAGCTGTGCCAAAGGCTGAAACCGGGCGGACTTATTTTCTTTACAGTACCGTCCTTCCAGAAGCTGTTTTCGGAACATGACGTCATCGTAAAACTTTTAAGAAGATATGACAGGAAAAGTATTGCGCAAATCATGGAGAAAATCCCGGAAATCGAAATCGTGGAAGAACACTTTTTTTACTTCTCCTTACTGTGCGTAAGAGGTCTGCAGAAGTGGCTGAACCTGCCAATCGACCCGAAACATGAAGTGACGACCGGGTGGAAATTTGAGGAGAAGGGCCTGGTAACCAGACTGGTTACGGGATTTCTAAATCTGGACTATAAAATCTGCGCGTTTCTGAACAGACATAAAATCTGGCTGCCGGGCCTGTCGCTGTTTATCGTGTGCAGAAAGAAATAGAGCGGCATCTGTACCGGAACCGGGGCAGTATGTGCGGCCTGAAAGGAAAGGACAATCGGAATGAGCAAACTATCTATCATTATTCCTGTTTACTGGAATGAAGACACGCTGGAATTATTATATGAAGATTTGAAGAAAAAGGTGCTGGGACAGCTGGAAGACTACGAGCTTGTTTTTGTGGACGACGGCTCCGGCGACAGTTCCTGGGAAGTCATCAATAAAATTAAAAACAGGGACGACAGGACGGTCTGCGTAAAACTGTCAAGAAATTTCGGGGAGCATTCCGCGCTTTTGGCCGGATTATCCGTGTGCACCGGAGACTGTGCGGTTACAAAACAGGCGGACTTACAGGAAGATTCGGAAATCATCTTAGAGATGTATGAAAGCTGGAAAAAAGGGAACAAAGTCGTGCTGGCCGTCAGGGAAGAACGGGATGACAGCCTTGCGACAAAGTTTTTTGCCGGGCTGTATTATAAACTGATGCAGAAATTCGCGAATAAAAATATGCCTTCCGGGGGATGCGACTGCTATCTGCTGGACAGAAAGGTCATCGAGGTGTTACTGAAGCTGGATGAAAAAAATTCTTCGCTGACGCTTCAGGTTCTGTGGGCGGGTTTTCAGACGGACAGGATATATTTCCACAGAAGGGAAAGGGAAATCGGTAAAGGGAGATGGACCTTTGCCAAGAAATTTAAGCTGGTGCTGGATTCCATGATTAGCTTTTCTTATGTGCCAATCAGAATGATGTGGATAATCGGCATCCTGTTTTTTGTCTTTTCAATTATTATGGGAATTGAGGTGTTCGTGGAATGGTTCACCGTGGGAACGCCGGTTGCCGGCTGGCCGTCTCTGATGTGCGTGGTACTGTGTTCCTCCGGGCTGATTCTGTTAATGCTCGGACTTCTTGGGGAATATATCTGGAGGACCCTCGATGCCGCAAGGAAAAGGCCGCCGTTCATTATTGATGAAGTAAGGAAGTAGACAGGATGAATGTTGCATTTTATATCAGTAACCACGGGTACGGGCATGCCGCAAGGAATATTCCGCTGATTGAGAAGCTCTGGAAAGATGATGTCAGTAACCGCGTTTTTATCAGGACGGATTCAGAGAGAGCTGCGATGATAAGACGCAATCTGGCCCACTGTGATGAACGGCTTGTATATAACGAAGATTATCAGGAATGCGGACTGCTTTATCAACAGGGGCACCTGGAAGTGGACACAGAAAGAATGCGGCTCGGGGTGGAAAAAGAAACGGCGGACTGGGGCGGGCTGATTGAGGAAGAAAAGAAACGGCTGGTAAACGATAAAATCGATGTGATTGTTTCCGATGTGACGCCGTGGATATTCCGGGCAGCGAAAGAATTAAATATTCCGGGCATCCTGATTTCCAATTTTACATGGTATGACCATTACCGGTTATATCTGGGGGAAGAATATGCTGCTCCCTATCGGGAATGTTATGCGCTGGCAGATAAGACTTTGTTATATGAGCTGCATGTGGAGCAGATGAGCCAATACTGCGGACGATGCGAAGAGGTGTCTCTGACTGCCAGAACCGGGAATCCTCATAAGGCCGAAGAAATCCGCCGGAAGTACGAAACGCCGCTGGTATTTGTCAGCGTGGGGATGTCGGTGTCCCTGACGGAAGAAATCGACGTTGGCAGTCTGCCGTATACTTTTATTGCGACGCGGGGAGTGAAGCTGAAAGGAAGAAATGTGGTATATCTTCCGGACAACGTAATGAATACGATGGATTATATTTCGGCCAGCGAATATGTGATTACGAAATGCGGCTGGTCTACTGTATCGGAAATTCTGCTGAACGGAAAGAAATGCGCTCTGCTCGCGTTCAGCGATTCGCTGGAGGAAAAGGCGCTGTTAGAAAAAGTGACGGTGCGGAACAACGGGATAAAGATATCCTGGCGGGATTTGAAAGATAATCTGGGAGACGTGTTGCGGCGGCTGGAAAGTCTCCAGGGCGATTACAGCATGTACCGGGATGACAGGGAAAAAATTATTCGAATTATTTGTGGGATGGGGAGGTAAGCAAGTCGGAGCTTTTCTCCGCACATCCCAACGAATAATTCTTTTTTTGCCCCAGTTTCACAGCGATGAACACTTAGGTAAACGCGATGAATATAATTTCCGGGCAAGGAGGACATCTTCAGAGTCGGACAGTAACGCCGCTATTTTGTCGTTCTGGCGCATTGCCCGCTGGTATTTTCGGTCTGCTTCGTAGAGGTTTCTTTCCGCAAACAGGACAACCCTTCCGGTCGAAAGATTTCTTGCGATGGACATCATCTCATAGGCTTTCCTGCGGCATAAGAGATTCTTTTTCGGTTTCATTAACCATTTATACATATATGCTTTCACTAAATTGGCATAGGTATCGGTCAGCTCCGGCATTGCGCTTTTCCCTTTTTCGAGTATGGCTATTGCCTTATCAATCAGATGTTGGCTGTCCGTATAGGTGCGCTCGGCCAATAGTTTTTTGTCTTTTTCAAATCTCGTCCTTATCTGATTTTCCTTATCAAAGAGCTTCAAATACAGAGAGCCGGTCAGATTATATAGTTTTGGGTCGAAGTCTCCGCTATTCATTGCCAGCTCATATTTCTCCCGTGCCTGTTCCAGGTCTGATTTACATTTTTCAAGAAAGATGCCATAATATTGCAGACACTGACTGCTGGGATGCGCGCCGCTGATGGATTTCTGGTACCAATTTTCAATATCTGAAAACTTTTCTCCGGTAGTATACCGGCCGCTGTTTTGGGCAGCATCTGCTTCAAACAGGAGCTGTTTCATATATGCAATCATTAAGCACATATACTGGCATAAATCATCATCTATATAGGATTGTTGCTCATAATCTTCATATATGCTGGTGTATTCCTCAATATAGCTTTCCAGTTTGGCGGTGTTAATGGTTTCCTTCCGGCTGTCTTTTTTCTCGGTCCGCCGGAGTTTAATTCTTTCCGTATAGGTAAAAAGCGAAAATACCATGATTTTAAGATAAATCGTGAGAGACTCTGTTTTTTTGAAATCTTTATTTTCACTTATAGTCCTTAATAGTTCCGTACAGTGTTCTGTACATACAGTATTCATACAGTGCTCAAATTCCCATTCGCACTTTAAGATTTTTTCCGCAATATCAATTAACTGCTCAATCATGCTTTCCGTAAGTTTTTTCTCTCCTTCCGGAGAATAGGGCAACAGTTTTGATACATCCGCCCAGGAAAACTGTTTTACCTTTTCAAGGAAGAAGAACCAGCGAATCTGCTTGTTTAATTCCAGGTATTTCTGTTTTATTTCTGCAACGGACTGGTTATTGAATGTATTATAAATATTCAGACTGGTCCAGACAGCGATAACAAAAGCCAGAAGAGTCAGAGCACTGTAATTGAAGGCGGAGACAACAGAGGCATCATCGCTGTAATTAACGGCAGGGCTGGCAGAGGCATTATCGCTGTAATTAACGGTAGGGCTGGCAGAGGCATCATCGTTGTAATTAACGGTAGAGCCTGCAGAGGTACCAGAGACATCAGCACTGGCTGTTGTACCGGTAATATTGACATTCAGAAGAAATTTGGCAATCAGAACAACGATAATTGCGACGGCAATTAATAGTAAGAAACATGAAAAAAAGGCTATGGCCGCATTCCGGCCGGAAGGATGAGAAGATTTTCTTTTTCTCTTTTTTGGCTGCATGTTGATAGCGGATTTTTCTTTTTTCGTTCTGCCTCTTTTATATTTTTTATCTGTATCTACTTCTTCTGTATTTCTGTTTTTGGTATTGTCGGTCTGCATTTTCATTGTTCTGTTTATATGTCCGTGTGTTTGAGGATTGTGTTTCTGCTAACATTATAGCATGATACGGAGGAATACTTTGATGCAAATATTGCGGAAAAGGTGACAAAAATTGCGTTTTGTGTATAAAGATGATTGCAGATAAGGTATCTTGTAAGTTGGAAACGAAAACATTTTTTTGTCTGCAGTGTTTTTACTACAACAAAAAATATTATGATTTAATATTTTATCTCATTTTATAGTGTTTTAAAAACAATATTTTGTTGTGTGATAACATTTGTAACTACATTATGGAAAGAAAGATATATGATGTATTAAGGTATAGAGAAACGGCTTCATAAAGAAAATATAAAAATTTGAAGTGATTGGATTTTATTTTACTGAACTGTTCATATGACAAAAAATAGCAAAATTTTCTTATTTTCCCAGCATGTCCTGTAAAAGGACATACATTAGTTTTAAATATAATAAAATATTTGTGTCAAAATGGTGGAGAAAAGTATGGCACGAATAATTGATTATCAGGTACAGAATATCGTTGGAAATAATATTAAAAAATATCGGCTGGAACTGGGAATGAGTCAGAAAGATTTATCGGACCGGCTGGAAACATATGCAATTTATATTTGCCGCGGCTCAATCTCCAGAATTGAAAGCCATGAGCGCACCGTGACAGATTTTGAACTGAGGGCTATGGCTCAGATACTGAAAGTATCAATAGAGGATTTGCTCGAAAAGTGATATTGGTTGTGGAAAATGTATGGATGAAAAATTGAAGGCTGTCATTTTGGATGATGATAAAATCTTCGCGGAAGTTTTGGAAAACAGGATTGAGAGGGCTGCCTCAGAGCATGGCCTGGATTTTAGCATCCAATCTTTTCAAAGCGTATCGGAATTGGAAAGTAACGCGGCGGAATGCGATATTCTGTTTCTGGATATCGAACTGTCGGGATATAATGGCATGGAATGGGTTCAGAAATGGCGGTCAGATAAAAAAATCCGTAATATTATTTTTGTGTCGGCATACAGCGAATATGTTTTTCAGAGTTTTGACTGTCAGCCGATTGCATTTGTCAGAAAAACAAATCTGCCGGAGGACCTCGACAGGGCTCTGACGTTGTACAGGAAAAAAATTAGTGAACGGTCAAAAATTGTTTTGATTCCCGAAGGAAAGAAAACGCGTATTTTCTGTGTTACGGATATTGTATATCTGAAGGGAAGCGGCCATTATGTCGAGTTTTACATGACAAATGGAGATGTTCGGATACTTCGCGGTAAAATGAATTCGATAGAAGAAATTATAGAACAGTATGGATTTGTCAGGGTTAAAATCAGTTGCCTGATAAATGTAAAATACATATCAGGAATGAATAAAAAGCAAATAATGCTTGAAAGTGGAGAAAAATTCAGAGTCAGCCCGAAGTATCAGGAACAGGCGTATGAAAAATTGAAAATATTTATGCTGGGCAGCGGTGAATAGGTTGAAAAATCAGAGATTTTTCATAGCCGAATTTATTCGGCAAGCGAATATT
>CAJTRL010000063.1 GCA_910578715.1 uncultured Lachnospiraceae bacterium | reverse complement strand
GGAATGGCTTGCGGCCAACCATATGAAACAGGCGAGAATTGCGGAAACAGAAAAATATGCGCATGTGACGTTCTTCTTTAACGGCGGCGTGGAAGAGCCGAACGAAGGGGAACACAGAATACTGGTTAATTCTCCGAAAGATGTTGCAACTTATGACTTAAAGCCGCAGATGAGCGCTTACGAGGTATGCGATAATCTGGTGAATGCGATTAAATCAGGCGAATACGATGTGGTAATCATCAATTTTGCAAATCCTGACATGGTAGGGCATACCGGAGTGGAAGCGGCGGCAATCAAGGCGGTTGAAGCGGTGGATGAATGCGTCGGCAGAGCGGTCGAAGCGATTAAGGAAGTGGACGGCGTGATGTTTATCTGTGCCGACCACGGCAATGCGGAACAGCTGATTGATTATGAAACGGGGACGCCTTTTACCGCGCATACGACCAATCCGGTGCCGTTTATTCTGGTAAACGCGGACCCTTCTTACAAACTGCGGGAGGGCGGATGTCTGGCGGACATCGTGCCGACCATTATCGAGCTGATGGGCATGGAACAGCCGAAAGAGATGACGGGAAAATCGCTTCTCGTAAAATAGAGCACTATAAAACCTCATAAACGGCCGTCCCGAAAGCGGGAAGGGTCTGCGGCCCGGAAACTTCTTTGTCCTCATAAAGAAACCGCATTTTCTTTTTCAGGACGAAGGAAATTTCCACCGGGCGGAAATTCAGCGCAAACAGGAATGTTTTGTTTTCTTTCCGGCGAAGGGTCAGTTCCACGTCTCTTCCGTCGGCCTCGATGAGTTCCGCAAAAGGTGATACGGCGCCCGCATAGGCCAGAAGCTCCGGCAGAGTTTCTCTGGAAAAGGCGCTCCCGAGATGGAGCGTCCGGCCTTTTCCGCCCCGGTGCTCCGTCAGGGCCGCTTCCCCCGCATAATAGCCGTTTTTATAGCGGGCGAGCACTTTCGTGCCAGAAAGCGGCGTCAGGACATCGTTAAAAACGGGCATGGGAAGGCGTACACCGTTCCAGTCCGCATAGATTTCTTCTTCCGCCGGGCTCGTATAGGTGAAGTCCCGGATATCCGTTCCGGTAAGAGGCTGTAAGAGGCCGGGCTGCGGCAGCATTTCGCAGATGCCGTTCAGATTTTTCAGGCCGCTGCGGCAGCCCAGAATCAGCGTGCCGCCTTCTTCCACATAAGCCGTAAGCAGCGCGGCCCGCTCTTCGCTCATCAGGAGCGGGTGGGGATAGAGCAGAACCGGATAGCGCATCAGCTCGGAAAGGCGGCTGTCATCGCGCAGATACAGGATATCATAGGGCAGATTGGACAGTTCGGCCCCGGCAAAAATTTCATTGTCGCTGTGGGAAGCAATCCGCGCATGCCAGATATCCGCTTCCATATCCCATAGGTTGTCATAGTCTTTGAGCAGACCGAAGGATGTTACATATTCCGCGCCGCAAAGCGGCATAAGCGTCTGAAATTTCTTGTAAAAGTCTTTTACTTCCCGTAATTTCCTGTTTTCCCGATTATCGTAATCCAGAATGCCGTGCCAGTACAGTTCCGTGCCGAAGGTACAGGTACGCCAGCGGAAAAAGGAGATAAAATCCGCGCCGTGAGCTACGCTCTGCATTGCCCAGAGGGTGAGCTGGCCGGGTCTGGGCGCCGGTCCCTCCATTCTGGCCGTCCAGCCGCCGGCACCGGACTGTTGCTCCATAATGCCGTAGTGGGGGCAGACGGAACGGACTTCATTCTGGTTTTTGCTGTTCCATCTGTCGCACAAAGGGTCTTCCTTCGGCTGCGAGCCGAGTCCGAAAGCGAAGTTCGGGTAAGAATCGTACATATAAATATCCAGACATTCTTTGGCCATCCGGTGATTGTCGATGAGGGAGAATATGCCGTTGGTGGTGATGAAATCTCCCGGTTTGATATATTTGCGCAGGATATCGGCCTGCATTTTGCAGAAACGGAAGGCGCTTTGTGCTATGAAGCGGCAGTAGTCCAGTTTCCTATGCGGATTCGTCCCTTCCGCCGGAGTCAGCCGGGGAAGATGGACTTCTTTCCAGTCCGTATAGGTCTGGTTCCAGAAAACGGTTCCCCAGGCCCGGTTCAGAGCGTCGAGAGTTCCGTATTTTTCCTGTAAAAAGTCGCGGAAAGCCGAATCGTCCGCTTCCGAATAAAACTCCCGCAGCTCGCAGTTTAATTCGTTATCAATCTGCCAGCCGATGACGGCCGGATGGGGCCCGTAGTGCATGGCGCTGCGCGTCACGATGTTCTGACAGTAATTCCGATAGACGGGGGAATTATAGTTATAGTGTTTTCTGCAGCCGTGCCGGTAGAGCACGCCGTCCATCCGGGCGTTTAAGACTTCCGGATGATTTTCCGTCAGCCAGGCCGGAGGGGTTGCCGTGGGGGTGGAGAAAATAACTTTGATTCCTTTTTCCAGACAAAGGTCTAAGAAACGGTCAAAAAAAGAAAAGTCATATTCGTTTTCATGCGGCTCTATTTTGTTCCAGGCAAATTCTGCGATGCGGATGACGGAAATACCCGTTTCTTTCATACGCGCCAGGTCGTCCGCCCACAGACTTTCGTCCCAGTGTTCCGGGTAATAGCAGACGCCAAGAGTCATCCGTTCCCATGTGAAAAACTGTTTACCGTTTGAAATATTGCTGTTTGACAATGAGCTCATCCTATGCCTCCTGTTTCAGTTGATATTTCAATTGTACTATTTTGATAGGTAATTGTCAAAAATGAATGACAGATGAAAATATATTATGAAAATATTTAAGAAAAATTTTAGAAAAATAGGAACAAGGGCTATCCAGAATGTGGAAAACATTGTATAATAAGACTAATATGTAATTATATTTTAGCATATGCCTGTAAAAAATGCTGAAATTATATTGTGCGTCTGACATCGGGGAGTGATTTCCTGTGGATATTTCATAGGAATATCGGACAACTGGGTGGGTTATAGAAGGGCAAGAGTATTTAGTATGAAACGTAAAAGGGATTCCATTTTCAAGGTAGGATATGTCATTGGGCTGCTTATGGTCAGCGTGGTGGCTTTTGCATGGTATTCCCATCAATTAAAGGATGAGCTGCGGGGACTGGTGCGGAATACGTTAAAAGAGGTTTCCAGCCAGAATGTCCTTGTCATGCAGAAGGAAATAGAAGGCGACCTGGCCGCACTGGATGAAATAGCGGAAAGAATCAGCGACATGGGAGAGATGGAAGAAGAGGAGATTCTGGATATTTTAAGACAGATTGAGGAACGCTATTCTTTCAAACGGTTTGGATTCTGCCGGGCAGACGGCATTCTTCATACCACGGTAGATGAAATGGCGGATGTTTCGGAAAGAGAATATTTCAAGGCTTCCATGCGGGGGGAAAGCTGTATTTCCGACCCGCTGATTGATTTGATGGACGGAGAAGAGATTATTGTTTTCAGTGCGCCGATAAAATATGACGGGGAAGTGATTGGTGTCCTGTGCGCGCCTTACCGGATGGACAGTCTGAAAGACGTGATGGAAGTCTCATCTTTTGAGGGGGAAGGCTATACCTATGTCATAGAGCGCGACGGCGATAAGATTATGGATTCCACGCACCCGACCAGCTTCCAGAATATGACCAATATTTTCAAGTCCATGACGGAAGCGGACGAGCGGAATTACCAGTCGGTCGAGGATTTAAAATTACTGTTGGAAAATGGCGAAACGGGGTATGTCATTTTTTATAATAAAGTCGGCAAATATATGTATTCTACACCGCTCGGCATTAAAGACTGGTTCCTCATTGATGTGGTTCCCGTGGATTTTATGGAAAACACCTCCAATTATATTATTCACAGAACCTATCTGATGTGCGGCATTCTGGCGGTGGTCTGCGCTGTTATCGCTTTTGTGATTCTGCAGGAAGAACGAAGAAAGAAACAGCGTATGCAGAATCTTCTGTATGTGGATGAACTGACCGGAGGAAATACGTTAGCAAGATTTAAAATAGAAGTGGAGCGCAGAACACAGGTACATTATAAAAATATTGCAATTATTATGATGGATTTGGATGATTTCAAGCTGGTAAATGATTTGTTCGGCTATGAAGAGGGAAACAAGGTTCTCCGTTTCATTTACAGGACATTACAGGAAAGCTGCCGGGAAGAAGAATTTGTGGCAAGAAGCACGGCGGACCGGTTTTATCTGCTCTTGTTTTATGAAGAGGAAAAAGAAATCAGGCAGCGGATTCTGAAAATGGCGGAAAATATCCAGCAGCTGCGCCTTTCGGAAACGCTGGAATATCTGCTTCACCCGGTATTTGGCATTCATTATGTGCAAAACGGAGACGATAATATTGAGGACATGCTGGATTGTGCGTCTCTTGCCCATAATCTGGCGAAGCAGGCAAGAAACGGCATCTACAAAGTTTATACGGACGAAATCAAAGAGAAAGAACTTCAGAAAAAACAACTGTCCGACCAGATAGAGTATGCCTATCACAATCATGAATTTGTCGTTTATTACCAGCCCAAATATGATTCAAAAACGCAGAAGCTGGCGGGCGCGGAAGCGCTTGTACGCTGGCGCCGCTCCGACGGGCAGATGGTGTCGCCTGGTCTTTTCGTTCCGCTGGCAGAAGAGAGCGGTTTTGTCTGCAAACTGGATGAATATGTGTTCCGGGAAGTCTGCATTGCCCAGAAACGCTGGCTGGACAGAGGGCTCGGTATCGTTCCCGTGTCCGTAAATTTATCCAGAAGACATCTTGACAATCCGGATTTTATTGACGAATACAAGGCAATTCTCGATGAGTCCGGCGTGCCAATCGAATATATCCAGCTGGAAATTACGGAAAGCGCCATGTTCGAGAAAAAGGACGAATTTGTGCAGATTATGGAAAAACTGCATGATTTGGGATTCATGATTCTGATGGATGATTTTGGAACAGGATATTCTTCCCTGATGATGTTAAAATCCATTCCAATTGATGTCATGAAGCTGGATAAGAGCTTTGTTGACGATTATGACGATGAAAGAGGCGAGCGCATCATCCGCTGCGTTATGCGCATGGCCCAGGATTTGAGCATTGCAATTACGGCGGAAGGCGTGGAAACGGAAGACCAGTATAAGTTCTTAACGAGCGTCGGCTGCGATATGATTCAGGGATATTATTTTGCACGACCCATGCCGGAAGAAGAATACGAGCTGCGTATGCGGGCATGAAAACTATTAAAAACCCTGTTGACAACAACAGGGTTTCGTTTTATACTAAGTGTACTAACAATGATAGTACACTTAGTGGGAAGGAGGAACCATGATACTGATAGATTATAAAGACACCCGGCCCATCTACGAACAGGTTGCGGAGCGGTTCAAGGTGCTTATTTTAAAAGGAGCCCTGCAGGCCGGCGAGCAGATGCCTTCGGTCAGAAATCTGGCGATGGAGCTTTCCATTAATCCGAATACGATTCAGAAAGCCTATACGGAGCTGGAGCGGGAAGGATTTATTTATACGGTAAAAGGAAGAGGCAATTTTATCGCGGGCACGGAGAAGCTGCTGGAAGAAAAGAAGAAAAACTGTCTGGATGAAATTCTGAAACGGATAAGAGAAGTCATGGAATATGGCGTGACAGGGGAAGAAATCCTGTCCGTTGTGCAGCAGGCTGTCTGTGCCGGAGCGGAAGGATGAATGAGGATGGAGAGGAGAAGTATATGATTGAACTGTATAACGTGACCAAGACGTTTGACAATATCAAAGCGGTGGACTCCGTCAGCGTTGTCATCAAAGAAAATACAGTCTTTGGACTGATTGGAACGAACGGCGCCGGAAAGAGCACTGCGCTTCGCATGATTGCGGGAGTCTTAAAACCGGACGAAGGAACGATTGCGGTTGACAGCATGCCGGTGTACGACAATGTGGAGACGAAAAAACGGATGTTTTTCATTGCGGATGAGCCTTATTTTTTTACCGGGGCGAATGCGGAAACGATGGAACATTATTACAGCAGCATTTATGAAGAGTTTAACAAAGAAGAATATTATGAGTACCTCAAAAATTTTAATCTGGAAAGGCGCAGAAAAATCAATACCTATTCCAAAGGCATGAAAAAACAGCTGGCGCTTCTGCTGGGAATCTGTTCCCACACGAAATATCTTCTGTGCGACGAGACTTTTGACGGGCTTGACCCGGTGATGCGTCAGGGCGTCAAGAGCATTCTGGCAAAGGAAATGGAAGAGCGGGGGCTGACACCGGTTATCGCTTCCCACAATCTGCGGGAACTGGAAGATATCTGCGACCATGTGGGGCTGCTGCACAGAGGCGGCGTTCTGCTTTCCAAAGATTTGGAAGATATGAAATGCAATATCCAGAAGGTACAGTGTGTGTTTACTTCCCCCGACGAAGAAAGTAAGGCGCTCGGCGGAATGGATATTCTGAAAAAGGAACAGAGGGGCTCGCTTTGTACGTTTACGGTACGGAGCACGAAAGAGGAGATTATGGCGCGGTTCGCAACAGTCGATACGGTATTTTGCGAAGTGCTGCCCTTATCTTTGGAGGAGATATTTATCAGCGAAACGGAGGTAGTGGGTTATGACATCAAAAAGCTCATTCTTAGCTAGCAGTAAAGAAAATAATAAAAGAAGAATCTGGGTTTGGGTTGTCAGCATTCTGGGCCAGCTCATACTTTATCCGGGCGTTTTAATGGCATACATAAGCAGAATCCATTTCCGGAACGGCGACGGCGTTTACAAAACGGTGGAAGATTACCGACTCGCTTTACAGGGAGCGGCGGAGGATGCGCTCGGTTTCCAGCCGCTTAGCACGTTTCCAATCGCGCTGCTTGCCATTGTGATTGCGGTACAGGGTTTTTCCTATCTGTATGACCGGAAAAAAGTGGATATGTATCATAGTGTTCCTGTCTCACAAAAAAGACGTTTTATGACTATTTATACAAACGGTATTCTGATATATATCATACCCGCGCTGATAAGTGTTCTGGCGGCGGTTGTTCTGGCGGCAGCACAGGGAATCGTAACCGGGAGATGTATGGCGGAATGCGGGCTGGCGTTTATCCTGAACCTGTTGTATTTTCTCATCGTTTATCATACGGCGGTTCTGGCGGTTATGCTGACCGGCAATGTGATTATTACCGGATTTGCGACAGTGATTCTGTTAGGCATTGCTTATATTGCCTATACGATGCTGATGGTATTCCGGGAGAACTTTTTTGGCACGGCGACCTATTACTTTGTGAAATCAAGATTTTCAGGGTCCATTGTGATAGAGCATAGCAATAAAATATCCTGGTTAAAAAGTGTTGCGCTGTTAGAAGATGTGATAAAGACAATTTTGCCCATTTATGGGAAATGGCTTGTGGCAGCGTTATTGCTTCTGGCATTATCCTGGCTGTGTTATAGAAAGCGCCCTTCGGAGGCGGCGGGAAAAGCGATGGCTTTTAAACAGTTTAATTCTTTTATCAAGATTGCCGTTTCCCTCGTTGCGGGACTTCTTGCAGGATATATTGTTTATGACGCAACCTATTATAATACAGTGATAACCGCGTTCAGTATGGCGGGGGGAACCGTATTATGCTGTATCGTTATGGAAGCAATTTACGAAGCGGATATCCGTGGAGCGCTGAAACACTTTGTTTCGACCGGAATTGCGGCGGCCGCGTCAGTCTTTATCTTCTGCATTTTCCAGTTCGACCTTTTCGGGTACGATTCTTATGTGCCGGAAGCGGAAGAGGTGGAGAGCGTTGCGCTGGATATGGGGCCTTATCAGAATTACTGGGAGTGGTACGAAGCGGACGAGTCCATTCGTTATATCGGCGACAGTGAATTCCTTCGGGAGAATATGTTCCTGACGGATACGGCCGCGGTCTGTGAACTGGCCCGTAAAAGCCAGGGAATGGATTTGGAAAACGCACAAGACAGTCGGGAAGTCCGAATATTATACCGCTTAAAGTCCGGAAGGGAAGTCGTTCGTGCTTTTCGTGTTGATTTGGGGGACAGCTCCAATGAAGAGCTGCTCAACAGAATCATCGGGACACCGGAATACAGAAACGGCTTTTACATGATGACAAAAGAAGATGTGGAAACTGCTTTTTCGGAAATGGAAAGAGAATGGACGGTTACCTATACGAACGGCACGATAGAAACGGACCTTCCGCCTTCCGAGTCGAAAAGGCTCCGGGAAATGTGGTTAAAAGACATGGAGCAGTTTGATTTTACGATGGCACATTATAACAGGCCGTGCGGAAGGCTGAACTGGAATGTCAATGACAGTTATATCAGCATGAGCTTTCCGGTATATGAGAGCTTTACGAATACTCTGGCCGTACTGGAAGAATATCAGGCCGTATATCCGGTGGAGCTGCGGGCGGAGGATGTGCTCAGCCTGGAAGTAACGAACTGGCATTATCTGGACCAGGAACAGTATTTTGATACGGCAAATACTTACAGTTACGGCGCACAGGCATCCTATGTTGATACACAGCATTCGGTCAGGAAGGAATTTACCGACCCGGAGGAAATCGCGGCAATTGTGGAGAATCTGTATCCTTCTGATTCACGCTCGGATTTGTACTGGAACGATTCGAGAATACTCGACGAAGGGTATGAGGTCGTGGTAACTTTCAAAACGGATTCGGATTATCCGTATAAAAGGGGATATTTCTACTATAAATTCTTAAGCGGACAGGTGCCGGATTTCGTCGTGGAAAGAACGGCTTTTGATGCGGAAGATTAACCTGAACATTTGACAAGTTTTAATTTTAATACAGAAATGCGAAAGAGGCTGCCCGTTTGAAAAATCGGGCGGCCTTGTGTGCGGATATGTTCCTGTATTTCCCAGAGCGGTTTCCGTATAGTTTGAAAGGGTAATGTGAAATTTTAAATATGAGGTTTGAAAGAAATGTGAAAATTTTAAACAGGAGATTTGTAAAGAAATATTAAGAATTGAACGCGAAAAAACAGTACCACTTTGAGGGAATATGTTATATAATAGGGTGAAATTAAGAATGAACTTTAAGGGTAAGGAGTATGGTTATAAAAATGAAACAGGCGGAACCTGTTATCTGTGTAAAGGATTTATATAAAATCTACCGGGTCGGAGAAACGAAAGTGAGGGCCCTAAACGGTGTGGATTTTGAGATAAACAGAGGCGATTTCTGCTCGATAGTGGGCACATCCGGTTCCGGAAAATCGACGCTGTTAAATATGATGGCCGGTCTGGAAAAGCCGACGAAAGGCGAAATCATTATTGCCGGAGAGCATATGGAAAAGAAAACGGAGAATCAGCTCGTTGCGTTCAGGCGGGAGCATATCGGCTTTATTTTCCAGTCCTTTAATCTGATGGGGACGATGAACGCCATAGAGAATGTGGCTCTGCCGCTGACATTTCAGGGGATAGACAGGAAAACGCGGAACAAAAAGGCGGAAGGGATGTTAGACCTGGTGGGGCTGACGAAACATAAAAAACACAGGCCGAATCAGATGTCCGGCGGCCAGCAGCAGCGTGTCGGCGTAGCCCGCGCGCTTGTGGTGGAGCCGGAAATTATTTTTGCGGACGAGCCTACCGGAAATCTGGATTCCAATACGTCGGTAGAGGTCATGAACTTGATGAAGAAAATTGTGCGGGAAAAAAACCAGACGTTGGTTATGGTAACGCATGATAATTATCTGGCAGGATTTGCCGATGTGATACTGCATATCAAAGATGGAAAAATCGTACAGATAGATGATAATCGAGGGAAGGAAGAAAAGGAAAATGTGTAAGAGACAAGTGTGGAAAAGAGGACTTCTGGGTCTTGGACTGGCGGCGATGTGTTTTCTGGCGAAACCGGCGGGGATGTATGCGGACGCGACATCGATATCCGGTAATACGCTGCCGGACGGTTCCAGCATCAAAACCGATAATCCGGACCGTATCATCAACGATGATGACAGAGGCGAAGCAGACGCTGATTTGCTTTATTATATGCAGAGCCTGGAAGTGCGGTACCGCCTGGATGAGAAAGTAATGGAAAATCTGCATAAGGTTTTTGACAGTGCGGTATATTATATTGCCAATACGGAAATGACGGTCGGCGAGCTGGAAGCCTATGTGGCATCCACCAAAGGCAGTATGGAATCTACGGCGGTGGCAAACGTTACGGTGACGACCAGCGAGTTTTTGCAGGTGGGCGATAACTGGGCGACGCCCACGGTCAGTTATGGACAGTCAGTGTCCATCGTTCTGCCAATTATCAATTTCGGAACGGAAGAGCTGAACGATTTGATTATTGAACCGGAGACCTCAACGATTGTGACGGAGTGGCCTTTTGTGCCGGATAAGACAGGGTATCTTCAGACAGAACCCTATATTCCGGGGAATACGACTTATGAGGCGGCCATGCAGAACCGCAGGGAGTTTACGTTCCATTTTACGGCGAGAGAAGACGTCATGAGCGGATATTACCCTTTGAAATTCCGTGTATGGTATACCAAATCCGGCATCCGGTGTGAAGAACCTGCCGAAGTGACAGTATATGTGCGCACGGTCGGACGGCCGGGAAGCGGTACAATAGGCGGCAGCGGGGAAGAGAGCAGCGGTGCGAAGCCGAGAATCATCGTGACGGGTTTTGAGACGAATCCGTCTCAGGTCTTTGCGGGAGATACCTTTACCCTGAATATTCATGTAAAAAATACCTCAAAAGAGCTGGCGGTTACCAACCTGTTATTCGATTTACAGGCAGCTGTGGAAGGAGAGGATAAGACCAATACCTATGTGGCCTTTCTGCCGACTTCCGGTTCCAGTTCTATCTATATGGATAAAATTTCGCCGGACACGGATGCGGTCATCGAAATCGAAATGACGGCAAAGGCTGATTTGGCGCAGAAGCCTTATGTTCTCGATGTAAATATGAAATACGATGCGGGTTCTATGTTCGATTTGACCGACAAAGCGAGCGTTTCCATTCCAATCAACCAGGAAAGCCGCTTTGATATCAGTACGCCGGAAGTAGTGCCCGACAGCATTACAGTGGGCTCCCAGTCCAATATAATGTTCAGCATTTATAATACGGGAAAAACGACGCTGTATAATGTACAGGTTAAGATGTATGCGGATTCCATTCAGGAGTCAACGGCCTTTGTCGGGAATCTGCAGTCCGGCGCCACCGGAAATGTGGATGTGATGGTGACGGGCGCCGCGGCGACGATGGATGACGGGACGATTAACGTGGATATTTCCTATGAAGATAACGCGGGCAATGTGACGACGGAAACAAGAACCATTACTTTATATGTGACGGAAGAATATTTTGAAGACTTCGTATCGGATGATATTATGATGGACATGGGCGAAGGAGAGATGGAAGAAGGCTCAGGGAAAGGAAAGATAATTGCGATTGTTGTAGTCGCTTTGCTTATTGCGTCAGGAGGCGGAATTTTTGCCTTCGTAAAGATTCGGAAGAAGAAAAAAGAAGCGGCGCTTCTGGCGGATGATTTGCTGTCGATAGATGAGGATAAGAACTAGAGCCAGTGCGTTTGAGCATTTGAGTGTCTGCTAAAGCAGGCAGATGGGAGTAATGTTGAATAAATTCAACTATTGATTTGAGTACCTGCTAAAGCAGGCGGATGGGAGTAACTATGAAATTCCTTGATTTACTGCGGATGAGCAGCAGTAACCTCTGGAAGAGAAAGGTCAGGACAATTTTAACGGTTCTTGGTGTTGTTATCGGTGTCGCTTCTATCGTGGTGATGATTTCTCTCGGCCTGGGACTCAGCCGTTCTTTGATGGAAGAGTATGAATCTTACGGAAGTCTGACGGAGATTACCGTATATGAGCCATATTCCTATGATGGAAATGACAAAGATGTCAAGCGTCTGGATGAGGAGTTAATCGCAACGATAAAAAGCATAGAGCATGTGGAGGATGTCTATCCGGTTCTGCAGATGTCCGCCATCGCCAGGTATGGCGCTTATGAAAATTATATGAATCTGCGGGCGATGCCGGTAGACGCCATTGCAAACCTCGGCATGGAAGTGGGAGAGGGAGAGCTTCCTTCCGCGGCGGATGAGGAACTGAAGTTTTTCTATGGCTATCAGGTGTTACAGGATTTTTCCAACGCCAAAACGGGCGCCGGGTACTGGCAGACAGGAGAACTGCCGGATATCGACATGATGAACGACCCGATTTTCATTATTTTTGATACGAGCGCTTATTGGCAGTCCCAATATCCACAGGAGGGAGAGGGACAGCCGGTAAAACCGCCCAAAAAATACCTGATTGAAGCCTGCGGCGTACAGCTGACGCCTCCCGAAGGTGAATATGCCATGTACGGCTGGTATACTTTCTGCGATATTGAAAAGCTGATTCCGGAGCTGAAAAAAGTATTTAAAAATAAAGTCATTCCCGGACAGCCGTCTACCAAAACGGGCAAGCCCTATAAAGAAATTTTTTATAATCAGCTGCTTGTACAGGTGGATGAGCTGGATAATGTGACCGACATTCAGACACAGATTACCGATATGGGATATGAAGCGAACAGCAATGCGGAGTGGATTGAATCCAATCAGAAAACAATGGGGTATGTACAGGCCGTGCTCGGCGGCATCGGCGCGGTGTCCCTGTTCGTTGCGGCAATCGGCATTACCAACACGATGATGATGTCCATTTATGAGCGGACCAAAGAAATCGGCGTCATGAAGGTGCTGGGATGCGACCTTCGGAATATCCGTTCCCTGTTTTTGATGGAAGCGGGCTTTATCGGTTTTATCGGCGGCGTTATCGGACTGATACTCAGCTATTTGATATCCGCCGTGATTAACAAGGTCGCGGCAGGGGCGGGAAATGGCGGGATGATGATATCGGGCTCTTCGTCTATTTCCTATATTCCGCTCTGGCTGGCCGGATTATCTTTGATATTCGCGGTTATGGTCGGCATGGTTGCAGGATTCTTCCCGGCGCTGCGGGCGATGAAATTAAGCCCGCTGGCGGCGATACACACCGAATAACCAAAGCCTTCTTTGGACATACTGGGAAAAAGGTATGTTCAAAGGAGGTTTTTTTATGACACAGATGCTGCGTATTGTGGAAGTACATGCAAGGGAAATATTGGATTCCCGCGGAAATCCGACGGTGGAAGCGGAAGTGACGGTGGAAAAGGAGCCGGGCGGGGAACGGATTACGGGAAGGGCGGCCGTGCCGAGCGGCGCCAGCACGGGAAGATTTGAAGCGGTGGAACTGCGCGACGGCGAAACGAGATATTTCGGACTCGGAACAACGAAAGCGGTCAATAACGTAAACACAAAAATCAGGGAGGCGCTGCTTGGCATGAATGCGCTTGAGCAGGGGCTGATTGACCGCATTCTGATAGACCAGGACGGCACCGAAAATAAAAGCAATCTGGGGGCAAATGCGACGCTCGGCGTTTCGATGGCCTGTGCAAAGGTCAGCTCGCTGGCGCTTCAGATACCGCTGTACCGCTATCTTGGCGGCGCCCATACGAGACTGCTTCCGGTTCCTATGATGAACATTTTAAACGGCGGAAAACATGCGGATAATACCGTGGATTTTCAGGAATTTATGATAATGCCGGTACAGGCGGAAAGTTTTGCTGACGGGCTTCGGATTTGTGCGGAAATCTACCATAACCTGAAACAAATCTGCAACCAGAAGGGGCTTTCTACGGGCGTCGGGGATGAAGGCGGTTTTGCACCGTCTCTGGCGGACGCGGAAGAAGTGCTTTCCCTGATTGTCGATTCCATCAGGGCGGCCGGATATACGCCCGGACAGGATATCAAGATTGCGATGGACGCGGCGGCCAGCGAACTTTATGAGGAAACGACGGACACTTACTATTTTCCGGGAGAATCCCGCATGCGGAACCAGGAAATCAGACGGAGCGCTTCCGAAATGGTCGCATACTATGAAAAGCTGGTGGAGCGTTTCCCGATTATCTCCATCGAAGACGGCCTGTTTGAGGACGACTGGGACGGCTGGCAGCTTCTGACCAAAACGCTCGGAGAAAAGATTCAGCTGGTGGGGGACGATTTGTTTGTAACCAACACGAAACGGCTGGATGCGGGCATTAAATTACAGGCCGCCAACGCAATTCTCGTAAAAGTAAATCAGATAGGGACGGTCAGCGAAGCCATGGAAGCAATTGAGATGGCTCACAAAAACGGCTATAAGACGGTTATTTCCCACCGCTCCGGCGAAACGGAAGATACGTTTATCGCGGACCTGGCAGTAGCGGTCAACGCCGGGCAGATTAAAACGGGGGCGCCCTGCCGAAGCGACCGGATTGCCAAATATAATCAGCTGCTTCGGATTGAGGAAGAGCTCGGAAGCGTGGCATGCTATAAGGAGCCGTTTAATAAGATTTAAAGAGAAAATGGAAAACTGCCGACGGAGAATGAAAGCGGCGTGAAAAAATAGCATGAAAAAAAGGCCTTTTAAAAGCGGACTGACAGAGGGCAATTCTCCTGACAGTTCGTTTTTATTGTTTGTTGTTTTTTTGAGAGAGGGGATATTTTTTGGAGAATGGGATTAGACATGGGCGGGCGGATAGTGTATGATGGGAACAGGGTTTGCGCGGAGGAAAATGTTTATGATTATTTTAAAATCCAATAAGGCACAGTATGAATACGATATCCATTCACTTGTCAAGGCTTTTTACCCGGAAGCAGAAGTACGGGTGCTGACGCCCGAATCGGTGATAAAAGATAAAACGATACGGGAGCGGACGCCGCAGATGGAACTGGCATTTTCTGAGGAGACGGTTATTTTCCGGGTCATGATGACGGGCGGACCGGGGGAAGTCCGGAGGCGGAATGCGAAAGAGGGAGCATTGGAAAAGGCCGGGGAAGGAAAGATGAGGCCGGAAGAGCCGGATGGCGGGGAAGCGAAAGAGGAACCGGAAGAACCGGATGCCGGGGCACCGGAACAGGCGCACGAATACATATGGCATGTGGATGAGGAAGCGCAGAGGGATTATAAAAATGCTTTCAAACGTTTTCTCTATCATTCCTTGCGGGAGGAGACGGGCATTTCGCTTCCCTGGGGCAATCTGACGGGAATCCGTCCGACCAAAATCCCGATGGCCATGCTGGAAGCGGGAAAAGGGGAGGAGGAAATTCTTTCTTTTCTGAAAACACAGCATCTTGTCAGCCGCGAAAAAGCAGCGCTCAGTCTGGAAATTGCAGAGCGGGAGCGTCGTATTTTGAAGCCGCTTCACTATGAAAACGGTTATAGCCTGTATATCGGAATCCCCTTTTGTCCGACTACTTGCTTATATTGTTCTTTTACATCGTTTCCCATCAGCGCATGGAAGGCGCGGGTATCGGAATATCTGGGAGCGCTGGAAAAAGAAATCGGTTACATTGCGGCCGTATACGGCGACAGGATTCTGGACACGGTCTATATCGGCGGCGGCACGCCGACTTCTCTTTCGGCGGAAGAACTGGACAGACTGCTTACAAAACTGAAAACCTCTTTTGACTTTAACAACGTACAGGAATTTACGGTAGAAGCGGGCCGGGCGGACAGCATCACGGAAGAAAAACTCCGCGTGCTGTACCGGCATAATGTAAGCCGGATTTCCGTCAACCCACAGACGATGAAACAGGAAACGCTGCAGTTTATCGGCCGCCGTCATACGGTGGAACAGGTGGTAAACGCCTTTTTCATGGCAAGAGAAGCCGGATTCGATAATATCAATATGGATATCATTCTGGGGCTTCCGGGAGAAACGGCGGAAGATGTCCGCAGTACCATCCGGGCCATACAGACGTTGGAACCGGACAGTCTGACGGTGCATTCTCTCGCGGTAAAAAGGGCTTCCCGGCTGGCGGAGTGGATAACGGCAAATGGCATTTCGGCTTTGTGCAATACCGAAGAGACGATGCGCATTGCGGAAGACGGCGCGCGCAGCATGGGAATGGCGCCCTATTATCTTTACAGGCAGAAAAATATGTCGGGGAATTTTGAAAATGTCGGCTATGCGAAAGAGGGAAAATACGGCATTTATAATATTCTGATTATGGAGGAGAAACAGACCATAGTCGCCTGCGGAGCCGGCAGCATATCAAAAAGGGTATACCCTGACGGACGTATCGAAAGATGCGAAAATGTCAAGGATGTAGCGTCTTTCATAGAAAGAATCGACGAAATGATTGAGAGAAAACGGAAACTTCTTGAGGAGTAAAAAGAGTTTCTGTTGTACATCAAAATAGGGTTAGTACATCAATTGTACATCAATTTTTTACCCAATGGTACTGAATAATACTTGATGATGTAGAGGAACAACCTAATATAGCGCCTGAAGGACAATCTTATTCTAACGAATAGGGCTGTCCTTTTTTGTTATAGTCTGGCAAAAAGAAAACAAAATTAAAAAGGAGGTCACAATTTATGACAAACACAGCGACAAGAGCAAATATCAAATCGATTCTGCTCACAGGGCAGAAAGCAGAGGACATAACTTTTAAAGACAAAGAACACGAAAAATTTTATTACCTGTACCTGTCAAAATGCAGGATACAGGATGTGTACCATCAGGCATTGATATACTGCCTCGGAATCAGTGCGGACACAAGGAACAACATCAAACAGATTTTTAATATTAAGACAGACTGTATCAATACGGACTGCCTCCGAGAAGGCTGGATAACCAGCGGGAGCGCAAAAGTCGTAAGGCTGGCATTTAACTTATACTGCAACAGTGCGCCAAGCGTTTTTGAGCATGATGATGTGGAAGAGCAGCTGGACGAGTACGGATACTATACGGTAGAGGATTTATTCTGCTGCGGTTACGCCCCTTTTTTCTGGGAAGCAGTCAGGCTCCGCTATCCGGAATATTGCAATTAAGAATGAAAAGAATGGAGGATATAGATGCTGAAAATAAGGCTTCAAGGAACAACAAGGGATTTAAAGTGGTTTCGGAAAATTCTTGAAAGGGATAGAAGAATCACAGTGTTGTCCGTTTCCGAGCCATTTGCCAATAAGGGTACAAATAAATATTTTCGTGTGTATGCCGATGTTGAGAAAAATAAAAAATAGACGGAGGAAAAGTTATGTCTGATATGAGGAAAGCGTGTAAAGTAATCGCAGTTGCGAACCAGAAAGGCGGAGTCGGTAAAACGACCACGACGGGAAACTTAGGGATAGGACTTGCAAAACAGGGGAAGAAAGTTCTGCTTATTGATGCGGATGCGCAGGGTTCCCTTACGGCAAGCCTCGGATATACGGAGCCGGACAAGCTGGAAGTGACGCTTGCGACTATCATGGAACGGATTGTAAACGAGGACTTCCCGGAACCATCCGAGGGAATATTTCATCATAATGAGGGGGTTGACTTGCTTCCGGCGAATATAGAGCTTTCCGGAATAGAGGTATCGCTTGTCAATATCATCAGCCGGGAAACAGTTCTTAGAGAGTATGTGGGCTGTGTGGCCAAACTGTATGACTATATCCTTATAGACTGTACACCGTCGCTCGGCATGATGACCATCAATGCCTTAGCCTGTGCAGATTCGGTTTTGATACCCGTACAGGCCGCATATCTGCCCATTAAGGGTCTGGAGCAGCTCATTAAGACAATCGGTAGGGTAAGGCGCCAAATCAACCCTAAGCTGGAAATAGAGGGCATTTTAATGACGATGGTGGACAGCCGGACGAACTACGCAAAAGAAATCAGCAGTCTTTTGGCAGAAACATACGGCGATAAAATAAAGATATTTGAAAATATTATTCCTGTTTCCGTCAGGGCGGCAGAAATATCGGCAGCTGGAATCAGCATTTACAGGCACGACCCCAAAGGACGGGCAGCGGCAGCTTATGCGGGACTGACAAAGGAGGTGCTGTCTAATGGCTAATGCAAAAAGAAGTGTTGCAGACAGAATAAAGTTGGACGGTTATGACGCTTTGTTCGGGGCATCTGAAGGCGCAGACGCGACGGAACATATCATCGAAGCGCCTTTAGGTGATTTACATGATTTCAAAAACCATCCATTCCGCGTACTGGATGATGAAAAGATGGAAGAAACAGTAGAAAGCATCCGTCAGTACGGCGTACTCGTGCCGGGGATTGCAAGACCCAGAAAAGGCGGCGGCTATGAAATCATAGCCGGACACCGCCGAAAACACGCTTCCGGACTCGCAGGAAAAGAAACAATGCCGGTAGTAGTCCGTCATTATTCCGACGATGAAGCGACAATCATCATGGTGGACTCAAACATCCAGCGGGAAGACATTCTGGCAAGTGAAAAAGCGAAAGCCTACCGGATGAAGTACGAAGCCTTAAAGCATCAGGGGAAAAAAGCGGGAGGCAGAACCATTGAGGAAATGGGAGAAGAGGCCGGAGAGAGCGCAAAGACAGTCCAGAGATACATCTGGCTCTCCCGCCTGTCGGACGGACTTCTTGCTATGGTGGATGCAAAGAAATTAGGCTTCATGCAGGGACTGGATATCTCTTTCCTTGACGGCGAAGCACAGGGGTGGGTATTTACTGCGCTGGAAGAAAACAATAGCGGCATAAATGCCGCACAGTCAGCTAAATTAAAGGAATACGGGAAAAACGGGGAACTTACGTCTGCAATGGTGAAACTGATTCTTTCCGAGGAAAAGCCTAAAGAACGCAGAGTGACGATAAAAGCCGATAAAATCAGCCAATACTTTGAGAGCGATTACAGCAATGAGGATATAGAGCGTATTATACTGGAATTGCTTGAAAAATGGAAAGGGGAAAGGACGGTGCGGTGATGGGTTATCTGACGAGTGGAAATCCCATTGTGGATGCAATGGGAACCATGAACATTACCGGGAACATCGTCCCGGCCATCTGGTACAGGACTGTGCAGAAAGAAAATGGGAAGCCTTATCTTCTGGCAATCGCTATTCTGTCCGACATCGTGTACTGGTACCGTCCGACGGAAGTGCGCGACCAGCATACGGGACAGATTACAGGCTGGAAAAAGAAATTTTCCGAGGACATTCTGCGGCAGAGCTACCAATACTATGCCGACCTTTTTGGGGAATCCAAGAAAACAGTTAAGACCGCAATCGACAGGCTGGAGGAACTGGAAGTCATAAAGCGCGACTTCCGTATTGTTTCTCATGGCGACGGACTGGTATCCAATAACGTCATGTATGTGGAGCTTGTTCCGCCCAGATTATACGAACTGACCTATCCGGAGAGAGAACCGGGCATGGATAAGAAGAAAAAGCTATGCCCGGCGGGTACTGGTGACAAAACGGGAGGGAGCCTCCCTACAAAACCGGATACCCCTGTGGAAAAATTCGGAGGGAGGGGCATCCCAAAAGGGGGACAGGCCCCTTCGGAATTGTCCACAGCTCCCTCCCAAAATTTCCATACCCTCCCTCTCAAACGGGAGATACCTATATCCCGGAATGTCGATACATATACAGAGAATACTGCAGAGATTATCTACAGAGATTACTCCTATCATATCAATCCATCCAACCAGGATAAAAACGGGAATGATGGGATGGATAGGATTGATGCGACTGACAGGACAGATAGGGAAAGTCTCCTGTCCGGATATAAAGAGCAGATAAAAGAGAACATTGAATATGATGCTTTTATGAGCAATAACAGTTACCATGACAGGGAGCTGTACCATGAACTGTATGAGTTAATCTGCGAGATTGTATGCGTAAAGCATAAGGCAGTAAGGATTAGCGGCGAAATCTATCCGTATGAACTGGTAAAGGAAAGATTTTTGATGCTGAACAGTTCTCATTTGCTATATGTCATTGAATGTATGCAGAATACGACCGTAAAGATAAACAATGTCAAGGCATACATGATTACTGCCCTGTACAATGCGCCATCGACCATGAAGCATTATTATCAACAGGAAGTCAACCACGATATGTACGGCGGGGGATGGGAGGAGAAAGGAATTACATAAAAGTTTTAACTTGTGGTCACTGTGTCCACAAGTTGGAGTAAAGTTTTAAAAAGACAGAGCAGATACTGGCTTTATCAAGCTGTGAATCGGCTCTGTTTTGTATTGATTGAGGACTTGTAGATAATGGAACCATAAATGTGAGTAAAATTTGAATGATTAGGAAGACAAAATAGTATCAAATCGAGAAAATTTAGCATTTTGCAAGCATTTCATTATAAAAAAATATTTGTTATAATAAATCAAAAAGTTTACGGAGAATTCAAATATACTGAGGACAAATAATTAAAATACCAGGAGGAACACTGTAAAAATGGGATTTATGGAAAATATTATTGATGAATATTATCTGTATAGTAAATCAATACTTGGAATTAGTAGTTTTATCTTTGCTGTTATTGTCTTTATCGGACTTTATATTTTCAGAGAAAATCTGAGATATATTTGTATTAAATTAGTTTATAAGTTCATTTACAGCGCTATCATTTCCACAATTGGCGAATTGCTTTGCCTGCTTGGCCTGGCGTTAGAAATAGAGTATGTCTATTTTAATGTAATAGCGTTCCTGTTTGTTGCTGGAGGCATTCTCGTATACGGTGTGCTGTTAGGCCTTATGTTCAAACGGATAATTTCACCAATGCTGCAATGCTGTCAGTATATGCAAGTCGCAGTATATCTGGAGCTGCTTTTACTGGCAGCCACACGACACTTGGAGCCTTTGGAATGGTTGGTAGGAACTTGCTGCGTCGTTGCAATGGAAATGTCAATTCTGTTGCTTAAAAAACTGTTGGAAATCCAGAAACAAAAGAAAGTAAAAGAAAAAGATAAAGCAGATGGTTATCCAAATTCTGATTTATTTCCGACCAGAAAAAAACAGTTGGATAATTTTATCAAGTTGCTGGAACAGTTAGAGCAGGAACCATACGCAATCATGATTTCAGGAGAGTGGGGAAGCGGAAAAACAAGTTTTGTTAAGAAACTGGAGGAAAAACTGGAAACAAAAAACTTTATATGGGTTTATGCGGGGAGTGAAAAAACTGTTACCGAAATAATGTCAGAAATTTCTGCTAAGATAGTGGATGTATTAAAAAAGAATAATGTTTTTCTTGAACATAAAGATTTGATTGAAAAGTATTTTCTGGCATTTTCGGATTTGCTGGAAGATACGGCTATCAAGCCGTTGAGAAAGATTTTCACAGTTTTTGTAGATGGTAAAGGTATTGACGATAGAGACTATTTAAACGATAAATTAGATGATTTAAATAAAACCATTTATTTGATTATAGATGATTTAGACCGATGCGATGGGGAATATCAGGCAAAGATGTTTAAAGTTATACGGGAGAGTATGGAGCTTCACCATTGCAAAACAATATTTCTTGTCGATAAGAATAAGTTTCTGAAAGGAAAAAAAGATACCCAACATATTGAGAAATATGGCCCTGATTATCTCGAAAAATATGTCAGCTACACGTTGGAATTATGTGAGGTGGATTATCAGGAAATTATGGGTTATTTTATCGGGGATATCTGGAAGGACGAATTTATTCTGGACATGAATGCAATTCTTATGAAAAACAGAAGCGTAGAGCAAATCAGGGAAATGATAATCCGATTTCCGTATAATCTTATTGAGAGGCTTGAAAACGAAGTAGCAAAGGAAATGAATCTACTTCAGAATAAGAAAAACGAAGAATTGTTAAAAGGAAAAGAAAAAATTAATGAAATTCAACAGGCGATAAGCAGGGTTAAGAAGGACATTACAATATCCAGAAAAGTTCTGAATTACTTAAAGGGAATCAAAAGAAATGTAGAAACATTGAATGAAGGCATTGAAGCCATAAGCGGAGAGTTTTTGAAAGAGGACTGGTTCAGGTCAATTATTGCGGTGCAGTATCTTAAAAACTTTATGCCGGAAATTTATAATGACATTAAAATGCACAGAGATATTTTTGAATTCGGTCAAAAATATGAAGGTTACATTGTAGATGAAATTTTTGATTTGAAATATGGATTGATATTGCATGAGGAGAAAAAGGAGGTCATATTAAATCGCATTATATATGAAATGGATGTAATAGACTTTTCTCAGGTTAAAACAAATGATGAAAAGTATCTTTCGGAATTACAGGGTGATGAATATGTCGTTGAACACATCGGAGAATATATTAGAATTGCGCAAAGCTATGAGGATTTGAAAAAAATTCTACAAATATATAAAAAACAGGAATGGAATGACAGTACCAAAGAGAATTTTATTGATATGATTTTTGAAGTCTTGACTCAGCAGTCAAGTCGATTTAAGGCTAATACAGAAGATTTTTTAATCTTTTCTAAACAGCTTATTGATTGTCTTTTGAAAAAAGGGCTTTCGGATAAAGGGAAAATACTATGTGTTAGTGAAGGCAGTCTGGTTATTAGAAGAGCAATAATGGATAATGCAAGGTTATTTATTGATGCTTTATCTATTATATTTCCGGTAAATGTGGTTCA